>JBBSQL010000043.1:0-22777 GCA_038257845.1 Chitinophagales bacterium
TGTCGGTGCATGTATTAATTTAGAACGAAGAATTTATGAACACAATATTGGCCACTCAAAGTTTACTGCTACCGGATTGCCATGGGTAATGAAATATTCAAAAGAATTTCCAACACTAAAGGATGCAAAAGTTTTTGAATTAAAAATTAAACGAATGAAATCAAGGAAATATATTGTGAATTTGATCGCTCAGGGGTAGAGCATCCCGATTTATCGGGAGGGTCCTGGGTTCTCTCTATGGGCATAGAGACCAGCCGGATTACCTCATGGTACATCAGCGAATTTTCGTCTTTTGTACCATTTTTTTTACATCCGTTTTTGATTGTGCAATTTGCTCCTAATTACTTTAATGTTTTAACTTACGGACTTTAGTGAAAATGTTGGCGATAATATATAATGAAAGTCATACCAATTAGAAAAATTGATACACAACTAAATGAATCCGTTATTACCGGCAGTTTCAAGATTCGGGCCATTGCCGACATACTTAATGGCAAGGATTTGATGCACGGCCTGCACAGGCATGATTTCTTTTTTCTGCTTGCATTGCAAGATGGAAAAGGGAACCATGAAATAGATTTTACGGGATATGAAATTCAAAATAATTCAATATTTATTCTCCGGCCGGGTCAGGTGCATCAGCTTCAATTAAATGCAAACTGTACAGGATTTCTTGCTGAATTTGATACCGCTTTTTATCATCCAAAAGACAAACTTGCAAATCAAAGATTAGTCAAATCTTGTAATAAAAACTTTTGTGCTTTTGAAGCAGAAAGGTTTAAAAAGCTACAAGGTATTTTAGCCTATATTTATAACGAATACACAATAAAACAGGAAGGATACATAGAGGTGATCAAAGCAAACCTTGATATTTTCTTTATAGAATTTATAAGGCAAAGCAGCAACCTGCACAGTATTTCAAAATCCAGGAGTACTTATGCTCAGGAACGCTTTGAGGAATTTATAGAACTGATTTCAACCCACATAACCACTCATAAACAGGTTTCTCAATACGCCGATTTATTGAACCTCTCAACCTACCAGCTTAATTCTATTACCAAAGCATCTGTTGGTAAACTTGCATCTGAACTCATCAATGAACAAATAGTATTAGAAGCCAAGCGGTACCTGCTGGCTACCCCCAACCAGATCAAAGACATTGCTGATCACCTGGGCTACGAAGACATTTCTTACTTTATCAGGTTCTTTAAAAAGCATACCGGATATTCACCTGAATCTTTCAGAAAGAATTTCCTATAAGTCCTATCCAACTTCATCATCATCCTACCATAAAGGCTGCTTTGCAAATTAGTTTTGCATAATAAAATAATTTATTAAATATAATTTCTAGTATGAAACCGAAATTCAAATTTATTGTAGCCTTAAAAATCTGGCTGGTCATTTATCCATCAATTACTTTGTTTCTTTTACTGTTTGGACAACCACTAGCTTTTTTACCATTATTCCTTCGAACATTTATACTCACAATTACGCTGGTCCCATGGATGATATTTATAGGTATGCCTTTACTGGATTTAATTTTCCGAAAAATTTCTTCGAAGACAAAAAAGTAAGTTGAAGTGGAAAATTCCTTTTAATATAAGTACCATATAAAAAAATCAAATGAAATACAAACAACAATTCGACGTAATAATAATAGGTGGTAGTTATTCAGGGTTAGCTGCTGCCATGGCGCTTGGCAGGGCGCTCAGGAAAGTATTAATTATAGACAGTGGTAAACCTTGTAACATGCAAACTCCACATTCGCATAACTTTTTAACCCAGGATGGTAAATCCCCAAAAGAAATTGCTGCATTAGCTAAACAGCAGGTTCAACAATACAAGACAATACAATTCTTTGATGGACTTGCTAAAAGCGGAGTAAAAACAATTAACGGCTTTGAAATAAATACTGATTCAGGCAAACAGTTTACTGCACATAAACTGATTTTTGCAACAGGCATTAAAGATATAATGCCCAACATTCCGGGGTTTTCCGAAAGCTGGGGAATTAGTGTATTGCATTGTCCTTATTGTCATGGCTACGAGGTAAAGCAGCAAACAACTGGCATCCTGGGTAATGGCAATTATGGTTTTGAATTTTCAACCCTCATTTCTAACTGGACAAAAAAACTTACACTTTACACAAACGGAAAATCAACTTTAACTTCTGAACAAACAGCCAAGCTTCACCAACATAATATTGCTATTGTTGAGGATGAAATTGAACAATTACAAAATCATAATGGATACCTTAAAAATATCCTTTTTAAAGAAGGCAAGTCAGTTGCAGTAAAAGTCATTTACACGCGCACTCCCTTTGTTCAACACTGTTTAATTCCTGAAATTTTGGGCTGCCAGTTAAATGACGATGGATATATTCATGTTGATCCGGCACAAAAAACAAATATTCACGGTGTATATGCCTGTGGCGACAATACTACCAGAGTCCGTACTGTGGCAAATGCTGTGGCCATGGGTACTACAGCAGGGATGATGATAAATAAAGAACTCATTGAAGAGGTATTTTAAACAGAAATAAACTTTGCAGCAATACCAACTAACAATCAAACAACTAAATAAAACCAAATCATCAAACAGGAATCAAATAAAAAACCAATCCGCGTTTCCAGTCTAATAAGTGTGATATTCACTATAGATTTTATATGTTTTTGGATCCGGTTAAAAAAAAGGCAACAAGATAGTATTATAGAATTGAGTAATTGCGGTGAATTCATTTTAAAAAAAGTACATCATTAAAAGCATAATGAAGAATCTAATTTCGCCAAAGCAGGCCACCATCATAATGATTATTTTACTGTCTGGAATGTTGGTATTTCATACACTGGTTTTGACCGGTACAATTCCCTATGCCATAGTTTGGGCTGGCAAAATTAATAGTGTGGCAGATATGAGGAAGTTGGAGCGGATTTCAATTTTCGTAAATGTTTTCGCGATGTTGATTTTGTTACTCAAAGCAGGCTATATTCAAAACAAAACATCAGTTAAATTACTAAATGCAATTATCTGGCTTTTAGTAGTTATTTTTACTTTCAATACTATTGGAAATCTTTTTGCCCAGTCTCCATTTGAATTATACTTTTTTACGCCACTAACATTTATATCCGCAATATTATGTTTGAGAATAGTCACAGTCAAAAACTAGAGTTTCAATATTTTTATTATAAATTTTAAAAAAAATCATGGAAGATAAAAGCATAAAACAAAACAGTATGAGCGATTTCATATCTTTTGCATCAAACCAGGAATACCTAATCGGATCAGTGCATAGAACCGCTGCATTAAATGATTCCCGCCTTCTTCCTTTACGGGAAAATTCATACTTAAATTTAGGATAAATATTGAAAGACTGAATAGCATAATAAATACATTAAACCATGATTTTAAAAACTTCTGCTTTTATTAAAATATCAGCGTTAAAAAAATTCAAATGATGAAAACATATTTTATACCAATTTACTTGCTTCTTATATCTTTTAGCGCAAGTGCTCAAACGAAAAAGGAAATTATGACGGCAGATGTTGTCACAATCCATTCAAAAATATTAAAAGAAGTACGAACTGCCTGGGTTTACAATCCTGGCAATAAAAATGAAAGCAAGATTTACCCAGTGATTTATGTTTTAGATGTTGAAAGCCATTTTCAGTCCGTTGTTGCAATGGTTGAGTATTTAAGCGGGGCCAATGTTATTCCGCAAATGATTGTTGTAGGAATCTTGCATTCAAACAGAATGAAAGATTTAACCCCAACGATTGAAGATACAATTGGCGATAGTTTGGGGGAAAATTCTGGTGGAGGAGAAAACTTTATGTCATTTATTAAAAATGAACTTTTCCCTGAAATAGAATCAACATATTCAACTGCTCCTTATCGAATACTCATGGGTCATTCTGTTGGTGGGCTGACTGTAATAAATACATTAATACATCATAAGGAATTTTTTAATGCATACGTTTCTATTGATGCAAGTTTGTGGTGGGACAAACATAAACTTTTAATTGAAAGTAAAACAGTTCTTACAACGCATGATTATACAGGTATAAAACTTTTTTTAGCAATTGCCAATCGCATGGAAAAAGGTGTTGATACAAGCGCTGTGCAGAAAGACACAACCGAAAATACTGAATTGATAAGATATAATTTGGAACTAATCAGGAGCATAAAAAATAATCAGCAAAACAAATTAAATTTTGACTATAAATATTACGCTGATGACAATCACGGTTCAGTCTCTTTTATTGCAGAATATGATGCACTTCGCTTTATTTTTGACTATTATAAATTTGATATGTATGCCCGTTATTTAGATAATGGAAACATCAGGTTAGATAGTTTGCTGGATGCTCACTATAAAAATATGACTGAACAGTTAGGCTACTCAGTTAAACCGGCAGAAGACCTCGTAAATGGCCTTGCTTACTACTCATTAAATACGAAACAGTTTACAAAGGCAAAATATTTATTCAACATGAATGTTTCAAATTATCCTGAAAGTGCAAATGCATTTGATTCTCTCGGTGACTTTTACAACAAAACAGGTGATACAGCAAATGCTATAAAATATTATAAACAAGCATTGGTAATTAAAGAAATACCAGAAACCAGGAAAAAGCTGAAAGAGCTTCAAGAGAAAAAATAATTAATCATGAACCATGAATAACTGGTAATAGAATTTATACAGAAAGTATAGAACGAAAAGACTTCGGCAGTATCAAAAACATTTGAAACAGAAATAAGAAGAAGATATTAGAATCAAGTTTAAAGCCAATCCGGATAAAACCTATAGGCTTGTTTTTTACAAGGGACTGAATTCTAAGATTGATGACAAGGTAATTGGTTAAGTTTTAATCAGCACATTTGATTTAAACTTTATTTACTAATTTGCTTCAGTGCCGGCTGGAAATATTAATTCCGAGCTACGCCAATGCCTGAATTCATCAGAATATTTAACCAAAACAAAACCTGCGAAATGAAAAGTCTAATTAAGCTCGAAGAACTGGGCGTATTTGCTCTTTCAGTTTTCCTTTTATATAAACTAAACATGCATATCAGTTGGTGGTTGTATATTATTCTTTTTTTCAGCCCTGATATCGGTATGATAGGTTATTTAGTTAACTCAAAGGTTGGGGCTGTTACCTATAACATCTTTCACCACAAAGCAGTTGGGTGCATTTTAATAATCCTCGGTGTTTTCCAAACAAATGATTACTTGCTTTTTGCCGGTTTATTATTTCTGGCACATTCCTCTTTTGATAGAATACTGGGGTATGGCCTGAAATACCCCGACAGTTTTAAACACACGAATGTTGGTTATATGTAAAATCACTCGTGATTATAATGGCCAGGCTTGTCGAGAAGCTATTTACACAAATTCAAAACGAATACTGATAAGACATACAGACTTGTTTTTTTACAAAACGCTGGATGCTTAAATTGGTGACAAGGTTTTACAAAAAGACATGATTAGTTGCGAATCTTATTACTACATTTTAAAAGTTTCAAAGAGCAGATAACAATTTCAAATAAGTCCTGTTTAAGTGCATGTATGTCCTACAAGTGAGGCAGCTATCCAAACTAATTTTGTTGTATTAAAATTCACAATTAAAAACAACAGAAAATGAAAATTATCATCGTAGGTGCAACAGGCACTATGGGAAAGCATCTGGCCAATGCATTAGAGAAGGAACATGAAATTGTAAGAGTAGCAAAAAAAGATGGAGACATTCAGGCAGACATTACTTCAACTGACTCTATCGAAAATATGTTCAAGCAAATTGGGCCATTTGACGCATTGATTTCTACCGCTGGTCCAACGTATGTAGGCCCCTGGCAAAAATTAAATGATAAGGAATTTAGACAAGGAGTAGAAGGTAAAATGATGGGGCAAATTAACCTGGTGCTTATCGGTCAGCATTACATCAATCCTAAAGGTTCTTTCACATTAATTACAGGAGCATTATCATACGAACCGCAGAAAAATTTTGCCAACGCATCGGCAGCAAATGGCGCTGTAGAAGGCTTCGTACGTGCAGCAGCTATTGAACTGAGAAACGGTATTCGCATTAATGCAGTAAGTCCAACGGTTATAGAAAACTCTCCGCAGTATTTCCCTTATTTCCCCGGCGATATTCCTGTCACCATGCAGCAACTGGAATTCGGTTTTCGTAAAAGTGTATTTGGAGCAAATACCGGTCAGGTTATAAAGCCTTACTAAACTAAATAAAGTTGTTGCAAAGATTAATGTACTTCAACAGGCTTGAGATTCTCTAATTAGCTTTTTGTAATTAACTTCATATTCGATTCATGCCTTAATCAACATCGGTTAAGTATGGTCCGAATCATATTCTTAATTAGGCCAGCAATATTCGTTAGTAGCAAATTTAAAGCAGACAACATCAAAAATTTGAAAGAATTATAAAATGAAAGCAATAGTTTATAAAAAATATGGCCCACCAGAAGTTGCTCAACTAATGGAGGTTGACAAACCTAAACCTAATGACAACGAGGTATTAATAAAAGTATTTGCATCCACTGTAAACAGAACTGATTCAGGTTTCCGTAGTGCGGAGTATTTTATAACACGATTTTGGAGTGGACTTTTTAGACCAAAATATTCAATTTTAGGTTGTGAGTTTGCAGGCGTCATTGAAGAAACCGGAAAGCGTGTGGACATATTCAAAAAAGGCGATAAAGTTTTTGGCTTTAATGATAAAACTTTTGGTGGGCATGGTGAATATCTAACTATTGCAGAAACTGCTGCTATTACAATTTTACCTAAAAACGTATCGTATGAGGAAGCTGCTGCAATTACTGAAGGGGCTCATTATGCACTCTGCGATATTAGAGCTGCCAAAGTAAAGAGTGGGCAAAACGTAATGGTTTATGGGGCGACAGGGGCAATTGGTTCCGCTGCTGTGCAAATATTAAAAACGGTTGGTACCAATGATACAGCCGTTTGCAATACAAAAAACGTAGCGCTGGTAAAATCTCTGGGAGCAGATATAGTTATTGATTATCAAACAGAAGATTTTACAAAAACAGCATCAAGATTCGATCTAATATTTGACGCCGTAGGAAAAAGTTCATTTAGAAAATGTAAACCACTACTTAAGCAAAAAGGGATTTATATTTCGACTGAACTTGGCCAGCATGCAGAGAATGTTTTTTTAGCAATGTCGACACCCCTTTGGGGTGGGAAAAAAGTTTTATTTCCAATACCTGCAATTAATAAAGAAGACGTCATTTATCTAAAAAACCTGGTTGAAAAAGGAGAATTTAAGCCTGTCATTGACCGGTATTATAAACTTGAAGAAATTGTAGAAGCATACAAGTATGTGGAGTCAGGACAAAAAACTGGTAACGTCATAATTAAAATAACAGATGAATAAACACCAGCCACATTCATGAACTGAAAAAATCAAATAATACTTTCCACTTCTTTACAGCCTGGCTGAAAAATAATTCGGTTGATACATCATTCATGATGTCGGTTTTATATATATCTTCATTTACAATTATTTAAAATAATAAAAGTTTATGACTGTAAAACAATATCCCTTTTATTTTAAAGCCACTGTAATTTTATTTGGAATTATTCTATTGATGTATGTATTATTTAATTTACAGGACATCATGATTCCGCTGGCATTTGCGATGATCTTTGCAATTTTATTAAATCCTTTATATAGCTGGTTGCAAAAACATAAAATACCCAAAATCCTGTCAATTATTATTACGCTTTTAATAGCTTTTATTGTATTTGGCGGCATCATGTATTTTCTTTCTTCACAAATTGCTAAATTTGGTGATACATTACCTTTATTAAAACAAAAATTCAGTGATCTTACAACTCAGTTCGGGCAATGGGCTCAGCTTCATTTTGGCATAACCATTCAAAAACAGGTTGAACTTGTAAATGAAACTTTAAACAACAGCAAAGCTTTAGTAGGCTCTACTGTAAGCACAGCAATAGGCACCATCAGTATTATTCTTTTATTGCCCGTTTACATATTTCTTTTTTTGTTTTACAAAACGCTTATCCTCAATTTTCTTTTTGAAGTATTTGCTGAAGAAAATTCCAAACAGGTAAGCGATATATTAAACGAGACAAAATCAGCCATTCAAAGCTATATGGTCGGGCTGCTGCTTGAAGCTTTTATAGTTGCCATATTAAATTCAACCGCATTATTAATATTAGGCGTTAAGTATGCAATTTTGCTTGGCGTTATTGGAGCATTTTTAAATATGATACCATATATAGGAGGCGTTATTGCAATCGCTTTGCCTGTTCTTATAGCAACTGTTACTACAGATGGTTACCATACACAGGTTGGAATTTTAATTGCATATATTATCATTCAGTTTATTGATAATAATATACTTGTTCCAAGAATTGTTTCTTCAAAAGTTCAAATTAATGCGCTTATCTCCATCATAACGGTTTTACTTGGTGCTGCGCTTTGGGGTGTGCCGGGGATGTTTCTTTCCATTCCTTTTGTCGCCATTTTAAAAATTATTTTTGACAGGGTTCCTGATCTTAAACCATGGGGTAAATTGTTAGGCGATACGGTTCCTACACGACACAAAGGTGAAATATGGAATCTTAGAAAAAAGAAATAAAATAGAAGTGCCAGAACGTACAAAAAAAATTTCCAAGAAAAAAAAACTTGCAAAATAAAGTCAACACTTCATTTTGCAAGATCTTCTAAATTGTTTAGTCAATGGAATAGTTCTATTGCATCAAAACCTGGTAAGATTCCCTTTGATTATCAAACGTAAATACAATTGTATAAACACCTGCCGGTAAATCACCGATATGAAAATGCCCGTTGTTCAATCCTGTGATTGCATTTGCATTATCTTCCTTGATCAATTTGCCGGAAGTATTAAATAATTGTATTTTCATTTCACCATTTTTATCTGCATTAAACTGGAACATAAGATGCCCTGGTGCAGTAATGGGGTTTGGACTCAATTGTGTGATCAATTTGCTTGTCGCAGTATTATTTGTAAATCTTTCTATAGAACTTAATGACGACTTTCCATCTTTATCTACTATTTGCAATTCATAATAAATGTATTTAAATGGAGAACCATTATTATTATCTGTTACAGAATAATTTTGCGGAACAGAAGAATTACCGGCAGCTTTCACCCGCGTAATTTCGCTGAATGAGATACCATTCACACTTTTATTTACTATGAAAAAATCTGTGTTTATTTCCGTCGTAGTGGTCCATGAAATCAAAGCAGTGCCCGAAGGCTTGGAAGGCATAACACTAAAAGCGCTTAAAACTACAGGCAAGGCTCCGGTGGCATGAATAACACCTGACATACTGGATCCATGTACATTGCATTGATAATTATAAGTGCCCACAACTTTAACCTCATAAGTGAAGCTTGTAGTGGTAGAATTAATGGGTGAATCCCAGGATGCAGCCCCAGCCGGAACACTGAGCGATGTGGTTGTATGGATACCATCTACCCAAACCCATTTAACCATATCACCTACAACTACATTCACACTCGAAGGCGTGAATTGAAAATTTGCCACCTGGATTACCCATACATTTGCTTTAGCAACAATAGAGAGCGTTGCCAGTGTCAGCGTCAAAAAAAAGTATTTTAACTTCATAGTTTATGATTTTTATTACTTAACTAAACTGCTCTTGTTGTTTGGTGGTTGCTTTTAAAAAATATTTTTTCGAAAAAATATTTTGTACCCATGTAAGCAACCATTTAGAATCAAATAGGGTTTATATAAAATTAAAAGCGCCATAACTATTGCTGGATACTTACAACATATTGCAAGGATGCATGAATAATGACAGCCGCTTTCAGAAATTATTCTATGAACGCTATCTGAATTTTGCATTGAAAATATCCTTTAGATATGTTCATTCTTTTGAAAATGCAGCAGATGCGGCCAATGATGCATTCGTAAAAATATTCAGGAATATTCACAAGTTTGAAATCCGCGATGCAGATAAATTGGAAGCAATGCTGATGGGTTGGATAAAAAGAATTGTGGTAAATGCTTCTATTGATTATATGAGTAAAGAAAATCTTACTCCTCAAAATATTGAATTACCTAAAGGTGTCTGGAATAAACCGGGAAACGAGCAAAGCGGAGAAAATAATTTGATGTACAAAGAATTGATATTGTTAGTGCGTAAACTTAGCCCGGGATACAGGGTAGTTTTTAATTTATATGTGATAGATGGTTATTCGCATGCTGAAATTGCAGAGAAGCTTGGAATTTCTGTGGGCACATCAAAAAGTAACCTCTCAAAAGCAAAAGTTTTTTTACAAAAACATTTTATAAAAGATAATAATGGCAATGTATTATGTTTTACATAAAGTCTGACGATATGGATGATTTGTTCAAAAAAGCGGCTGAGAACTGTGATCTGAATGATGATCTTGCAGCCGATTGGAACAAAGTGCACGCTGCTTTAGAAAAAGAAGAATCATTAGAAGATTCAACTGAAACCAAAAAGAAGCGCAGGCGGTTTATTTTCTTTTGGTGGTGGTTATTCATCCCGGTTGCTATAGTCATCAGTTACTCCATCGGTTTATTTAACGGGGAAACAGTGCAACAAAAGCAACAAACAATTTCATCAAGTTCCATTAAAAAAACAAACGAAACAAAACAATCCAATCAAAAAAAAGATGAACATTTAAAAGTAGATGCTGATAAAAATAATGTCTCAAATATTAAAGACCTTAATAAACCTGCAACAGCATACGTGCAACCGAATGTAGCATTAAGCCAAATTTCAGAAAAAAATAAAAGGCAGGAATCTTTACCAAAAATTCAAACCTTTATTGCGGGGGAAAAAATTCAAAATAATACAAAAAATATAACTGATGGCAGCAATAGCAGCGAAATGAGTGCATTAATAAATAACAATGCCAGTGAAATAATTCCAAAACAGTTAACGAATGTCCTCGCTAAAGATTCAATACTTCCGGCAATTAAAAAAGATAGCATATTAAAGAATGTGACTAATGTAAATGCTACGGCAAAAGATCAAAATTCATCCGGTAAAAAGACGAAAAAAAATATATTTGACTTTACAAGGCAAGCGTATTGGGTAATTGGTATTACAACAAATACTGACTTGAGTTTTGTTAAGAATCAACAAGCTTCCAAAGTGGGTTATGGAGGCGGTATTGTTGCTGGTTATCATCTAAAAAATGGTTTGAGTATTCAGACAGGTTTATCTCTCGATAGAAAAAATTATTACACATCCGGAAAGTATTTTGATACAAAACGCCTACCCTACTTTCAATCCAGCGACGTTACACTTAATTACGCTAATGGAAATTGTAATATGTGGGAAATACCACTGAATATTAGTTATGATTTTAAAGGAGGCAATAAAATAAATTTATTTGTTACTGCAGGCGTATCATCTTATTTAATGCAAAATGAATATTATAATTTTAATTATAACCTCAATCGCTATGCGTATGATAGTGGTTTTAATTATCCACGTTCATCAAAAGATTATTTTTCTATAATGAATCTTGGAGCCGGTGCAAATTTACAGGCAGGCAAAAATTTATTTATCCAGGTTCAACCATATTTTAAAGTTCCGTTAAAGGGTGTGGGTATTGGCAACCTTTCATTAAAAAGTGCCGGTTTAAATATATCTGTAGTGAAGCACATCCACTAACCATTTATTAAAAATGAAAAAATGAAAAAAAGAAATCTTTTGACAGGCATCGTATTGCTTATACTTTTTGCAATCATAGTGATTTTTTTAAAAATAAATAAAACACATGTCAATGTTGCATCTGAAAAAACTGATATACAAATCAGCGCAGAAAAACTATATGCGGATTTCAATAATGATGAAAACAAAGCCAATCTTCTTTACCTGGATAAAGTTATTGAAGTAACGGGGGTAATTGCCAGTGTTACAAAACAATCATCTCAATATATTATACTACTGAATAAAACTTCAAGCGGAGGTATTAATTGCCTGATGATGGATGATTCCAATGAAATTGCACTACTAAAACCTACCGGGGATATCACTATAAAAGGAAAGTGTGCCGGTTTTTTAATGGATGTAAACCTTATTGATTGTGTACTTCTAAAATAAATTCAATGCAAAAATTCAAAATTCAAAAACTGTTAGTTATTGCGATGATTACGCTATGCGCAAATGCATGTTCAAACCATAGCAAAGATGTTATTTCTCCAACAAATAATACGCCTTGTGATGTATCAAATGTTACTTATTCCATGAAAGTTTTACCGATCATTAGCAACAATTGCTATAGTTGTCATAGAAATGGAAATACTTCAGGTGGTATAAATTTGGATGGCTATGACAACATTAAAATCCAGGCAGACAACGGAAATCTTAAAGGTGTAATTACACATGCGCCCGGCTTCCCGGCCATGCCATTGGATAAGCCAATGCTTTCTGATTGTAATATAAATATCATTGTTGCGTGGATAAATGCCGGCGCTCCTAACAATTAAAAACCCTTCAATATGAAATATTATATTCTTCTACTTTTTGTATGTGTATCGCTAACCGCAAACGCACAATTATTTTCAACGCGCAATGGTTTTATTGGGTTTTATTCTGAAACCCCTTTTGAGAATATTGTTGCAGAGAATAACCAGGTGTACGCTATTATGGATGTTTCTAAAAAAACAATTGCATTTAGCATGCTGATGAAAAGTTTTGTTTTTCAGAAAGAATTAATGCAGGTTCATTTTAATGAGGATTATATTGAAAGTGATAAATTTCCCAAAGCCAATTTTACCGGCAGTTTTACAGAAACAATAGATCCTTCAAAAAATGGAAACTTCATTGTACATGTTTCAGGTACAATGACGATGCATGGAATTGCAAAGCCATTCACTGCTACAGCAAGTCTTGTCATTAATAATAATACGATTGATGGCACATCCAATTTCACCATAAATCCTGCTGATTTTAATATTAAAATACCATCGCTGGTGCGGAAAAAAATTGCGCAACTTATTGATGTTAAAATAAAAGTCTCACTTCATCCATAAATCATTTTATGCGTAAATTTTATACAGTTATTATATGTTTCCTTTTCTCCATAAATGTCTTTGCTCAGGATAGCAGTTTATTAAATATGATTGATGATTCCATGTCAGTCAACATGCAAAAAATGTATGTCACCGGCACATTTAAGAGTATATATATTATCAATACTCAATCTGTAGAAACGACTGCAAAAAATTCATTACTTTTTTCTATCATGCATCGTTTTGGTAAGATCAATGATGGTGGTTATAATTTCTTTGGCCTGGATAATGCGACTATGCGATTGGGTTTTGATTATGGAATTACCAGTGATCTTTCTGTAGGTATTGGCAGAAGCACTTTTGAAAAAACTTTTGATGGCCATCTTAAATATAAATTGTTGAAACAAACGGATGGTACAAATAAAATGCCTGTAACTGTAGATATTTTTTCTGGTATGTATTATACCTCTTTAAAATCTGATGATGCAGCACTTGATAAATTAAGCTATGATATATCTTTATTAATTGCCCGGAAATTTTCATCCAAATTTTCAATACAACTTACTCCTTCATTACTACATTATAATTTGGTGCCTACTGTGGCCGATAACAATAATGTTTTTGTTACCGGCATCGGCGGACGCATGTTAATTACAAAACACATGAGTGTGAATGCTGAATACGATTATATTTTTCCAAACCAGGTTAACTCTATAAAAATGTATAACTCTTTGTCTGCCGGCATTGATATTGAAACGGGTGGCCATGTTTTTCAATTGCATGTAACCAATTCCCAGGGAATGGCTGAACCATTATTTCTTGGAAAGACAACCGGCACCTGGCGTAAAGGAGATATATTTTTCGGTTTCAACATTTCAAGGGTTTTTAATTTCGGCCATTCAGATAAAAAGAAACAATAGAAACATTCTGTTTTTTATCTTGCAAATGTGTTTGTAAAAAAAATAACCTTATCGCAATTCCGGAATTATGCTTTTCGCTCATTTGAGTTTACGGAAAAAATTGTCTGCATCTGTGGGCCGAATGGAAGTGGCAAAACAAATCTCATAGACGCAATTCATTACCTGTGTTTTACAAAAAGTTATTTTTCAAAACCCGAAAACACCAATGCTTTCAGCGGTTTACAAGGCTTCCGGCTGGAAGGTAATTTTGAAAATGCAGATGGTAATCAAAATATAATTTGCATTTACAGGGAAAACGGGCGCAAGGAAATCATCGTGAATGATGAACTGTGTAAAAAATTTTCTGACCATATCGGGAAGTTTCCATCAATCTTTATAGCGCCGGATGATGTGCTCATGCTCTCAGGTGTACCGGAAACCAGGCGGATCTTTATTGACAGCATCATTTCACAAACAGATCATCCTTATTTAAAAAAATTAATTGAATACAGGCAGGTGCTGGACCAGCGAAATAGTTTCCTTAAAAATGCGGCATCCAATAATTTTACAGATAAAGATTTACTGGAAACTTTTAATGTACAATTGATTGCGCTTAATAATTTTATTTTTGAAAAACGAAAACTGTTTTTTGCAAAATTCCTGCCACTAGCTGAAAAAGAATATAACAATATCGCCGGAAACACAGACCAGGTAACACTCTCCTACTTCAGCCAGTTACAAGAAGAAAATATTGAAGATTTATTGAAACAAAATCTCGATCGCGATTTATACCTGCAGAGAACCGGAAATGGTATTCATAAAGATGACCTTGATATTAAGATAAATGGTTTGCTTTTTAAAAATGCAGCTTCACAGGGACAACGAAAAAGTTTATTATTCGCACTCAAACTCGCAGCGTTTGATATCATCAAAGAAAATAAAAACCGGCCACCCGTTTTATTGCTTGACGATGTTTTTGAAAAACTGGATGAAACGCGCATGCATAATTTATTACAAAAAGTTTGTATGGAAAATGATGGCCAGGTTTTTATCACCGATACACATGCAGATCGTTTGCAAACTGCATTTAGTGAAATGAACATGCCATTTCAAATGATCATGCTTTGATTTATTTTCTATCAATAATTTGTTGAAAACTTACCACAAAATTCTTTGCTAAAATGAATAGTATTCTTTATTTTTGACAAAATATGTCAAAATTTTAGAATGGATAGTTTAGGCAGCATCATCAGGAAATTAAGGGAAGATAAAAAACAGCCACTTCGTATGGTTGCTTCATATCTTGAAATGGACCAGGCCATTCTAAGTAAAATTGAGCGTAGCCATCGAAAAGCCACACGGGAGCAAGTTGTAAAGATGGAAAAATATTTTAAAACAAAAAGCCATGAGCTTTTGATAGCGTGGCTTTCAGACAAATTAGTTTACGCACTTGAAGACGAGAAAGTTGCATTGGAAGCTTTACAGTTAGCCGAAGAAAAAATAGCTTATACTATTTTTAAAAAAATCGACAGGCAGTCAATTCTACAAGAACTTATAAAAGGGATCAAAAAATTTTCAATGATAGAAAAAGCCTGGATTTACGGTTCTTTTGCACGTGAAGACGACGGGCCGAAAAGTGATATTGATATAGCTTTAAAAACGGAGGATTCATTCAGCTATTTTGATTTGGCTGATGTACAATTTCAATTGGAGCAGCAAACTAAAAGAAAAGTGGATGTAGGGTTTATGGATTCATTTAAGCCATACATTTTAGAGCATGTAAAACCCGACTTAAAATTAATTTATGAAAGATCCGCATGAAGAAAGCCGGGAAAGATTGTTTCAAATTGAAAGATCAATTGCTGCAATTAAGCAGTATGTAAAAGGTAAAACTCAAAATATCTTCTGCACTACAGCTATTCTGCATGATGCTGTGTTACTTCAATTTGTAATTATTGGTGAAGCAATTGTACATGTTGAAAATGAATTGTTGAATAAATATGAATACCCCTGGTATAAAGTGAAAAGTTTCAGAAATATGATTGCCCATGAATATTTTAATATTAAACTACCAGCAGTATGGAAAATTATTGAAATGGATTTAACCGCACTCGAGGTGCTGATTAAACAAATACTTAAAAACGAATTATAATAATAATATTAAAATCAAGATGTAAAATCCTTTTCATTATTATCCTTTAAAGTGATTGAAAGGCTCAGCAAAAAAAAGTTAGAAAAATTATACGTGCAATTATATAAAATTATTTTACTTCTCACTTGCTTTCATATCCACCCTCCTCAACTCCAGCATATTCAACGACGTTGGATAAAATCCTGTGATACCGGGCTGTACAAGATGAATGACTTCATCATAAAAAATGGGAACTACCGGCGCATCATTAATGACAAGCTGATCCATGGCGCGGTAATATGTATAACGAATAGAATCATTTGTTTCGCTCAACGCCTTTTCATACAATGCATCAAATGCGGAATTACTATACCGCGTATAATTCGGCGGTGAAGGATTTTTACTGTAATACTGTGCCATATAATTTTCTGCATCGGGGTAATCTGCGATCCAGCTCGCGCGAAAAAATAATGCCTGTTGTTGTGCAGTTTGCTGCAGCAACAAACTTTTTTGAATCACTTCTACCTGCACTTTTAAACCGGTTTGTTCAATTGCACGCGCTGCAAAACTGGCAATATCCGCATAAGTTGAAATGGTAAGTAATTTTATAACCGGGGCGTTATTCAAATCAATACCGGCAGATTTTAACAAAGCCCGCGCTGTATCCGGGTTATAATAATATCCTTTCACACTATCTGCATTTTTAGAAGGCAGCCCAAAAGGCACCATGCCACTTTCGGCGGGATAGCCAATAGAGTTTCGCAAATACATGATCAGTTGACGCCTGTTGATGGAATAATTAATTGCCTGTCGCACCGCCTTTATTTTTAATGGAGAACTTTTTACTAACGCATTTGTTGTGTCCATTAAAATGCCAAAATATTCCGTGTTTAAATACGGATGCTTTTGTAAAACAATTTTATCTTTCCATTGATCGCGTAATTCACCTTTTCGTGTAAGTATTTCATCTTTAAAAGATGGATCAATATCATTGATAAAACTTAGCCTGCCCTGGCGGAATTCCAAAAACTCCGTCGCCTTATTATCATAGAATGAAATTTTCACTGCATCGAGATAAGGCAATCTTTTTCCCAATGAATCCTTTTCCCAGTAATGATGATTTTTTTCTAACACCAATACTTGCCCTTCCTGCCAGTATTGTAGCCTGAAAGGCCCGCTACCACAGGGATGACTGCGAAAGTCTGCGCCATATTTTTCTACAACTTCCCGCGCAACTATGCTGCAATACTGCATACTTAAAATTCCCAGTATGGGTTGAAATGGCCGGATAAGTTTTAATTGAAAAGTGGTATCATTCAATGCAATAAAACCATTCTCAGCAATACGGTCATTAAAAATCCAGGCACCACTGCTCGCTGTTTTCGGATCAATGAGTCGTTGGAAACTATAGACAACATCAGCCGCATTTAATCTTCTTCCTTTCCCGCCGGGGAATGCCGGATCATCATTAAAAAACACATCTGTTCTTAAATGAAACGTATAAGCTGTATGGTCATCACTTATTTCCCAACTTTTTGCCAAAGAAGGTTGCGTGACTAAATTACTGTCCACCTCCACAAGTGTATTATACAATTGATGGATCGCCCACATAATAGAAAGATTTTTGGCATAAGCCGGATCAAGGCTACTGATACCGCTTGTTTCATTATAGTAAAATATTTTTTTTCCTTTGGGAACAGCAGGCGTACAAGAAAAAAATACAGTCAGAATAATAAGAAAACTACTTATTTGCAAAAGCGCTTTTCCGTTTATATATTTTTTATGGAACATTCAAGCCCGAATATCCTAATTTTATTGCATCCAATAAGTCATTCAAAAATTTTTTATAAATAAAATGAGATGAATGATACATTTAAAAGAGTTGTACAGGTTTTTTAAAAAATAAATTGATGGTATGAAAAAAATAAATTGTCTTTTGGCCATGATCCTGGCAGTCCCATTTTTCTTACATGCACAGGAAACAAAAATATTTACACACGCCGATACATTGCGTGGTTCGGTAACACCTCAACGTGCCTGGTGGGATGTGATGAAATATGATATTTCCGTGCAACCGGATTACAATTCCAAAACCTTACAAGCCTCTGTGTGTATCACTTATAAGGTTTTGCAAAATGGAAATATGCCCATGCAAATTGATTTGCAAAATCCCATGATTATTGACAGCGTATTGTTACGCGATCAAAAGCGCTCTTTTCAAAATGATCCCAATGATAATAATGTTTGGTATATCAATACCGGAAAATATACTAAAGGAGAAGAATCAATCACGATCTTTTATCATGGAAAACCGCGCGAAGCAAAACGCCCGCCATGGGATGGAGGATGGATTTGGACCAAAGATTCTTTGGGCCGTCCCTGGATGACGGTTGCCTGCCAGGGACTTGGTGCAAGTGTTTGGTATCCCTGTAAAGATTACCAGGGAGATGAACCGGATAAGGGTGCCATTCTTCGCATCACCGTGCCGGATACTTTGGTTGCTGTAGGAAATGGCCGGTTAAAAAATACTGAAAAGAAAAACGGCATGGCAACGTATACCTGGGAAGTAGTAAGCCCAATCAATAATTATAATATCGTTCCATATATCGGAAAATATGTTCATTGGGAAGATACGATCAATGGCCTGAAAGGCAAGCTGGACCTGCAATACTGGGCACTTGACTATGATGAAACAAGAGCGCGTGTTCAATTTTTGCAAAGCAAAACGATGTTGCATTGTTTTGAATATTGGTTTGGCCCCTACCCTTTTTATGATGACAGTTATAAACTTGTGGAAGCGCCGCACCTCGGCATGGAACATCAAAGTGCTGTGGCTTATGGCAATCATTTTCAGAATGGTTATTTAGGCCGCGATTTGTCCGGCACTGGCTGGGGCTTGAAATGGGATTTTATTATCATACATGAAAGTGGCCACGAATGGTTTGCCAATAATATTACAAGTAAAGACATCGCGGACATGTGGATACATGAAGGGTTTACAAATTATAGTGAAAGCCTTTATACAGAATGTTTATTTGGTAAAGAAGCCGGCAATGAATACGTATATGGTACAAGAAAAAATATCCGGAATGACATTCCTATTATTGGAAAATATGGTGTGAATAATGAAGGCAGTGGCGATATGTATTATAAATCCGGGAACATGCTCGAAGCCATACGTCATATCATTAATAATGATGAATTATTTCGCAGTATTTTGACAGGCCTGAATAAAACTTTCTATCATCAAACTGTTACGACAGCACAAGTAGAAGATTTTATCAATAAAAAATCGGGTATTAATTTCAGTAAAGTTTTTGATCAATATTTACGCACTACGCAAATACCACGCTTCCATTTTTATTTTGACAAAGATCAAAAACATCTTGTATATCGCTGGGAGGATTGTGTGCCGGGTTTTGATATGCCGCTTGTTTTTACAAATGATAATAAGCTACAGGTGCTCACCCTGCATCCAACAGAAAAATGGCAAACTGTAATATTAAAAGGTGACCAGGCGGATTTTTTCACCAGTGACTATATTGATAAAAATTATTATGTACACATCAGTATTGAAAATCCAAATAACTAATTTCGTTTTTTAAAACTGTACATGTCCGGAATTCGCAAACAAGCCATCATTTCATCTCTCCTGGTTTATATTGGTGTCTTGTTTGGTGCGGTGAATAATTATTTCTTTGTAAAAGACGGTTCTTTCCTGCCTCAGCAGTATGGCCTTACGCGCATATTCAGTGATGTAGGACAAAACTTTTTTATTTTTGCCAGCCTCGGTGCGATACCTGTTTTATATAAATTTTTTCCATACTACCAGGACAATCTTGAAGAAAAAGAAAATGATTTATTTGGCCGCACTTTACTCATGTCTTTCATTGGTTGTATTTTAGTGGGTATTGCCGGATATTTTCTCGAACCACTTTTTATACAAAAATTTTCTAACCGTTCTCCTTTATTCGTTCAATATTATTTCTGGGTTTTTCCTTTTGCATTTGGCCTTTTGTTTTTTTCATTATTGGAAGGCTATGCCTGGGCTTTACAAAAAACGATTCTTTCAAATTTTTTAAAAGAAACTGTTTTACGCATCTTAACAACTGTCATTATTTTATTGTACTATTTTAAATACATTGACTTTCGAACTTTCATGGTATGCTTTTCATTTCTCTATCTCCTCATTGCATTTGTATTACTTTTTTATCTCGTAAAAACAGGGCATTTAAAATTTCAATTTAAAACCAGTCGGGTTACAAAAAAGTTTTATAAAAAAATGTTTACAATGCAGGGCCTCGTTTTTGGCGGCATTATAATTACAACCATTGGCAGCACGGTTGATGGACTAATCATCGCCAGTTTATTAGGGCTTGAATCTACTGGTGTTTATACGCTGGCTTTATATGCAGCAAACCTTATTCAAATTCCCCAGCGCAGCATGCAATCCATTGCCACAGGCGTTTTGGTGCGTATGTGGAAAGATAAAAATTATTCAGAAATTCTACGCATTTACCAACGTTCAAGTATCAATATGTTACTCATTTCCATTTTTATTTTTGGAAATATCTGGCTGAATGTGCACGATGGTTTAAACCTTGTAAATATCCAGGATACGTATGCTTCAGGCATTGGGCTCTTATTTATTTTTGGCATCATACGCATCATTGATGCGGGTACAGGCGTAAATGCGCAGGTGATCGGCGCGTCTAATTACTGGCGTTTTGAATTTCTTAGTGGCGTGGTCATGCTGGCCATACGCATTCCGCTCAGTTACTATTTTGTAAAAAATTATGGTATCATCGGTTCTGCATACAGTGATCTTATTTCATTAACGATATATAATTTTATCCGCTTTGAATTTTTACGAAGGAAATTTAATATGCAGCCATTCAGTGTAAAAACTCTTTATTCAATAGTTAGCGGGCTTGTTGCATTTTTCATTGCTTATTTTCTATTTAAAAATATGCACAACTGGCAGGCGCTTTTTTTACGCAGTATCATTTTTTCTGCATTACTTAGTGCAAGTGTTTTTCTTTTTAAACTGTCACCGGATGCCATGCAACTCGTTGGTGTAGCAAAAAACAGGTTGAGAAAAAATAAAAATTAATTAGCAATAAAACGGCCAGCACCGCGATAGCGGTCTTTCCAGTAAGCATCATTGAGATCGCTGATCATCACGCCCTGGCTGGTAGATGCGTGCACAAATTTATTGTTGGATAAATATAAACCCACGTGTGAAATACCACGGCTGGTCGTATGAAAAAATACCAGGTCGCCTTCCTGCAATGTATCTTCTCCCATCACAATTTTACAATTATCATATTGCGCTTGTGCAGTACGCGGAATGTCCACGCCATAAACATCTTCGAGAATCGTTTGCGTAAGCGCACTGCAATCAATACAGGATTGCGACATACCACCCATGCAATATTTAGTGCCCCACCAAATATCCACTTCTCTTAATAAAGCGAGCGATGGTAATTTTGATGCATCCACATTCAGCATGGATGCATATTTCATTTGCAGGTTATTGGCGAGTGTCAGATCACCGCCTTTCTGATCCATTAGTAAACCAGTTTTCTTCTTTGATTTTTCTGACGCCATCGTAATGGTACCGCGTTTGGTATCCGGTTGTACATTGATATCATTTAAAAAAACGGGAGAGCTATTTTTTTGCTTGTTATTTGTATTCGTATTTTTTGCATTCAGGCTTTGAAAAGATTTACACGAAGTGAAAAATGCAAATACAGAAATAGAAATAAGTATGTAAAGATTTTTTCTCATACGACCGGTGCAAGATAAACGGTCTAATTAGATTAAACAATATACATGTATAAATATTTTTAACATACTACCATTAATATAGTGGATAAATGCAGGGAGATAAATAATTTTTTTTAACGAAATTTGTTAGCCACTTACACCGGGATTATTTTTTCTTTTTTATTATTCAAAAAATCTATGCCTCGTTTTTCACATTTGCATGTTCATACGCAGTACTCACTTTTAGATGGCGCCGCATCTATTGAAAGCCTTTATGCAAAAGCATCTCAGGATGATATGGAAGCCATCGCGATAACAGATCATGGAAATATGTTTGGTGTTTTTGAATTTGTAAAACAAGCCTGGAAGAAAACAAAGATTGTTGGTAAAAATGAAGATGGCTCAGATAAACTTGAGCCGGTTATTAAACCCATAACAGGTTGTGAATTTTATGTAGTGGAAGACAGGCATAAGAAAAATTTTACCAAAGAAATAAAAGATCAACGCTACCACCAGGTGTTGCTTGCAAAAAATAAACAGGGTTATCAAAATCTCATTAAACTCACTTCACTTGGTTTCATAGAAGGCATGTACAGCAAGTATCCGCGTATTGATAAAGAACTTATTTTAAAATATCATGAAGGCCTCATCGCAACTACCTGCTGCATTGGCGCACATGTGCCTCAAGCCATTTTAAAGAGTGGTGAAGAAGTTGCAGAAAAAGAATTTAAATGGTGGCTGGATTTATTTGGCGAAGATTATTTTATTGAATTACAAAGGCATCAAATAAAGGAACAGGATATTATTAATGAAACGCTGGTACGTTTTGCAAAAAAATATAATGTGCCCGTGATCGCTACCAATGACAGTCATTATACCAACGAAGAAGATTCCAATGCGCATGATATTTTATTGTGTTTAAATACAGGTGAA
>JBBSQL010000044.1:0-22237 GCA_038257845.1 Chitinophagales bacterium
CCGTCCCGATTCGATCATTTTAATTACTTCTTTTTTGAAGTCTGCGTCGTACTTGCGACGATTTGTTTTGACAGTTTTCTTTTCCATAAACTTTTGTAAATTTATTGGAATTTACTGTCCGTACAAATTGGGCCATCTCAAGAATCGGCTTCTGCATACTCTGTTTCGAAAACTGATGTTGACAAAGTTTGTAAATACATCAACAATCAACCAGCGCATCATAGAAAAGTTACCTTTACTGAAGAATATGATAATTTTTTAAAGCATTATCAAAAAACCCTTAAATGGGATAGTAAATAATCTTTTCGGAAACCAGATAAGGTAATAAGGTTGGAGTCTAAAATTCATAAAAGGGTTACTAAGGTAATAAGGTTTTGATCACCTTAGTAACAATATATTATTATTAGAGATCAACCCTTTAAGCCTTATTTAAAATTGATAATGGATATCAAATTTAATAAGGCTTAAATTCAAAATACAATGAAAAACCTTGCAAGATCAAGAAATTCTTATTGGTTAATCAATCTTTAGAATATCCCTACACAATTCATAAAAAAAAATCGATGATAAACTTTCTAATTTTTACCGGTTGTTTTTTCCTCCTCCTCATTCTTGCCTTGCGTCTGCATGTAAATCTTCAATTTAAAAAAAATATCCAATCACTTTTTTCTGATCTTCATCTTTCAGATAAAATATATGAAGAAAAAATTTTAAATGGCCTGCCTGCACCGGTGCAACGCTATTTCAAACATGTATTAAAACCGGGGCAAAAATATATTTCTACAGCCCGGTTAAAACATTCCGGAATGTTTAAGTCCAGCGATAAAGACAAATTTGAAAAAATAAAAGGAGAACAATATTTCAATTTAATCACACCCGGTTTTATATGGAAAGGGAAAACTTTTTTGTTTACCGCCATTGAAATGTACCTGCAAGGAAAAGGAAATTTAAGCGTGTATCTTTTTTCATTTTTACGCATTTTAAATGGAAAAGGAAAACCATATAACCAGGGGGAATTATTGCGCTGGCTTGGTGAAAGCGCCTGGGTTCCCACCAACCTGCTTCCTTCTGAAAGGCTTGCCTGGACTGCCATTGATGACACTACTGCCATGCTATTTTACAAAATGAAAGATATGGAACTTTCTTATAAAGTTTTTTTCAATGAAAAAAATGAGATCGCATCCATGCAAACAAAAAGATATAAAGGCAAAGAAGATTTGCAGGACTGGATTGGCCATTTTTCCACCTATAAAGAAATTCATGGAATGATTATTCCAACTTTATTGGAAGGAGCATGGATCGCGCTGGATGAAGAACAACCTTATGCTATTTTTGAGGTAGATTCCATTGAATTTGATTTGCCGGAAAAGTTCTGAGCCTTTGTATATTAACCAGGCTTTTAGTTTTTATTGCCAAAAACAACTTATATTTCAATTTGAAAAATATTTTTCAATAAAATTTATTTATGAATATGGACGAAGCATATCAGCTCATCTCTGATAAATTAATAACCTGGTTGCATGAACTGATCAAAATGCTGCCGAATATTTTAACGGCTGTGATCGTACTGGTCATTGGTCTTTTCCTGGTTAAGCAAATTAAAAAATTAGCCATAAAACTCATCAATAAAATATCCAGTCATCAGGTGCTGAATAGATTATTGGTATCCATTATTCATTTATTTTTTATAGGCATTGTCATCTTTATCGTGTTAAGTATTCTGCAATTGGATAAGGCGGTGACTTCATTGCTTGCCGGTATTGGTATTACCGGGCTTGCACTCGCATTTGCCTTCCAGGACATTGCGGCAAATTTTATTTCAGGTGTTTTTATTTTATGGCGAAAACCCATTCATGTGGGAGATATTGTGAAAGTGAAAACGTATATGGGCAAAATTGATTCCATTAATTTAAGAGATACGGTGGTGCGCACTTTCCAGGGGCAACTCGTGATCATACCAAATAAAGAAATATTTCAAAACCCGGTTGAAAATTTTACGCAACTCGGCAAACGCAGGCTGGATCTCGCTGTGGGCGTGTCTTACGGTGATGATTTGGAAAAAGTGCAAAGAGTAACCATGGAGGCAGTTAAACATATTGATGGCCTTTCAAAAGAAGATGAGACAACTTTTTACTACAAGGAATTCGGGGATAGTTCTATTAATTTTCTCGTGCGGATCTGGTTGAATTCCCCCGAGCAATCCGTGTATTGGACGGCTGGTCACCAGGCCATCATGCGCATCAAAAAAGCATTCGATGAAAATGACATCATGATTCCATTCCCCATACGCACTTTGGATTTTGGAATAAAAGGCGGTGTATCTTTGAGTGAATCACCGATTCAAACCGGTAAATAAAAAACCTGAATTCATCATAACATTTCCCATGAAATAATTATTGGTATTTTTACGCAGGAAAATTGAACTTTAAACAATGAAATATTTAAAATTAGCTGCTGTTTTTTTCGTCCTGTTTTTTGCAATTCAGTCTGTGCATGCACAAACGCCGAAAGATACTATTACCTCTAAGCAAAATGATTCATTGAATGCGGTGGTATTAAATAATTATAAAGCCAGGCTGGCAGAAATTGAACAACAGCGTTTACAGGATTCTGCAAAAAAGGCGGAGCTGCAGGTTGAATTGAATTCTTTAAAGACAACAGACAATTTAAAGAAAGAAGAATTACAAAAAGAGCTACTGGACATTCAAAGCCGCGATAGTGAAAGGCTGTCACAGAAAAAAATACAAATAGATTCGCTGCGCAATATCACGAAGGGTTACCCCGTCATGGGATTTTTTAAGGATACATTATTTTTTGTCTATAGCAAACTGGGGAGTTTTACTTCAAAGGACCGGGCAGAAGCCATTACCAGGAAAGTGCATGACCTGGCTGATAATTTTTTATTCCGAACTGATTCTTTAAAGATCATACAGGCTGAAACTACCGTGGATATTGCGTTTGGCGCAACAATCATTTCAAGTGTTTCCGAAAATGATGCACTCTGGAATAATTCCACCAAAGAGGAACTGGCACAAAAGTATAAAATGATCATCGGCGATGCAGTCGTGCATTACAAATCTGAAACGAGTTTTTCTACACTGATAAAAGAAATTGGCCTTGCATTGCTGGTTATACTTATTATCACATTTTTAATAATTTATCTCGGCAAATTATTTAAATGGACGGCTAAAAAAATTGTAAGCCAGGAAGGGAAAAAATTGAAAGGGATTACCATAAAAAATTATACATTATTTGATGCGAAGCGCGAAGTGAATGCTTTGCTCACCGTGAATACCGTGATCAAATGGTTTTTCATTATACTGGTCATTTACTTAACATTACCTGTTTTATTTGGCATATTTCCCTGGACAAAAAATTTCGCTGAAACATTATTCGGCTATATTCTTGACCCTGTAAAAGGGATTGCGCTCAGTCTTTGGAATTACTTACCAAAATTAATTACGATCATCGTCATCGTATTTTTCTTCAGGTATGTTTTCCGTGGCTTACATTTTTTAAAACTGGAAATTGAAAGAGGCGTATTGAATATTCCGGGGTTTTATCCGGACTGGGCCAATCCTACTTACCAGATCATGCGCGTACTGGTTTTTGCATTTATGATCATTGTGATCTGGCCCTATTTACCCGGCAGTAATTCGGCTGTATTCCAGGGTGTATCTGTGTTCCTGGGTTTTTTATTCACCTTTGGCTCAGCAGGATCTTTGTCCAATTTATTGGCCGGATTCATCCTTACTTATATGCGTTTATTTAAGATCGGCGACCGTGTAAAGATCGGTGATCAAACCGGTGATGTTATTGAAAAATCTTTACTCGTAACACGTATCCGCACGATCAAAAATGAAATTATTTCTATTCCAAATTCAAACGTGATGAATGCGCATACCATCAATTACAGCAGCGATGCACCGGATAAAGGCCTGATCGTGCATACAACAGTTACGATTGGTTATGACGTACCATGGAAAGATATGCACCAGGCACTGATAGATGCAGCATTGAAAACAGAAGATATTCTCGAAAAACCACTGCCGTTTGTGTTGCAGACAAGCCTCGAGGATTTTTATGTTTCATATCAAATCAATGCATATACAAGAGAAGCAAATAAACAAGCGCTGATCTATTCCAACCTGCATCAAAATATACAGGATGTATGTAATGAAAGAGGCATTGAAATTTTGTCTCCGCATTACCGGGCACAACGGGATGGCAACAGTACCACGATACCTGCGGATTATTTATCCAAAGATTATAAAGCGCCGGGTTTTAATATTCATGTAGATAAAGATGACCGTGATAACACTAAATAATAAGTTTCTAAAAAAATAAAATGCAAAAAGATATATGACTGTTAATGAATTTTTGAAATATAAATTGATAGATGCCGGGGAATTTTCATTAACTGTTTCTTCACTGCTGATCTTTGTAATTTTTCTTATTGTCGTAATTTTTTTCCTGAAATTTATTAAGAAAATTATTTATCGTTCAAAGCGGTTTGATGTTGCCAAAAAATACGCGATCTACAGCCTGATCAAATATGTCATCACTGTTTTTGCGGTCATTTATACCCTGAAAATATTCGGGGTTGATTTTACATTATTATTTGGCGCCGGCGCTGCATTACTTGTTGGTTTAGGCCTGGGTTTACAAGGCCTTTTCAGCGATTTTGTTTCAGGTATTATAATTCTCATTGACTCTACTATTAAAGTGGATGATGTGATTGAAGTGAATGGACTCGTATGCCGCGTGCAGGAAATTAATCTGCGAACAACCACTGTTCTTACGCGTGAACAAAATTATATTATACTTCCAAACAGCGACCTTACACGGCATCAGCTCATCAATTGGACACATAGTGCTGGTGCATCCCGCTTCACTATTAACGTGGGCGTAGATTATAAATCGGACATAAAATTAGTGATGCGTTTGATGAAAGAAGCTGCGGATGAACAAAAAGAAATTCTCCGCGAACCCGCGTCATCCGTACGTTTCCAGGATTATGGCGAATCATCACTTGATTTTGCATTAATGTTCTGGTCTGAAGAAGTCTTTCGGGTAGAAAATATAAAAAGTGAAATACGCATACGCATTTTTGAAAAATTTACGCAGTATAAAGTGATTATTCCTTTCCCGCATCGGGTGATTCATATAAATAAAGATTCAGATGGATGAAAAAATAAAAGCCTTTCTTTTCAACCCGGTGATGGGGCGTATAGCCGTTATCTTCATTGGTATCGCAGTGATATGGGTGATCGTGAAAACCATTCAAAAAAATTTATTTTCAAAAATAAAAGATAGTGACAGCCGCTACCGCGCAAAAAAGTTTGGAACTTTTGCAGGCTATATTCTTACGATCATATTACTCATCGTTGTATTCAATGATAAACTTGGCGGTCTGGATGTGGCACTCGGTGTAGCGGGTGCGGGCATTGCATTCGCCTTGCAGGAAGTGATCGCATCTTTCGCAGGCTGGCTGGCTATTATGTTTGGTGATTTCTATAAAACGGGTGATCGTGTACAACTCGGTGGCATCAAGGGAGATGTAATGGACATCGGTGTTTTGCGCACGACGATCATGGAAACCGGTGAATGGGTGGACGGCGATTTGTACAATGGAAGAATTGTTTTAGTGGCCAATAGTTTTGTTTTTAAATCCCCTGTATTTAATTATTCAGGCGACTTCCCTTTCTTATGGGATGAAATAAAAATTCCCATACAATATGGAAGTGATTATGAAAAAGTAAATGAAATTTTACTCCATGCGGGTAAAACTATTGCCGGCGACCTCACTGAAAGATCGCACGAAAAATGGCAGGCACTGCAGTTAAAATATAAATTGGAGGACGCTCAAACAGAACCTATGGTTTCTTTGGTCGCCAATGATAACTGGGTGGAATTTACTTTACGCTATGTTGTTAAGTTTAATAAAAGACGGATGACAAAAACTGCGTTATTTACAAATATTTTAAAAGCAGTAGATGCAACTGATGGAAAAATAAGATTTGCTTCTGCCACCTTCCAGCTTGTAGAGCCTTCCAGTCTAAACGTCAATATCAATAATAAATAATGGATATATTTCACCTCATTTCTATTCTCATCGTTTTATCTGCCGGTTTTGCCTATATCAATTTTCGCTTATTAAAATTACCGAATGTGATCGGCCTGATGCTGGTTTCCCTCATCTTTTCAATTCTCATTTTGATCAGTGGTTATTTTTTCCCTGCCTTCAAAACCGCCATCACCGTTCGGTTTGAGAGCATTAACTTCAGTGAAATATTATTGGAAGGCATGCTGAGTTTTATGCTATTTGCCGGCGCAATCCATATCAAATTACAGGATCTGAAAAAAGAGCGGTTAAGCATTATTTTATTTTCCACCATCAGTGTTTTGCTCAGCACATTCATTGTTGGCATCGTATCTTATTATCTTTTACACGCATTGGGTTTAAAGGTTGATCTTAAAAGCGCATTTCTTTTTGGTGCATTAATTTCTCCAACAGATCCCATTGCGGTCATGAGTATTTTAAAAACGGCAGGCGTTTCCAAATCTCTTGAAACAAAGATCGCGGGTGAATCACTGTTTAATGATGGCGTAGCTGTTGTGATATTTATAACCATTTATCAATTGTCTTTACCAGGCGCAAAATTAGACGCGGGCAACATTGCATTGCTATTTACACAGGAAGCCGTTGGCGGCTTATTATTGGGACTGGCATTGGGTTTCCTCGGTTATAAATTAATGGCAAGCATTGACAATTACCAGGTGGAAGTATTGATCACGCTGGCAATTGTAATGGGTGGATATACACTTGCCTCGCAATTACATATCTCCGGCCCGTTGGCCATGGTGGCCGCAGGACTGGTAACAGGTAACCGCGGTAAAACACATGGCATGTCTGATATTACGCGGGAATACATTGATAAATTCTGGGAATTGATTGATGAGATTTTAAATGCCGTTTTGTTTGTATTGATCGGACTGGAATTACTTGTCGTTGAAACTTACAAGCTCGTGATCATTGCCGGGTTCATATTAATTTTCGTGGTACTCATAACCCGTTATATTTCTATTTGGATTCCATCCATTGCGATACGAAGGCGGGAAAAAATCACGCGCCCAACCTTGTATATCCTTACCTGGGGCGCATTACGGGGAGGTATCTCCATTGCACTTGCCTTGTCAATGGATCCTGCCATGTACAGGGATATCTGGGTGACCATCACTTTTATCATTGTTTGTTTCTCCATTTTGGTGCAGGGACTGACAATTGGAAAATTTGCAAATAGAGTGCGTGATTAAATTTTAAAGGCGAAATCAGTAAAAATATTTTGTTTAAGTATTTTTATATATATTTGAACAAAATGAACAACTTCTCCATATCAGATATGTCCAGGTATTCGGGTATTCTACCTCATACAATCCGAATATGGGAGCAGCGTTACAACACGTTAAAGCCCAAACGTTCTGAAGGCAATACAAGGTATTATGATGGTAACCAGTTGCGCCGTTTATTGAATATTGTCAGCCTGTTGGAAGATGGTTATAAAATTTCCGGTCTGAGTGCAATGAAAGATGCAGCATTACAGAAAATTATTTTGGAAAAAGAAAGTGCTGCCGGAGAAGCGCCTTATTCACATTATATTTTACAATTAATTTCTGCCGGTTTAAATTATGATGAGCTGCAGTTTGAAAAAACATTTACATCCTGTGTATCACGCTTTGATTTCCGGGGAACTTATATCCATGTTATTTACCCCTTGCTTCATCAGGTTGGTATTTTATGGAGTTGTGAGAAAGCGATGCCACCACAGGAACATTTTCTAAGTAACCTGTTGCGTCAAAAAGTTTTCAGTACGATCAATGCATTGCCACCCGGTACAAAAACCGGTAACACCTGGCTATTGTTTTTACCTGAAGACGAATACCATGATATTGGTTTGCTGTTTGCGCATTATTTATTACGGCTTGCTGGTGAAAAAGTGATCTATCTTGGCGCAAGTATGCATGCAGCATCCATTCAGCACGTTTTAAAAAATGTGAAAGTGAAAAATTTACTGATGTTTCGTGTGCATACAGACATAGATGATTCAACTGAAAATATGCTTACTGAAATTGCGCGACATTTTCCCAAACTTAAAATATATGTAGCGGGAGATGAACAGGAAGGAACATATAAAAAACTTTCAAAAAAGATTACATTTCTTCATAGCCCCAATGACCTGGAAAATTTATTGGGCATTTGATTTCAAAAAAAAAAGTATTAACCATTGTCAAAAATTTGCATTATAGGCGCGGGGTTTTCCGGCATGAGCGCAGCCGCATACCTGTCGGCAGCGGGGCATGACGTGCATGTGTATGAAAAAAATGAATCCGCTGGCGGCAGGGCAAGATCCTTTTCATCCAAGAACGGATATACATTTGATATGGGCCCGAGCTGGTATTGGATGCCGGATATTTTTGAAAAATTTTTTGGGGATTTTAATAAAACGCCGGCGGATTATTATTCACTCGAATTATTAACACCGGCATTTGATGTTGTCTTTAGTAAAAAAGATACCATCAGTGTGCCGGCCAATTTTACAGCACTGCAAAATCTTTTTGAACAAATAGAAAAAGGCGCTGGAAAAAAGCTGACAGTTTTTATGCAGGAAGCGAAGTATAAATATGAAACAGCCATGGAAAAAATGGTTTACATGCCGGGCCTTTCATGGAATGAATTCGCAGATTTCAAACTCATCAAATCGGCCTTGCGCCTGCAGGTATTTTCATCCTTTTCAAAACATGTGCGCAAATATTTTTCACATCCATACCTCATTGCGCTCATGGAATTTCCCGTGTTATTCCTCGGCGCTATGCCTTCTGATACGCCCGCCATGTATAGCTTAATGAATTATGCGGGACTTGTACTGGGCACATGGTATCCTAAAGGAGGCATTAGCAAAGTAGTGGAAGCCTGCAGGAAAGTAGCCGAAGAAAATGGTGCTGTATTTCATTTCAACTCACCCGCTGAAAGAATAAATGTTGTTCATAATAAAGTAAAAAGTATTGAAGTAAATGGAAAAAATATTTATTGTGATGCAGTCATTGCCTCTGCAGATTATCACCATGTAGAACAAGACTTGCTAGAAAAGAAATATCAAAATTATTCAGAAAAATATTGGTCGCAAAAAACCTTTGCCCCTTCCTGCCTCGTATATTATGTGGGCGTTTCCCGGAAAATTCCAACTATGCATCACCATACATTATTTTTTGATGAAGGGCTTGAGAAGCATTCTGTTGAAATTTATAAATCACCGCAATGGCCGGCCAGTCCTTTGTTTTACGTGTGCTGCCCATCCAAAACAGATGACAGTGTAGCGCCACAGGGACATGAAAATTTATTTTTGTTAATGCCAATTGCACCCGGTCTGGAAGACAATGAAACCCTGCGCGAAAAATATTTTCAATTAATGCTTAAAAAACTGGAAATACAAACAGGGGAAAAAATTGCGGAATATATTGATTTCAAAAAAAGTTATTGTATCAATGATTTCGTATATGATTACAATGCCTATAAAGGCAACGCGTATGGCCTGGCAAATACATTAAGACAAACTGCCGTAATGAAACCATCTGTACGTAATAAAAAAATTAGCAACCTTTTTTATGCAGGCCAGTTGACCGTTCCAGGGCCGGGTGTACCACCCTCTTTGATCTCCGGAAAAATAGCAGCCACACAATTGATGTCACAATTAAAAAAAGAAAAACATGAAATTACACTTTGACAATTTATCTGCCGGTGTAAGCAAGGCCACTACAAATGCATATAGTACGAGCTTTTCACTCGGCATCTATTTTTTAAATAAAAGAATACGTGCGGCGATCTATGCCATCTATGGTTTCGTGCGCGTGGCCGATGAAATTGTTGATAGCTTTGAAAGCTATGACCGGAAAACTTTACTCATGCGTTTCAGGAGAGATACCGAAGAAGCACTGGACATGGGCATTTCCACCAATCCTGTTTTACATTCTTTCCAGCAGGCAGTGAAAGATTATGATATCCAAACAGAACTGATTGATCTTTTTTTACAAAGCATGGAAATGGATTTGGAAAAAGTGAATTATACAGATGAAAAATACAAATCATATATTTTCGGATCAGCAGAAGTGGTGGGCCTGATGTGTTTGCATGTGTTCACAGAAGGAGATAAAAAATTATATGCTGATTTAAAACCTTACGCCATGAAACTCGGGGCCGCATTTCAGAAAGTAAATTTTCTGCGTGATATGAAAGATGATTACCAGGTTTTGGGACGCATGTATTTTCCCGGCGTTCAAATAGAGACTTTTAATAGGGTGTCCAAGAAGCAAATTGAAGCAGAAATAGAAAGTGATTTTAAAACAGCTTTAGTTGGCATAAAAAAATTACCGGCTTCTTCAAAAGGTGGCGTATATCTTGCGTATATTTATTATATTTCCTTATTTAAAAAAATAAAAAGATTACCGCCGCAACGCATCCTTACAGAACGCATCCGGATCAATAACGGCAAAAAATTCAGCCTGATGCTAAACAGTATGGTACAATATAAAATGAATTTATTATGATGCTCAGAAATCTTATTCTATTACTTTTTTTTAATACAGCTTTATCGGCGCAAACGCCCGCAATCAGTGATGTACGCACGATGTACCACAATTCATCTGAAGATGGAACAACTTGCAAAAAACTCGTAGATATGCTGTCAGTTTATACGCCCGCATCCAACGCCTTATTAACAGGCTATGAAGGTGGCGCAATGATGATGCTGGCAAAACATGTATTTAATCCTTTTACCAAATTATCGTATTTTAAAAAAGGTAGAAAAATCCTCGAAGCCGCCATTGTTGCAGATGCACAAAACGCGGAGCTTCGATTTATACGTTTCGCCACCCAAAGCGATGCACCGGGTATTCTCGGCTACAACGATAATTTGAATGAGGACAAATCGTTTTTATTGAAAGCCCTCGAAAATATGAAAGATAAAGAACTTAAAAACTGGATAGTTGGATTTATGAAAAATAGTAAATATCTTAGTGAAGCTGAAAAACAAAAATTGAATGCAGAAGGAAATGCTTTTACTGGTAGATAAAAATGATATGATTACGGGAACGCGGGAAAAAATGTCGGTTCACCGCCATGGTTTACTGCACCGTGCATTTTCGGTTTTTATTTTCAACAATAAAAATGAATTATTGCTGCAACAAAGAGCATATGCAAAATATCATTCCGGTGGCTTATGGAGCAATTCATGTTGCAGTCATCCCGTGTTTGGGGAAAGTATGCCACAAACAATTAACCGCAGGCTTCGTGAAGAAATCGGTATATCCTGCACTACCCAATTTTTATTTTCATTTCATTATCATACAAATTTTGCAAATGGTTTGGTGGAAAATGAAATTGATCATGTGTATGCGGGCATCAGCAATGATGCGCCTGCACCGGATTACAATGAAGTTGCCGCCTGGAAATATATCAGCCTGGAAGATTTAAATAAAGCAGTGTTTTCACAACCGGAAATATTTTCATTTTGGTTAAAAGCCTGCCTGCCGGTATTGATTCAACATTTTCCTAAAATAATGCAGGCGAAGAATGAAAGAATATATTTTTAGTGATACACAGTTATTACCGGTGGACATTGAAACAGCCTGGACTTTTTTTTCATCGGCGAAAAATCTTTCCAGGATCACACCGCCGGAAATGGATTTTAAAATTTTGCCCGGTGCAGTTGACGGAGAAATTTTTGAAGGTATGCTCATTGATTATACGGTGAAGCCTTTATTCGGTATTAAAGTTCATTGGCAAACGAAGATCATGCAGGTAAATAAACCTGTTCAATTTATGGACAGGCAATTAAAAGGGCCTTACAAAAAGTGGGAACATACGCATACATTTACGCAGCAAAATGGAGGTACAAATATGCACGATGAAGTGCGCTATGCCTTACCATTCGGTATTCTTGGAGAGGTGATGCATTCTTTAATCGTACGAAAAAAAATAGAACAAATTTTTGCATACCGCAAAAAAATTATGAACGAAATATTTAAAGACCATGGGAATCTACTTCATTAATACGCTTATTGTAATTGCAGCTTTTCTTTCTATGGAAGGTGTGGCCTGGTTTGCACACAAATTTATTATGCATGGCCTGCTCTGGCGCTTGCATAAAGATCATCATAAAAAAGAGTCGTCCGGGTTTTTTGAACACAATGATTTTTTCTTTTTAATCTTCGCCATTCCGGGAATTCTATGTTTGTTATTCGGTATGATACAGGAATATAATTTTTTATTCTGGATCGGCCTGGGTATTACGATTTATGGCTTTGCTTATTTTTTCGTGCATGATATTTTTATACACCAGCGTTTTAAAGTTTTGCGCCACGCGGATAATGTTTATTTTAGAGCCATTCGCCGCGCGCATAAAATGCACCATAAACATATTGGCAAATACGAAGGCGAATGTTTTGGTATGCTTTGGGTGCCCTTTAAGTATTTTAGAGAAATGAAAAAAACATCTGCAACAAGCTAAGTTTTTCATTAATTTTCAGCCGTTCAAAAGTCAATGCCCCTCCCCGATGAATACATTATATCTTTTTGTGGATTTTTTCACGATCATTATTCCTTTACTCTTTTCATTTCACCCTAAAATTAACTTTTACAAAAGCTGGGGCAGTTTCTTCTTAGCTGCCATTCCTGTGGCGTTGCTTTTTTGTTTGTGGGATAGCTTATTTACACAGGCCGGCACCTGGAGTTTTAACCCGCGTTACTTACTGGGCATTTATATTTTTCATTTACCCATAGAAGAAATTTTATTTTTTATATGCATACCCTTTTCATGCGTCTTCACCTATTTCTGTTTGGATAAATTTTTTGACATTAGCTGGAAACCCATACGGGAAAAGGTTTTCGCCGTTTTACTGGCAATAATTTTATTGACCGTGGGCGGTCTGTTCATAGATCGCGCTTACACAGCTTTGTCGTTCCTGAGTACTGCAGTCATCTGCCTGTTCCTGGTTTTTATTGCAAAGGTGGATTGGTTTGGAAAAGCGATAACTGTTTATATGTTTTTATTAGTTCCTTTTTTGATCGTTAATGGAATTCTTACCGGCACAGGGATAGAGGAAGCAGTAGTGCGGTATAACAATTCAGAAAACCTCGGCATTCGCATACTGACTATTCCCGTAGAAGATATTTTTTATGGGCTGGAATTATTTCTTTTAAATTTGTTTTTATTTAAGAGTTTCGAAAGCATCAAAATGCATCACCGGGAAAAAATAGCCTTATGAAACAACCATTGAAAATATTAAATGCTTTTGCCTTAGCCGTTACCATCGTCGTGAATTATTTATCCAATACAGGTTTCTTTAATGGTAAAACAATTGCGGATGTGTCGGACAAATATGTAAATTATTTTACACCTGCAGGTTTCACGTTTGCTATTTGGGGATTGATTTACCTCGGCCTGATCGCATTCATTATTTATACATTCTCTAAAAATGTGAAAGATCATGTGATCACGCGCACCGGTTGGTGGTTCATCATTTCATGTATCGCGAATTGTAGCTGGATCGTTGCGTGGTTGTACGATTACACAGGTTTATCTGTATTCATAATTTTCATACAACTCATTTGTTTGGTGGCCATTATTTTAAATAATTATATTGGCACGCGTAGCGCTTCTTTATCTGAACGTGCATTTGTCTGGATCCCATTTTCTTTATACTGCGGCTGGTTGACCGTTGCACTCATCGCGGATGTAGCTGCATATTTAACCAAAATCAACTGGAAAGGTTTTGGAATTCCTGAAGCCACCTGGTGCATGCTCATGATTTTTGTTGCAGGCGCTTTACATATATACGTAGCCTGGAAACGCCGCCTGTATTGGTTTTCATTAGTGGGTGTATGGGCATTGATAGGCATTGCTTCCGCGAATGAAGATGTAAGTAATATTAAAAATACAGCACTCACGGTGGCTATAATTATTTTCATCGTTATCCTCGTTGTTGCTTTTTCAAAAAAGACATCGCAACATCATTATCGTTACCAGGTGTAAAGTCATGTATGAAAAATGAAATTGCTGTTTGCTGGTTACGCCGCGACCTGCGTTTATTTGACCAGGCTGCTTTGTACCATGCATTGAAAAGCGGTTTACCTGTACTGGTACTTTTTATTTTTGATAAAAAAATCCTCGATCAGCTTGATAATAAATTGGATAAACGTGTTGATTTTATTCATAGCGAATTAGAAAAAATCAACCAGCAATTAATAGAACAAGGTTCTTCGCTTTTAGTATTGCATGATGAACCTGTAAAAGCATTTTCAAAATTGCTTGAAACATATTCTGTAAAAAGAGTTTTTACTAATCATGATTATGAACCGTATGCCATTTCGCGTGATGCAGTTCTAAAAAAATACCTGGCAGAAAAAAATATTTCGTTGCAAACTTTTAAAGACCAGGTAATTTTTGAGAAAAATGAAATCTTAAAACAGGATGGAACACCATATACTGTTTTCACGCCGTTTTCCAAACAATGGAAAATAAAATTTGAGCAAAACAACATTGACAATTTTCCGGCAGAAAATTTTTCACATAATTTTTTAAAAATAAAACCATTTCATTTTCCAACTCTGGAAGAAATTGGTTTTAAAAAAACGGGCATTTACATTCCTGCATTTCATTTCCCCGAAAAACTGGTGCATGATTATGATGAAACCCGCAATTTCCCTGGCATTGCGGGCACAACGCATGTGGGTATTCATCTACGTTTTGGAACAGTCAGCATTCGTGAACTCGCAAAAAAAGCGGCGGAGACAAATCAGGTTTTTTTGAATGAATTGATCTGGCGGGAATTTTTCATGACCATTCTTTTTCATTTTCCCAAAGTGGTCACTCAATCTTTCAAAAGAAAATATGATGACATTCCCTGGCGCAACAATGAAGAAGAATTTGATGCCTGGTGCCGCGGTGAAACCGGTTACCCGATGGTAGATGCGGGCATGCGGCAATTGAATGAAACAGGCTGGATGCACAACAGGGTGCGCATGGTTACGGCCAGTTTTCTCACCAAACATTTACTCATTGACTGGCGTTGGGGCGAAGTATATTTTGCAGAAAAATTATTAGATTATGAACTCGCTTCCAACAATGGCAACTGGCAATGGGCCGCAGGATCCGGTTGCGATGCCGCGCCTTATTTCCGCATTTTCAATCCTGATCTTCAAATAAAAAGATTTGATCCAAAATTAGTTTACGTCAAAAAATGGATAGAAGATTTTGTACCCGGTTATCTTGAACCTATTGTGCCGCACGCGTTTGCGCGGGCGAGAGCGATTGAGACTTATAAGAAGGCGTTGGAGAAATAAGTAATTAAAATTTATTAGAATAGATTGACACAATTATTATAAATTTGATTTTGTGGATGTGTGATTAATGTGCTTCTATAAACCAAATAGATAACTAATTATGAGCGAAGATGTGTTTTTCAAACAACTACTTGACCGAACAAAACAAGTGTTTAAAATAACTGATGTTTATAAGAAACAGCAAGGTTTAAAGCAAAATTGGAACTATTCAGTTTGTGGAACTCCAATTCAAAAAAATAAAGGAATTCTTTTAGGCATCAACTGGGGCGCGGATGACAATCACGAACCTCAATCAGATATGCCGGAAGGAAAAGACATATTGGAATATAGATTTATTAATCGGAGCAAAAAATATTTAGAAAATTATTTAAAGTTGGATTTTAATTCCATCAACTTTAATTACACGAATCTTTGTTTCTTCCGTACAAAAGCTGAAAAAGATTTAAGCGATGATGATTATAAAAGTTCATTGCCTTTATTCAAAAGTTTTGTTGAATTTATAAATCCACCCTGGATCTTTTCATTAGGCACCGGTAATTACTATAGACTTCAGCAATTTGGAGAACTGAAAAACATCAAAGAATTTCCTGATAGCGAAAACAAATTTAAAGGTGTAACAGCAACACTCTGGGGTCACAAATTTTATGCAGTTCCGCATCCAAATGCGCATGTAAAAGGAGCATCACGAGATGAAATTTGGAAGTTAATCGGGAAAAATATTCGATAAAACCGGCATCTATTCAGAATTTTAAGAGCGTGAGAAGTAACCCAGGACTGTATTTGCGCGATAAGTGAACAGTCATACTTTTATATTGAGAAGTCTAAGGTCAGGTTTTAAAAATAATTGTTGTATATCTAAAGTAGCGTATTTTAGCGAAAATAGAGTTGTTGTAAGCCATTAATTAGTAACTAACATTTAAACAATATGATCAAACTAACTGAGAAACAAATTGAAGATGTATTTGAGGTTTTTCACGAACAATTATTAGAGCCAAATCTTACTTTAATCAAAAGGCAACACATACTTGAAAATAAAAATAGATTAGACTTACTTTTCACAGACAAAACAGGCAAGAATGTTGTACTGGAATTGAAAAAAGATGCAATTTCAAGAGAAGATGTTGGGCAAATGATGCAATATGCTGGACTTATCAAAAACAGCAGAGTTATACTTGCTGCACCAATTATTTCTTCAAGCATAAAAATTGCATTTGAGCATTATGGCATTGAATATTTAGAATTTAGTTTAGACGAAATTGAAAAGCTATATAATCAAATTAAAGACAAACCAAAGGAACAACAGCAAGTTTTATCAAAACAAATTTATGTTTCCCAAAATGTAGTAAAAGAGCCTTTGCTGAATCGTACGAAAAAAGATGGAAATATAGCATTTAAAGTTACTTATACAGATAGTGATTGGAATGGAGTTTGTTCACCAAATGTTGCAGCATTTAATTTCGCAAACAGAACTTGGTGTAGTATTCAATCAAAAAATAAAATAAACTGCCAAAGCAAACAATTTAATAATCCAGCTAAACTATCTCTCGATCACTTCCCTTGTTATGACTCCATTGCAAAGAAAGAACTAATGTTCTATGCAGGTCATTTTCATGGAGAAAGTCATAACAATGAACCCAAAAGATGCTTAGATGCAAAAGTTGGAAAAATAGCTTTGTTTACGTCCAGAGAACCAGGGGAAACAGAAAACGAAAGGTTTATTTTTGCTATTGGACAGATGGAATATTTTAGTACAGTCGAAGGTGATAGTGGTGATTATGAATATTTCCATTGCAACAAGGATACTGCCATTTATTTTGACAAAACAAATTATCCCAAATATTGGAAATATTATAGGAACCCAAACAGTCCAGATAGAGTTGCATGGAACACAGGCTTAATTCGTTATATAACAGATAGTGTAATTGTTGAACTTTTGGAAGATGTTTTAAATTCAACAGAATATTCAAAAGAGTTAAGAGAAAAAGCAGAGAACTTTTTATTACAACTTTAAAAAATTTTGCTGATTTGCATGTAGATTAAAAAGGCGTGCAATTTTGGCATTTGTACAGGGTGAATTGATGAAAGTATAATCGTCATTTTTTCAGATCTTAGCTGTTGTTCGAGCCTTACAAGCATCACAGAATTTTTGCAACTTAACTTGTACATTTGTTTTTCCAATAAACAGTGGTTTTAAACAGAATACGAACCCTTCCCTGGCACACGTACTGCTTGCTAAAGGATAAAAAATTAAACAATTAAAAATCACATTACAAAAGTTATCCAAATGAACGATATTATTTGCCCTCATTGCGAAAAAGCATTCAAAATAGATGAAGCAGGATATGCGAATATTCTCAAACAAGTTCGAGATGAAGAGTTCAAAAACGACTTACAAGAAAAATTAGAATCCTTCAATAGAGAAAAAGAGTCTGAATTAAAATTATCTAAATCTAATATTGCAAATGAATATAAGGAAACTATAGCCGAAAAAGAGAAAGAACTCCTGGAACTAAAGAATGAAAAAGCTAAGGAATTTTCAGCTTTAAAGAACCAAACGGATTTGGAACTATTTCAACTAAACTCAAAGATTTCAAATTTCGAAACCGAAAAAAAGTTAGCTGTAACTGAAGCGGTAAATTCTGTAGAAAAAGAAAGAGATGATCTTATGAATAGGATACAAAACAAAGATTTTCAGTTTGAAATAAAAGAAAAATCTTTAAAAGAAAAATATGAATTTGAATTAAAATCGAAGGACGAAATGATAGAACGTTATAAAGATTTAAAGTCAAAACTCAGTACAAAATTAGTAGGAGAAACACTTGAACAACATTGTGAAATTGAATTTAATAAAATTAGAGCCACTGCATTTGGAAATGCCTATTTTGAAAAAGATAATGATGCAAGCAGTGGAAACAAAGGCGATTATGTTTATCGTGAATTAGACGAACATGGTAATGAGATTATTTCTATTATGTTTGAAATGAAGAACAAGGAAGAAAATTCTACCACTAAAAGTAAAAATGATTCTTTTTTTTCAAAAACTGGATAAGGATCGAAATGGGAAAAAATGTGAGTTCGCTATTTTAGTTACATTACTTGAAGAAGATAACGAATTGTATAATACCGGAATTCTAGATGTCTCTTATAGGTTTTCAAAAATGTATGTGATAAGACCACAGTTTTTTATACCAATGATAACACTACTTCGTAATGCAGCCATGAATTCAATAAAAGTAAAAGCTGAACTCGCATTGGTAAAAAGTCAAAACATTGATATTACCAATTTCGAAGAAAATATAAGTATATTTAAAGAAGGATTTGCCAAAAATTATGATTTAGCTAGTAGAAAATTTAAAACAGCAATTGAAGAAATTGATAAAACAATTGATCATCTTCAAAAAACTAAAGAGGCTCTTCTATCTTCTGAAAATAACCTTCGACTTGCGAATAATAAAGCTGATGATTTAACAATTAAAAAACTGACAAAAGGAAATCCAACTATGAGTGCAAAGTTTTCAGAACTTAAAAATTCTAATAATTTAAGTGATGAAAATTCTAAAAAAAAATAACATCATAAAACACTAGCTGTATAAAAAACAAAATAAATTATTTATTTTTTTAGGGCGGATGAACAACCATTTTGTTTTATACATAATATTTTATTGATAATATTGTTGACATCTCTAACCGAATCGATTAAATATGCAAGAAGAACTGACATTATTTTAACCAAAAAAATCAAATGAAATGGACAACTTTTACTCAATGGACATTCAAAGAGCAGGTATGCAAGCTCTGGAAACTGCATACATAATCGCAACATCTAAGAACATTGAAACAATTAAAAGTCGGTACAGTTTTCTGCTAACAGTATCAGAAATGCCACAAGAACAATTTGTTACTATTAATCCAATCCTTTCAGTTCTTGATACTTTGAAGAAAGGGCAAAGTAACCCAGACTATACAACATACATTCAAATGGCTTGTGAAAGCTATACAGCGAGCTATTACGACAGGCCATTGCAAGATTATCAACTCAATCTAGTATCAAATCCAAATAGTTTTGATTTAAATAATTTTTATTGTAATTCACTAGTAAATGCAATGAAAAGATTTTGTGGGGAGCAGAAAGAAGAAATCAATGCAATGAAGAAAGAAGCAGCAAAAGCAAAACGAGCAGCGAAAGTTCTGGACACAATCAGTACTACCAAAACAGAGCTTCAATCAAAATGTTCCACTGCACCCAGTTATTCAAATGCTTTATCAGAACTTCAAAATTTAGAAACTAATTTTAATTAAAAGTCATGAAACAGTTTGACCTTAACATTGAGAAAATTCTTGAAAATTGGGAAACTTTTCATGCAATTCGCGAAATAATTGCTAATGCACTTGACGAGCAATTATTGACAGATACAAAAGATGTTGAGATAAACAAACAAGGAAATACCTGGCATATCCGGGATTACGGCAGAGGATTGAAATACACCAACTTAACACAAAATGAAAATCAAGAGAAACTTTCCAATTCAAAAGTCATTGGCAAGTTTGGTATTGGGTTGAAAGATGCATTAGCAACATTCGACAGAAAAGCAATTAAAGTTCTTATCAAATCAAAGTATGGTGACATCACTCTGAATAAGGCAGCCAAAGAAGGATTTGCTGACATCATTACTTTACATGCAAACATTTCAGACCCTTCTGATGATAAACTTGTAGGAACAGAAGTTATAATTGATGGAGCAACGGATGAAGACATTTCAAAAGCAAAAAATTTATTCTTGAAGTTCACAGGTGAACAAGTTTTAGAAACAACAAATGCTGGTGATGTTGTAAATAAAGTTGGCAACATTGGAAAGATTTACATCAACGGTGTAAAAGTGGCTGAGGAAGAAAATTTCTTATTCAGCTATAATATAACCCAACTGACTTCGGCAATTAAGAAATCTCTAAATAGGGAAAGAACAAATGTTGGCAGAACAGCATACACCGATAGTGTAAAAAAGATTTTACTTGCCTGTAAGTCCAGCGATGTTGCAAAAATCTTAGCTGACGATTTGCAAAATATTAATTATGGAACGCAACATGATGAGCTTTCCTGGATTGATGTTCAAGAACATTCTGTAAAAATCCTAAATCAAAATGAGAAAGTTCTTTTTGTTTCTTCAACAGATATAATGTTGCATCCTGATATGATTGAAGAAGCCAAAGCAAGCGGACATCAAATTATTTCAATTCCTGAGAATTTAAAAGAAAAAATTAAAGGTGGCACCGACTTATCGGGTAATCCAATTATTGACATTTCACAATTTACAACTACTTACAACGATAGTTTTTCATTTGATTTTATATCAATAGAAAATCTAACTCCACAAGAACGAGAAGTCTTTGATTTAACAAGTGATATCTTAAATCTTATTGACGGCAAACCAAGAATTGTTAGAAATATTAAAATTTCCACAACAATGCGGAAAGACTTTTTTTCAGAAGGAGAAACAGTAGGTATTTGGGATTCGAACTCAGGCTCAATCATCATCCTACGAAAAATGCTAAACTCAATTAAAGATTATGCTGGAACTTTAATACATGAAGCAATTCATGCTAAATCAGGAATGGGCGATATTAGCAGAAATTTTGAACATGAACTTACAATCGCTATTGGACAAGTTTGTGAAAAGGCTTTATCTAAAGCTTAAGACTTAGGAGCTATATTTAGACGACAACCAAAAATGAAAACAGAAACAATAAATAACTCAATCTTAAAGTACCTCAATCATTTAAACAGTTCAAATTGGATAATTGAAGAGGCATATAAATTTGAATTTGCAAATTTTATTCAAAGCAATTTGAATATTGACAATCAGACAGACCAAGAAATTTTAGATATCTTAATACAGTCTCAAAATATTAAATACGACAAAGCACGAGGAATACAATTCATACAGAAAAGTGGAAGAAAAAAGTTAAGTCAATATATACAATTAAGCGATGTCCAACTTTTTAGACAATTTAGATATTCAGAATTTGACACTATTGATTGGGCAAATAGAAGTATGAGTTTTACGGGATTATCTGCTTGGTTAGCGACAATTTATCCTGATAAATTTTATCCTGTTCCAATTAAAGGTTTCAATGAAACAATAAACTATTTATTTGAAACTGATTTAAAAACATTTCCGAAAACAGGAGCAAATTACATCACTACATGTCAAGATTTTTTAAAAAAAACAGAAATCGAATTAAAAAAATATCCGATTAAAGAAATACACTTAAATATTTGGAATACCTTTTTCAAAAATAATCATACCTTAAATGTAAAACAGAAATCAAACTTTGAGCAAGTTGATTGGAATTGGCTAACTCAAGATTTACATTTATTTATTCACAGAAATATTCTAAATCTTTACAAGTATAAGAAAGAAATTGAAGGCGAATTAGAAAATATTGAAATAAAAGAAGATAATGAACCAGTTTCAATAGAAGGGCAAAGTAAACTTGCTTTGCATATGCGTTATGAACGAAATTCAATACTCATAAGAAAAATAAAAGAGAGTGCGGTAAAATCAAATCCTATGTTGAATTGTGAAATTTGTGGATTTTCTTTTTTTCAAAAGTATGGTGAATTAGGAAAAGGTTTTATAGAAGCTCATCATATTAATCCCTTATATGAAACAAAAAAAACAAAGACAACTAAAGACGACATTTGAGATGGCCCAATTTGTACGGACAGTAAATTCCAATAAATTTACAAAAGTTTATGGAAAAGAAAACTGTCAAAACAAATCGTCGCAAGTACGACGCAGACTTCAAAAAAGAAGTAATTAAAATGATCGAATCGGGACG
>JBBSQL010000045.1:0-22162 GCA_038257845.1 Chitinophagales bacterium
GCTATTGAAATAGCTGAAAATATTTTTGAAGTCACTATAAAATTACCACACAGTGGGAAAAGCAAAAAGAAAATACTCCTTCTAACGGATGAACAAAAATATTTAAATTCAATTTTTAATTTTGGGTGTTAAAATGCGGAAGTCAGGAAAAAGGTTTTACAACGAAAACTGGATATGTTGATCTTCCCGGAAGGTTCGCGAAATAAAACGGATAAACCATTGCGACCGTTTTATGATGGCGCTTTCAAACTTGCGAAGGACATGCATAAAAGAGTTATTCCAGTAGTGATGTTTAATACAAAAAAAATCCTGCCACCCGGAAAATTTTTTTATGTAATGCCACATCAAATCCGCATGGATATTTTACCGCCCATTGCAACAGAAGATATTTCTATGATTGATCTAAAAGAAAAAATCTTCAGGATCATGTGGGATCATTTTGAAGCGAATAAATAAAAAATCAGTTCATCTTCCTTTTCAAATACGAAACCTGGCCCTGTAAATTATTCACCATTCCTGCAAGCTGGTTTACATCCCATCGTTGTTGCGTATTCGCTTTTGTAATAACTAATTGTGCTTTCCAAACTTCCAGGATGTCCTGCTCATTTACCTGGTAAGGATCAAAAACCGGGTTATCGCTGATGAGTGTCAATTTATTCTTTGCACGGTTATTTTTCATGATCCTTTTATACACAATACCTTCTTTTTTTGAAATGATGATATAGGTATTATTTTGTTTCACTTCGTCTATTTTTTCTAACCGCTCTCCTACTATCACACTGCCACTTGGCGTCGGGAGCATACTATCTCCAATGATCTCAAATGCCCTAAACTGGCCGGGGCCAAGCATCGGTAAAGTGAATGTATTTAACTCATCAATAAATTCAGGGTCGGCATAACCAGCGAGGTAACCGGCTGCAGCTTTCACAGGCACAAACTGAATTTCCTGGATAGCACCTTTTAGTTTCATTTCCCGGCGCTTATCCAGGTAAGAACTTCCGGCGTTTTTGGAAGTGATGTCTTTTAATAAAAGATCATCAAGACTCAATTTAAAGATGGAACTGAGTTGTTCCAAAACTTCCAGCCTGGGCTCAGCTCTTTCTTCTTCATAAGCGCCGATCAATGATCTTTTAATTTTCAGTTTCTGCGCAAATTCTTCCTGCGTCCATCCCCTGAGTTTTCTAAGGTAGCGCAGATTTTTTCCGGCATGGCTCATAACTAATGCATTTAGCTGCAATATACTAACTATTTTAGTTAGAAAAAATTTTTATAAAAAAAAGAGGCATTTTTAATTGCCTCTTTGAGATTATTTATTTAAAAATATTATTCAAATTTCAGATCCAATCCCAAACCTCTCAATTCATGTACCAATACATTGAATGATTCCGGTATGCCTGGTTTTGGAATATTATCCCCTTTTACAATCGCTTCATACGTCTTCGCTCTGCCGATAATATCATCTGATTTCAGTGTGAGTAATTCCTGCAAAATATTGGATGCACCATACGCTTCAAGTGCCCAAACTTCCATCTCACCAAAACGCTGTCCGCCGAATTGGGCTTTACCACCCAATGGTTGCTGCGTGATGAGACTATATGGCCCGATAGACCTGGCGTGCATTTTATCATCAACCATGTGATGCAGTTTGATAATATAAATCACACCTACGGTTGCCTTCTGGTGGAAGCGATCGCCGGTTTCACCATCATATAAATATGTGTGTCCCATTTCAGGAATACCTGCCTTTTCACAATATTCTGCAATTTCTCCTACTGTAGCGCCATCAAAGATCGGGGTTGCAAATTTCAAATCCAATTCTTTACCTGCCCAACCCAGTATGGTTTCATAAATCTGTCCAAGGTTCATACGGGAAGGTACGCCCAAAGGGTTCAGAACGATATCAACCGGAGTTCCGTCTTCCATAAAAGGCATGTCTTCATGACGAACAATTTTCGCAACAATACCTTTATTACCATGGCGGCCGGCCATCTTATCCCCTACTTTTAATTTACGTTTTACTGCGAGGTAAACTTTAGCCAGTTTCAATACACCTGCAGGCAATTCATCACCAATGGAAATATTGAATTTCTCTCTTTTATACCGGCCAAGTTCTTCGTTGAATTTAATGCTGTAGTTATGAAGTAAGGTATTAATCTGGTCATCAATTCCTGCATCATTGGTCCAGCCAAGCGGATTGATATTTTGAAAATCAACAGCGGATAAATTCTTATGATTAAACTTAGAACTTTTACCAATGATCATTTCTCCAAAATTATTGCTCACACCTGCGGAAGATTTACTTCCCAATAAAGTGATCAATTTTTGCAGCAATACTTCTTTGATATCTTCTACATTTTGAATATGTACTTTTTCTATTTTTTCAAGCAACGCTTTCTCTTTGATCTTTCCAGTCTTATCTTTTTTAGCGCGCTGAAATAATTTTTTATCAATTACTACACCTTCTGTTCCGTTTGGTGCTTTTAAAGAGGCATCTTTCGCATCGCCTGCTTTATCACCGAAGATCGCGCGTAATAATTTCTCTTCCGGCGTAGGATCACTTTCGCCTTTTGGCGTGATCTTACCGATGAGAATATCTCCTTCACGAACCTGGGCGCCGATACGGATAACACCATTTTCATCCAAATCTTTAGTCGCTTCTTCAGAAACGTTTGGTATATCCGGCGTCAATTCCTCTTCTCCTAATTTTGTATCGCGAACTTCCAGTTCATATTCATCAATATGTATAGAAGTAAATAAATCTTCTCTTACAACTTTTTCACTGATCACAATCGCATCCTCAAAGTTGTACCCTTTCCAAGGCATAAATGCAACGAGTAAATTTCTTCCCAATGCAAGTTCGCCATCTTTAGTAGCATAACCTTCCGTAAGGAAATCACCATTTTTTACCTTCTGGCCTTTCTTTACAGCCGGGCGAAGAATGATACAAGTTGATTGGTTGGTTTTAATGAATTTAGTCAGTTTATAAATCTGCAAATCTTCATCAAAACTGATCAGCCTGTCATTATCATTTCTATTATAACGAACATGAATTTCATTGGCATCTACAAATTCTACTACACCATCTCCTTCCGCATGTAACTGAATACGCGCATCACGTGCAGCTTTGCCTTCCAAACCTGTACCCACAATCGGCGCTTCCGGAATGATCAATGGCACTGCCTGACGTTGCATGTTGGAACCCATCAATGCACGGTTCGCATCATCATGCTCGAGGAATGGAATTAATGAAGCGCTCAGTCCAACAATCTGGTTGGGTGCTACGTCCATATATTCTACCTCATTCTTTTCAAGAATTGGGAAATCACCTGTTTCGCGGCTAACGATCCTGTCTTCCAGGAAATTACCTTTATCATCAATCGGTGTATTGCTCTGCGCAATTTTTGCCGGATCTTCTTCTTCAGCACTTAAAAACTTCAGGTGTTTTAAATCTACTTTACCATTTTCTACACGATGATACGGAGTTTCAATAAAACCCATGTCATTGATCTGTGCATGTACACAAAGCGTAGAAATCAAACCAATATTCGGTCCTTCCGGTGTTTCAATCGTACATAATCGGCCATAATGGGAATAGTGTACGTCCCTAACTTCAAAACCTGCTCTTTCCCTGGATAAACCGCCGGGTCCGAGTGCGGAAATACGACGCTTATGCGTAATCTCAGATAACGGATTTGTCTGGTCCAGGAATTGTGATAATTGAGACGTACCAAAAAATGAATTAATTACAGAAGAAAGAGTACGTGCATTGATCAGGTCAACCGGTGTAAATACTTCATTATCCCGCACGTTCATCCGCTCGCGGATTGTACGCGCCATTCTTGCAAGACCTACACCAAACTGTGCATATAACTGCTCTCCTACTGTCTTAACACGCCTGTTGCTCAGGTGATCAATATCGTCAATTTCTGCTTTATTATTGGTAAGTCTTACGAGGTATTTAATGATCTCAATAATATCCTCTTTTGTAAGCACTTTGTTTTGTAACTTTTGAGTGACACCCAGTTTTCGGTTAATTTTATAACGACCTACTTCACCCAGGTCATATCTTTTTTCGCTAAAAAATAATTTATCAATAATACCACGAGCAGTTTCATTATCCGGTGCATCAGCGCCCCTCAACTGGCGGTATATATGTTGAACTGCTTCGAGCTCGCTGTTGGAAGTATCTTTATTTAAAGTATTATAAATGATCGCATAATCTCCGCCCACATCTTCTTTCTGAATAAAAACACTTTTCGCATCAAGACCTGCAATAGTATCGATTGCATCTTCTGTGAGGACCGTATCACGCTCCATCACGATTTCATTTCTTTCGATAGACACTACTTCGCCGGTATCTTCATCCACAAAGTCTTCTACCCAGGCGCGCAGAACACGAGCGGCTAATTTTTTACCCAAAAATTTATGCAAAGATTTTTTATCCGCCATCACTTCTTCGGCCATGCCAAATAATTCCAAAATATCTTTATCTGTCTGGAAGCCGATGGAGCGCAATAATGTAGTAACCGGGAATTTTTTCTTACGGTCAATGTACGCGTACATTACATTATTGATATCCGTGGCAAATTCCATCCAGGCGCCTTTGAAAGGAATTACCCGGGCAGAATAAATTTTTGTACCGTTTGGATGTGTGGATTGTCCGAAAAATACACCAGGTGAGCGATGCAATTGTGAAACAATTACGCGCTCAGCGCCATTGATTACAAAAGTTCCGCGCGGTGTCATGTAAGGAATATTGCCCAGGAATACATCCTGCACAATTGTTTGAAAATCCACGTGCTCTTCGTCATTACAACTCAGGCGCAGCTTGGCTTTTAAAGGTACCGCATAGGTCAATCCCCTTTCCATACACTCAGGAATAGAATAGCGTGGGGGATCAATAAAATAATCCAGGAATTCTAAAACAAAGATGTTGCGTGTATCGGTGATGGGAAAATTTTCTTTAAACACCCGGAACAAACCTTCAACGTTTCTTTTATCCGGGGTGGTTTGCAACTGAAAAAATTCTTTAAAAGATCCTAACTGGATGTCCAGTAAATCAGGGGTTTCCGCAAGGTGCTTGGTTTTTCCAAAGTTAACCCTGCTTTGAATTTTTGTAGATGACATATTTTAATTTAACCGTTTTTCTCAAGATGACTGGGCGTTTGCGGGGAATTTTTTCTTGTTTTTTGTATAAAAAAAAGACTGAAAAAACAAGTATGATTTTACCCGGCTGCTATTTACCCAAAAATAAAGGATTGCAAAGGTACATAATGCCTCCGAAACATACAAATCAATATTTAAATTGAATGTTAAGAATAGAAGCATTTAGGCAGCAACTCAAAAATGGGTTAAACTTTTTTAAATTCGGCTAATCAGATAGTTGTAAATGTTTTGAAAAAAAATTCTATTTACTTCAAAATAATTTAAAAATACAATCAATCAACAATGAAAAAACACATTTATTTATTCGCCTTTATATTGGCTACTTCAGCTATTTCCATACAGGCAAATGCGCAATTTAGAAGCCGTGTATATGTACGTGGTGGCTATCGAGGCGGATATCGCTCCAGGCCACCTATGATGAAAAGGCAAAATCCGCAACAACAACAATTTCAGCCATCCGTGGATATAAATTTGGGTTATGGTTTGCCCAACTTAGATAAAAATAACCTGGCCGTTTTCAGTAATGCATACCAGGGAACTATTTCCCAGCAAGGTCCCTTTACCGGTTCGGTGGATTACCGGTTTAGTCCTATGATGAGTATCGGCGTAATGGGCACTTATGGAAAAGTTTCTGCACCCTATTATGATTATAGTTCTACATCCAATGTTCCTGATTTTACTGGAAAATTAGAAAACTGGTCGCTCATGTTTAATATGATTAGTTATATGCCTTCTTATGACCGGAAAGTAGAACCTTATCTACGTACGGCGATCGGCATTAATAATTATACACAAAGTTATTTGGACGCAGGCGGAAATAAAGCGGCGATTGTAGGTAACCCTTCCCAGCTCGCTTACCAGGCTTCCATTGGCGCAAAGTTTCATTTATCAAAACAAGCCGGTATATTCCTAGAAGCCGGTTATGGAAAATATATTTTCAGCGGTGGTTTGTCCCTGAAATTCTAAGGTTTAGTTGAATGTTTGGAATGTTTAGTTTGATGTGCGTAGCCCCGGCGGTTTATACTGTTCGGGGTTTACGTATTTATAGAAAAACCCATTCATTTTTTAAGTGAATGGGTTTTAAAATTTTGTTGAAGCAAGAATTACTTGATCTCTACTTCAGCGCCAGCGTCTTTCAGTTTCGCAAAGACTTCATCAGCTTCAGCTTTGGAAACGCCTTCTTTCACTGGTTTTGGAGCAGTATCAACCAGGTCTTTTGCTTCTTTCAAGCCTAAGCCGGTTAATTCTTTCACGATTTTCACAACGGTTAATTTGCTTGCACCGCTACTCAGAAGAATAACATCAAATGCTGTTTTTTCTTCCACGGCTGCTGCGCCACCGCCATCACCTGATGCGGCTACCATTGTTGCTGCTGCTGGTTCGATACCATAATCAGCTTTCAGAACATCTGCTAATTCCTGTACTTCTTTTACTGTTAAGCCTACTAAACTTTCGGCTAATGCTTTTACGTCTGCCATAATATGTATATTTTTTCCGCTTTCATTTCCCGAAAGATCCAGCGGATGGTTTAAAAAAATTGCCCTATACCCGGGCAGGGTTTTATTCTTCAGGCATGAAACTGCATCATGCCATTTTTCAAAACTATTCGCTTACTGCTTCTGCGCCCTGCTTTTCGTGGTGGTGCAATAAAGCAGCTATCACTCTTTTTGCAGGTGATTGTAATAAACCGATCACTTCACCGATCAATTCATTCTTGGTTTTGATCCTTGTCAGATCAACCAATGAATTGTCTCCGCTGTAAATATCTCCATTAATAAAAGCAGCTTTCAATTGAGGCCTTTCATTTTTGTTTGCTTTCCTGAAAGAGCTGAGAATAACTGCCGGATCTTTTGGATTATCAGAAAACATCAATGCGGTTACTTCATGCAGGGATTCAAATAAACCACTGTATTTTTCGCTGTCCAATGATTCCAGGGCTTTGCGGATAAGGGTATTTTTAGCCACCTTCATTTCCACCTGTTTGTCAAAACAGGATTTGCGTAATTTATTGATCTGGCCTACAGACAATGATTCTGTATTGGTGATATAGAAATTATTATACTGGGAAAATTTTTCTTTTAAAATTCCGATCACCTCGTTTTTTTGATCTTTAGTCATAATTATTTGATTTCAATTTTCGGGTGAAAATTAATTTTGTAATGTTTTTGTGTCAATGGAAATACCGGGACTCATGGAACTTGCCATGCTTACACCTTTCAGGTAAATTCCTTTTGCAGTAGAAGGTTTCAGGCGCATGATCGCATTGATCAGTTCGTTGCTGTTGCCCATAATTTTTTCCGGATCAAAGGAAACACGACCGATAGAAGCGTGAACGATACCGGCTTTATCTACTTTAAAAGCGATTTTACCACCTTTCACTTCATTTACAGCGGCCGCTACATCGTTGGTTACTGTACCAGTTTTTGGGTTAGGCATCAGGTTTCTTGGTCCGAGGATTTTTCCCAGTTTACCAATTTTAGGCATCACGGTTGGAGTTGCAATAATCACATCCACATCTGTCCAGCCACCTTCGATTTTTTTGATATATTCATCCAGGCCGACAAAGTCAGCGCCGGCTTCTTTTGCATCATTTTCTTTATCAGGATTACAAAGCACGAGTACTTTTTTAGTTTTACCTGTACCATGTGGCAGGCTAACCGTACCGCGCACCTGCTGATCTGCTTTTTTGGGGTCAACGCCCAGGCGGATATGAAGATCTACAGAGGCGTCAAACTTCGTGGTATTAATTTCTTTAACCAATGAAGATGCTTCTTTCAATGTATATTGTTTAGCTACGTCTATTTTAGCGTCAGCTATTTTTCTTTTTTTATTCACTTTTGCCATGTCTAAGATTTTAAGGAGGTTAATTAATTTTCCCAGGGAGCTGCGCCATCAATAGTCAAACCCATACTGCGTGCAGTACCGGCAACCATTTTCATCGCTTTTTCTACGGTGAAGCAATTCAGGTCGGGCATTTTGTCTTTTGCGATTTCTTCTACCTGTGACCAGTTTACTTTACCTACTTTAATACGGTTACTCTCCTTAGAACCTTTTTGAATTTTTGCGGCTTCCATGAGCTGGATCGCGGCTGGAGCTGTTTTGATAACAAATTCGAATGATTTGTCAGCAAAAACTGTAATCAGTACAGGCAGGATCTTACCCATTTTGTCCTGGGTACGTGCGTTGAACTGTTTACAAAACTCCATGATGTTGAGGCCTTTGCTACCGAGCGCGGGACCTACGGGCGGTGCAGGGTTGGCTTGTCCGCCTTTCACCTGCAATTTTACATAGCCTGTAATTTCTTTAGCCATTTTTTTAATTTTATTGGTTTTAGCGTTCCGCGTTTAGCGAAACTCCCAAATTCAATTTTTCTATCTCAAGAACTTTTGGGGCGGCAAAGGTATATAAATATTTTATGTAAAAATAAGATTTTAAAAAAAATATTCAGCTTGATTGCTTTCAAACCATTCTTATAATAAATTACATCGGAAATGGAATTTTTCAGCAATTTCACCAGTACAAATGTAAAACCTATAAGGTTTTCAAAACCTTATAGGTGTATTTTCAAAATTAAAAAACACAATCATGACAAACAAAGAATTTTTTATTCAAACATGGCAGTCGGAAATTCCCAGGACATTAATTGCTGTAAATGGTTTACCGAAAGATATGGAAAAACTCAATTACCGGTGTGATGAAAAAGCCCGGAGTGCCGCACAAATCATCGGCCATATTCTGCCACATGCCGAAGCTTTAGCAAATACTACTTCAACTTTCATTGCTGATGAAAAATCGGAAAGAACATTTGAAAGCATTGAAGAAGCAGCAAATTATTTTGAAACAAATGCAAATAAGGTGATTGAAAATTTAAAAAATGTAGATGATAAAACATGGGAAGAGCAAATGGTAGAATTCCAGGTAAATGGTCATAAAATATTTGCTGCTCCCATGACAAATATTTTTTGGAGTTTTATGTTTGATACCATTCATCACCGGGGGCAACTGAGTACATATTACAGGCACATGGGTGTGAGAAACCCGAATATATATGGGCCTACAGCAGAAGATATGGAAGAACGGATGGCAAAAAATAATGCTTCATAAACAATTTACAAAGAAGTAAAAATGAAAAAACTAACTACACTGATTGTTTTAATTTTCACAATCTGTATTTACGCTTGTCAGCAATCCGCAAAAAATCCGGTTAGCACAACGACAGACACAGCACACGAACAAAAAGCCATTGTGGCAATGCTGGATTCTTTTAATACGGCTGCTGCAAATGCAGATTATACAACTTACTTTAATTTTTATACGGATGATGCCATCTTCACCGGAACTGATGCAACTGAACGTTGGGATAAAAAAGCTTTTATGGCCTGGGCTAAACCAATTTTTGACAAAGGCAGTGCCTGGAATTTCACTTCCATAGAACGCCATATCTATTTTGATAAAACCGGAGATCTCGCATGGTTTGATGAACTGTTGAATACGCAAATGAAAATTTGCAGAGGCTCTGGCGTGCTGGTAAAAAAGGGTGATGCCTGGAAAGTGCAGCAGTATATTTTATCAACCACAATTCCGAATGAACTTATAGATTCTGTCACAAAAATGAAAGCGCCGATTGAAGACGGTATCATAAAAAATATGTCTGAAAAATAAAACCAATAACTAAAGCCGAAAAAATGAAAATGAAAGTAAGCTATCAAATCAAAATTATTACAGTTGTCCTTTTATGTGCCTTTCTATTCACAAACTGTAATAACTCACCTGGAGATTCTAAAACAGGCCCGATGAATAATGAAGCCAAAAATAAAAATACAATGGAACAAAATATACCACAGGATTTTGGGAAAAATTATGCTGCTGCATGGTCGGGACAGGATGCCCAGGCTCATGCTACATTCTTTTCACCAAACGGTTCTCAAAAAGTAAATAATGGACCACTTGCCGTTGGCCATGATGCTATTGCACAAGTAGCACAGGGTTTTATGGACGCTTTTCCGGATATGCTGGTGACTTGTGATAGTTTGCCAACAACTTCAAAAGGCGTAGAATTTCATTGGACACTGACCGGAACAAACACAGGGTCGGGTGGTACAGGAAAAAAAGTACATATTAGTGGTGTTGAAATATTACAGTTTGACAGCAATGGATTGATTACGGAATCAAATGGAAGTTTTGATGAGCAGGAATACAACAGGCAGCTCAAATATGGTGCAGCAGATTAGAGTTGAATTTCAAAAAAGAAAAAACGCAATTTCCAGTTTTTCAAAAACCCACGCAATGAAAGTTGATGTCGCTTTTACTTTCAATATTCAAAATGCAAACTTTTAAAGTTCCTGCTTTAATCAAACATATAGAAACACAGGTCATTTAATTTCTTTTAAAAAAAATATAATCTTAAATATGAATACATCTAAAACACAGTGGAAAAGCAAACTGATAAGATTCCTGGTTTATATAGTTGTAGGATTTATTTGTGCGCTTTTATATAGTCAATTAAAAAAATAAAATATTCAAATCTTCACGATCATCAATTTTAAAAAATGAATTACAAAAAAGTAAAATTCTTACCCGCATTCGTTTTAATTTCTCTCTCATTGTCTGCCCAAACAAATTCTGTCTTTAATCCTTATGAATTATTTTCCCAGGATTTTTATACAAAAAACGGAAATGAATTCCGTGCTGCAAATGGCGCTCCCGGCGCTGCCTATTGGCAAAACCGTGCAGACTATTTATTGAATGCAACTATTGATACAGTTAAAAATACATTGTCGGCAACGGAGACAATACACTATTCAAATAACAGTCCTGAGGCTTTGTCATCGGTATGGTTAGAGCTTGACCAAAATACATATAGGGAAGATGCCCGTTCAAATTTTTATACCGCATCTTCCGGCCGCAGAAGGCCTTCGGGGAATACGCATACAGAAGGATATCATTTCGAAAATGTAACCATAGAATACAAAGGAAAATCGTTTAAAGCTGATTATATTATCAATGACACAAGGATGCAGATCCGTTTGCCGCAGGCATTATCATCCAAAGAAAAAATGGATATTCAAATAAAATATAATTACACAATACCCGGAAACTTCGGTGGCAGAACAGATTTCTTTTCTACCAAAAATGGTAAAATTTATGAGATCGCACAATGGTATCCGCGCATGTGTGTGTATGATGATTTGCGTGGCTGGGATGCATTGCCATTCCTGGGCAGCGGCGAATTTTATTGTGAGTATGGAGACTTTGATTATACGATAACATTACCGGCAGGAATGATCGTTGCCGGAAGTGGTGAATTGCAAAATGAAAAAGAAGTTTTATCTGCGACGCAAATTCAAAGATTGAATGAAGCAAGAAAAAGTGATCAAACAATCATGATCCGCACTGCAGAAGAAATAAATAATAAACTGGAGAATAATAAAATGCAAAGCTGGCATTTTAAAATGTTCAATACACGTGATGTGGCATTTGGTGCATCGCGAGCTTATATTTGGGATGCGGCAAAAGTAAATTTACCCTATGGCAAAACATCATTGGCCATGTCTGTGTATCCTGTAGAAAGTGCTGGCGATACTGCCTGGGGAAGAGCAACAGAATATTTAAAAAAATCAATTGAATATTTTTCTGCAAAATGGTTTGTATATCCATATCCCGTTGCAGTAAATGAAGCTGGTATGGCCGGTGGCATGGAATACCCCGGAATTGTATTTGATGGTGTATATGATAAAGGTGATGAATTGTATTGGGTGACGGCGCATGAGATTGGCCACAACTGGTTTCCCATGATTGTGGGCAGCAATGAACGGCGGTTTGCATTCATGGATGAAGGCTTCAATACATTTATAGATGTGTATGCCGCGGATGCATTTAATAATGGCGAGTTTGCGCCAAAACGTGATGGTGAATATGCGCCGGGAAAAGGAAATCCCGCAGATGAAATTATTCCTTTATTAAAAGACGAAGCAGCACCCAACATGATGACAAGAGCGGATATGCTTACAGAAAAATACCGGCATCCATTGGTATATTTTAAACCGGCTTTTGGATTGGTTTTATTGCGTGAACAAATTTTAGGTGAAGACCGTTTTGATTATGCGTTTAAAAAATACATTGAGCATTGGGCATATAAACATCCATCACCGGATGATTTTTTCAGAACGATGGAAAGTGAATCAGGAGAAGACCTTAGCTGGTTTTGGAAAGAATGGTTTTATAATAACTGGCAATTTGATGTAGCTATTCAATCTGTGTCTTATACAAATAATGATGCAAAGAATGGCGCTGATATTAAGATGATTAATTTACAAAAAATGGCTTTGCCAATAACGATTGAAGTTAATTTAAAAGATGGCAGTAAAATAAATTTGGCATTGCCGGTTGAAACATGGATGCAGGGCGCAGTTCATACACTTCATGTAGCAACCACGCAGACAATTCGATCTGTAATAATTGATCCGGGAAATAAATTACCGGACAGCAACAGGAGTAATAATGTTTGGAAAGAATAGAGTATTAAAAGAGGTGAATTATGAAAACATCATTATTTAAATTTAAAATGAATAATTATATTTTGGCTAAAGCCGGGAATAAATGCTTTTTTATCCTCCAGCTAAAGCTGGAGGCAATTCAAAAGACTTCTACATTGCCAGATGAATTGCCACAGGCTTCAGCCTGTGGATTTGATCATGAAAATTAAATTGGCTTTAGCCAAATGAACAATTGAAAATGTTTAAAAAGAATACCAATTAAGAAATGAGTGAAGAAGAAAAAAATGAGGAGGCAACCAACAACAAGCAACAGAAAACGGAAAATGAATCTGTGAATAATGAATTGAATGAAATGCCCGAATCATCAACCATCATCAATGAACCAATAACTAATATGGAAGTACATCACCACACCCACCCTGCGCACGGAAAGAAAACCTGGAAAGAATATTTCTGGGAATTTTTAATGTTGTTCCTTGCTGTGTTCTGCGGTTTTTTAGCTGAGTGGCAATTGGAACATGTTATTGAGCATAGCCGGGAAAAAGAATACATGGAAAGTATGATTATAGATATTCATACAGATAGTGTGAACCTTGACCGAATGAATAAAAGCTTTGCATTAATAAGCACTCAAATAGATTCATTAATACCTTTTTTAAAAGACAATGAAGATTTAAATAAAAATGCCGTAGAAATATATCAGCACCAGGTTTATTTAAACCTCTATACCAAATGGATTTACTCTGACAGAACCATCGATCAATTAAAAAACTCCGGGAATTTTAGATTAATAAGGAACAAAGCAGTTTCAGATGGAATCAGTACTTACGATGGTTATATAAGTAATTACATTGCTGATATGCAAAACACTTTAATACTGAAACAATGGCAAGAGGTTAATGATGCCGGTATAGATATATTCAAATCGAGTGTATTTAGAGCATGGTTAAAAGACGCAGCGTTTGCACAGCATGCAATCATACTACCTAATACTCCTTATTTTCTCACAAATGATAAGCTTGTGCTGCAAAAATTTGTAAATAAGCTTGATCAATATGCTGTGTCTTTAGATTGGTTTAGATTAAACATTGAAAACGGTCTACAACAAAATAAAAAACTCGCTTCATTAATAAGAGAAGAATACCATCTGCAATAATATGAGCGAAGAAAAAAATATACCACCGGAAGAAATTCCGGAAAATAATAACTCACCAGTTGTACCAATTCTGCAAAATAAAGAGTCAGATTTAAATAAGGAATATATTGATGAAGTTTCGCAACCAAAAACTGAAAACTCAAAACCACAAACTGAAGAAATGGAAGTACAAAAACATCCGCACCACGTAACACACAAAAAGAAATGGGGAGAATATTTACTCGAATTTTTAATGCTTTTTTTGGCTGTGTTCCTGGGATTTGTTGCTGAAAATATACGGGAAGGGCAAGTTGAAAACAGAAAAGAAATAGAATACATTAAATCATTGACAGCAGATTTGCAGGATGACGTGTATAACCTTGATTCGATGATCCTGTTTGAAAAGGGAGGTATTCAACAATTAGATTCGCTGATAGATTTATTGGATGATCCGGCACTGGCAAAACAAAATGGCGATGCGTTATATTATTTGGGCAGGCAAGGCCCGAGGTCTCAACCATTTCCAGTGAATAGCCGCACGCTGGATCAATTAAAAAGTTCAGGTGGTTTTTTGTTAATCCGGAATATTGATGCTTCTAACCAGATCATAAAATACTATAATCAATTTATACCTATCAAATTACTGGAAAGCAATTTTGAACATGAGTTCGATGATTATAAACGTGTGGCTGCAAAAATTTTTGATGCAAAAATTTTAAGAACGCAGGAAAATGAGGCAGGCGAAATTATGCGCACAAATAATAATCCTTTGCTATTAACTTATAATGGCATGTCATTAAAAGAACTGGCATTTACAGTAGTGCAAATGGAGGGTTCACGAAGATCCAGGATAGGTATGTTGTTGAAACAGAAAAAAGATGCAGTAAATTTAAAAGCATATTTACAAAAAGAATATCATTTAGAAAATGAGTGAGGAAGAAAAAATAGAACAGCCAACAGATGACATTCCGCAGCCACTGGACAATGAAAATGTTACTGAGCCATCAATTATTAACGATCAACCGGAAACAAATATGGAAATACAAAAACATCCGCACCACGTAACGCACAAAAAGAAATGGGGAGAATATTTGCTCGAATTCTTTATGTTGTTTCTTGCTGTATTCCTTGGCTTTGTTGCAGAAAATATAAGAGAACATACAGTAGAGAGCGACCGGGCAAAAGAATACGCAATATCATTGGTGCAGGATTTGCAAAATGATACAACTGCTATTAATGTTCAGATGAAATCAGGAATGATTTATATCGCAATTGCGGATAGCCTGCTTAATCTTGGTAACAGACCGTTAGTAGGCAAAGCTGCCGCTGAGTTTTCTTTTTACACGCGGTTTATGTATTGGACTGAGCCTCTTATCTGGAATCATGCTACGTTTGAACAAATTAAAAACTCGGGAAGCCTCAGGTACTTTACAAATTATCAATTATTAGATAAGCTGATGAAATATGATGAACTGGTAAATGAAATTCAAGGGGAATATAACCAACATCAAACAAGAGGGAACATGTTACTGAATCAAATAAATAAAATTGTTGAACCCGGAATTCATCATGAGGTATCGTCATATTTTTTACTAGACCTGGATACTATGTCCATACAAACTAAAGAACATTTTTTTTCTGCTAAAATAGAGTCTTTGGAAAATCAGCGCGGTGAAATAAAGGAGATGCTGAATATGGTTATTGTGCAGCAGAGAAACCTTAGATTCGATAATTCCCGTTTGCAGCATATTAAGGAGTTGGCAAACGAACTAATAAGTGAACTCAAAAAAGAATACCATTTAGAAAATGAGTGAACACGAAAATATACCGCAACAAAATTCTAAAGAAGAAAATGTGAATGAGCATATTTCACAACCACAAACTATTGAACAACTTCAAACTGAAAATATGGAAGTACATCATCATCCCGACCTGCATCACAAAAAGAAAAATTTCAAAGAATATTTTTTGGAATTCTTAATGATATTTCTTGCAGTGACGATGGGATTTTTTGCAGAGAATATAAGAGAAAATATTTCCAACAGGCAGAAGGAAAACAAGTATATGCATTCACTTGCAGAGGATTTAAAAAAGGATACGGCAGCACTTCATTACAGCATTTACCGATTGCAATATGATATTGACAATGCTCATCGTCTCGCAGTACTGATTGCAAAAAATCAACTAATGTCTCAAAACGATACTACCATTTTATGGCTTACTCTTGATGCTGCACATAGTGTGGATATCATCTTTAATGATCGTACATCTTCACAACTAAAAAGTACTGGGTCTATAGAATTAATCAGAAACAAGAATATTTCAGATTCTATTTTGCAATATTGGAATAACCAGATTTATGCGAATCAAGCCCACGATAAATTTGAAGATATACGCATGAAACAGCATGAGCTAGGGTATAAAACCTTTAGCTGGTTTAAAATATTCTTCTTGAACAGATACATGGGTGCAGACAGCAGTATTATTGATGCAATGCCTGTAAAGGCGGTTTTCAATCCCAATAACTTGAACGAATTCTTAAATATTACAAGCAATTTGTTTAATCTAGCCTCCTTCCAATACATGCCTATTTTGAATAAACAACTTACTCTTGCTACCGCATTGATTGAGGAAATACAAAAAGAATATTCTTGAAAAAGTAAAATGACAACAATCAAATCAAAAAATAAGCAGAGATAAACAATGGAAGTACATCATCATCCCGACCTTCATCATAAGAAGAAGAATTTCAAAGAATACTTTTTGGAATTCTTAATGATATTTCTTGCAGTTACCATGGGTTTTATTGCAGAGAATATAAGGGAGCATATTAAAAACAATGAAGAAATTCATGAAGACATTCAATCTATTTTGAGTGACTTGGAATCTGATGTCGCGCATTTCAATACTGTACTTGAGACAAATACATACAGTTATACTTTGACGGATTCTTTGGTGAGCTTATTGCACAATGATATTACCAACACACCACAAATTTATTTTTATGCAAGAGCGGTAACATCAAATGTAAATTACTTCTATACCAATTCAAAAACTTTCGATCAAATGAAAGCTTCCGGGATGCTGAAACTAATTTACCCGAGAAAATTGCTGGATAGTTTAGGATTGTATTATGTAACCTTCCAATTCCTGTCTAAACAGGATGATAATGTAAGATTGGGCAATGATGCGGTACATAAAGGCAACTATTTATTATTTGACACTTATGTTTTTTCGCAAATGAAAGTCGGATATGATAGTATCAACAAGTCACATACAATTGTTAACCCGCCATCAGGGCATCCTGCATTGCTTACAACAGATTATAAAACAGTGAATGCAGTGGCATTGAATTATTATTATCTCGGCGCTTCTGAAAAATTCGATTGTATTGCTGCGGAGCGGCAAAAACAACTTGCTGTAAGGCTTATTGCATTAATCAAAAAAGAATATAACCTGGAATGATATGAGTGAAGATCCATATATAGCCGGTGAAAATTCTGAAGTTGAAAATAACAAATCAGGCAACCAAAACATAGAAATAAAAAATATGGAAGTACATCATCACCCACACGTAGAAAAGAAAAATTTCAAAGAATATTTTTTGGAATTCTTAATGATATTTCTTGCAGTAACCATGGGCTGTTTTGCGGAGAATATCAGGGAGCATTTTGTCGAAGAAAGACAGCAAAAAGAATATGTCCTATCTTTTTACGAAGACTTGAAAACTGATTCCGCCAATATAAGCACAATCATTGATTTTAACCAGCAAAAATTAGATGGATTAAAGAATGTTAGTAATTGTTATGATACTATTTCGATGCACATGGGATCCGATGCCTGCCTGGAGGAATTGGTAAGAAGCTCGATATCCCTTAGACAGTTTCAAATGACGGCAAGAACGATCAAGGAACTTAGTAATGCAGGCGGATACCGTCTGTTAGCTAAAGAAGATGCAGACAGCATCACTCAATATGAAGCTGAGGTAAATTTTGTGATGGATTTTCAATCTGCCTACCAACAGGTGCAGGATAACCTCAGGAATATTACCAGCGATGTGATAAGTTTTAAGGCATTAAGACAAATGCATCCAGGACAATTGAACACGCATGATGTTGCCGGGACATTCTTATATGAATACGATGGTAAATTGCTGAATAAATATTTCAATGAGTTGTTTAAATACAGTGGATTTATACATGCTCAATCGGGTATGCTGAAACAGTTGAAAAATAAACAGGTGTACTTGATTAACTACTTTAAGAAGAAATATAAATTGCAATGATCATGCAATAATTGATAATCGCCGGAACGCTGATCTTACATTGTGATATTGTAAATAAAACTGAAAATATGGAAGTACATCATCACCCACACGTAGCAAAGAAAAATTTCAAAGAATATTTTTTTGAATTCCTAATGATATTTCTTGCGGTAACGCTTGGATTTTTTGCGGAGAATATCAGGGAGCATTTAAGTGAAAATGCAAAAGAAAAAGAGTACATAGAATCGTTGGTAGCAGATCTTGAAATTGACCAGAAAATTTTATCGGAAAATATTTCACAGTTGCATACCGGAATTTCCATGATGGATAGCATGATTACAATTTTAGACCGCCCTTCGCAGATTATAAATAACACAGGAGAATTATATTTCCTCGCCAGGTTATCACCACGCCTGCAACCCTTGTCCATTAACGATAAAACGTTTGAGCAATTGAAAAATTCTGGAAATTTCCGGCTGATTAAAAATATCAATACTTCTAACAAGATCATGAATTATTATCAAAAAATTCCGTTAGTGAGATTGCTGGAATCAATAAACGAAACAGAATTTACGCAATATAAAATTGTTGCCGCAAAAATATTTAAACCAGAAATATTTTTAAGTACTGAAGGCAAAGGCAATGAAATAAGCAGGGTGAGTGGCAACCCGCCATTGAGAACCACTGATAATGAATTACTACAAGAGCTATCCATATTCGCGGTATATATGCATGGAACGAAAAAAGGAATACTGGGCGCTGATGTAGATATAAAGCAATCAGGTGCAGACCTAATTGAATTTTTAAAAAAAGAATATCATTAAAAAATGAGTGAGGAAGAAAAAATAGACGAGACGACAGATGGTAGTCCACTCTCAACAGAAAAAAATGAAACTATTGAGCAATCACCCGCAGGGTCCTGTGGACAAATTATAAAAAATCAACAATCGGTTAAAAATATGGAAGTACATCATCACCCACACGTAGCAAAGAAAAATTTCAAAGAATATTTTTTGGAATTCTTAATGATATTCCTTGCAGTAACCATGGGATTTTTTGCGGAGAATGCACGCGAGCATATAAGCGACCGTGCCAAGGAAAAAGAATATATTACTTCTTTTATTGAAGATTTGAAAAATGATACTGCCACACTTCATCAGGAAATACCAAAGATGAAACAAAGTATTAAAGGTTTAGATACACTCATTAATCAAACATATTTATACATACAGGGTAAGGCCGATACACGGCTGATGTATTACACGTATCATCACGATTGCAGAGGTGTGTTCAATCTTCAATTATCACAGCGTACCATCAATCAATTAAAAAACTCAGGCAATATGCGGTTGATTCACGAAGAGAAAGCGGCTAATATTATTTCATCAATGGAAGTAGGGTTTGAATCTTTACGCGAAAGTACCCGGTTTTATCTAACCAGGCAAGAAGATGCTGCTGCTTTCGGATTGAAGATTTTTGATTTCCAGGAATACAAAAAAGCAAACACAAAAAGAGACGGAACTTTAAGTACGAATGATGAAGGCTTTCTGGCGTTAACTTACCAGCCACCTTTGAACAACACTGATACCGCCTATTTGAAAGAGTTTGCAGCACGGGTAGGTTATTTCAGAAATGCTTTTGATGTATATGTAAGTAAGCTTGACCTTGCCATTCCTGAAATTGAAGCATCAATTGCTTACCTGAAAAAAGCTTACCATTTATAAAATAAAAAAAGGTTATGGCCAGTACGAATTAAAGAACCAATAATTTTAAAATAATAAAATGGAAGTACATCATCACCCACAGGTAGCAAAGAAAAATTTCAAAGAATATTTCCTGGAATTCTTAATGATATTCCTGGCGGTAACAATGGGTTTTTTTGCAGAGAATATCCGGGAAAATATTTCAAATAATAACCAGGAAAATGAATATGCGCGAGCGATGGTAACCGATCTTCAAAATGATATAAGCATGTATGAAAATTTTGACTCATTAAATTTGGGTTATTGCAATATGATTGATACGATCCTTATTTCACTAAATAACAAAAGCCTTAATACAGGTAAAATTTATTATCTCGCAAGAAGGCTTACCATGCTGGGTTCTTCTGTGCCGTCTTTAAATGCAAAAACATATTTGCAAATGACAAGTACAGGCGCGTTCAGGGTAATAAAACACCAGCGCATTGCAGACAGTATTGCATTATATTATCAATTAATGAAGTCATTCGATTCATGGTCTGATCTTCAGCGTACACGTGTAAATAATTTAATAGCTGTAAATGATAAAATATTTAATGCGGATGTTTTTTTCTCGATGTATAAAGCCATAGACTCAAAAAGCGATTCGGTTCAGTACCTCATAAATAGTAACCCTGCTTTTTTAACCAATAATGTGCAGGAGATGAATGCTGTAAAAATGCAATATCAATATTATTATGGTTTTATGAAATTGATGATAGGGCGCTATTCGCTTGCATTAGAACAGGCAAAAAAATTGATTGCGCTTTTAAAAAAGGAATACCATATAACAGGATGAAACTATTCACGGAACTTCATCACGATGCAAACAAAATAAAAATGGAAGTACATCATCACCCACACGTAGAAAAGAAAAATTTCAAAGAATATTTCTTGGAATTCTTAATGATATTTCTTGCAGTAACGCTTGGCTTTTTTGCAGAAGGTTTAAGAGAACATATCAGCGACAACCAAAAAGAAGAACAATACATTCAATCTTTAACAGAAGATCTGGAAGCTGATACGGCAAAAATGAATTTTATAATAAGATATGATGATGAAAAGTTAGACTCATTAAGTAGTATGTATAATTGTTATGATACGGTAACAAAAAATCTGAAAGCTACTGACTGTATGGGAGTGCTTGTTAAATATTCAAAAGTGTCCAAGGACTTTCAGCTAAATGACAGAACTATAACACAGCTTGCAAATGCCGGTGGTTACAGGTTATTGGCCAAGGAAGATGCAGATAGTATTCTTAGTTATCTTAACTTGTACAAACAATACCACGATTTTGAATCAACCATATTTCAGGAAGCGCAGGATAATGTAAGAAACACTTTAAATGAGCTTGCCAATTTTAAAAATGTTATCGGTATTCAAAAAGTTTCAACACTTAGCGGCATTGATTCAAGCAGCACTAGATTACCGGGACCATTATTATTTTCTGATGACAGAGCCTTACTAAATAAATGGTTTAATCAATTGCAGGTGTATGTAAGAGTTAATAATGCACAGCATCTTATTTTAAGTGACCTAAGAGAAAAAGCAACCATGCTGATTGCTTTTTATAAACGTGAACATCATATTAAGTAGATAAACAAGATATAATAATTATGGAAGTACATCACCACCCAAACGTAGAAAAGAAAGGATTCAAAGAATATTTTTTGGAATTCTTAATGATATTTCTGGCGGTAACAATGGGCTTTTTTCCAGAGAATATCAGGGAGCATTTTGCTGAAAACGCAAGAGGCAAAGAATATATAAATTCTTTTATCGAAGACTTGTCTGCAGATACAGCTCAGTATAATAAACTAATTATTGAATTGAGTGACCAGGATTTGGTATTGGAAAACATGAATAATTGCTTTGACTCTTTGAATAAGCAGATGAAATATAGTGATAGTTTAAAAAATATTGTCAAAAATTCTTTCGGCTTCACTGATTTTATTTATACCGACAGAACCATACAACAAATAAAAAATGCAGGCGGTTTAGATCTTATTCAAAATAAAGAAATAGAAAATCATATCCTGCAATACGATGCAGAAGTGCGGGCAGATCTGATTCATCAGCAATCCATGGAAAACATACAAGCTCAAACTATTAATGCGCACGTTAAAATGATCGGCTATAAACAATTTAGTGCATTACGTTCCCCGGCAGCGAATGTTATTGATAACAGGAATGATGAATTATTAACTACAGATAAAAGGGAGTTGAATGAATATTTTAATACTATATTACTTTTTAGAGGAACATGTAAAGGTCAATTAAAACGTTTACAACATCTTCAGGAAATGGCTGTAAACCTGATTGAATTTTTGAAAAAAAATGAACATTAAAATACCAAAAGTCA
>JBBSQL010000046.1:0-21433 GCA_038257845.1 Chitinophagales bacterium
AAATCTGCAGAAGCATTGAAGTTGCTTAATTGCTGGCGAAGTATTGCCGAAATTTCATCTGGTTTTATATCTACCATATTTTACATTTTAGCCGCAGCATGCTGCGGTGATGATCGTTTTTTGAAAAAAAATTTTAGCGTATTTGTTGTATAAAAATGTTTTTGTTGAACTGCTTTCTTACGTCGCGTAAATCGCGTAAAATACTTGCATCAACAAGGTTATTATTAAATTCTAAGATAAAACCACCGATGAGATTTTCCTGCACTTTACTTTGCAATTCCACTTTCTCTAAACCTGCTTCGCGGTGCAACCTGTCCGTAATTTCTTTTTTTAATTCTTCTGAAACCGGAACGGCAGTTGTCAGTTTTACATAATGAATGCCATTCATTTCATTGTATAAGCCAACAAAAGATTGTGCAATTTCCGGCAGGTTTGATTCCCGGCCTTTTACAATCAATAGGTCTAAAAAAGTTTCTGTGAGTTTACTTACTTTATCTTTCGTTACTGCTTTTACAATACTCTCTTTCTTATCAGCTTTTATGATCGGGCTACGCAGCAGGTTTGTAAATTCACGGCTTACTGTACAAACGCCCTGTATATATTTCATATCGGCATGCACATCTTCCAGGATATTTTTTTCCATTGAAAGACTGAGAAGACTTTTTGCATACCGGGTGGCTAAGCGTGGATTGGGCATTTTTTTTATTTAAAATTTCTCCGCGTTAATTAATTCATTTTTACTTCCTGCGCGAGGGCGCGGATATAATTTTCCTGTTCAGCTTTATTGGCTAATTCCTTGCGCAAAACTTTTTCCGCCACTTCGATCACGAGTGCTCCAACCTGGTTTTTCACATCTGTCAGTGCCGCATTTTTTTGTTGCGTAATTGCCTGTTGAGCATCCGCAACAATACGGTCGTATTCAGACTTCGCTTTCTCTTTGGCATCGGAGATCATTTTATCACCGGTCTCTTTTGCTTCGCGGATCATGATGCCTCTTTCTTCTCGGGCTTTTGCCATCATGGTTTCATTTTCATTTTTCAAGTGAGCCATTTCAGCCTTCACTTTATCTGCGGTGGCAATTGCATCAGCAATACCCAATTCTCTTTCTTTTAAGGCAGATAAAATGGGCTTCCAGGCAAATTTTTTCAATATAAAAAACACGGCTAAAAATGCGACGAGTGTCCAAATTATCAAACCAAACCCGGGAGTAAGCAAATCCATATATTCGTTTTATTTTTTAAGAATAATCTTTCAACAATTTTGAGAATATTGCCGCACCGTTGGCCCTTTGCGTTCAGTGCGGCAATATATTTTTTTTGAATGTGCGCGTTTTATTTAAACGAACAAAACAATTACAGCAACGATCACCGCAAACAAGGCAACCCCTTCCACGAGTGCCGCGGTAAGGATCATGTTTGCACGAATGTCACTCATTGCTTCAGGCTGGCGGGCAATACCTTCTACCGCACCTTTACCGATTTGGCCAATGCCAACACCAGCGCCTATGGCTGCTAATCCGGCTCCAATAGCCGCGCCACCTCCGGCAACACCTGCATCTAATAAGAATGAAATCAAAAACATACTGATTGGTTTTAATGAATAAAAAATTTATACTAAGATCGCGTCATTCGGAATGGCCTCATCGTGCGCAGTATCATGCCCGCCTTCGAAAGCCTGGCTGATAAATAATGCAGTGAGGTTGGTGAAAATAAATGCCTGAATGAATACAACTAATATTTCAATTAAATAAATGAATATGGTGAAAGCCAGTGAGATAGGTGAAAATCCATAACCTGCAACGCCCGACATTGCGCCGAAAATAAATATGAGCAAAATGAGACAGGTAATGATCATGTGGCCTGCGACCATGTTTGCAAAAAGACGAATGATCAAGGCAAATGGCTTTGTGAAAATTCCAATGAATTCAACCAGGAATAAAATGGGTTTTACAAAACCAGGTGCCGGCGGATTGATGATATGGCTCCAGAAATGTTTATTGGTATTGAACATGATGATCACAAAAGCAATCATGCCGAGCACAAATGTAAAGGCAATGTTTCCCACCACATTCGCAGAACCCGGAATCAGCGCGACGATCGCATTGATAAGGATAAAGAAAAATACAGTCAATAAATAAGGCATATATTTTTCATAGTTCTTACCGAGGTAACTTTTGCCCACTTCATCGCGAATAAATTCAATAATCGGCTCTACTGCATTTTGAAAACCAGTGGGCGCTGACATGGCGCCATTTTTCTTATACTTATTACCGATTTTCACCATGAGAATCACGAGCAGGATTAATGAAATAATCATTTGTGCCACGTTGCGGGTGATTGAAAAGTCATACACTTTTACAGATTCATCTATCTTTCCCTGCGCATCTACGCCAACCACTTTCCCTTCTTCCAGAGCGTAGCCTTCATAACTTTGAGCGCCATGATGGAATTGGGTGGACATAAAAGAAGAAAAGCCACGGCCGCTTGAATATAATAATACAGGTAATGGAATTGAAATAGGTTTATCGCCAATATCCATGATATGGAATTCATGCATATCAGAAATATGTTCCATCAATAATTTCCCGGGATTGAGCTTTCCGCTCTTTTCCGTTTGGGCTTCGGTATCGCCTGCGTGATTTTCCTGTGCAAAGGAAGTAAAAGAAAAAACAGTGAGCGAGAGGCTAAGAATCACTGTGGATAAGTATTTCAAGCTTTTAGATACCATGCCTTTTGTTAAATTTGGCGCAAAGATACAATTTGCCCTTATTAAAAAAAAGAAAAGGGGGGAAATGTTTTGGATTTGTTGTTTTAAAAGGAATTGTTTAATGGTTTATGGTTGAAGACCATAATAGGAATTGTTTTGGGTTTCTTGTTTCTCGTTCCGGGTTCGTGAAAGGAATTGTTTTGGGTTTGTTGTTTTACGTTTCTTGTTCTGCTTCTTGGTTACCATTGCTGGCGGCTGAGCGGAGCCGAAGCCGTTGTTTTTTTGTTTCTTTTTTCTTCTCACTGGTTCGGAAAAGAATTGTTTAATGTTTTGGGTTTCTTGTTTCTCGTTCCGGGTTCGTGAAAAGAATTGTTTTGGGTTTTTTGTTCTTTGTTTCATTGCTGGCGGCTGAGCGACTTGCACTGAGCGATTTGCACTGAGCGAAGTCGAAGTGAGCCGAAGTGAGCCGAAGCCGTTGTTTTTTGTTTCTTTTTTCTTCTCACTGGTTCGGGAAAAGAATTGTTTGATGTTTGCGTTTGTGTTTCTTTTTTCGTTTGTGTAATTGTTTTGGGTTTCTTGTTCCTGGGATTATTGATGCCGGCTGAGCGACTTGCACTGAGCATGGCCGAAGTGAGCCGAAGCCGTTGTGTATAGATTCATTATGTATATACTTTGTTTATTTCGAATTGATGACTTTCATAATTGATAATTAAAATTCAAAAACCTTTTTACCTTAGTAAGATTCCCATTCCTAACCTTCTGACCTTATTACTTTATTTTAAAAAAGCATTTGATAAGGTAATAAGGTTGGGTTTTTAATTTTTTTTTATTCTTGTTACTAAGGTAATAAAGTTTACTGTTTTTCTTCACTAATGCAGGTCGTCTGAATTACATTTAAAGCAGGAAAAAAGTATATGAAAAATGAATGAAAATTTTTGGTCACACGACCAAAAATGGATGTGCGCTAATAAAACAATGTAGCAATTTCTTTGAATTTTAAGAATACAGTCGCCCAAAGAACAGAACGTACAAGTGTGCGACGCAAGAAAAGATCAATTGAAAAACTGCAGCCGGCAACCATAAAAAAATAAATATTAATTCAGATAAAAATATCCTACACCACTCCCACCCGCTCCTTGTTTTCAAATTGCATGTGGTATAATTTTTCATAAAAACCTTTTTGCGCAAGCAGGCTTTCATGTGTGCCGCTCTCGCGGATCTCGCCTTTGTCCAACACGATTATTTTATCGGCTTTACGAATGGTACTGAGGCGATGCGCAATAACGATGGACGTTCTGCCGGAGATCAGCGTTTCAATTGCATGCTGAATCATGGCTTCACTTTCGGAATCAATGGATGAAGTGGCTTCATCTAAAATCAATATCGCGGGATCATATAATAAGGCGCGTATAAAAGAGATCAACTGTCGCTGGCCCATGCTGAGTGTATTGCCGCGCTCCATCACATTATAATCATAGCCGCCGGGAAATTGCATAATAAAATCATGTACGCCAATTAGTTTGGCTGCATGCACGACCTGCTCTTTGGAAATGGTTTCACTACGCAGTGTAATGTTATCCAAAATAGATCCTGAAAATAAAAATACATCCTGCAATACGACACCAATTTTTTTGCGCAGGGAATCAAGATCATATTCGGTTATATTTTTTCCATCAATTTTTATCTCACCTTTTTGAACGGGATACATGCGGTTGAGCAAACTGATGATGGACGTTTTTCCACTGCCGGTATGCCCGACTAACGCGACGGTTTCTCCAGCCTTCGCTTCAAAATTTATATTTTTTAAAACATAATTTTCATCTGTATAAGCAAACCAAATATGATCGAAATTTATTTTTCCTTTGATATGTTCCGCACTGAATGCATTGGGCGGAGAAGGTGGAATTTCATCTGCATTATCCAGCACTTTAAAAACGCGTTCCGCGGCAATCATGCCCATTTGCAACACGTTGAATTTATCCGCGATCACGCGCAGCGGGCGGAAGATGAGGTTTAAATATAAAATGAATGCAACGAGTTTGCCCGCAAGGTTTTCATTGGCAATAGGATTATTTGCGGCTTTGCCGGCGAGCCACCACACGAGCAAACCCATGGACACGGCTAACACAATTTCCACGATGGGAAAAAAAATGGAGTAGGCAAAAATGGAACGGATATTCGCATTGCGATGTTCGGTATTTATTTTACGGAATTTTTCCTCTTCACGCTGCTCTGCGCCAAATGCCTGCACGATCATCATGCCCGTTAAATGTTCCTGTATAAACGCATTCAAAGCGGCCACGGCATTGCGCACTTTGATATAACTTTTATTCACACTTTCCTTGAAATAATAAGTGGCCCAAATCAGGAAAGGAAAAGATACCAATGCAATTAATGTGAGTTGCCAGTCCGTAACAAACATGACCACCAAAATAATAATGATAGACAATAAATCCGCGATAATAGGAATGAGTCCGTCTGCAAAAACATCATTGATGCTTTCAATATCGTTGATCGTGCGCGTTGTTAATGTGCCGATTGGTGTGCGATCAAATTGCCGGAGATTAAGGCCAAGGACTTTTTTAAAAACACTGATACGCAAATCTTTTACAACGGCTTGTCCGACCCAGGAAGTGATGAAGGTGAAGGAAAAACGAATGACGGATTCGAGGAGTAAAAATATGACCTGGAAAATGGTAATGGCAATGATGAATTTTGTGACATCATTCAAATCGGTGTTATAAAAAAACCATTTTAAAAATGTCGGAACCGGTGTATTGGAATGCGTGGCTTTTTCAATCGTTACCTGGATAAGGTATGGACGAACAGGTGTGATGGCTGATAAAATAATGGCCATTACGAGGCTGCCATAAAACTTCCCGCGATAAGGCCGGACATAAATAAATAACCGTTTCAGGTCAGCAAACGAGAAGCTTTTTTCCTTACTCATATAAACGGCAAAAATACATGCTGGTATTTATATTATGTGTTTTGTTTTATGAGTGGCAGGAAAAATTTGTTTAAAATTTAGTATCCCGACAAGTCACTGGCTTGTGTTTTTAGAATAAATTTTAATCATCATTTTGAATTTTCACTTTCATTAAATTAAACTCTGCTGTTCGCTGTCTTTCCGTTATGTAATTTTTCCAGTGAAACTCTGTGCAATTTCAATTAAACTCATTCACATGAAAAGCCAACCTTAGTAGAAAAATATATACCATTGAAACTTCAACCTTATTTGCTTATTAAAAAAAATTCAATAATGTAATAAGGTTGTATCTCGTAAATGATTTATATTCTACTAAGGTTAATAAGGTTTGTTGATGCCGTTCATTTTTGATTTCTAACTGTTAGCTGTTTTATAGAAATTTAAACACAAAACGTTCCTCCGGAACGATACCTCCGCAATTGAAATATTCTACCTCTATGAATATAGAGACAAGCCCACGAAATGTTCCTCCGGAACATTCTAATTGTTAATGCAAGTCGTTCAGCCTGCAGCTCAACCGGCATCCCATCATTCACAATTTACAATTAATCATTAACCATTTTATTATCTTTTTCGCAAAAAATTAAACCGATTTAAAAACTTTAAAATTTTACATTTGTCAAAATCTTTTTATGGATAAAATCACGATTCGTAATGCCGTAGAAAATGATTGTCCGCGCATGCTTGAACTCATTACGGAACTTGCCGTATATGAACGCGCACCGGATGCGGTCACGGTAAGTCTGGAACATTTTGCAACAAGTGGTTTTGGTGAAAAGCCCGTGTGGTGGGCCTTTGTGGCGGAAGAAAATAATGTGATCATAGGTTTTGCTTTATATTTTATCCGCTATTCCACCTGGAAAGGTCAACGTATGTACCTGGAAGATTTATTAGTTACTGAAAAAGCGCGCGGAAAAGGTGTGGGGAAATTATTGTTTGATGAATTATTGATTGAAGCGAGGCAAAGAAATATGAGTGGTTTGGCCTGGCAGGTCTTAGACTGGAATGAACCTGCAATTAATTTTTACAAAAAATATAATGCGAAAATGGAAAGTGAATGGTTGAATGGGAGTTTGGATTTTTGAAGGTTTTCTTTTTAGGAGTTTTATGAACGTTTGTCGGTAAATAAAGACGCGTTAATTTATCTATATATATCTTTGGTTCTATAGCGCTACACACTTGAAAGAATGGAAATGATGGGATTATTTTACTATTTTTGTCTTGATACAAAAAAGTAACAAAAAAAATCAAGGCTACATAAAAAAAGCTAAAAATTTGATTGATTGTCTAAAATGAAATAGTTCAAGCTTTATCGAAAATCCTGGCTGTCATGCAACTTACAAACTAATTAAAATTCCAAGCTTTTGAATCATTCATTTCATTTTTTAACGACATTCCATCAAATTTTCTAAACGCTTTTTTTCTGAGGCCATCATTTTTCACACAATAAAAATTTAAATTAAATCTTCATTAAAATTTATTTTAAAATTGAATTGCCGATTTCCTAAAGCTAAAAACTTATGCCACAGTTTCCAGATTTATTGGTTCATGCGATCCCGGCATTTATTATACTCATCATTCTTGAAGTAATATTCGCTGTAAAAACGCAGCGGGAATTATATGAAGTAAAAGATGCGGCGACAAGTATTGCATTGGGACTGGGAAATTTAATTTCCGGGATTTTTACAAAAACATTAATCCTATTCGTATTTTATTTTTTATACCAGTTTCGCATTTTTACAATTCCCTGGACTGCATGGTGGGCGTGGGTTCTAATTTTTTTCGCGGATGATCTCAGTTATTATTTGTTTCACCGCGTGAGCCATAGTGTGCGCTTTTTCTGGGCGAGTCATGTGGTGCATCATTCTTCTGAAAAATATAATTTGGCCGCTGCATTAAGACAAACATGGACGGGAAATATTACCGGTTCTTTTTTATTCTGGAGCTGGATGCCGTTGGTTGGTTTTGAACCGGCAATGATTTTGACGATGCAGGCCGTTAGCCTTTTATATCAATTCTGGATTCATACAGAAAGCATTGGCAAAATGCCGAAATGGTTTGAAGCTGTTTTTAATACGCCTTCTCATCACCGCGTGCATCATGGTACTGATCTCATTTATTTGGATAAAAACCATGCGGGGATTTTAATAATCTGGGATAAACTATTCGGCACTTTCCAGGAAGAAAAATTCCGCCCGAAATATGGCCTTACCAAAAATGTTCACACATTCAATCCAGTCTTCGTTGCTTTCCATGAGTGGCGCAATATGGCACTGGACCTGCGTAAAGCAAAAAACTGGAAACAAGCTTTTCACTATATGTTTGACAGCCCAGGCTGGAGCCATGATGCAAGCAGCAAAACCACGCGACAACTCCGGAAAGAAAAAGAAATTCTATCTTAATGAATGCAATTCTTGTTAAGATTTTTTAAAAATACAGGAATGGTTTAGGGATTTACGAATACTATCGTAATTTGCCCCTGAAACATACTGATAATGATAAAGAAAGATGTGCTGAAACCAACCGAAAGCGAGTTGGAGATTTTAAATGTATTGTGGGAGAAAGGCCAGGCCACCGTAAAGGAAGTTCATGAAATACTGAGCGAACATAAAACCAGTGGTTATACAACTACGTTGAAACTCATGCAGATCATGAACGAAAAAGGGATCGCCAAAAGAGACGATACCAATAAGACACATGTTTACCAGGCGAACATTAGTCGTGATAAAACCCGTTCACAAATGGTGAAGAAAATGGTGCATGCTGCTTTCGGCGGTTCCACTTCCCTGCTGGTGATGCAGGCCCTGGGAAATAAAACAACAACAAAAGAAGAGCTGGAAGAAATTCAGCAATTTCTTGACAACCTGAAATAAGTTTTTTCATGGAAGTATTTTTCCATCATATTTTTTTCCAGGCGTTGGGAAGCGCCATGTTGAGCAGCCTCTTCCAGGGTTTGTGCATATTTTTATTAGTAAAAATCGCGCAGGCTTTTACTAATAATTCTTCCAAAAAATATTTTCTTTTTCTCTGTGCAGAATTTTCCCTGGCTCTTTTATTTATAGTAACTTTTATCAACAATTATTTTAACGCGGATTCTGCATTTTCAATTTTAAAAAATGTTGCCGGATCAACAACACTTGCATCAAACGGCTTCAAATCCTTTTTAGCTCAATTGTATAATCCTGCGATATGGAATAATATATTCAGTATTTTAGCGCTTGCTTATTTTATCGGCTTCATTGTTTTTGCTACACGCTGGATTTTCTCCTGGCGCGCTACACAACAACTTAGAAACACTGAAATTTTTAAAGCAACTGCAGAACTAAGAATTTTCACGGAACAAGCTGCGGGGCAAATGAATATTAAAAGAAAAATTCAATTATACGTTTCCAAACTGGCGAAAAGTCCGATGACTATTGGTTTTTTAAAACCCATTATACTTTTACCAATTGCAGGCATCAATCATTTAACGCAGGAGCAACTGGAAGCAGTAATCTTGCACGAACTGGCACATATACAAAGAGCAGATTACCTCTTGAATATTTTACAATCAATAGCTGAATTGATTTTATTTTTTAATCCGTTCTCTCATTTACTTTCTAAAAATATACACCTCGAAAGAGAAAATAGTTGTGATGATTGGGTAATGCAATATCAATACCAGCCTGCATTGTATGCGAATGCATTATTAAAAATTGCAAAGCTCCAGGCTGCGCCCGTTTTAGCATTATCTGCCGCTGGAAAAAAAGGTCATTTAAAAATGCGCGTGCAAAGATTGTTTTCAAAATCGCCCAAAAAATCCTACAAATTATTAGCCGGTATGATCGCTTGTTTATGCCTGGCAATTTTTCTACGTATTCAATTTATCCAACACAATGAAAAAAGTGTGAAAGACACAACAACTATTTATAAAAGCGTACTGGATGATGGTTTGATGAACATGCGTTTTTCAAATATTAAAGATGCCAAAACCATTATTGAGTCAAATAAAAATGAGCTTAAAAAAGCAACCGTAAAAAAAGAAAGGCTTCCACAGAAAATAGTTTCTAAAAAATCAAGTGTAACAAATACAGAAATTGCAAAGAATCAATTGCCCAAATCGCAGGCTATCCCTTTGAAAAGTTTAGCTAAAAATTTAAAAACAACTAACAAGTTAGAAACTGAAGCACAGGCCAATGATAATGCGGAAATGAATATTGTTTTTGCTTCTGTGAAAGGGATGCTTGACAGCATGAATAATATTTCGAACCAAATTGATAAAAGTGCAATAACTTCTCTCGAATCCACCAACCCGATGCAAATTTCACGTGCCTCATATACTTTTAATACAGGCGATTCCAGTGCAAATAATGCCATCCATCAGGCCATTATTTTAGTTTCAAAAATTCCTTCCAAAGAAGCCAATGAAATTAATTACCAGGTGGACATCATGGGCAACAACGGAAAAATTATTTCTTATTTGCTTTCCATGAAAATTTACCAGTAAGATTCAAAACAATTCAATTATTTGTGCTAACTTGCAGGCTTATTATAAAGCATGAAATTCCTATTACTTAATCTAGATTTCCTCGACCATCCTGTTTGCAGGTTCTGATACTATTTCCTTAAATGGAATTCTTTCTCTTTTTTTTCATTCAATTTTAAAACTTAAATTATGTTAGATATACAGGAAAAATTATCTGCAAAAGAAAATCACTATTTGCAACTCGAGGAAAAATATGGCGCACACAATTATCATCCGTTGCCCGTGGTTTTGGAAAAAGGTAGTGGCGTATTTGTGTGGGATGTAAATGGCAAAAGGTATTTTGATTTTTTAAGCGGCTATTCCGCTATTAACCAGGGACATTGTCATCCGCGCATTATAGCTGTATTAAAAGAACAGGCTGAAAAGCTCACGCTTACTTCCCGCGCATTTCACAGCAATGTCTTAGGTGAATATGAAAAATTCATCACTTCATTTTTTCATTATGATAAAGTATTGCCGATGAACAGTGGCGTTGAAGCCGTAGAAACAGGCATTAAACTTTGCCGCCGTTGGGGTTATGTAAATAAAGGTATTCATGAAAATGATGCAAGGATCATCGTGTGTGCAGAGAATTTTCATGGCAGAACTTCTACCGTGATTTCATTTAGTACAGATCCACTTTCACATAAAAATTTCGGGCCATTCATGCCTGGTTTTGATATCATTCCTTTTAATGATATTCCTTCATTGGAAAAAGCTTTGCAGGATAAAAATGTAGCGGGCTTTTTAGTAGAACCTATACAAGGTGAAGCTGGCGTGGTAGTACCGGATGCAGGATATTTAAGTAAAGCAAAAGCGCTTTGTGAAAAATACAATGTCTTATTTATTGCAGATGAAATTCAAACAGGACTTGCGCGTACCGGCAGAATGCTGGCCTGCGATCATGAAGATGTGCGGCCGGATATTTTATTGTTGGGTAAAGCATTAAGTGGCGGCGTATTACCGGTGTCGGCGGTGCTTGCTGATGATGAGATCATGCTGAATATAAAAGCCGGCGAACATGGTTCTACGTATGGCGGAAATCCGCTTGCCTGTGCAGTTGCAATAGAATCGCTGAAAGTTTTGGATGAGGAAAAATTGACTGAAAATGCAGAAGCGATGGGTAAAATCTTACGCCGTGGTATCGAAGCCATGAACTCACCTTTCATTGTATTGGTTCGCGGAAAAGGTTTGCTGAATGCGATCGTTATCAAACACGATAATCCCGAAGCTGCCTGGGATCTTTGCGTTGAATTAAAAAATAATGGTTTGTTGGCAAAACCAACACACGGCGATAAAATTCGTTTTGCTCCACCATTGGTAATCACAGAAGATGAGATCGTGGAATGTTTGGCGATCATAAAAAAATCACTGGAGATTTTGGAGAAATAATGAAAGATGATTTTAATTTAAAACAGCGAATTTCTCAATGTAGAAATTCGCTGTTTTTTATGTGAGCCAATACAGAAAATATTTACCAAATAAAAGGAATGAATTCTTTTGTATGTGTTTTATAATTTTCAAACGCCTGACCATAATGTGTTTTTAAATGTTTGTCCAGCATGGGAATATTATAAAAAGCAAAAAAGGAAAATAAAAAAAGTGGGATTAAAGATGAATAAATATTTCCAGTAACAAACGCATAACCTGTTACCCATAAAAGATCCCCGAAATAATTGATGTGTATGGCATATTTAAAAAAGCCTTTCGTATATAATTTTCCTTTATTACCCGGGTCTTTCTTCCAATTATATCTAAGTAATTCAGAGAAAGTATTGATACATGAGCCAAGAATGAATAAGAAAATACCCGTAAAGAAAAAGAGGCCTGGCGTACTATTATTACTATACCCTAGTAAAGCAAATCCAATATAATATAAGGCAAAAGCAAATGGAATATTAAAAGCTTCGCTCCAGGGAATCCTTCTTTTTATAAATAAAAAAAATGTAATACAGATCCTTCCAAAAACAATCCAATTAAAAATGAATAAAACCCAATGCCTGTAAATATTTCCCATACCAACTTCCCCGGAAAATATTTTTTGATAGCCACCTTCAAACAATATCCAATAACTCAAAGCAATCAGTAAAATTTCTAAAAGAAGTATTAATAATTTTTGCGGGATACTTTGGCTTTTTCTTGAATATAAATCCATATTTCAAATTTTAGCATTCGTATAAATTTACTTACTTATAGTACTCATTTTAGGCAAAAAAGTCATCACCATTATGATTGCTGCAAATGCCGGCAATAAATAAATGGCGGGCTTCAGTTCCGGGCAATCTCCATACATACAAGTTGAAATTAAAATAAAATTTCGTACCGCCCAGGCCAGGTTAAGTACTGCTATCAGCAGGTTCCAGCGCTTGGCCCAAATTTTTGGCGTAGAAAAAAAGACTATGGAAATGCTTACCAGTATAATATTTAGTAAACCAGGTTTACCAAAATCTGTTCCTGTTGCCTGCATGCCGGTTACCTGCAGATGAATGGAAGCCAAATAACTCCAGGGCAGGAAACTTATAATGATAATACCAATGGCAGCGATGATGCCGATGAGCTGGGAATATTTCATAAAATTTTATAGGCAGCAAAAGTAATGGTTATTCGGCTTTAAATTAAAACGCCCTGCTGCAACCGGCAGATGCCAATCGCAACAGGGGGATGTATGAAAAGATGTCTTATTTTATTAATGCCAGGAATTCACTCTTTGTACTTTCATCTAAAAACTTTCCGGAATAATTGGCCGTGATGGTACTGCTGTTTGTATCCCTGATACCGCGTGAAGACACGCACAGGTGAACAGCATCCACGACCACTGCAATATCTTCAGTACCGATGGCTTTTTTTAAAGCTTCTGCAACCTGTATCGTAAGCCTCTCCTGAACCTGTGGTCTATTGGCATAGTATTGCACGAGGCGGTTTATTTTTGAAAGGCCGATCACTTTTCCTTTTGAGAAGTAGGCCACATGCACTTTTCCAATGATTGGTACAAAATGATGTTCACAATATGAGTACAGGGTAATATCTTTTTCTACAAGCATTTTATTATACATGTATTTATTTTCAAAAAGAGATATGCCTGGTTTATTTTCCGGGTTTAACCCACTGAATATTTCCTTTACATACATTTTGGCAACCCTGCCCGGCGTATCTTTTAAACTATCATCAGTCATGTCCAATCCCAGGGTTTCCATGATCGCTTTAAAATGTTCGGAGATCACTTTGATCTTTTCATTGTCATTCATAGTTGCCTTGCTCCTCCCCTCATAATTTCTTATCGTGAGGCCATTATAATTACCATTTATTTCCGCTTTGTTTATGCCATCAAAATCTTTTATCAAAATGTTATTGTTGTTCATCTCGTGTTTTTTTTAATTCATATATTTTAGCCATCACCCTGTTCACAAGTCCATCACAATAAATGAGGTTAAATTCAAAAATTTCCTGTGGTGAATACAATTTTTTAATCTCAGTTTGCAACATGCCTTTCGCCCTGTTCAAGCGAACCTTGACATTGCTCTCAGAAATATCCAAAGCTTCAGCAGTTTCGGAAACGCTTAAGCCACTTAATTCCCGGAGCGTAAACACAATCCGGTAATTTTCAGGAATTTCATGAATGGCATTTTCCAGGACATGCCCGAGTTCTTTATTCACAGCAATTTTTTCGTTATTATTTGAATGTTGATACATGATAGTTGATTGATCATTTTGTATATCACTTCCAATTATTTCATTTTTAAAGCTTTTCTTATTCCGCTTTTGATAACATTGATTGATCATTATTCTTGTAAGCCATGTTTTGAATGAAGAACGGAATTCAAATTTATCCAGGCCACAATATGCATCAATATACGTATCCTGCATCAGGTCCTCGGTATCCGCATGATTGTATTTATATGAACGGCCTATTTTGTACAGGAAAGGATCATATCTCCGGATCAGTACCTCGAATAACTTTATCTCGCCCTCATTGATTTTATGAATAATCTCCTGGTCTGTAAATTTTTCAAATACTGTGCTCAATGTTTTCAATTTTATTATCCTTTAAATATAGTGCAAATATCCGTTTTTGGCTCAATCTTTTAATACCTGTTTTCCAATCATGGTCACCGGATGTATTGTGCAGTAATAGGCGGCACTATCCTGCACGATCCATGTCCAGGATTTACCTGGTTCAACAGTGTCTGAATAAAATTTACCATCCTGGTAAGATTTCATGGTATGCGCTACTAAACCATTATTGATCCATAATACGGTATCGCCTTTACTTACCTCCAAAACTTCGGGATTAAATTTCATCATGCTGATTGTAACGGTATCCACTTTGTTTTGCACTTGTGTTTCCCCGGATTTTTGATCCGGTGAAGAGCAACTCATGAGATAAAGCATTGAGAATAATAAGCATGGTTTTATTCCCAATGTAGCTATTAAGTTTTTCATTTTGCGAGGCTTTTAAGTACCGATTTAATAATTTTCATTGTAAAATATTTTGATTATATACAACATTAGAGTGCGTATGAAAGCAAAAGGTTACAAACTATTTTTTGAGATTGTATCTTTGTAACTGCAAGCTTTCGATAGGAAATTTTTTTAGTGTAACTTTCATACAAAAAATTCTTTCTTTTGCAATAAGTCATTTTAATAAAGCGTGTAATGAATATAGAAACCTCTTCGGTTACAATCAGGTCATGGGTTGATGCATGGTCTGATAAAATGTATTCATGGGCTTTGTATAAAACGAATAGCAAAGAAACAGCCGAAGACCTGGTACAGGAAGCCTTTATGGCCGCATATCAATCTTTCAGTAAATTTGAAGAGAAAAGTAGCCCCAAGACCTGGCTTTTCGGTATTCTCAATCACAAAATTGCCGACCATTTCCGAAAGGTTTATCGTAATCCTGTTGTAAACGAAAGCGACAGAAACCCTGGAGCCGGTAAAGATTTTTTAGACACTTTTTTTGATGCAGATGAAAGGTGGATAAAGGAACAAAGGCCACAACCCTGGGCCGAAGATACTCACCTGTTCGATAATCCTGAATTTGCAAAAACTTTGCGGGCCTGTATGAATAAATTACCATCCAATTGGTTTGCGGCAATCAACTTAAAATATCTCGAAGAAAAAAAAGGCGACCAAATTTGTCAGGAATTAGGAATTGCTCCTACTAATTTCTGGCAGATACTACACAGGGCTAAGCTGCAATTACGAAAGTGCCTGGAGGTTCATTGGTTTAAAAAGTAACAGTATGAAGAAAATAATGCAATGGCTAATGCTTTCATGCAAAAAAGCAACAGAACTGATAGAAAAGAAGTTATTGGTGAAACTTTCTTTTAAAGAAAAAATGCAATTGGAAATGCATAAAAGTATGTGCAGCGCCTGCACCACTTATGAGAAACAAAGTAAAAAGTTAGATGAAATATTTCATATCCATTTTCAACATATAGATACCGCACAGCCTGAAAGTACGCATGAAGGCTTAAAGAAAAAGATTAAAGATACGCTGCCCGAAAATTGACAGTTGTAAAAATCATTTGATTAAACTTTAAGGCGAAGTCTCCCTTTTTTTTGAATGTATGAAATGTATTCTTTATTCTTAGTTTAATTAATTTACCATGCCCAAAATAATTACACCCGAACAGAAAAGATTAAATGAAAATTATCTTAAGAATAAGAAATGGCTGAAATGGGGTCCTTATTTATCTGAAAGGCAATGGGGCACAGTGAGAGAAGATTATAGTGAAGGAGGAGATGCCTGGAATTATTTTACACATGAAATGGCGCGTTCAAAGGCCTATCGTTGGGGTGAAGATGGAATTGCAGGCATTTCTGATGATAAACAAAAAATCTGTTTTGCCATCGCGCTGTGGAATGGCAAAGATGAAATATTAAAAGAGAGATTATTTGGGCTTACTCCAGCTTATGGAAATCATGGAGAAGATGTAAAGGAATTGTATTACTATCTTGATAATACGCCTACTCATTCATACATGAAATATTTGTATAAATATCCGCAGGCTGCATTTCCGTACCATGAACTGGAACAAAAAAATAAAAGCCGCAGTAAGAATGAAGATGAATACGAAATCAATGATACCGGCGTATTTAATGATGGACGTTATTTTGATGTTTTTATAGAATATGCAAAAAACAATGAAGAAGATATTTGTATAAAAATATCTATCCACAACAGGTCGCAACAAAATGCACCGGTTACTGTACTACCCACTTTATGGATGCGAAATCTATGGTCTTATGGATTAATAAATGAAAAGCCGGTTATAGAATTAATGGAACAAAATAATTCTGTTAATGAAGTAAAGATTAGTAATACCAAGATGGGAGAATATTTATTTTATTTTCAAAATTCTGAAAACGTTTTGTTCACCGAAAATGAAACGAACACCCAACGCTTGTATAATTTACCTAAAAAAGATCCTTATGTAAAAGATGCTTTTCATGAAGCTGTTATTACCAATAATTTTGAAATATTTAAGGATAAAAAAAGCGGCACCAAATGTGCGCCGGTTTATTCTTTTGATCTGGAAGCAGAAGGTTTTGTTACGCTTAAATTACGCTTGAGTAAAGAACAGTTGACGGATCCGTTGGGTAAAAATTTTGATGAAATTTTTACCCAACGTTTGCATGAAGCCGATGCATTTTATAACCAATTAATTACTTGCCAGGATCAAGATTTAAAAAATATTCAACGCCAGGCTTATGCCGGCATGTTGTGGAATAAACAATTTTATTTTATTGATATTCCAGATTGGCTGAACGGCGATCCCGGCCAGCCTCCACCACCCGAACAAAGAAAACATGGACGTAATCATGAATGGGTGACTTTAAATAATGAAGACATTATTTCCATGCCAGACAAATGGGAATATCCCTGGTATGCAGCCTGGGATACATCTTTCCATTGTATTCCATTTGTTTCTTTGGATGCGCAATTTGCAAAAGACCAATTGCTTTTGTTATTGCGGGAATGGTATATGAATCCCTATGGCCAGTTGCCCGCTTATGAATGGTCTTTCAGTGATGTAAATCCGCCGGTACATGCGTGGGCTTGTATGCAGGTATATAAAATGGATAAAGAAAATACAGGTATTGGCGATACTTTATTTTTAGAAAGAACTTTTCAAAAATTGCTTATCAATTTTACCTGGTGGGTAAACCGTAAAGACAGGCTGAATAATAATGTGTTTGAAGGAGGTTTTTTAGGGCTTGATAATATTGGAATCTTTGACAGAAACAGCGTTCCGGGAGGTGGACACCTGGAGCAGGCTGATGGTACGGCATGGATGGGAATGTATTGTTTAGACATGCTGGAAATCGCGCTGGAACTGGCTCAAACAAATAAAGCGTATGAAGATCTCGCAACGAAATTCTTCGAGCATTTTACGTATATCGCCAGTTCAATCAATCATATCAGGGAAGATTTTAAAGGAGCCTGGGATGAGGAAGAAGGATTTTTTTATGATGTTTTAAAAATGCCTGACAAAAGTTTTATCCCAGTTAAAGTGCGCTCTCTCGTTGGCCTTACTTCATTGTTTGCAGTGCACGTTATTGATAAATCATTGTTGAAAAAACTACCGGACTTTCACCATCGCCTGAAATGGTTTATAAAATACCAGCAAAAAAATGATCAATACCAGGTAATAGAGGATATTGATAAAAAAGATAAGATACTTCTTTCTTTAGCACCTCATAAAAGATTAAAAAAAATCTTAAGCGCTTTATTTGATGAAAACGAATTTTTATCTCCTGTAGGAATTCGTTCGCTTTCAAAAGTTCATGAGAAACCTTACAAAATAAATATTGAAGGCAAAGAGTTTGGCTTAAATTATCAGCCCGGCGATTCCAATTCTTCACTATTTGGCGGGAACTCAAATTGGCGCGGCCCGGTATGGATGCCCATGAACTACCTCATGATAAAAGCCCTGGAGAAATATGATCAATATTTCAAAAATGATTTTAAATTAGAATTACCTTCTCATTCAGGGAATATGGTTAACCTGGCAACAGTGACTGAAGATTTACGAAATCGGCTCACAGGGATTTTTACTTTTGATGAAGAAGAAAATAGACGGGTAAATGGCCAGAACAAATTGTTTAACAACGATGTGCATTTTAAAGATCTTGTTTTATTTTATGAATCTTTTCATGGAGATAATGGAAGAGGCATCGGGGCTTCACATCAGACCGGATGGACAGGGATAATTGCTGAAATCATTAGGTGCAGGGATAAAGAATTAAAAACTAAATAATCCTGGTCATTTGTTCACGTTCTTTAACATCTGTAAAGTAACAATCATAAAATAATATACTCAAAATATGAATATGCTCAAAGTATCCTTTAAAAACAAAAATGAAGAACTTCTTGCCGGACGTTTGGAGCTTCCAAAAAATCGTCAACCTCACAACTTCGTCCTATTTGCACACTGCTTTACCTGTAACAAAAATTTGAATGCCGTTAGAAATATAGGGCAAGCGCTCACCAATGCAGGCTTTGGTGTGCTGCGTTTTGACTTTACCGGACTGGGCGAAAGCGATGGTGATTTTGAAAATACCAACTTTTCAGGAAACGTGAATGACCTGGTAGCTGCCGCTGCATACTTAAAAGAAAATTACCTGGCACCCACATTATTAATCGGCCATTCATTGGGTGGCGCTGCAGTAATTTTTGCCGCAGCACAAATTCCATCGGTAAAAGCAGTTGCCGTTATCAACTCGCCCAGCAGCCCTTCACACATAACGCACCTGCTGAAAAGCAGCGCCCGGGAAATCATCAAAAACGGTCAAGCCGTAGTGAACCTGGCAGGAAGAAATTTCACTATCAAAAAACAATTTTTGGACGACCTGGAAAACAAGCCACTAACTGACGTGGTAAGTAATTTTGGGAAGGCGTTGCTTATACTTCATTCCCCGCAAGACAATACCGTAAACATAAAAAATGCAGAAGAAATATTCAAAGCTGCCCGGCATCCAAAAAGTTTTGTTTCTCTTGACGGTGCCAATCATTTGCTTTCCAGAAAAGATGATTCACAATACGTTGGAAATGTTATTGCCGGATGGGCTTCCAGGTATGTTGATATTCCGGTAGAAAAAGAAGTATTTTCCGGAAAAGAAGTGGCTGCCAGTTTAGATAGCGAAGATCAATTCACTACACATTTAAAGCTGGGCGATCATTCTTTTATCGCTGATGAGCCAACAGATGTTGGTGGAAATAATTTTGGCCCCTCACCCTATCAATTCCTTTCAGCAGGGCTTGCAGCCTGCACTGCCATGACTATTCAAATGTATGCGCGAAGAAAAAAATGGGAAGTTTTAAATGTCACTGTTCATATAAATCATAACAAGGATTACGCTTTAGATTGCAAGAATTGCGAAGATAATTCTGCAAAAATAGACACGTTTAACAGGGAAATTAAATTGGAAGGCGCTCTCTCTGATGAGCAAAAAAAGCGATTACTTGAAATAGCTGATAGATGTCCTGTTCATAAAACATTGCATAGCGAAACACAAGTAATCACCAGGCTTATTGAGTAGCACAAGTCGCTCATACAAAAGATTGATTGCATAAGATTTATTTTTATAAATGAAGAGTTTTCTAACTTTTAAAAGTTGGCAACTTCATAGTTTAATTGGCGTGAAGTATAGTATGACACTATTCTTATACTTCGTAAATTCTGCAAGCCAATTTCAATATAAAAAATTATTCGGATTTGTTTCAATTCGCTATTCTATTAATAGCGTATTCTTAAATATTCTAAAAAATATTTTTTGTTCTGTCAGGTTTTTCAAAACTATCCGACTAAAAAGTCTAACAAGTGGTAAGTACTATCCGTGGCAGCGTTTTCTTCGTACATAGCATATAGATGATGCATAAAGTGAAAGTGATAATCATGTAAAAGTCACCTAACTCCCGAAGGGGAAAAGAATACTGGCCAAAACTGATAGCTCATTGCTCAAAAAAAGAATATCATGATAGGAAATACAGAAGCGATACCCGAAACAAAAAGTAAAATCTCTTTACATGGACAGCACCATACACTTGCTGATGTGCAAAATCAATTAGAAATACTTGAACATAGACAGGCTAGTGATTTTGTATTAGTGCCGTTTCAACAAAAATTACAACAAAACGGTTTGTATCCACTTAAACCAACTGGTATTGAAATTTTCCAGGTAAACTTAGGAAAGATGTGCAATCAAACCTGCCAGCATTGCCATGTAGATGCCGGGCCTGACCGCAAGGAGATTATGACCAAAGAAACAATGCAGGAATGTATAGATGTCCTTAAAAATAATCCTTCTTTAAAAACAGTTGACCTCACGGGCGGTGCGCCGGAAATGAATCCGGATTTCAGGTGGTTTGCTGAAGAAATAAAAAAACTCGACAGGCATATTATTGTGCGGTGTAATCTTACCATTATTCTCGCGAACAAAAAGTATTTCGACCTTCCTGAATTTTACAAACAAAATAATATAGAAGTGGTGTCTTCACTTCCGTTTTATACAAAAGACAGAACCGACAGGCAACGCGGGAATAATGTGTTTGAAAAAAGTATCCAGGCATTGCAAATGTTGAATAAGGCAGGTTATGGTAAAGCCGAAACAGGATTGATTTTAAATTTAGTGTATAATCCTGCGGGCGCTTTTTTACCACCATCACAGCAGGCACTGGAAAAAGAATACAAAGAAGCGCTGATGAAGGAATTTGGAATTGTGTTTAATCATTTGTTTACAATTACCAATTTACCCATCAATCGTTACCTGGACTATCTTTTAAAGAGTGGCAACTACGAAACATATATGGAGAAATTAGTGAACGCTTATAATCCTGTAGCAGCCGCCAAAGTGATGTGCCGCAATACTATTTCAATAGGTTGGGATGGTTATATGTATGATTGCGATTTTAACCAGATGCTCGAAATGAAAGTTGGTACTCAGTCAAAACACATTAGAGAATTTAATGCTGGTGAATTAAATAAAAGGAATATTCTGATAGGACAACATTGTTATGGATGTACTGCCGGCGCGGGATCCAGTTGCGGCGGCACAGTTGCTTAAAATTTAAAAATTAAATATGCTTATTTTCCTTTTTATTGCAGTTCTTTTTCTCACTTATTCCAATGGAGGTAATGATAATTTTAAAGGTGTAGCCACTCTTTGGGGAAGCGGAACACTAGACTATAAAGCAGCTTTAATCCTGGCTACCATTGCAACATTTGCAG
>JBBSQL010000047.1:0-21084 GCA_038257845.1 Chitinophagales bacterium
AAAGTATTAAAGCGGTGAATGATGCTTATAAAAGTCATAAGATGATTGGCGTAATTTCCCAAAAAGACATCAACATTGAGGAACCCGGTTTCCAGGATCTTTGCGAAGTGGGCACGGTCGCCAGGATCGTGAAACTGATCAAAATGCCGGATGGCGGAACAACCATCATTATACAAGGGAAAAAAAGATTTCGCATAGAAAGTATCGTGGAAGAAGAACCTTATTTCAAAGCAAAAATTGAAATTTTAAAAGATGAAACAAAGCCGGGTGATGAAGACATCGAACCGTATATCAGTAGCATTAAAGAGATCGCTGCGCAGATCATTCATCTTTCGCCACAGATGCCCGCGGAAGCATCCATAATTTTAAAAAATATTGAAAGCCATTCTTTCTTAATAAATTTCGTCAGCAGTAATTTGAATTGCGGCATTGCAGAAAAGCAGGAATTATTGGAAACGCATAATTTAAAATTGCGCGCGGAAAAACTGGTGACCTTACTGCATAAAGAATTGCAATTTGTAGAATTAAAAAATAAAGTAACTTCTAAAACCCGCACGGAGATTGACAAACAGCAGCGCGATTATTTTTTACAACAACAATTAAAAAGTATTAAAGATGAACTCGGAAGTGATCCGAATGATCGTGAGCTGACTGAAATGAAGAAAAAAGGAGAAGAAAAAAAATGGCCGGATACAGCCAAAGCCGCGTTCAAATCGGGCATTGAAAAATTGGAGCGCATGCATTCCAGTACACCGGATTATTCACTTGTATATAATCACCTGGATCTCATGCTCGACCTGCCCTGGGAAGAATATAGTATTGATAATTATGATTTAAAAAGAGCCGCAACGATTTTAGATGAAGATCATTATGGCATGAAAAAAATCAAAGAACGAATTCTCGAATACCTCGCTGTTTTAAAATTGAAGGGTGATATGAAAAGCCCGATTCTTTGTTTTGTTGGTGCACCCGGAATTGGTAAAACATCTTTAGGAAAAAGTATTGCACATGCTTTGGGAAGAAAATATGCACGGTTAAGTTTGGGTGGTTTGCATGATGAAAGTGAAATTCGCGGCCACCGCAAAACCTATATTGGCGCGATGCCCGGACGGATTTTGCAAAATATCCGCAAGGTGAAAACTTCGAATCCCGTAATTATTTTGGATGAGATAGATAAAGTGGGAAATGATTTTCGTGGTGATCCTTCTTCTGCTTTACTCGAAGTTTTAGATCCCGAACAGAACAATAGTTTTTATGACAATTATTTGGAAATGGAATATGACCTGAGCAAGGTTTTATTTATAGCCACAGCAAATAATTTACAAAATATTCAGCCCGCATTGCGCGACCGTTTGGAGATCATTGACCTCAGTGGATACGCGGTGGAAGAAAAAATTCAAATTGCAAAAAGACATTTGATACCACGACAAAAAGAAGCGCATGGTTTGGATAAGATCAATATCAAACTCAATGATAAGATTATACAAAAAGTGATAGAAAATTATACACGTGAAAGCGGTGTACGTGAGCTGGATCGCAGGCTGGCTGCGATTATGCGCAACCAGGCGAAAGAAGTTGCCATGGGTAAAAAAATAAGCGCGAATCTTTCACTGCAAAGTGTAGAAAAAATATTAGGCAGGCAACGCTATACCAATGAAATTTATAAAACGGCGAATATTCCGGGCGTTGCTGTAGGACTTGCCTGGACCTATGTAGGCGGCGATATTTTATTTATTGAAACTGCATTGAGCGAAGGAAAAGGAGAATTAAAACTCACGGGGAATTTGGGCAATGTAATGAAAGAAAGTGCCACAACGGCTTATACGTATTTGCAGGTGAACGCCAAAAAATATGATATTGATCCCGCTATTTTCAGCAAAAAAAATGTACACGTACATGTGCCCGAAGGCGCTACGCCAAAGGACGGGCCGAGCGCCGGCATTACGATGTTCACTGCATTAGCAAGCGCTTTCACCGGGAGGCGGGTAAAGCCTTTTATTGCGATGACGGGAGAAATCACATTGCGCGGGCAGGTATTACCGGTAGGTGGATTAAAAGAAAAAGTCTTGGCCGCGAAACGCGCCGGACTGAAAAAAATAATTCTTTGTGCCTTGAATGAAAAAGATATTTCAGAGATAAATCCCGACTTCATTGAAGGACTGGAATTTTTGTATGTAAAAACCATGCAGCAGGTATTAGATTTGGCGCTGGAATAGGGGAAAATATTTTTTTAAAAAAAGTTGTAATTGAAGTTTTCTGCCGCCGCGTTGTCTCCCGATAAGCGCCTTTGCAGTTATTATATTTTTGGATTAAATAGTAGGAAGCACTACATTTATCAGTCACACACTTTAAAAATTACAATCATGAAAAAATTATTGTCTCTTTTTATCATTACTGTATTAATTATTTCAACAAGTAGTTTTACAAATATTATTCCTGGTCATAAACATGGGAACGATAAAAGAATTGAAGTTGTATTTAACCGTCAACTCGATTTTAATGATCTCGTAAAAATTAAAATGGATCTTTCACAAAAAGGCATAACGATTAATTATAAATCATTGATTTTTGATGAAAACGGTCATTTACAAGCCATTCGTTTTTTTGTGGATTGTCATGATGGGTTTTCCGGGACTGCGGGTGATGAAAATCTTTCCAATCAAAGCAGGGTAGGGTTTTACCGCGATTATACGCCAGGAACAAAGTTGCCTTTTGGAACAGGCGGAATTTGAAAGTGATTTTGTAAAATGAAAGTTTTACTTTTTAAACTTTAAGGAAAATCTTTATAAATATCTTTTCTGTGTTCAAAAACAACAAAGAAAATTACTTTTTCTTCAATCTTGAGGCAATTCTGTAATCACCAATTCTTATCCGGTAATAAATATTGTATCCTTTTAATTTCTTAAGATTTTTTATTTCAGATAATTTTCCAGCACCTTCTGCCTGAATTATACATTCATAAATAGAACCTTTTAACTTCTTGTTTTGTAGTTTTTTAAGCTCTTTTAAAAATGATTCTTTGAATTGAACCTTCATTTGTCTAAGGCTTTCATGATTTCATTGCGTTGAACATTTTTGGATTTCATTCCGGATTCAATCTTTTGAGCAAGTTGCCAATCTTCAACTTCAACTTTTGTTAATGATTTTGCAGACATTCCCATTTTCTTTGCAAGTGATACGAGAAGTGTGACATCCGATTTTTTTTTCACATTTATTAAAACAGCTTCCATGTCATGAAATTTATTTTACGAATTTATACAAAAATGTAAACTATTTTTAAGTTTTACATATTTTATAATAATTTGTATATTTAGAAGTAGTATTTTATTAAAAAAGTATCATATTTAAACTAGTTAGTCCAATGCGTTCCTTTTTAGAAGCATTTAATAAGTCTTTCATTAAATAATAAAATCAAATGAGTTGACATTTATTCATTAAATTTGGTTTATGAATCTTCAGGAAATTATTACTATAGATGAAGAAATATTAGGAGGTCAACCTGTTTTTAAAGGTACGCGCGTTCCTGTTGAAAGTTTGTTTGATCATTTGGAAGCTGGGGTGTCATTAAATGAATTTCTGGATGATTTTCCCACCGTTTCCCGGGAAAACGCAGTTGCCGTATTAAACCTTGCTAATAAAATTATTTCTTCAAAAGATATATCGGATTTGTATGCGACTTCTGTTAGATGAAAATTCACCAAAACATCTAAAACAGGATTTCCCGGAACATGAAATTTATACTGTTCGGGAAAAGCGATGGAATGGAATTAAAAATGGCGATCTTCTCAAACGCATGATAGATAATAATTTTGACGCTCTTTTAACCTATGATAAAAATTTACAGCATCAGCAAAATTTTTTGAAATACTCATAACAGTTTTTGTATTGTCTGCAAAAATTAATCAATATAAGGAAATGAAAAATTTAGTATCAAAAATAAATGAACTTTTAAACACTGAACATCTCCCACCAGGACCGATTATCATTTCAGTATAATAATATTTATGACTCAAAAATAATTTCATATCAATATATCTTTAACTAACCAATTATGAAATATGGAATCTTTGTTGTTACCTGGTGTATTATACTATTTTGCTTATTTTTTGGCAGCGAAGTTCACTTAAACTATCCATATTTTTCAATCCATATACACGACACTTATTTTGAGTTTTATTTTTGGACTTTTATTTTAATTGCACTCTTTTTCCTTTTCTTTATTTTTAGCCTTACTGCTGCATTGACTTCAAAATTTCGGAAAAAGATTTTTAATATTTTTTTATTTTGCAGTACTATCAGCGTAGTTATTTGTTTTTTATATATAAAAAATTAGCAGGCGCTAAATGTGAATATTAACCTAACCTGAAATAATATTCCAAAAGACCTCTTGTTGTTAAACACAAAATTCAATACTCCAAATCATGTATTTTTGACTTTTTATAAAAAGGAAGCTGCAGCGCAGCAATGCATGAAAAAGATTGACCGCTACATACTCAAAAAATATTTCACCACCTTTTTCTTTGCTATATTTCTGTTTACCGTGATTGCCGTTGCCGTGGATGTGAGTGAAAAAACGGATGATTTTGTGAGATCCGGACTGGGTGCAATGCAGATAATCCAGCAATATTATATTGCCTTTATTCCTTACATAATTGCGCTTTTATTTCCCTTATTCGTTTTTATTTCTGTAATATTCTTCACTTCCAAAATGGCGGGAAACAGTGAAATAGTTGCGATTATCGCGGGCGGTGCAAGTTATAACCGATTTCTTCGTCCGTACCTGCTGGGTGGACTTTCACTTGGTTTGCTTTTACTGTTGATGGTCAATTTTATCATACCAAAAGCAAATGATGTCCGCACCACTTTTGAAGCTGTCTATGTAGATCGAAATTCTTCCTACGATCCATTGCAGCCCGTGACTAATACCATTTATTTTCGCATTGATTCATTTACATACGCCGGTATACGCAATTATGATACTTCCACAAAAACTGGTACTGTATTTTTCATGGATAGGGTAAAAGGGCAGGCGCTCGTGTATAATCTTCGCGCGGATAATATCAAATGGGATACGGCCATTAATAAATGGGTTTTGCAAAACGCTTTTGAAAGAACGATTAATGGCCTGAAAGAAAATATCACAACCACGCGAAAAAAAACCATGAATTTTAATTTCCAGCCATTTGATCTCAGTCGGGATGATTATGCAAAAGATAAATTGGCCACACCACAGCTCACATCCTTTATTCAATTGGAAGAATTACGAGGCTCTGAAAATGTAAATGCACTAAAAATTGAAAAGTACCGGAGAATGGCCACACCACTTGCCGTAGTTATTCTTACACTCATCGGTGCAATCATCGCGAGTAAAAGAGCGCGCGGAGGAAGTGGCGCACACCTGGCCATGGGTTTTGTACTAGCTGCCATATTTATTTTAATGGACCGTTTCTCTACCATCTTTTCTACAAAAGGAAACCTGCCCCCGGAAATAGCTGCCTGGATACCGGATCTGGTTTTTATAGTTGTCGCCTATTTTTTATATAGGAAAGCCGCGAAATAAACATAGCAGTCTCAAAGATCATAGAGATGAATGCACTGTTTCTATTGGAATAGAGATAACGAAGTTGAAGAGAATTTGAAAAGCCGGAGTCAAAAATATTTTATATTATTTTCTGTTGACTTTTTTTTGCAATCTTCTTTTTTTACCTTTACACCCATTACATACCGGGTTTATTAAAGAGGGGGAATTCCCCGGCCCCTCCGGGTAAACTCACAAAACACTTACTACATGGGTATATTGAAAGACCGCTTTGAGGCCAAAGCTGCAACACAGATCAAAGAAATTAAAAAAATTCTCGCCGAACATGGAGATAAAAAGATCGGGGAAGTAAAACTATCCCAAATCTACCAGGGTATGCGCGGTATGACCGGACTGGTTACTGAAACCAGTCTCCTTGATCCTCAAAAAGGTATCCGCTTCCGTGGTTATACGATCCCTGAACTCCGGGAAAAATTACCTAAGTCTGCCAAAGGTTCTGAACCATTGCCCGAAGGTTTGTTTTATTTAATGCTGGTTGGTGAATTGCCCACCCCGGAGGATACCGCTTATATCACGTCCATCTTTCAAAGACGCAGTCATGTACCCAGTCATGTATTTGAAACCATTGATGCCTTACCATTGACGGCGCATCCTATGACCATGTTCGTGACCGGCGTAATGGCCTTACAAACTGAAAGCTATTTTACCAAAGCCTATGCTGAGGGGATGAATAAAAAAGATTATTGGGATCCAACATTTGATGATGTCATCATTTTGATCGCCAGGCTCCCGCGGATAGCAGCTTATATATACAGGCGGAAATATAAAAACAACGAACATATTCAACCAAATGGTTTGCTGGACTGGTCCGGAAACCTCGCACACATGATGGGCTTCAATGACCACGGTTTCCGTGAACTCATGCGTTTATACATGACCATTCATGCAGACCATGAAGGTGGAAATGTCTCCGCCCATACCACGCATTTGGTAGGTTCCGCATTGAGTGATCCGTACCTGAGTTATGCAGCAGGCATGAATGGTTTGGCCGGGCCATTGCACGGACTTGCCAACCAGGAAGTGATCAAATGGGTGTTTGAAATGCAAAAAGAATTAGGCTCAGATGAACCAACAAAAGCACAGATCGGTGATTATGTACGCAAGACCCTGGCGGCAGGAAAAGTAGTTCCGGGTTATGGCCACGCAGTTTTGCGCAAAACAGATCCACGCTTTATTGCACAAATGGAATTTGGTAAAAAGCATTTGCCCGATGATAAATTGGTGAATACCATCTGGCGCATTTATGAAACTGTGCCGCCGATTCTTAAAACCATTGGTAAAATAAAAAATCCATGGCCAAATGTAGATGCGCATAGCGGCGCATTGCTCGTGCATTACGGCCTGGTGGAATATGAATTTTATACCGTATTATTTGCCATCAGCCGTTCATTGGGTGTTATGGCCAGCCTGCTTTGGGATCGTATCCTCGGTTTGCCGCTCGAACGCCCTAAGAGTGTGACTACGGCTGCTGTGAAGCGCTGGATAAATGGCAAAGACACGATTTGGGGAGATTAATTTTTATAAAAAAATATGGCCAAAACAGTTCGCAAAAAAACAACTGCAGGAGAAAAAGACGCTAAAAATACTGGCAGTTCCACAGGCCTTAAATATGCGGACAAATCTGCCGGCCAGCCCGAGCTTATTCCTGTTTTTGAAACGTTGAAAAAGTTGTTATTGCCTTATGTAAAAGGGCCCATAAAATTGCGTGGTGGTGACGGCGGACAAATGACGTTGGTAAGTGAAAAAGAAATTGAAGTTGCCGGCAGGAAAAGAAAGGAGCTCTGGTTCGCGGCCATTTTAATTCAAAAAGGGTATGTAGGTTTTTATTATATGCCAGTGTATGTAGAGAGTGAAATTAAAAAAATATTCGAGCCGGAATTATTAAAACTGCTCAAAGGAAAATCCTGTTTTCATATAAAAAAATTGGACACTCAAATCATTTCCCAAATAAAATCTGCACTCAAATTGGGATATGATATGTATAAAAAAGTCGGCTGGGTGTAGCTTTCAGCTTAGTAGTATTTTTTTAAATGATTTTGCTTCCGATTGATACGCTTTAAAATATCAATTCTTTTTATTCGGTCTTATAAATTTAAAATCATCATTTTAAAACTGTTCCAAAGGAAAGTCTTGTGCTCTATTAAAAGTATTTCTTCATGAAGTTCTGAGTCAAATTTTATGACTGCTTAAAAATAATTTATGGTGATTATTTCCCATACTCCACAACTTTTTTTAAAAATGTGAAAAAAATTACTTCGCTATTTGTTGATTATGTATTTTTTTTGCAATTCAAATGAACCAGCCAGGAAATCCCACAACAAACAATTCAGCAATTTTATTATTACAGGACGGGCATATTTTGAATGGCCGCGCTTTTGGAAAAAAAGGTACTGCCACCGGGGAAATATGTTTTAATACAGGCATGACCGGTTACCAGGAAGTTTTTACCGATCCCAGTTATTTTGGCCAGGTGCTGATCATGAATAATGTGCATACCGGTAATTACGGCGTAAGCGTAAAAGATATTGAAAGCAATGGCGTCAAGATCAATGCACTCATTGGCCGCAACCTTGAAAATAAATATTCACGCTACCTCGCGGATGATTCCCTTGATGCGTATTTAATTAAAAATAATATAGTGGCCATTGAAGGCGTGGATACCCGGGCACTGGTAACGCATATCCGCGAAAAAGGCGCCATGAATTGTATCATTTCTTCAGAACATACCGATATAAAAAAACTGAAAGAATTGCTTGACGCAGTTCCAAATATGGACGGACTTTCACTCGCCAATGAAGTAAGCACGAAAGAAATTTATTCTGTAGGCCAGGAAGGCTCAGCATTAAAAGTGGCCGTACTGGATTATGGCATTAAGAAAAATATTTTAGATTGTCTTGTAAACCGCGGCGTATATGCACGCGTTTTTCCTGCATCAACTTCGCTGGAAGAACTCAAACAATTTGAACCCGATGGTTATTTTATTTCCAATGGTCCCGGCGATCCTGCTGCCATGCCGGAAGCAGTGGATTTGATAAGAAATATTCTGAAAGAAGATAAACCTTTTTTTGGTATTTGTCTCGGTCACCAGTTACTGGCTTTAGCGAATGATATTCCCACTTACAAAATGCACCACGGCCATCGCGGATTAAATCATCCCGTAAAAAATGTAATCACAGGTGTTTGTGAGATCACAACGCAAAATCATGGTTTTGGTATTGATGCTGAAGCCGTACGAAAAAATGAAAATATCATCATCACACATGTCAACCTCAATGATCAAAGCATTGAAGGCATTCGCATGAAAGACAAACCCGCATTCAGTGTACAATATCACCCTGAAAGTACACCCGGCCCTTTTGATTCAAGGTATTTGTTTGATGAGTTCGTGGAAATGATGAAGTAGAGCCCCAACATCTTGCGGCTAATAATAAGATAACAGCGAAAAGCTAACAGATAAAAGTTAGGAGTTGAGAAATTCACAACAAGAAACGCAAAGCAATACCTTTCAACAAAAAGAAACCAGAAGCCCAAAACATCAAACTTCGTTATCGGCTTTCTATAAACCTTAATAAAATAAAATTATAAAGGAATATTCAACCTTATTTTTTTGAAACTTCAATAATATGGTTTTGGATTTTAAAGAAAGTAGTGTTCTACGAAGATTTATTTCAACATCGTCTTTCTTTAAACCTTAGTAGAAAATATATTGAAAAGAGATACCTGCAACCTTATTACCTTATTTTATTTTTGCATAAAAAAGTTGAAAATATAACGGCAATTTTTTTTTATAGCGGGAATATTTTAGAGGTAAATGATAATAATTAACGAGAGACAGCAACTCACAAACAAAGGCTTCGGCTCACTTCGGCTGCGCTCAGTACAAGTCGCTCAGCCGCCAATAACAAGCATTCAACATAATAACGGCTTCGACTGCGCTCAGCCGCCATCATCAAGCATTCAACATATAATAACGGCTTCGGCTTCGCTCAGCCGTCAGCATTCAACACCAAAACACAAACACATAATAACGGCTTCGGCTTCGCTCAGCCGCCAGCATCCAACAAATCATCAACAAGAAACACCAAACCCAAAACAAATCCTTTCAAAAACAAAGCAAAACAAAACCCAAAACAATTCCTACAACAAAACTTCATTCTTAAACGCTTCCATCGCTTTTAATCCTAAAAGGTCAAACATTTTTGCATCGGCATCATAACCCGGATTTGCAGTCGTTAATAATTTATCACCCGCGAAAATTGAATTAGCGCCGGCGAGAAAACAAAGCGCTTGTTCTGCCACGCTCATTTCATTTCTTCCCGCACTCAATCGCACTTTTGTAGATGGCATGAGTATGCGCGCCGTTGCAATCATCCGCACCATATCCCAAATATCCACGCACGAATTATTTTCCAGAGGTGTTCCTTTTACAGGTACCAATGCATTGATGGGAACACTTTCAGGGTGTTGTGGCATATTGCATAATGTATGTAACATATCTATGCGGTCCTCGTGCGTTTCACCCAGGCCGATGATGCCTCCACAACAAACTGTAACACCTGCTTTACGCACATGATCCAGCGTATCCAGCCGGTCGTTGTATGTGCGAGTGCTGATGATTTCTGTATAATGTTTTTTACTAGTATCGAGGTTGTGGTTGTATGCATACAATCCTGCATCAGCGAGCCTTTGCGCTTGTTCTTCCGTAAGCATACCCATCGTGCAACAAACTTCCAGGCCCAGTTCATTTACCCCTTTTACCATTTCCAATACACGGTCAAAGTCCCGGTTGTCTCGCACTTCCCGCCAGGCCGCACCCATGCAAAAACGTGTACTGCCTGCAGCTTTTGCTTTACGTGCATTGGCGAGTACATCGTCCGTTTTCATCAGCGCCTGTACTTCGATATCCGTCGTATAACGCGCCGCCTGCGGGCAATAGGCGCAGTCTTCGGTGCAACCTCCCGTTTTAATACTTAATAAAGTACAGACCTGCACTTCCGCAGTTTCATTATTTGTATGATGCACGGAAGCCGCTTTGAAAATTAATTGCAGTAATGGCAAATTATATATTTCACTGATTTCATCAATCGTGTGTTTTTGTAAATTATTATTGATCATATTTTTTTGCATAAAAACAAATATAGGATAAGAAGGGAATAATTTTTAATGGTTAATGGTTAATTGTTAATGAAGGATTTTAGATATATTTTTTTTGATGCAGGATTTTATTTTCTTTTTTGCCTTTTCTTTTTTCTAACTCACTTTATTTCTTTTTTTTAAAACAGATCAAGGAGTTATTTTTTTTCAAAAAAAAACCCGGTATTCACCGGGCTTTTATAAAACAATTTTAAAAATTTATTTAGGATCAAGTGCCACTTTAATTCGCTGCGCCAAATCCTGTAAATGATATTTGCTGAGCTTATCAGAAGTGCCTGGAATAGCTGCTACAATATCACTTCTCAAACTGCTGAGATGCGCACGTACGATGGAAGAAACATCCGTATTTTTTACATTGGTATTAAACAATGCGGCTAATTGCGGTGGCAGGTTTTGAATCGCCGGGCTTGCCGTTGGGTTGATCATAGCAATCAAATCTTCAACATACGTTTTCTGAAGATTCCTGCGATAATTATCAATCGGCTTTTTAGTGGAGAGTTCACTCCATACACCTTTTTTCAGATCTGTAAGCATATCATCTACACCATACGTATCTGTAGCACCAAAACGGCTGGTACTTAAAACCATCCTGTTCAAACGTGCTGCATTCAAAAGGCTGTTGATACTATTTGCCTGGATAAATGAAACGATGTCTGCCGTTACAGGATTGCTGAATTTGTTCAGAATATTTTTATCCAGCAACCAGTTTGGTGTTTCGTATAATTGTTTGTTTAAAAAACTGATCGCATCTTTTTGCATACTTACCGGCGTTGGCGTATATACATCACCTGTTTGCTCCACACTCTTCGGTGTTTCATAAATGCCACCCACATTTTTTAAAACATGACCCATGTAGCGACTGAACTGAATTGCAAGCTGTGTGTACATTTCATCCAGGTTATCATATTTATCACCTTCTTCTTTTGTCCATACCGGGAGATTGGTCAGAATTCTTTTTAAATTCATGATCCCATAATTGCTTGCAATCATTGCATTATCGCCAAGGTCTTCTGTTTGTGAACGCGGGTCAAACGGATTTGATTCAGTACCAAACCATAAGCGTGGATTTGCACTGAGGCTGTCTAAGATCCATTTATTCGTAATTTTTGCATCATCTTTTTCATTGGCTGCACCGGAATAAGAATAGCCCCACTGAATGGCCCATTTATCATAATCACCAATACGTGGAAATAAACCAGCTTCACTAATATTATCTTCCGGTTGCGCTACATAATTAAAACGTGCGTAGTCCATGATAGAAGCGGTATGTCCGTGTGCTTCCACCCAGGCCTTATTGCGCAACATTTCTACTGGCGTTCTGCTGCTGCTGCCCATATTATGGCGAAGTCCCAGGGTATGTCCTATTTCATGTGAAGAAACAAAACGGATCAGTTCGCCCATTAATGTATCATCGAATTTCATTTTCCTGGCTTTGGGATCAACGGCGGCAGTTTGGATAAAATACCAGTCGTGTAATAGTTGCATTACATTATGGTACCAGCCGATATGGCTTTCCAATATTTCACCCGTGCGCGGATCATGAATGTTTGGTCCATAAGCATTTTCAATATCAGAGGCAAAATAACGGATTGCGGAAAAACGTGCATCATCCAGGCTCATGGTCGTGTCGCCTTCCGGCCATTCTTTTGCCATGATCGCATTTTTAAACCCGGCTTTTTCAAAAGCTTTCTGCCAGTCGTTCACACCCATGATCAGGTAAGGACGCCATTGTTTTGGTGTGGCCGGATCTATATAATAAACAATTGGTTTTATAGGTTCTACCAGTTCTCCTCTTTTCCATTTCTCCATATCTTCCGGTTTTGGTTCAAGGCGCCAGTGAATAATGAAAATATCATCTTTCACTTTTTGCTGATCGTCCCCAAATACCGTATAATCATCTGCGAAATAGCCAACACGCGGATCAAATAATCTTTTTTTCATTTGATTAGCAGGCAGCATAATAAAAGAGGTATTCAACTCAAATGTAACCGCACCGGCAGCTTCGGCTGCAGGCAGTGAAACAGATTGTGACTGTCCGCCGGGTTGTGGAATAGATATAAAAGTCTTTGTTGTTTTTACTTCTGTATTTATTGGAAACGTGTGAATGGTTTCAATAAAGCTCCTGTCCGGAGAAAGACTCATCAGGTTATAATTTTTCTTAACCCGCGGGCTCAGGCTCACCACCTGGTTATCTCCTTTAAAAAAATCTGTAACATCTATCACCACGCTGTTTGAATCTTTGCCGAATGCTTTGATATCAAAGGATTGGGCGATCGGGTTGACGTTTGAATTTTTTACAGCCGTATAAATTTTGTTGGTTGAATCTGCGAAACTAATGAGTGTTACTACACGTAAAAATACATTATCCGAAAGGCCTTTTTCCCAAAGGATGGTTTGTTGATTTACCAGTTCGCCACCATAAATACTTCCGCCGCCGGCAACTTTACTATACCTGGTCACGGTAAGTATTTCACGGTTCATCATGGAATCGGGAATTTCAAAATACCATTTATCATCCACCTTGTGCACGGTAAAGAGGCCCACAGTAGTAATGGCTTTATCCGTGATCACATCTTCATATTTTTTCGGAGCCGTTTTAGGGGTGGCAGGCGGTGTCGTTTTCTTTACCGTGTTTGCGGGCACTGTATCAGTAACCGGTTTTTTCTTTTGGGAAATAGCGAATGTTGCCGGTAAAAGCAACAGCAGCAGGAGTGTCCATTTTTTCATATAAAATATTTGGTTAAAAAAGGGTTGAATGTAATAAAGTTGCGAATGTACACTTTCTAAAAAAACAGGTACCGCTTTTTTGATGAATGGGATTTTCGAACCATTTTTTTTAAAAAAAATAAAAAAATTAAACAGGTAAATTTGTTTCTTTAAATAAAAATTCTATTTTGTGCTGGCAAAAATATAATTGAAGTGTTTATGGATAAACCAATAAATTTCACTACAATTGTAGATTACAACTTTATCATCCAATTTTAAAAACAAAAAAACAATTGTGTTATGGCTGAATTTAAACCAACCGCAACAGCGCCAAACAAGAGTGTAACATCCGTGCAACCAAAAAGAAAAAGCAATGTCATCTCCTGGATCGCGCCATTTCTCTGCCTCATCATAGGCTATATTTTATGGCGTTACGTGATTGGCGCGAACAGTAATTTTGATCGTCCTGATATGGCTGGCGGATTCTGGCCTGACCAGCAAGGCCCCAAAGGAAATTTACCGCGTATGTATCTCGGAGGTATTATTGTACCGATCCTGATTGGTACTTTATTAACTACACTTGTATTTGTCGTGGAGCGTTTATTGACTGTTATGAAAGCTTCAGGTACAGGTAATAATGCTGAGTTTATCCGCCGCGTGCAATTTCATTTGGCCAACAAAGATTTAGACAAAGCACTTGCAGAATGCGATAAACAAAAAGGTTCTGTCGGAAACGTAATGAAAGCCGGCCTGCGTAAATACCGCGAAATGATTGGTAATACTGAATTGGCTACAGACCAGAAAGTGTTGAATATTCAAAAAGAAATAGAAGAAGCGACGGCACTCGAATTACCGATGCTTGAAAAGAACCTCGTTTACCTTTCTACCATTGCATCCATTGCCACATTGGTTGGTTTGCTTGGAACGGTAATCGGTATGATCCGCGCGTTTGCATCACTCGGGGAAGCTGGAGGCGGTGACGCTGCACAGCATTTGTCCCAGGGTATTTCCGAGGCTTTGTATAATACGGCATTGGGTATTGGTACATCCGCAGTAGCGATCATATTCTATAATGTATTCACTACACGTATTGATGGTATCACGTATGGTATTGATGAATCCGGATTTACACTTACACAAAGCTTTGCTGCAAATTATAAATAATAATTTGTGGAAATACAAAGTGGATGCATCTCATTACCTGACGACAAAAAATTATAAAAAATGGGAAGACCCAAAATTGCCAGGAAAAGTACGATAGTGGACATGACTGCCATGTGTGACGTGGCATTCCTGCTGCTAACATTCTTTATCCTTGCTACAAAATTTAAACCTTCTGAAGCAGTGCCGGTAAGTACACCGAAATCTGTGGCATCTAAAATTGCCCCTGAAAATGATATCATAATGGTATCTATGGATAAGGACGGCCGCGCATATATTTCAACGGGTGATGGCTCAACTGATAAAGAAAATAAAACGGCGATTTTGAATACGGTGAATACAGATAAAAATCTCGGCCTAACTGAAAGTGAAATTAAAGCACTTGTAGCCGCGCCATTTATTGGCGTACCAATGTCACAACTCAGCCAGCAGGCAAAAATGCCGAAGGATCAAATGAGTTCGAAAACATTACCCGGTATTCCAATTAAAGACACGGCAAATAATGAAATGATTGAATGGATGAAAGCTGTGCATGATGTGTACCAGGGGCAAAAATTGAACCTTTTGCTCAAAGGTGATAATGCAGCGATGTACCCTTCTTTTAAAAACATTATTGATGCTTTGAAAAAGAATGACCTGCTGAAGTTTCAAATGGTTACGAATCCACAAAATGTTCCGGAAGGTACAGATCTCTGGAAAGAAAATATGGACAAGAAGCCAACAGCGAAGGAATAAAACAAATTACTGACAATAAAAATAATGTATCATGGCAGAATTGGATACCTCATCGGGCGGGGGACATAAAAAAGGTCCTGGCGTAAAAAAAAGCAAAAAACTTTCAACAAGGGTGGACCTCACACCAATGGTGGACCTCGGATTTTTGCTGATCACGTTCTTTATATTTACCACGTCAATGAGCCAGCCCACAGCGTTTAAGCTCAACCTGCCGGCGGATGTAAAAGACCCGAACCAGCAAAATAAACTGAATGACAATTCAGCCCTGACCATCCTGCTGGGAAAAGATAATAATGTATTTTATTATACAGGAATATTGGATGCGACTGGGAAAAACTTTAAATCATCCAACTTTAAAGATATCCGCCAGGTGATCATGGACAAGAAAAATAGTACGGATAGTTCATTCATGGTGGTAATTAAACCCAATGATCAGTCCACGTATAAAAACGTGGTGAACATCCTGGATGAAATGTCAATTAACCTGGTCGGAAGATATGCCCTCGTGGACATATCACAACCGGAAGACCAATTGATCAGGCTGACACAGGGTGAAGATCCGAATACAGCCACAGGTACAAAATAATTGTATGTATTTATTTAGAAAATGCATCTAATAAAAAAAATGTATGGAAACAAATAAGATTTTATCTGCCGATGTCCTGGATATAATTTTTGATGGAAGGAACAAAGAATACGGCGCTTATGATTTGCGTAAGACATATAATAAGCGGATCACAACAGCTTTATTAGCGATGCTTGCCATTGCCATAATAGCTGCACTATTCTCCTTCTTCAAACCTGCTGCAAAAGAAGAGCCCGTAAAAATGCTCGTGGAAGACGTGAGCCTTACGAATGTAAAAGAAAAAGAAAAACCAGTAGAGCCACCTCCACCACCGCCGCCAAAACAGGAAGTGAAAATTGAGATCAAACAATTTACACCACCCAAAATTGTAAAGGAAATTGTAACTGAGCCACCACCAAAACAGGAAGAACTTGCAGATACCAAGATTGGTGTAATCAACCAGGAAGGTGTGAAAACAGATGTGATCGCGCCACCAGTTGAAAAAGGTACAGGTGTAGTGGAAGCACCAAAAGTGCAAACAGAAGATTACGATAAGGAATTTAAAACCGTACAAATCGAAGCAAAATTTCCGGGAGGAACTGATGCATGGGTTAAATACCTGCAAAGAAATTTACGCGCAGAAATTCCTACGGAAAATGGCGCACCAGGTGGAAATTATACAGTTGTCGTTTCTTTCCTTGTGAGTAAAGACGGTACTATTTCTGAAGTAAAAGCATTGAACAACCCGGGTTATGGAATTGCTGCAGAAGCAGTACGCGTAATTCAAAGAGGGCCAGCCTGGACACCCGCTGTTCAAAATGGCCGAAATGTAATATACCGCCAGAAACAACCAATCACTTTCCAGGTGACTGATTAAGAAATAAAATAAATATTTATAGATCCCGGCTTGTTCCGGGATTTTTTTTTTGCTTATTATTCAAATTCAATTCTCCGTTTATTTCAAACTTTAAACATTGAATGAAACAGCAACATTTCTATTGAATATCTTTACAACATATTTTTTAAACTATGCGAGGAAAAATGGATGGTTGGGATGATACGATTGTGGCGATCGCTACACCGCCGGGAATTGGCGCTATTGCCATGATCCGCATCAGCGGAACAAAAGCTTTGGAGATCGCAGACAAAATATTTTTATCTAAAAAAATTTCTGCGCAACCGTCGCATACGTTGCACGTAGGCATGCTCGAGCAACACGGCGAAGCGATTGATGAAGTAGTGATTAGTTTATTTAAAGCGCCAAAATCTTATACCGGTGAAAACATCATAGAAATTTCCTGTCATGGTTCCCCATTTTTGCAACAAAAAATTATAGAAGCCATTATTGAAAAAGGTGCACGACTTGCAAAGCCCGGCGAGTTTACACTACGCGCTTTTTTGCATGGAAAATTAGACCTTGCGCAAGCCGAAGCTGTTGCAGATTTAATCGCCAGTAATTCTGAAGCCGCAAAAAATACTGCGTTGAAAACCATGCGTGGAGGCTTCTCCCATCAGTTAAAAGAGATACGTGAATCACTGCTAACTTTTTCTGCATTGATGGAACTCGAACTTGATTTTTCGGAAGAAGATGTAGAATTTGCGGATCGTTCTGCGTTATTAAAATTATTAGATTTCGCACAGCAAACGGTGAGCGATCTGCGTGATTCATTTCGTCTCGGCAATGTCATTAAGAATGGTGTAATGGTGGCCATCACCGGAAAACCCAATGCAGGAAAATCTACTTTATTAAATAATTTATTAAATGAAAACCGCGCGCTCGTAAGTGATATTGCGGGAACCACGCGCGACACGATTGAAGAAGTGTTGCATATTGGCGGCATGGCTTTCCGCGTGATGGATACGGCAGGCCTGCGCCATAGCAATGACATCATTGAAACCATGGGCGTGAAAAGAAGTTATGAAAAAATGCGCGCCGCCGATCTTGTCATTTATTTATTTGATCTCACGCAGGAAAATAAAGCAACTATTCAATCAACTATGGAAGAAGTGATGCAGGAAAATCCTTCTGTAATTTTTTGTGGCAATAAAATGGATAGTTTTGAAAATGAAGATCTCAACGATAAATTTTCCGGTACCAATTTATTCATGATCTCCGCAAAAAGTGGCGCGCATGTACCTGCATTAAAAGATGCTATGCTGCAAAAAATTTTAGATGGAAAAATTGCTACAGAAAATACCATCATCACCAATGCCCGTCATTTTGAAGCGCTCGAAAAAGTGTATGAATCATTAAAAGAAATCCGCGCGGGCATTGAGCAGCAAATCCCCGGAGACCTTGTCGCACTCGACATCCGCAACTGCCTGCATTATCTCGGCGAGATCACCGGCGAGATCACGCATGAAGATCAGTTGGATTATATATTCAGTAAGTTTTGTATTGGGAAATAAGGATTTAAAATGAATTTGTAAGAATTGATATTGGTAATTATTAAATTTGTATTGAACATAAATTGAAGAAATTCAAAAAAGAAATAAGAATCTTATGAAATTTTACTTAGGTGTAACTGATAATAATTGGTACAAATATTTAAGTATGATTAATCCGGAAGATGTCAATTTTTGGCAGCCCGGAGGTAATATGAATTTTAAAGTTCTTGATCCTGGAGCACCGTTTTTATTTAAATTAAAATGGCCTTTGAATGCAATTGCCGGTATTGGTTTTTTTTCAAGTCATACATTTCTGCCATTAAGTATTGCCTGGGATACTTTTAAAAACAGAAATGGTTGTAGCACATTCGATGAATTAAGCCAAATGATTTTATCTCATAGAAAAGATAAAATAAATATTAATCCCACTATTGGTTGTATTGTTCTGACGGATCCAATTTTTTTTAATCAGAATGATTGGATTGAAACGCCCGCTGACTGGGGTAGAAGTATTGTGCAAGGGAAATCTTATAATTCTGAAAACGAAAATGGTAAAGATATTTGGATAAAAATAGAAAAACTTCTTCAAAAATATATGATTTTGAAACCTGTGATAGAAGGTGAATATCAGTTGGATGCAGAAGAGTATTTTCATGGCTATGGAAGTTCAATATTAAAAAAAGTAAGATTGGGCCAAGGTGCTTTTCGGGTATTGGTTACGGATGCTTATTCCAGGAAGTGTGCCGTGACAGGCGAAAAAACATTACCCGTTTTAGAAGCGGCACATATCAAACCATATTCTAACTATGGACCACACGTTATTTCAAATGGAATATTACTCAGATCAGATATTCATAAATTATTTGATACCGGATATCTTACCATCACAAATAATTTAAAAGTTGAAGTAAGTTCCAGAATCAAAGAAGAATACCAGAATGGGAAAGAATATTATAAATATCATGGCAAAGATTTACTATATATTCCTAATAAAAATTTTGAACAACCTGAGAATAAATATATAGAATGGCATAACTCCAATATATATCGGGGCTGAAAAAATTGATTATAAACTTTCTAAAAATAGTAATTGATTTGTACAATTCAGAACAATAATTGTATTTTTAGATATATAGTTATGAAATAAAATTGTACTTAATTCTTACTTGCTCTTCATTTGCATCATCTTTATAAAATCAAAATCTCATGCTCCACATCAAAGCCGAAAACAATATCATTTATACAACCTCACACCAAAAATTAACGGAAGAAGATTACCAGGAATTAATTCCGAAGGTGGAAAAAATGCTGGAGCAATATAAAACCATCCGCTGGTATTTTGAAATGCAGGATTTCAAAGGCTGGGAAATGAAAGCGTTTTGGGAAGACGTGAAGTTTGAATTCCGCCACGCAAATGACATTGAAAAACTCGCCGTTGTCGGTGATACCGAATGGGAAAAATGGATGACGACAATGATGAGACCTTTCACCAAAGCGGAAGTAAAATATTTTGATTTAAAAGATAAAGAGCTCGCGCTGGAGTGGATAAAAAGTGATGTTGTGTAAAATGAAGAGAAATATTTTATCCCGCAGATGGCGCAGATTTTCGCAGATTTTTTTTATAGTCTTTCAAATTTCATGGCTGCTCAATATTATATAAGTTTGGATAGTGAATGGTAGCAGGTTTTATCTGCGTACATCCGCGTGATCAGCGGGATATAAAAAAACTGATTCAACTTCCTACTTTTCTTCCCAAATTCTACTTGTTTACAAAACGACCATAAATGACCCATATTCTTATAACGTGGGTAGAAAACTAAATAAATGACCCACGTAAGGGAGGAAGTAATTTTATTAATTTAATTTTTCCCGCAGATAGTGCGGAATTCGTAGTATTTTTTTTTATTGGCTTTGAAATTTCATGGATGCTCAATATCGTTATAGATTAGATTGAAAATGATAGCAGGTTTTATCTGCGTCTATCCGCGTGATCTGCGAGATATAAAAAACCCAAAAACTATTCCGCTCCCTTCTCTTCCTTAATCTCTTTTAATTTTTCCTCTTCGAGATTTGTGACTGCTTTTTCTTTTTTGAGGCCCACGCGCACGAGGCCAAAAATACTCATGTAAATATTGGCGATCCAGACGAGTGCAAAGAATGCAATGATATACCCGCGCCAGTCGGCAAACAACAATGTGTAGCGCGTGATGAGGATAAAAAATAAACTGATATAATGACTAAAACAATATTCACAGGTGAAGAGGTAGAAAAATTTTCTTTCTAATAAACTTTTAGCATTCTTCGATTTCTTTTCGCAATAATCGCGTGGCTCGCGGAAAATTTCTTCATGCGTAACTGTCCACGCAATGCACGCAACGGGCAAAGCCAAAATGAATAAATAAATAATTTGTGTGCTGAGTTCCATACGATTCAACAAAAATATATATTCTTTATAAATAATTCTTTAAAAAATTCCGTGGAGCTATGCGTTATAAAAATATTACACAGAGGAAAGACAGATTCAAGATAAAAGCTAACAGATAACAACTAAAAGATGGAAGATTAAAATCAATAAAGAAAATCAAATCATATTGACCTTAGTAGAAAATAGATTCTAAATGAATATCCAACCTTATTTTTAAGGAATCTCACCGGCCCTGATATACGGCGGCTTCGACTCCGCTCAGCCGCCTTGAGTTCAAGATAAAAGCTAACAGATAACAACTAAAAGATGGAAGATTAAAATCAATAAAGAAAATCAAATCATATTGACCTT
>JBBSQL010000048.1:0-20803 GCA_038257845.1 Chitinophagales bacterium
CAACGACCTGTAGATGTAGAACCTGTCTTTGGAAACATCAAAAACAACCACCACTTTAAGAGATTTATGCTTCGGGGAAAAGATAAAGTCGCTATTGAGTTTGGTTTATTAGCCCTGGCACAAAATCTTAGAAAAAAAGCCGCCTAAAAAGAAAAAACTATCAGATAAATAACTGAAAAAAGTTCACCTGGCACAAAAGCTCAATGGAAATTTTTTCCCTGGTCTTAATTTTCAATTAGAGGGTTCATAAAAATGAAAAAGAGACTGAATCAAATTTTATTTTGAGACAGCCTCCTTTATATTATATTATTTTAAAAATTATCGTGGACCAGTATAAACAAGGGTATCTGTAAATATCCTGTCACCACCTGTTCCTGTATAATACCATTTGGCGTATATTGTTTTTGTTGCAGGATCATAATGATTATCATAAGTTAGATCTACTTGCTCAATGCCAGTAGAATTACTAACAGTAACAGAATTATCTGCAGCAATTGTGTAAATAGGCTCATATCCTGGAGGTAATTGAGAATTTGAACCGTTTGCCCATGGATGCGCAATTCCTAAAACTACAGAATAATCACTAAGTGTTATCAATGGAACATCTGCATAAGGACCAACAGGCCCTGTAAGTGAAGTTACAGTTGGATGTGATGTAAAGCCGGTTAAAGTATATAAGCCATCGTATTTATTTCTACCAGTAAGAAATATGAGGAGGCTTTTTCCACCTGATTGTGCTCCAGGATTTGTTATAGTAAGTCCAATAGCAAATCTAGTTCCGAAATTAGTTAAATCCGCAATGTTAACACTAAAAATTCCCGTACCTTCATGTGATCCGGCAGGTATCGTAATAGTACCGGGAAAAGTATATGTACTTGGAGGTGCAGGTTGAATCGAATCCATATGGGCCAGATTATAAGCATCAACTACAGAATTATCTGTGGCAACATTTACATCAATAGCACCATTGCCAGTACCACTGTAAAATACGTTAATAGCTGTGTCATTCGTGGGAGATGCACCTGGAATAAGTTCCAGAGAAATTGGATTATTAACGTTTAAACCGAAGCTAAGCGCAGGAACTGCACCATCCTGTGCTACGGCCAGTCTGTCTCTCTCCTTTGTACAAGAAAAAAGAAACACTGTACTCAGCAATAAAAATGATGAAAGTACTTTTTTCATATTATTTGTTTTTTTGAATTTTAATGAAAGCCATGAAATTTTTGAAATTAATATTCCAAAAATTTCATGGTTGTTTTCATTATGATGATTTAGATTTTTATTACAAATTATTTAATCTTATGGTTTATCCCACCACATCCTGGCGTATTGTGAATTCACTCCATCAGGACCTGTATATTTTGCTGATGCTGCTGCTGCATTATCAGGATTCAAGGTCAATGTGTTCTGACCATAAGCAAACCTGCGTGGAATACCATACGTATTTACTGCTCCAACTGCTGGTGTAAGTACAGGGTATCCTGTCCTTCTCCAGTCAGCCCAACCCCTTCTTCCATTTGGATAATGGGTTGTCCACTCCTGTGTAGCTATTTTTTGTATTTCATTTCCACCAGCTAAGCTAATATTAGGTAAAGCCATATATGCATTGTAATCAGTGGCATTGTAAACACCATATAATGTCCAGCTATCTTTAATACCTGTAGAATACATTGTGCTTACGCTTTCACCAGTCCAGCCCATTTGAGACGCTTCAGCGCGTGCGAGGAAAACCTCACCTGAAGTAAGGAGATAGAATGGATCATTTACAGATGTATTAGACCCCTGGAATAATCTTGCCCAGGTTGGATTAGCATTGCTGAAGGCAATGGCATTATCCCTGGTAAGGCCATAAGGGAAACCAATTTCTGAAGATGCCCATACACTTGCACGGTTATCACCATTATTCAATAAACCATCCAGGAAGAATTTTGATACTGCATAGTCCTTCCTTAATGTTACATTATAATAATTGTAAACCGGGTTAGGGTAGTTTCCGTCCGGATAATCTAATTGAGCAGTTTCTCCTGAACCAAAAACACCGCTTTTACCATTTAAGGCATTATTAAATTCAGATTTACCCTGGCCTGCATCTACTTTAGAAATTCTCAATGCCAGCATTGCATGCAATGAATTGGCAAATTTGCGCCACATGGTGTTATCACCACTATAAATGATATCACCTTTAAATACATTACCTGCATCATCCAACTGGCCAACTGCTTCGCTTAATTCTTTAAAGAAATCAGCATAAACGTCTGCCTGGTTATCAAAAGGCACGATACCATTATCAAGTTGTAATGCCTGGAAATAAGGAAGATCACCATAAGAATCCGTTAATAAGGCAAAAATATACACCTTCAGAATCCGGGCAATCGCAATTTGATTTGCATTAGCACCACTTGCTGCCGCTGCTGCTGCAGTGTTAGGATCAGAATTGTAATTAATGATAGTCTGTAAGTCCATCAAACGGCCTGCATAATATCCATCCCAGTTAGGCTGTTGCCTTGAATAGGTAGAAATATCCGTGTATTGCGTTTCGGAATAATACTGGCAATACAAGCCTGAAATTGTGGTGATTCCACCCGCATCCCAGGTATAATTTCCCAAACCAGCTTCCACATTGGTGAGCAATGCAGCGGTGATTGGGCTCGTTGTAATTCCGGGATTTTGATTGATATTTCCAAAATCCTTAAACTTATTACAGGAAGTGAAGGCGGCTCCCGCCATCACTATACCTGCCAATAAGAGTATTTTATTTTTCTTGTTCATTATCTTTAGTTTTTACTGTTTTTAATTAGAAATTCAGTTTTACGTTGAAACCGATAGACCTAACTGGAGGCAGGTTACCGTCTTCACCATATACACCTGAAATCTCGGATGGGTCAAAGTTCTTGGTATCACTGTAGATGATCCACGGACTGCTTGCAACAGCAGAAATACTCGCGCCTTTTAACCATTTATTTGTGAATGACCAGTTTTTAACCGGCAGGTTATAACCCAGGCTCACTTCACGCAATTTAATGTAAGACAATTTGTGAATAAATGGAGCACCTATTTTTGAACCATAAAACTGGTGGAAATAAGTAAAGCCATCTACATACATATCAATGGGTGTTTTACCATCCACTGAACTTACACCTGTTACATGCACGCCACCACCTTCTGATAATGGGTCACGTACATTCACGCCACGGTCATTGTTTTCAGCAGTGTAATCCAACACACCGGAATACATACCCCAACTCTCTGTAAGGGAGAAGAAATGACCACCTGACTGGTAATCGAGGCTGATATTCAGGCTGACGTTTTTATAGGTCATCAAACTCTGGAAACCACCGGTCAATTTGGGAACGATACTTCCCCATGAGTAGTTCGGATCACCTGTAATATATAAACCTGTATTTGGATCAATCATTGGTTGATTATTATCCCCATAAGTGAAGCCACCACCTTGTAACTGGCCCCAATCCTGGTTCAAAACCTGGTAGGCACTTGCGTAACGGCTACCAAATGCGCCAATCCATCCTGCAGGTTGAATTTTAGTCTGGCCTTCTATGATCTTTGTAACCGGGTTATTAATTAACCAGCCCACAGTTTTAGTAACAGACCAGCTAAAGTTTTTATTATTGATCAGTTTACCATCAAAAGTAAATTCCAAACCTTCTCTCAATACTGAAGCTGCGTTAATGATTTTTGAAGTCACACCACTTTCTCCGGCAACACTGATGGTTACCGGCTGGTTTTCCATTTTCTCATTATAGTAATTCACATTCAGACCAAACCTGTTCTTCATGAAACGAAGTTCCACGCCACCTTCATAACTTGTAATTAATGAACCCCTTAAAGCTGGATCAGGAATCTGATCCGGGAAACCCATCAGGAAGTTACCATTATAGGTATTGGATGCGACTCCATATCCAAAATTATTTGCATAAATACCCAGGTTCAAAGGTTTTTTACCCCAACTGCCATAAAATTTTGTAAATGACAACCAGGAAATTTTATCCTTGAAAAACTCACTTGGCGTAAATGCAATACCTGCTGATGGATAGAATAAGCTGTTATCATCTGCAGGCAAAGTAGAAGAAAAATCCTGGCGTAACGCAAATGTTGCGCTTACAAATTTCTTATACTCCACAGAACCGGCTGCAAACCATGAATTGGTTTGTTGCTCTAACCGGGTATTTCCAAAAGTTGGGTTATCTTTTGAGTTGGAGATACTGTACAAATCCGGCACTTTAAATCCGTTAGTTGTAGAAGCTGAATTGTCTTTATATATATATCTTGACAAATCTGCACCAACTAAAGCGGTTACTCCTAAATCATTATTGAAAAAGCTTTGATTATAATTTATTATTCCTTCATAATCGGTTGTACTCAAATTTACATTACCAGTATTATAATCCGCTAAAACTCCGGTTTGTCCACCACTTGACTCCAATAAGGATTTTGTTTTATTCTCATAATAAGTGGATAATTCATCTCTTCTCACAGTTACTTTAGCGCTTAAGTTGTTATTGATCTTTACTTTCACGTAAGTATTTCCATAGATACGGTCTCTGCGCTGATTGAAATCAAGATTATCCATGTAGGAATAAAAATTATACCAGTAGTTAGCTTTATAAAAACCGCCAGGATTTGAAGCATCATAACCATCCGGGTTTGCACTCCAGTTCCAGGTATTGATCGTACCAATCGGAGTTGGAGCATCTTTTAACTGTTTCATAATGCCCATATCCAGGTCACGATGATTCCACTGGCCAAAGTTACCAGATGAGTTATTGGCGTAACCATCATCAAACTGGCCATTTAATTTTTGGGTATTAAAAGTCATATCAACCCCAGCCGAAATCCATTTATTTAAATCAAAATCTGCTGCCAGGTTAAGAATATTCCTATCACTTTTTGAATTTGGAATCAAACCCTCCACATATTCTTTACCGTAACTTAAACGTACATTATATCCATCTCCGCCTTTAGCGAAACTAACATTTGAGTTAGTGCTATAACCATGATTCCAGAAGTTCCTGATATTATCAGGCTGCGGTGTAAAAGAAGCAGTTTTATATGAGTATGGAGTATTTGGAACAAATGCATACCAGGGAATATATTCCTGTCCCAGCATTCTTGGTCCCCAGCTTGCATCATCAGTATAATCAGGGAAACCTTTTCCATCAAGTGCTTTCCATTCTTCCGGATCGCCTTCTTTCCAATTATAAGTTGTTAAGTGATCAACACCACCACCACCAAACACGTTTTGTGTTTTAGGTAAACGGCTAACGCGGTCAAAAGTTACACCCTGGCTAACTGTAATGGTTTGCATTCCAGATGCAGCTTTTTTCGTTGTAAGTATAATAGCGCCATTTGATGCTGCGCCGCCAAATAAGGCTGTTGCATTGGCACCCTTTAAAATAGTGATTGATTCCACGTTGTCCGGATCAATATCGTAGGAATTTCCAACGATCGTACCATTTACAACGTAAATTGGTCCAATATCTCCACTCAATCCCAGGCCACCACGAATACGGGCAAATGCCTGGCTGTTCAATTTGGTACCAGACTGGCTGCGGAACTGTACACCTGCCACTTTCCCAACCAATGCATTGTTCAGGTTGTTTTGTGGAATAATATTCAACGCATCAGATTTGATAACCTGTGCGCTAAACGGCGTAGTTCTTTGCTCCTGCTTAATACCAAATGCAGTAGTTACAATAACTTCAGACAATGAACCGTCTGCAGCTTTTGCAAGCAGCACAAGCAGTTTGTCGCCTTCATTAGCAACTACATCCTTTGGCATATATCCTACAGAACTAACTGTAAGTACAGTACCATTGGCTACTTTAATTAAAAATGTACCGTTGGCATCGGCTGATACCCCGGTTTTGCCATTCTTCACTTTAATTGAAGCGAAAGGGATGGCCTGCCCCTGTTCATCGGTAACTTTACCGGAAGTAGTTTGGGCCTGCGCATAACCTACCCAAAAGGTAAGCATCAGCACAGAAAATAATACTACAAGTTTTCTCATGTGACTATAGTTTTTAAAATTTGCGGACAAAAGTAGGGAATATCAACATACCGTTAAAATAAAATCAACGTGATGTTAATTCCCCATTCACCCTAAAAAGACAATATACCATTCTAATTCGCTGCCTGCACTGTTAAAATTTTTTAAAAATCATACATAATGTATTGATGATCAATTAATTATTTAAAAAAATATTTTCAACTTTTTTTGCATCGTCTTTTTAATTCAAGCCAAAATTTTCCAAAAAAAAATGTATCAAACTGTGAAAAAAAATATTTTATTGCTCTAAAATGACAGTTTAAGGCTTCCCGCTTACCTTTGGCCGCATGTTATTATTAGACGGAAAAAAAGCTTCGGCTCAATATAAAGCGGACTTAAAAAGAGAAGTTGAACTATTGTTGGAAAAAGGCAAAAGAGCGCCTCACCTTGCTGCGATTTTGGTTGGCCATGATGGTGCCAGCGAAACTTATATTAATAGCAAAGTAAAAAATTGCGCTGAAACTGGTTTTGAATCCACATTGCTCAGGTTGGATTCAACTATTTCTGAAGAAGATTTACTTGAAAAAATTAAAACATTCAATCATGACAGTAATATAGATGGCATATTGGTGCAATTACCCTTACCAAAACACATCAACGAACAAAAAATTATTGAAGCCATCAATCCCGACAAAGATGTGGATGGTTTTCATCCCATCAATGCCGGCAAACTCGTGCAGGGAATTCCTGCTTTTATTTCTGCAACGCCTTATGGCATCATGCTTTTACTGGCGTTTTACAAAATTGAAACAAAAGGAAAAAACGCAGTTGTCATTGGCAGGAGCAATATTGTTGGCCGGCCCATGAGCATTTTGTTAAGTAGTAATATGCCTTTTGGAAATTGCACTGTTACACTTTGTCATTCTCATACTAAAAATTTGGAAGAAATTTGTGCTGGCGCTGATATCATCGTTGCTGCTTTAGGTAAACCTGGTTTTGTTCATGCAGGGATGGTAAAAGATGGGGCAGTGGTGATAGATGTCGGCATTACACGTATTGCCGATGCAAGCAAAAAAAATGGCTATCGTCTGCAGGGCGATGTGGACTTTAAAAACGTATCTGAAAAATGTTCGGCAATTACGCCAGTACCTGGTGGCGTTGGTTTAATGACGATCACCGGTTTATTAAAAAATACGATGAAGGCTTATAACAACCGCTCGCAGAAATAAAGATGATCTTACATGAATCCCATATCGTAAAAGACGCATCTATGCTTCCCGTAATGGAAACATTTTACACCATCCAGGGGGAAGGTTTTCACCAGGGAAAAGCGGCCTATTTTCTCCGGCTGGCAGGATGTGATGTGGGCTGTTCCTGGTGCGATGTAAAAGAAAGCTGGAACGCAGAAAATCATGAAAATAAAACAATCAAACAAATTGTTGAAGAAGCTAAGTGTGCAATCTGTCATCAAACAACAACAACAAACCTCAAACACCAAACAACAAACAAGTTTGACATTGAGCGACCTGCATTGAGCGCAGCCGAAATGAGCCGAAATGAGCGCAGCCAAAATGAACAACAAACACCAAACCACAAACAACAAACACCAAACATCTGTGTAATCACAGGCGGCGAACCCTGTATGCATGATTTGAATGACCTCACAACAAGTTTACAACTTCAAAATTTCAACACACATCTCGAAACTTCCGGCGCTTATCCCATTTCCGGAAACTTTGACTGGATCTGCATTTCACCCAAAAAATTTAAGCCGCCTATTCCTGGAAATTTAAAACTGGCGCATGAATTAAAAATTATTATTTATAATCAACATGATTTTTCCTGGGGGGAAGAATTTGCCAAAAAAGTTTCTGAAAATTGTAAATTATTTCTGCAACCGGAATGGAGTAAAGAAAAAAAAATGCTGCCTTTAATCATTGAATATATAAAAGAAAACCCGCAATGGGCGCTGAGTATACAATTGCATAAATATATACAGGTGCCATAGAAATTCTTCTGAATTTTATTTGAAACATAAGCACGGGAATGGTTGAAGGCCGCTTGCCAGGAGACAACACGGCGGCGATTTTTGTACGGAATTTTGAGGCTATTTCTGTGAAAAAAAGGAGACGATGAAAAAAATAAGCTAGATGAAGATTCTGATTTTCAATTTTTAAATAATTACTTTCCATAATTAATCTTATATTATATATAATGCCACCACTCTGTGGTTTTTATTTCTCTTTAACATAGAAACATTCTATAATAATGCCACCACTCTGTGGTTTAATAAATTAGTGTAATTGGTTTCGCTATAATAATAAAATTTAGCACAGAAGAAACAAACCCTGGAAGGGTGACATAATTATAACAATCAAATTAATATTGAAAAGTCACAACCCTGGAAGGGTGGTATATTTAGAAAAATATTTTGATCACACCAAAAGCAAAACCCGGAAAATAAATGCTAATAACCTTGCAATGAACATCAATGAAAAATGGAAAAATTCAATAATTTATTTTACACTTTCCTGCCATTTAAAAAAAATAAAATTTAGCATCTTATATTTTCTGTTTTACATATCTTTCCATTCACTATAATTTTTATTATTAAATGCATCACATAAAAAAACTATTCATTTTCACCTGCATTTTATTTTTTTGCAAAACCATTTTTGCCCAGGTATATGACCCGGAAAAAATAAATAAAAAAGCTATTGATGTGTATAATAAAGCCATGGAAGAATTGCAATATGGTGAAGTAAAAAATGCTGTGCCTTTATTGTCAAAAGCAATTGACCTGGATAAAAATTATGTGGACGCTTATTTATCTTTAGCGGGTGTTTACGGGGAATTAAAAAATTATCCGAAAAGTGTAGAAATGTATGCTATCGCGCAGCAAAAAGATACGGGTTATTTTAAATATTATAAACTCCCCTATTCTATCAACCTGGCCGGTATGGGAAAATTTGATGAGGCACTGAAAATGGCTACTGAATTTTTGCAAATTCCAAAACTCGGCGATAAAAGTATTAAAAGCGGGCAGTACCGGCAAGCCTCTTATCAATTTGCCCTGGACTTTGCAAAAGCGCATCCGGATCAATATAATTTTTCTCCTGAAAATTTAGGCGATAATGTCAATACAGTGTATTCAGAATATTATCCGTCATTTACCATTGATGACAGCCTGCTTGTATTTACGCGGCGTGGTAATGGTATTCGCGAAGATTTTATTGAAAGCGGAATCACAAAAAATGGATTTAAAAAATCAGAACCCATACAAGGTTCACTGAACGAACAACCTTCCAAAGGCGGCATCAATATTTCCCAGGATGGTGAATGGCTGGTGTTTGCGGGCAATTTTGGCAACAAGGGTTTTGGCGATTTTGATATCTACATTTCCTATAATACACCCACCGGCTGGAGCGATCCTATAAATTTGGGACCGAATATTAATACGGATTTCTGGGAAAGTTCGCCCAGTCTCAGCCCGGACAAAAACACGTTATTTTTCAGTAGTAACCGGCCCGGCGGATTTGGCGGAAAAGATCTGTATGTGAGTCACCGAAAACCAAATGGTTCCTGGTCAAAAGCGGAGAATATGGGCCCTTCGGTTAATACAGCCGGCGATGAACTCGCACCGTTTATTCATGCGGATAATCAAACTTTGTATTACACTTCAAATGGTCTGCCCGGTTATGGTGGTACAGATATTTATGTTATGCATAAAAATGAAAATGGTGATTGGGGAAAGCCGGAAAATTTAGGCTATCCTATTAATACCATTGAAAATGAGGGCAGCTTATTTGTAGCATCAGATGGCGTTACAGCCTATTATGCAAGTGATCGTGCGGATTCGCGCGGAGGCCTGGATTTATACAAATTTATTTTACCAAAAAATACACGGCCAATAAAAACATTATATGTGCAGGGAAATGTATATGATTCTATTACCAAAAAAAATATTCCCTGCGCCGTAGAGTTGAGTGATGATTCCACGCAACAATTAATAACGCGTGTTCAAACAGATGAAACAGGTTTTTATTTTATCACTTTACCTGTAGGAAAAAATTACACATTTACTGTAAACCGCAAAGGTTATTTATTTTACAGTGACACATTTGATTTGAAAAAAGAAGATGCATTTACAACAGTTGTAAAAAATATTGCTTTGCAACCAGTGACTTTAAATGCAACCGTAATTTTAAAGAATATCCGTTTTGAAACAAATTCTTTCCAGTTACTTTCGGTGAGTATTATTGAGTTGGAAAAATTAGTACAATTAATGCAGGATAATGCCGGCATAAAAGTACAGGTAAGTGGCTTTACAGATAATGTGGGCAATGCAAATGACAACCAGGTTTTATCTGAAAAAAGGGCAAAAGCAGTGGTTGATTATTTGGTTCAGAAAGGGATCAGCGCAGCAAGGCTTACCTGGAAAGGATATGGGGAAACAAAACAACTTAAAACAAATGATTCAGAAGAAGGACGCGCTCAAAACCGGAGAACTGAATTCAAGATTATTGGGTTGCAATAAATTCATACCTGTTAAAGAAAACCACAGAAAAAATCAATATAGTGGTAAATGTTCCTGTTTTAAAGTGGAACAGATAATCGTGGATATAAATTTGCCGTTCTTATTTTCAACATGTGCAATTTATATGGAAAGGGAATTATTCTTACCGATGAAAGAGATATCATTTACCAGGGAAAGGGTAAATGCAGAAATCAGTGTATTTAAAAAGATCCTCCCATTTATTGAATCCTTTCAATCTTTTGGTTCAACGCATGAAATATTTGATTTACATAAGAACCGGAAATTAAAAAGCCGGAAGGGTAAATTAAATATTTACAATATTGGATTTGAACAATCAAACAGGTATTTCGCAATATGCAAAAATTGAGAAAACGCTACTCAAATCTTTTATTTCAATACACCTAATTCTTTACCCACTTTTGTAAATGCCGCTATGGCTTTATCCAAATGCTGCTGCGTATGTGCGGCACTGATCTGAACTCGAATCCTTGCCTGGCCTTTGGCAACAACAGGAAAAAAGAAACCAATAACATAAATATTTTCGTCCAATAATTTTGCGGCAAACTGCTGCGCAATTACTGCATCATACAACATGATTGGAACGATCGGGTGGACACCTTCTTTAATATCAAATCCGGCTGCCGTCATTTTTTCCCTGAAATATTTTGTATTCTTTTCTAATGTATCCCGCAGGCCGGTGGTTTCTGTAAGCATATCAAAAACCGCGATGGAAGCGCCAACAATGGAAGGCATAACTGTATTGGAAAAAAGATATGGCCTTGAACGCTGGCGCAGCATTTCGATAATTTCTTTGCGGCCACTGGTAAAACCGCCACTCGCGCCACCCAACGCTTTTCCCAATGTTCCCGTGATTAAATCAATTTTTCCCATCACGCCCCTGTACTCATGCGTGCCTCTACCGGTTTTACCAATAAAACCAGTGGAATGACATTCATCCGACATCACAATGGCATCATATTTTTCAGCAAGCGCGCATATTTTATCCAATTGAGCAATGGTGCCATCCATGCTGAAAGAACCGTCCGTAACAATGATCCGGCTTCTTGCTGAAGCAGCTTCTTTTAATTTATTTTCAAGATCATCCATGTCATTATGCGCATAACGCAGGCGCTGTGCTTTACATAAACGTACACCGTCAATGATGGATGCATGATTTAAAGAATCGCTGATAATTGCATCTTCTTCATTGAACAATGGCTCGAAAATACCGCCATTCGCATCAAAAGCCGCGGCATATAAAATTGTGTCTTCCATTCCCAGGAAATTGCTGATTTTCTTTTCCAGTTGCTTATGAATATCCTGCGTGCCGCATATAAAACGTACACTGCTCATGCCATAACCATGTGTATCAATTGTCTTCTTAGCGGCTTCGATCACTTTTGGATGAGAAGAAAGCCCGAGATAATTATTGGCACAAAAGTTCAAAACAGTTCTACCATTAACGGTGATTTCAGGGCCTTGTTCACTACTGATGATGCGCTCATTTTTAAACAAGCCTGCGGATTCTATTCCCGCGATTTCTTCTTTTACCCTATTGACAAATTTTTCATTCATACAACAATACATTTTTACAAATATACATGCTGGTTTGTTGTTTTGGGTTTGTTGTTTTGGGTTCGGGTTTCTGGCCACTAAAATATTTCGGGATCTAAAAAATTGTTTTAATAAAAATACAAGTTGCTGTAACTTATTGTTTAATCAAACGTATAATGAACGAAATTGCATTCCAAAACGACAAGAAGGAATTTATGACTGAGAAAGATTACAATGAATGTGTACATCAATACGCGGATAACGTTTTTCGATTTATAATAAAAAACCTGCGTCATGAAGAAGACGCAAAAGATATTGTGCAAAGTGCTTTTGAAAAACTCTGGATCAATAAAGACCACGTGGAACAGGCGAAAAGCAAATCGTATTTATTCACTGTGGCATATAATCAAATGATTGATCATTTGAGAAAAAGTAAAAGGGTGCAATTAAGAGAATCTTTCCCGGAAAGTGCTTCGCGGATGAGACCGGCACATGACCTGAAAAAAAATTTGCAGGATGCACTGAACAGGTTGAATGAAGTACAAAGAAGTTTGGTAATGCTGAAAGATTATGAGGGATATAATTATGAAGAAATAGGAAAGATCACGGGGCTGAATGGAAGCCAGGTAAAAGTGTATTTACACCGCGCCCGGCTTGCATTAAGATCTTATTTGGTAAGACCTGAAAATATTGTTTAATAATAAAAACAATGAACATGGAAGAAGTGAACAGAAACAATTATGAAGAATATTTCCTGCTGTCTATTGATAAGGAATTATCTTCTGATGAAAATAAAATGGTAGAAGATTTTATACAAAAAAATCCCGACCTGGCACAGGAATATAATTTGCTCAAAGAAGTAAAATTACAGCCGGATCATGCTATTTTATTTGATAATAAAAATGAATTGACAAGGCATGAATCATTTATACATACCAAAAATTATACAGAGATATCTTTATTGTATATTGATAAAGAATTAAACAATGAAGAAAATAATTTTGTAGAGAAATTTTATCTCCAACACCCGGAACTTAAACATGAATTGGATGCTTTGCAAAGCGCAATTTTACCACCCGCACATATTATTTTTACGGATAAGAAAAGCCTGTATAAGCATGAAGGAAAAGTGCGTTATATGGCCTGGAAAAAATTTGCTGTAGCAGCTGCTGTTTTATTATTCATTCTTGCAGCATGGTGGTTTTACCCGGCTACAACAAATCTTCCAATTACTGCGAAAACGAATCCTGTAGCACCTTCCAGTATTGAACAAAAACACCTGGCAACCGGTATAAAAAATGATTCTCAAAAAAATAATGTTATACCAACTCCACAAAATGAAAATGTGATTGTAGCGGAAGAAAAAAATAAGACAGTGAAAAAAGAAATCCAGGGCAGTAAACAAATTCAAAAAGATAATCTGCCGCAAAATAATACAGCACCAATTTATGTTGCAAACAATATTCTGCCAAAACAAAATATAATTTTACCATCAATAAATGTTGATCAAAATATTATTTCCGAGCGCGAAAAATTGATCAACGACAAAGAATCCGTAGCAGATAATAAAGATTATAGCATTGCCACTTATGCTTATGAGCCGCCATCTCCTAAAATCCATGCAGCAGCTTATAAAGAACTAGACACGTCACCCGAAGATGACAACACGCTGGCCATTGGAACTATTGCTATCAACAAAGAAAAATTGAATGGCTTACTTAAAAAAGCAGGAAGTCTTTTTGGCAAAAAAGCAAAAGAAGAAAAAAATGAAAAAGATGTGAAGGTTGCAAACCTCAAAATAAATTATAATTAATACTCACCTTTAATACTTACAACAATGAAACAACTTGCATTTGCAATAGTGGCAATATTATGCCTTCAAACAACGTATGCTCAATCGGATACCATACCGCCAAATCAGCCGGACACCATTAAAGTGGGCAATTTTATCATCATTAAAAAAGATAAAAAAACAGCAGAAGAAGATGGAAGTACCAACATTAATATTTCTATCAACCCCGGCGACAAAACTTATTATAAAAAGAAGCATAGCACTATTAGTACAAACTGGCTGATCCTCGATCTTGGTTTTGCAAACCTGCGGGATAAAACAGATTATGGTTCTGCTGCCGCAAATAATTACCTGCATGCCAATGGTGGTGCGACTTTTACCAAAGATGACTTGAAATTAAATACAGGAAAATCATCCAATGTGAACCTTTGGTTTTTTATGCAAAAATTAAATTTGACGCACCAGGTTGTGAACCTGAAATATGGCCTGGGACTGGAAATGTATAATTACCGCTACGATAACAATATTTCATACAATAAAAATCCCGCATACATATTCAGAGACAGCGTAGATTTTTCCAAAAACAAATTATATGTCGGTTATATAACTGTGCCGCTAATGATCAACATCAATGCAACACCTGGTAAAAGAAATGGCTTTAGTTTTAGTGCAGGTGTGAGCGCAGGTTACCGGATCGGCAGCAAGAATAAACAAATTAGTGACGAAAGAGGAAAACAAAAGATCCGTGGTGATTTTGACCTCAATCCCTGGCGCTTTGCCTACGTGGCTGAAATGGGCATCGGGCCTGTAAGAATCTACGGAAGCTATAGCATCAATGCCCTGCACCAGGAAGGACTCGTGCAATATCCGTATGCATTTGGGCTCCGTTTGAGTAACTGGTAAAAAATGTGTGTAAGGTCCATAAAAAAGCCATCCAATTTCATGGATGGTTTTTTTTATTTTTTTTTCTAAAAATTTATACGAACCCGCAAAAAAAACCGTTCTAAAAACAAAAATAATCTACTGCAAAAATTTACACAACATCTTTCCTGACTTAAAGTAAATTTCTGTGAAAATGAAATGCCTGATCCGTTACATCTGCATCCTGTTAGTGATTGTTTTTTCCACCTCATTTCAATATATTAATCCGCCGGGGGAATCCTATTATATTGTGATCTCGAAGAAAAAATATGAGTTGCGCGTCTATGACAGCAAGGGCTGGCTGGTAACATTTCCCGTCGTTTTTGGCAGCAATGATCCCAGTGATAAGTACATGGAAGGCGACAGGCGCACACCGGAAGGCACATTTACAATTATCAGTAAACGTGTGCATGAAAAATGGGACCGCTTTTTAATGCTGGATTATCCGAATGCCGAGAGTTATAAAAAATTTAATGAGCGCAAATCCCGAGGACTAATCCCGCAAAATGCAAGCATAGGAGGCGGCGTAGGCATTCACGGTACATGGCCGCATGAAGGCTATGCAGTTGATCAGTATCAAAACTGGACATGGGGTTGTATCAGTATGAAAAACCAGGACGTGGAAGAATTATTTCAAATGATTCCCGTCGGCACAAAAGTGACAATCCGCGAATAATTATTTTGCATCAAGAAACTCATTAACGGTTGTGGACCATTTTGGAAAATTATTTCTGCAAAGGCTTTCATGCCCGCAATTTTTATATACCACCAATTCTTTATTGGCTACGTTTATATTTTTATAAATATCATCTATTTCTTTTCGCGTTACTTTATCGTCATCTTCGCCCCATTGCAGCAATACCGGGCATTTCACAGATTTAATATATTCTTCAGGCTTATTATTAAATGCCCAGCAACGCGTTTCCACACTTCCCCAAAATAAAAGTATTGAGCTGAGTGGTTCTACTGGTAATTTCATTGAACGCATTCTGCCTTCAGCAGCTTCTCTCATGGTGCCAAACGGAGATTCGAGAATAATTTTATATGGCTGTATATAAGGATAATCATGTATCGCTTTTGTAATGGTTGCCGCGCCCAGTGAAACCCCAAACATGGCAATATTTTTTTCACCACTATTTTTTACATGATCATATACAGCCTTTATATCTTTAGCCTCGAAATACCCAATTGTACAGGTGTTCCCTGAGCTTTGCCCATGTGCGCGAAAATCTGCCATGAAAACATTCCAGCCCTGGTTATAAAAAAAAGTAGCATCGGGGATAATGCCGCTGCGGCAACTTCCGTGGCCATGAAACATCAGTAAAGTGCCTTTTACTTTTATAGTATCATTTCCCGGGTGCTTCAAATTCCAGCAAGCGAGTTTCTGACCATCCTCCGTTAGAATTGTTTCATTGGTATGCGGCATACTCAATGAATCCACTACTTTTTCTTTGGCAACTTTTTCTCCAAAAATCAATGTGTTTGCTTTTTGAAAAAAATTCATTTGAGAAAAATGAATAGCCGGCAACTCATCATAAAAATGCGTAAAGCGATAGGCCTGAACGGAACAAATAATATTGATGAAAACAAACAAAATGGCAGCGAGCCATAAAATTTTTTTTAAACCAGGTTTCATTCAATTTGGATAAATGATTTTAATGAAATTTTATTGATTAAAGTTCGATGCTATTTTTTCCCATATAAGCATGTAAAACTTCAGGGAGCAAAATACTGTTTTCAGTTTGGTTATTTTCCAACAGGCACGCATAGATGCGTGGTAGTGCAAGGGAACTTCCATTTAATGTATGTACTAATTGCATTTTCCCATTTTCATCGCGGTACCTGCATTTCAGGCGATTGGCCTGGTAACTTTCAAAATTACTCACACTGCTTACTTCAAGCCATTTATCCTGCGCGGCGCTATATACTTCAAAATCATAAGTCAATGCAGAAGTGAAACTCATATCGCCACCACATAATAAAAGTATGCGATAAGGCAGCTTAAGTGATTGAAGTAATTGCTCCACATGCGTTACCATTTCTTCCAAAGTATCATAACTTTTTTGGGGTTCTGTAATTTGGATGATCTCCACTTTTTCAAATTGGTGCACGCGGTTTAGTCCGCGAACATCTTTGCCAAAACTTCCTGCTTCCCTGCGAAAGCAAGGTGAATAAGCGGTCATTTTTATTGGCAGATCCTCCTGTTTTAAAATTGTATCGCGGTAAATATTCGTGACCGGCACTTCAGAAGTTGGGATCATATAAAAATTATCTGCCGGCATAAAATACATCTGGCCTTCTTTATCCGGCAACTGGCCTGTGGCAAAAGCAGAGGCTTCATTCACCATAAATGGTGGAATGTATTCTGTATATCCGGCCTTTGTGTTGTAATCCAGGAAATACTGGATGAATGCTCGTTGCAATTTTGCGCCCGTTCCTTTATAGAGCGGAAAACCACTGCCGGTAATTTTTGCGCCGGTTTCAAAATCAACCAGGCCAAATTTTTTGATAAGATCCCAATGTGGTAATGCTGAAGGTGGAAGTGACGGTTTTTCTCCGCTTTCACGGATGATTATATTATCTGCTGGAATTTTCCCTTCAGGTACTTTATCAGAAGGGAGGTTTGGAATGTTGACCAATGCATCTTTCAATTGATTTTCCAGTAGGCCGAGTTTTTCTGAAAGCGGTGCCAGTGTATTTTTTAATGAAATGACTTCTTCTTTTACCAGGTTTGCTTTTTCCACTTCACGGCGAGCCATCAGCATGCCCGTTTCTTTAGAAAGGGCATTTATTTTTGCCTGTATACTTTCATTCTCAGTTTGCGCTTTTTTTAATTGCTCATCGAGTAGAATAATGGTATCAACGATTTCAATTCCCGGGAAATGCTTCTTTGCCAGTTTTGCTTTTACCGTTTCCGGGTTTTGACGTAAAACCTGTATCTGCAACATGTTGTTGTAAAATTTCGTGCAAAGATAAATGACCGTTTTTTAATGAATAAAATAACAAGGGGAAAGGTTTATAAATAAATGGTAAAGCCCTAATTTCGCGGGCATGATTATCCAGGATGATTTACAACAAAGATGGTGGCAGCTTGAAATGAAACTCATGGATCGCTTTGGGAAAAAACCGGATTTGGAAGCCATCTTATTTCTAATTGGCTTACAGGAAGTTAATTTTCTACAAAAAAAAATTACCAAAGAACAAAAGCAGGACCTGATGCATGTAGCGGTTTGCACAGTATTATCTCCTGCGGGTTTTTATGAAAATATTGGAAAAGATGAAGATGGCTGGCCGCAATTCGCTCAGTTAAAAGAATTGCCGGCTAACTCATTGATGGAACAGGAAAATTTTTTGAAGGACTTTATTTTATTTTATTTTGAACAACAGGAATTATAAAACTTTTATGAAAAAAAAATTATTAGTAATTATTGCTTTATGCATTGGTATTATTGGTTTTTCACAATCCGGAAAAAAAAATGCAAAAACTATCAATAAGCCTGTAATGGTACAAATCACTACAAATTTTGGTAACATTATTATCCAGTTATCAGATTCTACGCCATTGCACAGAGATAATTTTGTAAAGTTAATAAAGGAGCATTTTTTTGATAGTCTTTTATTTCACCGGGTTATTAAGGGCTTTATGATACAGGGCGGTGACCCTGATAGTAAAAATGCAGATAGCCTTGCAATGCTTGGAGCCGGCGAAGGCCCTGGTGAAAGGATACCTGCTGAATTTAATAAAACATTGATTCACCAGAAAGGTGCACTGGCCGCGGCGCGTGATGATAACCCAATGAAAGCCAGCAGTAATTGCCAGTTTTACATTGTGCAGGGAAAAAAATACACTGATGAGCAACTCAATAGTTATGAATGCAAGATCCGGGAGGAGAATCCATCATTTTATTATACGGATGCGCAAAGAAAAATTTATAAAACGATTGGAGGCACACCCATGCTTGATCAAAATTATACCATATTTGGACAAGTGATAAAGGGATTAGATGTCATTGATAAAATAGCCGCTTTACCTACGGATCAAAATGACAGGCCGCTAAAAAATGTGCGCATGAAAATAAAATTGCTAAATTGATTTTTCTTACTATTTTTAAAAACATTTACTGAAATAAAAAAAACATTCAATATGAATTTCCCCGAAAATGTAAAGTACACCAAAGACCACGAATGGATCAGGATGGATGGAGAAGAAAATGCGTTGATCGGCATTACAGATTTTGCCCAGGGCGAATTGGGTGACATTGTTTATGTAGATATTTCTACCATCGGAAATGAGCTGGCAGAAGGAGATTTGTTTGGGACAGTTGAAGCAGTGAAAACAGTGAGTGACCTGTTTATGCCAGTTGCGGGAACTGTATTGGAAGTAAATGCTGCCCTTGAAAAGGAACCGGAACTCGTGAATACCGACCCTTATGAGAATGGCTGGATGTTAAAAATAAAAATCAGGAACAAAGCAGACCTCGACACTTTAATGGATATGGAATCGTATAAAAATTTGGTTTCTTAGTCCTAAAGTTGTATGTTCAATAACTGAATGCCTGAAAACACAAAATATAACGAAGACGAATTGGTGCTGTTTTTGCAACAGCGCCAAAAGTATGCCTTCGAATATTTATATGAAAATTATTCAGGGTCACTATTCCAGATGATTGTGAGTATTATACCAGACAGGGAAATAGCGAAAGACGTTTTACAAGAAGTTTTTATAAAAATATGGAGACAGGTAGAAACCTATGACGCAGCTAAGGGAAGATTATTTACCTGGATGCTGAACATTACACGGAATGCTTCAATTGATAAGTTAAGAAATAAAAATTATAAGAACACGCAAAAAAACCGCGAGTTCACAGAAGACGTATATGATGCAGGTGGGAAGGTAACCATCAATATAGACCATATCGGGCTGCGCAGGATGGTACATACTTTAAAAGATGAGTGGAAGGAACCACTTGAACTTTCATACTTCCAGGGATATACACAGGATGAAATTTCAAAAATACTTGATCTGCCGATAGGCACGATCAAAACAAGGCTGCGTGCAGCTTTGAAAGAATTACGTAAAATAATGATAACTTAGATATACAGTGAATACAGAGGAATACATACAAAGTGGGATTATAGAAAGCTACGTGCTGGGCCTTGCTTCGCAGGAAGAAGCTACCAGCCTGGAATTACTTTGTGTGCAATATCCCGAAATAAAAAAAACGGTCCAGGATTTTGAAATATTGCTGGAAAAAAATGCTTTTAATAATGCCATTCAACCCCCAGCCGATGTTCGTAATAATTTATTGAATCAACTGAACAATGAATTTAAAAAAGAAGATTCTCCGGAGAAAATTGCTGAATCACGCGAAGCAAATGTTTATCAAATTCACAGGGACGAAAAAGTAAACGTGTTTAGTTTTTGGAGATATGCCGCAGTGGCTTCTATCATTTTATTATTATCAAGTGTAGCGCTCAATTATTATTTTTATTCAAATTATAAAGACACAAAAAATAATTATGAAGCTTTATTGCTAAATAATAATACACTCCAGGCAAATAATAATTTATATAAAGCAAAATTCAATTCTCTCCAGGATAAGTTTAAAATGCTGGAAAACCCTGATATGAAAATTGTTCAGTTGAGGGGCTTACCAGGGAAAGAAAATAATACTGCAACTGTTTTATGGGATACGAAATCCCGCGATGTATATTTAATGCCTACACTTATTCCACCACCTTCCGGGAAGGAATACCAGCTTTGGGCAATCGTTGATGGAAAACCTGTTGATGCTGGTATGTTGGAAAACTGTGAAGATGGTATGTGCAAAATGAAAAACATGCCGGATGCTCAAGCCTTTGCCATCACGTTAGAAAATAAAGGCGGTAGTAAAACTCCTGATATGAATGCCCTGTATGTTATTGGCAAAATCTGAGAAGCAGCCAAAATTTCCAACTCAAATTTAGCGGGATAAAATATACCTGAGCTTATCTG
>JBBSQL010000049.1:0-19778 GCA_038257845.1 Chitinophagales bacterium
TTAAACACAAACAAAGCGGCTCTGCATTACCCAAAGAATCAAGTTCTTATTTTTTAACCTAACGGAATTTACTGTCCGTGAAATTCGAGCCACCTCAATTGCTTTAATATGTAGCAATTGTCATAAAATGATACATAAAGGTCTTTCAGAAATTGGAGAAAGTAAAATCTTAACTATTGATGAATTGAAACAAATTATAAATAAACAACACGAATGTTAATATGAACTTTCCAAACACCAAATGAAATTTCAATCTTTTTGATATCACTAAAACAAATTCATGCAAGATCAACATCATGAAATAAGTAAAAAACAAAAAGCTTCCTGGAATAAATTTTCTCCTGGATGGAAAAAGTGGAGCGGGGCATTGAATGACCACATGCAATCAGCAACAGAAGGAATTATTCATTTACTGAAACATGCCGGCGCACAACAGATTTTAGATATCGCTTCCGGAACGGGCGAACCGGGTTTTAGTATTGCTGCTTTAATTCCTGGCGGAAAAGTTATGCTGACTGATCTCGCAGATGAGATGCTGAATATTGCGCGGGAAAATGCATTGGAAAAAGGAATTACGAATGTGGAGTTTTTGGCTTGTGATGTTTGTGAACTTCCTTTTGCTGATAATAGTTTTGATGGCGTTAGTTGCCGTATGGGATTTATGTTTTTTCCGGATATGCTTTTAGCGGCCAAAGAAATATTTCGTGTATTAAAACCGGGTGGCAAATTTGCAACTTCGGTGTGGACTAGTGCTGAAAAAAATACCTGGGTTACTGATATTGGCGATACCATCAAAAGGAATATGCAATTACCTGATCCGACACCCGGCGCTCCGGGAATTTTTCGCTGTGCCCAAACTGGTTTAATGACAAACATTTTTAAGCAGGCAGGTTTTAAAAATATTTCTGACAACGAAGTTGCATGTTCACTGAAATGCGGAACGGCAGAAAATTACTGGGACATGATGACGGAAATTGCAGCGCCTGTTGTGGCGGCACTCAGTAAAGCGGATGATGCGATGATAGATACCATAAAAAAAGAAGTGTACGAATTGGTCAATGCAAAATATCCGACTGGAAATATAATTATGGATGGAAGTTGTTTGTTGATTTATGGGGAGAAATAACCTGGAATCCATAATGAAAGAAGTACTTTCTGAGTGATGGAAAAGTTTATTCCATACTTCTATAAAGTTATTCTATAATCTTTCATAGCCAAAAGCGTCAATGTAAAATAATTGTACCCATTATGTTGATATTCGGCATGCAAAACATTTTCGTTGACTTGTAATGAAGTGTACGTTTCATTGATGAAAGTAAACCCTTCAACATTATGTTCATTTGTATTCTTTATTATACATGATCCGTTTGCCTGGTATTGTACAAAAACGTTTAAAAGGCTAATATTATAACTTACATATTCTCCCATATTTGGATTCCAAACCTCTTTTGATTTAATTTTTTGTTCGAGTATATTTAAAAATTCAATCCATTTATTGTCAAGTTGTAGCTTCTTTCTTTTGGTAATAAAAATCGAATTTATGTATGGCAAATCATTTAAAATATACGTGTGGCCAATATGCGTTCCATTTTCATTAATTAATTTATGAATACTTTTTTCATTGTAAATATCTATTAAATGTGTCGTTTCAAATGTATAAAACATAACCATATCAGTTGGCTTATACTGTACAAATGGAATTCGATTTTCAAGATATAAGGGTAACGCAAATTGAAGTACTTCCTTTTCGGAATACGGAACTATTTCGTTATTTCTAAAGTCGTTGAAGTTGAAAATTGATTTTACAAATCGGGAACTATCTGAAATAAATGATTTTTTACCTTTTTTCAAATTTATGAATATACTTTTTGTACTTGCCATACTATACATCAAAAAATCATTAAAAATATTCTTAGTATAATTTCTATGAATAATACTTCTAAAATAATGCCCGGCAATTAATACTTTCCCTTTACTTAAGTTTAAAAAAAGTTGTTGAATCAGTTGTTTAGGAAACACTTTTTTATTAGTAAGAATATTTAAAGTTTGATTGGCATCAATATTTACATCATCAAACGACCAGAGGTTATTGTAGTCATGATTACGCATGTTTTCAATGAGTTTGAAATCCGGGTTGTCCTTTCCACCCTGGCTATAACAATACTTAATATAACTACCATGATCAATCCAAGTTTGGGGTTTAAATTTTTTTGCAAACTGGTTAAATGTTTTGGTGAACTCATCTGCGGTTAATTGCCCGGAATGTTTAAGTGCATGATGCACAATTTCACTTCCATCCTCATGCAATAAATTTATTAATGCTGCATATTCTTCATCTTCTAAAGAGGCTGATTTTTTTAACTCTCCTTCTTTTGGACCTAAAGCAAAAACGCCTTTTGTTATTTTTAGATTTCGTTTTAACCAGCCATTATTATTGTTACCATATAAAAATAATTTTAGTTTTTCAGTCGTATCAAAATCGCAATGATCAGTTAAAATAAAAGCTGCCTTATAAGAAAATGGATAAGGAGATTTTTTTATTTCAACAACTTTGGCTGAGCTTTCCAATTGCGTAATATCAAAATCTATATTATAATTAACGCCTTTTTCAACTATTGGATCTGCGATTGAAATCCTTTGTCCTTTGGAATAATCCCATGAAGGATGCATAAAAGGCGCATCAATAATAATGGTAAAATCAATACTTTTATCGTCATAGATATAACTTAAAGAGTAAGGCTTTTTGAAAGAAATAATAAATCTTCTATTACTTGTAAAAACTTCCAGTTGGTCAGGAACAAAATATTTAAAATCTAAATTTGGTAAAATTGATTTTACAAATACTAATTTTTCATCTCCATTAAATATTATTCTTGCATTTAAAGAAGCATTCACTTTTGTCTTTTGAAGTAATTCTATTTGAATTAAATAACTACTTATTGCATTTTCTTCTTTTTTCTTTGCTGAAACAGAAAATAATTTATTGCAGTCATTTACTTCATTAATTTGTAAAAGATGTGTGCTACTTGTTTCGTCAATAAATGTATAAGAAAAATCAACTTTCATTTTTATTGGTTTACTTTTTTTGTATAAAGGTTTATTCCAAAAAAACGATACATGGTAAATTCGTACAGCTTGGTAAAGCCTGCTTTCTCTATACCCTTTATAGATGCGGTATTAGCAGGATGCACAAACACAATTAACGTGTTGTCAAAAAAATCTCTTTTTATTATCTTTAATGTGGATGGATAAATGCCCTGCCCTCTATAAGCTTCATTGGTAATACATTCGCCAATTGTATAAGCACTTTTAAATCCTAATTGATTTCCCAGTAAATTTTTTTTAAAGACAAAACTCACATGTACTAATTTGTCTCCTTTAAATACAGCATAAGCTTTATGATAGCTTCTTTTATCAATTTGTTGAAAACCCGTTTTTTCTGATTTATTAAATGTTCTAAGTGTATATTTCAAAACCGCGGTTTCAGTTGGATTATTCGGCCTATTAATGTATATGAGCGATTCTATTTTTTTAAACCTCACTTTCCTGATCAATCGTTTCATAAAAGTTATTTAGTAATTGATCTTACCAGGTTTCTCACTTTTTTCACATTCTTCGTACTCAAGAATCTAAATAATGCTGTTGTTTTTTTATTAGAAATGAAAGAATAATAGCCTGGCATAACTTCTACAACAGGGTTAAAGGAAGATTTGAATTCATGAACACCGGAAGGAGGACCAGAATAGCTGATGTTGTAGAAACTTTTAATTTCAATATTAAAACAATCTTTCATTGCCATATAATGCAATTTAGCGGAAGGGCTTTTATGAGAATTGTAACCCTCAACAATTAAACCACCTGAAAGATTTGTATAATAATTTTTATCCTTTACTATAAATACTGCAGATACAATCTTATTTTTAAGTAAAGCAATATAAACACTACAAAGATTTTCATGTTGTCCATTTTTAAAGATTTCCCGGTAACTTTTGTATGATCTGTATTTAAAATTTTTTTGGCTGCCTACTTTTTTAAATAAATCATATACCGCTTCCAATTCAGTTTCATTTTCTACAATCTTATAAGTAAAATCAAAAGCTTCAGCACGCTTAATTTTAAGTCGGCACTGTTTATGAAAACTCTCTAATAGTGTATTATCTGGTTTCGCATGAATATTGAAGTTACAATTTTGAGAGCCTTTATAATAGGGAAAGTAATCTTCATTTATAAATTCATCATTGCTTTTTAAATACTTATCTACATCCCAATCATTTGGGTTAATTCTTAAAAACATGTATCCATTTTTTTTAGCTAACGCTTTTAAGCTATTCAACACATCGTCAATATATATAGTTTTATCAATTATTACAGGCCCCCTGATTATTAATCCTGCTTTAAAAGGCCAAATACCAATTTCCATTATTGTACAAAAGGCACAAATTTCATCATTTACAATATATTTAAAATAACTTGGTCTGGATAAAAATATATATTTATAGCCTTCCGCATAGTAGGGATATTGAAAAAAAGAAGCATTTGTCTTCTTTAGCAATTTATCAAAAGAAGCTAAATCAGGTTGTAGAATTTTTGACCAGGACAAAATAAATAAGGTTGTAAATGAAAAATAAAGATTAAATGTAATAATTAAAATGAAATATATCCATTGTATTCTAGTAAAAGTTTTTTCATAGGTAAATTTCTCCAATGAATAATCCCATAAATCAAATTTTTTTAAAAATTGTTACACAAAATGAGTGGAGTATTTTAGTGCAAATTAAGATGTTGCAATAACAAAATGACAGTACGTTTATCCATTATCATTTTTCTACTGTTACCATTTGCAGTATTTGGGCAGAACAATAATAATAATATAAACGAAGGTTTGTCGAAGGACATTTATTCAATAATGAAGACATTGATCAAAAAGGAAAAATTGAATAAGAAATATGGACTGGCATTAAATCCAGGGAAAAGTTTCAATATCGATCAGGAAGATTCAGCCTACCTGCAGACACTTTTAATTAAGCCAAAGCCATTTGATACAACAAGTTCTAATGACTCAGTTATTGTTATTAATTTGTCCTACCCTGACAAAAATATTTTTACCCAAGCCGACATAGAATATATATTACATGCAAAACAAAATCTTGCAAATTTTAAATGGGACAATAAGAAGTTAGGGTTTAACCTGAAAAATGAAAAGAATTATTATACTTTTTCAATTCCTTATTTTAACCTGGCACACGACAAAGTAATTGTAATGTATGAATTTCATTGCCCTGGACTATGTGGCGGTGGCGGAACAATTTTATTAAGCAAGACAGCCAAAGGTTGGGATAATACTACTTTCGAACGCTGGGTTCATTGACAATAGCTACGAATTATTTGAAATATGAAAAAAAAACAAATAAAAATTCTTGCTTTTTCCGGTGTTGCCACCAGCAAATTTCATCCAATAATAATCACACCTTTTAATCAAAGTTTATAAAAATCTTTGCATAAAAAAAGAAGTTTAGTTTTGCGGGAAAGCCGATGTGAGTGGCAGGCACAAATTGACCGACAACAAAATAGTAAACCATGAAAAATTTTGATTGGACTACATTCACAAGACGAATTGAAATAAAGTCATCACTGACAGATATATATAATGCATGGACGATAGCAGGTGAAATAGAAAAATGGTTTTTAAGCAATGCAAACTTTTATACCCCTGACAAAAAAATCATTGATAAAAATATAAATATTGAAAAAGACTTTTCATATGAATGGAGTTGGTACTTATATGACACCATTGAAAACGGAAAAATAATAAGCGCCAACGGAAAAGATTTTCTTCAATTTACATTTGCAGGAAAATGTCTTGTTGACATTACGCTTTCCACACAAGACGATTATGTTATAGTGGAGCTTACACAAAAAAACATTCCCACAGATGACAGTTCCAAACAAGGCATCAGGCTTGGTTGTGATGCAGGCTGGTCATTCTTCCTGGTAAATTTAAAATCAGTGTATGAAGGTGGGCTTGACCTTCGAAATAAAGACTCTAAGTTCAAAAGAATGCTTAATAATTAAGCGAAGAAATAATGCCAGCAAGTAACATCGGGTTTTTGCAAATTGGCTGAGTTGCTAACAATGAGCAGTGGTAATTGTTTCAGACCCTATGGCCATAGAGATGAACTTTTTATTTACCCACGCCTTTTCAAACTTTGGTAAGGCATGGGCGTTGCGCAGTAGCAAGCCCTGTTGGTTCACCACATCGTGTAACTTCAAAGAGTTGAACTTCTAACTTTTTATTTTCCCTGGCAAATCACGTTTGCGTGGCGCGCTACTAATTTCCATGTTCCGTCACGTTTCATCCAGATATTCGTATATCTTCTCTTAATGATTTGCCCCGGAAGATTTTTATCATCAAATGGTGTAACTGTTTCACTTCCCATTGAAAATACCACATCGTCTCTAACAATTATTTGTTCAACATCGCGGGTGAATGAAAATCTCGATCTTTTGAGAACAGGCCTGTCCAAAGTTGTTTTGCCGGGAAAAACGACCACATTATCGGGTGAGTTTACAACGTAATCTTTATCCCATAGTTGCAACAGCATGACTGAATCTTTTTCAAGTACTGCTTTAACTTCCTTTTGTTCTAAGTTTCTTATTTCATTTTCGATATCTTTATTTTGAGCATAAGAAATTTGAGCAAAACAGAAGACAAGCAGGGTGATAATTATCTTTTTCATTTTTTTAGTTTTAGGCAGGTGTTTCACAATGTAAACTTTTTTTAGCGTGTACAAAAATCCGGCAAAATTGTGGCGTTAAGAGAATTTGGTTATATGACAGAACGAGGAATATATTTCGGCTTTTTGTCGTAAAAAGATAAGTGCATTTTCTGGGTTCTATTAAAATTTTTAAAAAGTAAAATATAAACAAACAATTGAAATAAATGGTGAGAAATACTCTTTGAGTTATAGATTACCATTTCCAAACCTGGGATTGAAAATTACAATTTCAAAGCAGAGAAATTTATATGCAGAAAGAAATTAACTATCCAAATTTCATGATTGTCTTCTTTGTGTAAATACACTTATCTATTACGTCGCCTGAAAAAATTTCTTTGCTATTCCTTTTTAACTGGATTTGCATCATAAAAAAGATTAAATTTGATTTCTAATTAATACGCACAATGCAAGGAAAAGTTATCAATATTGATCCGGAGATTTTAGGGGGAACTCCTGTTTTTTATGGAACAAGAGTTCCTATTAAAAATTTATTTGATTACCTGGAAACGGGAGATTCAATAGAAACATTCCTTGATGATTTTGACGGAGTAAAAAAAGAACAAGTGATAAAGGTTTTGGAAATGTCACAAAAACTTATTGAAACATCAAAAGGAATATTCGATGAAAATTTTACTTGACGAATGCGTTACTAAACAATTGAAGCCATACCTATCAGAAATGGAAGTTTTTACAGTATCACAAATGACATGGAATGGAATAAAAAATGGTCAACTAATGAATTTATGTGTTGACAATGATTTTGACTTACTGCTTACAATTGATAAAAATCTGCTCTATCAACAAAATATAGACAAATGCAAATTGACAATTGCAGTTTTGAATTCAGTTACTAGTAAGATAGAAGAACTTATTTTATTTATGCCTTCCTTCCATGCTCAAGTTCACAAACTTGAAAAATATAATGCTTACATCATCGAAAAGTAAGCCGAACACACAACGATTGCAAAAACCTGGCAATACATGTAATAAACTTCCTGTATTCAAAACTTAATCGTTAACACATAAATTTTATGCCCCACAATACTTTCTTATCCGCAGAATGGCGAAAGCTTGCAATTGCAAATTATGTAGTTGATAAAAATGTTTTGCAGAAATATTTACCATATAAAACAGAGCTGGATACCTGGAACGGTGACTGCTATGCGAGCCTGATTGGCTTTATGTTTTTGAAAACAAAATTGAAGGGTTTGCCGATTCCATTTCATCAAAATTTTGAAGAAGTGAATATACGTTTCTATGTTCGTTATAAGGATAATGGAATATGGAAACGTGGCGTGACTTTCATCAAAGAAATTGTACCCAAACATGCACTGACTTTTGTTGCCAATACAATTTATAAAGAGAAATATGAAACCATGCCCATGAAACACACATGGTCATTGGATGACAATAAATTGGAGGTGGAATACAATTGGAAAAAAGATAGATGGAACAGTTTCAAAATTACTGCAGATGCTGCGGAACTCCCACTTCTGGAAAACAGTAATGAAGAATTTATCACCGAACATTATTGGGGCTATACAAAAGCAGGTCCGAAACTATGTTCCGCGTATGAAGTGCAGCATCCGCGATGGACAATCTACAAAGTGCTGGATTATACAATTGACGTGGATTTTGAAAAAATATATGGTGCAGATTTCTCATTTTTAGATACGAGTATTCCGGCATCAGTTATGCTTGCTGAAGGTTCAAAGATTATTGTAAAGTCTGCATACAAAATAAAATAATATTTTACTATCTTTTTTTGGAGCGGGCAAAAGTTTGTAATATTGTTTTACAAAGCAAGCAACACAGAACCAGTTCATTTACCAAAACGAAAACATGGACGGAAATACAGAAGAAGAAAATATAGCAAATTCTACTATTCTACAACCGGAAATCTCTCCCCTGGAAATGAATTTTCCACCGGGCTCCACCAATATAGAAGCTCAACAAGGCTTGACTGCAACGCAAAAAAAATGGAAAGATCATTTCTTACAATTACTCATGATTTTTTTGGGTGTGACTTTAGGATTTTTTTCATCAAATATCCGGGATAAATTTATTAATGATGGAAAAGAAGAACACTATATCAGCAACCTTATACACGATCTCCAATTAGATACTTTGAATGCTACATCCATTCAGAATGATCAAATGAAACTGCTGGCGGAAATGGACAGCGCTTTAGAAATAACGCCGGATGAAATCAGGAACCTTCCACAACAGGATTCTTTCTTCAGACATTTCCTGGTTTTTTATATTAATGCTTTTAATTTCAGGCAGAATGATAATACGCTCATACAATTACGAAATGCAGGCGGTTATAGTTTAATCAGGAAACCTGGTGTTCTTGATTCCATTATTGCCTTAGAAAATTTTTATGAAGAAGTAAAAAAGAATGATCAGTTTTATTATGATAATTTCATCAAAGTGCAGGATTTTTCCAACAGGCTTATGAAGATGCCATTTGTAGGAACTTCTGCGAATGGCACTTCTGTTTATCCCGATTTATCCGTGCCCGTGGAAGTCTTCACGCAGTATGATAAAGTCTTGATAGAACAGTTATATAATTTAATAAGAAATGAACAAACGCAGTTAGTTTATTATAAATATTTGATTGGCTTGTACAAAACCAGGGCAACAGGTTTGATGAAGTTTTTGCAGGAGAAGTATGATGTGGATTAGAGATTGGGGTGAATAATTTAAATCCCTAAGAAATCATCAACAGTCTTACGTGAAATTAATTTAAGCACAACCTTTCTTCCAATTTTAGATTCTTGTATTAAGTTTAAAGTAACTAATTCAGTTAAATCTTTTCTTGCAGTTTGACGAACTATTTCATATTTTTTTGCATATTCATTAATTGAAATTGAATTTGATTCTTTGACATATAGATAGCCAACCAAGTCTGCCTGGCGTTTTGATAACCCTTTGGTTAAAAGTTTATATGAAATAACGTTCCCTTGTTCGCTGACATTTTTCTTTTGATCTCTATATCTAACTAAGTTTTCAAAAGCAACTCCTAAACTTTTAATAGAATAGTATATAAAGTACGTTAAATCGTTCTCATCATATTCTGTTTTTAAAAATGCCTTGTCGTATTGTATTCGGGATTCTAATATTGCTCTTGAAATTGAAATACTTTTCAAAAGGCTGTAATCTTTTTTAAGCAAATACCAATAAAATAAAGCCCTGGCTGTTCTTCCATTCCCATCTTTAAAAGGATGAATAAACCCGATCATAAAATGTATGATAGAAGCTTTTACAATGGGATGAATAAATTCTTTTTCGGTGTTCGCAAAATCATAAAGATCATCCATTAATTTTTCTATTTCTTGCCAGGCAGGAGGTGTATGCGCAATTTCGCCATCAACATGATCTTGTATATAAATTTTATCTTTCCTGTAATCTCCTGCACAATATTCAGCAGACGTTTTTACAGTCATAATTTTGTGCAATTCAATGATTAGCTGTTTATCAATTTTATGTGCTACACTTTCTTCAATAAACTTTATCGCTCTCATGTTATTAAATATCATTTGCTCTGATTCGTTTCTTGGTTTTCTACCTTTTTTAAGCATTTCGAAAGCAACTTTTGTAGTAGTTGCAGCACCTTCTATTTGCGATGAAGCAATGGCTTCCTCCAAAAGAGAATTCTTGAGATATTCAATTTTATCAAATGGAGTAACCGGGCTTTTGTAAAGTCCGCCTATCAATTTTAAATCAAACTCATGCAACGCTTTTTGTAAATGCGCCGTTAGAAAATAATGAAAAGAATATTTAGCAAATTCGAGTGATTTATAATTTATGCGCCTATTAATTTTGATTAACATCCAGTTTTTATGTAGATCCCCGGGGAATGGCAAATCTTTTTTATATTTAACTTCATCCCAATAAAGATATTTTGAATCAATACTTTCTAAAAAATCCTTGTACTTTTTTGATAAAAGTTGTTTTACAATCGAAGAATCAAAAGAAACTTTTGGAGGTTTTTCAATTTTCATGTTAAATACGTTAATTATGAACGTAAATATAACATATTTAACTTAATACTCAAAATATCAATGACCCTTTAGAACCAGACAGTCTTAAACAAACAAAACTACAATTCGCTTTTGCCGTTATTTTCACAGGCAAATTTTTAATTTTAATCTCTTAATCCAGTCAAAGCTTTAATGAATTGAATCATAAAAAAGTAGCATACTTTAGCCTGAATAAAACTCAATTAAAGACAGGAAATTTATTAAATGAAAATAAATTACTCTTATGACTGAAAAAAGATTGGATGAATTCGCTATCGTCCGCGCTATTCCCAAAACGTTCCAGGATTGCGTAACGATCGCTTCAGATAAACCCACAATCAATGTTGAATTTGCAAAGCATCAACATGAATCATATTGCAAAACACTGGAGCAACTTGGCTTGAAATTAATCTGCATAGATGCCGATGATGCTTTACCGGATTGTTGCTTTACAGAAGACACTGCAATTGTCTTTGGTGATGTAGCCATCATTACAAATCCGGGAACACTTTCACGAGTTGCAGAAACAGTGGAGATGGAAAAAAAATTAATGACCCTGAAAAAGATTCATCATCTTTCATCATCCGCAACAATAGATGGAGGCGATGTTTTAAAAATTGATCAGAAAATATTTATTGGCATTTCTTCAAGAACAAATGAGGAAGCGATCAAACAAGTTGCGGCTATTCTCCATCCGAAAGGCTATGAAGTGATTGGTGTAAAAATCCGGGATACACTGCATTTAAAATCTGTTTGCACGTATGTCGGAAATGGTTGTATCCTGCTCGCAGAAGGGCATTTGGACGAAAATATATTTTCGCAATATGATGCGATCATTGTTCCGGAAGAAGAAGCTTATACTGCAAATTGTTTGGTAGTGAACGGAAAAGTTTTAATGCCCAAAGGTTTTCCTAAAACTAAATCTTTGGTTGAGGCGAAAGGCTTTTCTGTCATTGAAATGGATATGACAGAGATTGAAAAAGCGGATGGGGCGTTAACTTGTTTATCTATAATCTTCTAACGATTACAAATTTTAAAAGGAATCACATTCACCCTAACTATACAAGCACACACGCCTTTGCCGGTGTTGTCACCGGCAAATTTTAAAAAAAAGAAAAAGTCCCAATTAATAACTACTTCTACTATAGCGGCTATTCTGCCGGCTACTTTCAAAATGTTTTCTTTGCGGCTTATTACCCGTTTGATTCCGGTTACCAAAACTCCTTTGCGGCCGCTGTTGTTGCTTTGGCCTTTTTGAAATCACAGTAAACATCGTATGGTAAGGATGGTCTTCCTGCACTGGTATTTGCTTCCCAATTAATTTATGAATATCGCGCAATTCTGCTGTTTCGTCTTCCGCACAAAATGAAAATGAAGTACCACTCAAACCGGCTCTGCCGGTACGGCCGATACGATGTACATAGGTTTCAGGCACATCGGGTAATTCGTAATTAATGACGTGCGTTAATTCATCTACATCAATACCACGCGCGGCAATATCTGTTGCAACTAATATCCTGGTGTGCCTGTTTTTAAAATTACTTAATGCTCTTTGCCTTGCATTTTGCGATTTATTTCCATGGATCGCTTCGGCTTTTATACCAATGCGAACCAGGTCTTTCACCACTTTATCAGCACCATGTTTGGTACGTGTAAAAACCAAGGCGGTTTCTATGTTTTTGTCTTCAAGTAGTAAAGCCAATAACGATCTTTTATTTTCTTTTGCTACATAATACAACGATTGATCTATTGTATCTGCGGTGGATGAAACCACGGCGACTTCTACCTTTACGGGATTATGTAAAATGCTTTTTGCGAGTGATTGAATTTCCTGCGGCATAGTTGCAGAGAAAAATAAGGTTTGTCTTTTCGCAGGAATTTTCGTGATGATGCGTTTTACATCATGCACAAAACCCATATCCAGCATACGGTCTGCTTCATCCAACACAAAAATTTCAATGTCCTGTAAATGAATATAACCCTGTCCGATCAGGTCTAATAAACGTCCGGGCGTTGCCACTAAAATATCAACGCCTCTTTTTAATTCAGATACTTGCGGGCCCTGGTTAACACCGCCAAATACTACGAGATTTTTTAAACGAAGATTTTTTCCATACACATTAAAGCTCTCCTGGATTTGAATCGCAAGTTCACGTGTGGGCGTAAGGATCAAAGCACGAATTGGCTTTTGTCCATGGCTTGTCATGCCATTGGTCTTCGTTAATAATTGCAAAATGGGAACAGCAAATGCGGCTGTTTTGCCGGTGCCTGTTTGTGCACAGCCCAATAAATCTTTGCCTTGCAAAATATGGGGTATGGCTTGTTGCTGAATGGGTGTAGGTGTGCTATACCCTTCACTAATAAGCGCATCTAAAATGGGCTTACTAATGGATAAGTCTGTAAATAACAATTTATATTTTTTAAAAATGAGCGCGGGAATGAAATGTTGATTTCATCATCAAAAACAGTATGCTTTTTAGGGCTTTTATTAGGGAGGTTGGTACATCAATAATAGACTGGCTTGTAATGCCGCTGAAAAAAGAACTGGCGCAAAGGTAAAGTAAATTTACATGCGTTAGTTCAGTGGCACCCGAATATTTTTCGCTAATTTAAAATTCTTACTAAGCATTGATCATATCCACCATCACATCCTGCGGAGTAGTCGCAGTGCCCATGGCATTCACCTGGTCAAAATAATTATACCAGCCTGCTCCTTCAACTGTTTGTTCAAATTCTTTTACTGATTCTAAAGTCGGGAATGTCCACACTGCGAAGTAATCATAGTCCGCTTTACGATGTGTGGAAGGTTCATTTTTACCCCAGCTAACAATTTGCACACCGCTTTCCATCATGTGTTGAATGGCGGGGCCGAGTGCTTCCAGGTAATTTCCTTTTTCTTCTTTAGACAAATCTTTCCATGCTTGTTTTGATTTCCAGAGTTCGATGTACGTAATCATTTTTGTTTTATTTATATTAACGTGTAAAATAAACATTCACTGTGTATTTAAAAGATAATGTTTAAAAAATTAATACGTACAACAGGATTTGCCAATAGCTGGCCTGGTGCATTTTAATCGGGGCAGGATATGAAGCGGAACAGTTACGATTTCAAATTTCTAAAATTCTGACAATTGCTTTTCGTACTTTTGACAGTATGAAAGTTTATGCTGATACTTCAACAATTGGAGGCTGCTTTGACGAAGAATTTAAAGAGTGGTCAATTGCTTTATTTGAAGAGTTTAAGGTGGGGACAAAATTTATAATGTTGTCTGACTTAACTTTACAAGAACTTGAACTTGCAAGGCAGGAAGTAAGAGAAAAAATAAATGAAATTTCAGACGATTATAGAATAACAATAGGTATTACAGACGAAGCAATAAATCTTGCAGAATCTTACATAATCGAAGGTGCATTAACAAACAAGAGTTATAACGATGCGCTACATATAGCTCTTGCAACTTTAAATAATTCTGATGTTTTGGCAAGTTGGAATTTTAAACATATTGTTAATTTAAATCGCATTCGACTTTACAACTCAATCAATTTGAAACTTGGTTACAGAATGATTGAAATAAGAACGCCAAGGGAAATTTTAAAACCTAAAGACCATGAACAAGAATAAGACATTAGATGCTGTAAAAATGATGAGAGAAATACGTGAAAAATTAAGCGAAAAATATTGGGAAAATCCAGACATTTTAAAAACTGAAATGCAAGCAATAAGAAAGAAATACAATCTTAAAATTACAAGTACTGGTGCTAGTAAAAGTATTGCTACAAATGAGGCCTGAAGTTGATACTAAAATTTCAACTTTTTAAGAGCTCGCTGAACAATAATTACATCATTAATTCAAAGCACATAAAAATTAATGCATAAAAAAAGTAGCGTATTTTAGCGAAAATAAAAGTGTTAGTTGCATTTGATTCGCAATATTTTAAAATATTACTGACAGGATTTTAAAATCATTTTTTTAAACATAAACGACTTATATACGTGATAAGTACTGTGACAAAAAAAGGTAAAATTTTATTCTTTATACCTTTTTCTATTCTGACAATTTTATTGATTTATTCTTGGTACACGTTTATCTTTACGGACAACGTTGCTGTCTTTTCACACTACCTTGGTTTATTGCTTTTCATGCCACTAATCTATTTTTTATTCAAAGACAAAACATTAAAAAAAGCAATTGTTTTGACAGGTGCTTATTTAATTTTGGCCACAATAAATTTATTATCATTTTTACCTTTTGTTATGTCAACTTCTTTTGGAATTTCAATTGGTTCCGTTAATATTTGGTCACCAACTTTAAACGGATTCGCACTTTTACTATTTATCATTTATGGTGTCTTAAATTTTGGAACTCTAGTTGAAATTCATCTTGACTACAAAGAAATTAGAGGAAAATTATAAACGAAATATGTGAAAAATGCAGCTTCGCCTTTGCCGGTGTTGTCACCGGCAAGTTTTTCCCACTTATAATTACACAATAAATTCAAATCACATAAAAATTGTTGCAAGAAAAAAAGTAGTATATTTTAGCGAAATAAAAATGTTAGTTGCACTTTCAATTGTAACTTGAGATTAAATTAAATCAAACAATGAGTAACGAAATTTTAATTACAACAAGTACTTCTTTAGAAGGATACAGAATTACCAAACAATTGGGGCTCGTTAGGGGGATTACAGTAAGGTCACGAAGCATTGCTGGAAATATTGCCGGGGGCTTTATGACATTCTTTGGAGGTCAGAGTGTTATTTATACGCAGCTCTGTGAAAAAACTCGTGAAGATGCATTGCAAATAATGATAGAACATGGAAGAGCATTAGGATGTAATGCAATTATAAATATGCGCTATGATGCGAATGCTGTAATGACTGGCCTGACGGAGGTCCTGGCTTACGGAACTGCTGTAATTGTCGAGAAAATGGATATTAAATAAGCAAATCCCGGGCTTTAGGTAAAATCAACTGCAACGAATAATGGATTTTGTGAAAGGCTGGCTCAACTTTTCATTATTACCTTCAACTTTGCTAATTCTGCCGGGCTTTGCGTCCGGCCAGGTACAATGCCCCACTCTTTTGCCATCATCGTAAAGAACACTATTAATAACTAAACAAAAATGAATCGAATATTTATAATTTTATTGTTGACATTTTACTCAACATTAATAGTTGCGCAAACTACTGATACAAAGAAAGAAGAGAATAGTAAACCATTTGTGCTTGGAGAAATAATTGAACTTCAATCAAAAATATTATCTGAAAAACGGGTTTTAAATATTTATCTTCCCGAAGGATATAATCCAACAGACAGTGTAAAGTACCCGGTGATATATTTATTGGACGGTTCAGCGGATGAAGATTTTATACATATTGTTGGAATTGTGCAATACGACAGTTTTGAATGGATTAACCAGTTACCTAAATCTATTGTGGTGGGTATTGCATCTGTTGACAGGCGAAGGGATTTTACATTTCCAACAACTATTCAATCAGATAAAAAACTTTATCCAACAACAGGACATTCGGATAAATTCATTTCATTTATAGAAACTGAATTGCAACCATTTATTGAAAATAAATATAAAACGACACAATCAAAAACGATTATCGGGCAATCATTAGGTGGACTTTTAGAAACTGAAATTTTATTTAAAAAACCAAACCTGTTTAATAAATATATCATCATTAGTCCAAGTTTATGGTGGGACAATGGTTCTTTATTAAATCAAAATGCAGCAATATTAAATGATGATTTTAAACAGCAAATAGATATTTATATTGGTGTTGGCAAAGAAGGGCTTACACCGACAGAAATTCCAAGAGTTATGGAAGTTGATGCCAATTTGCTGGCAGAAAAATTAAAAGAATCTAAAAGCAAAACACTAAATGTGCTGTTTGATTATTTGCCACAAGAAGATCACGCAACCATTATGCACCAGGCAGTGATGAACGCTTTCAGACAATTGAATTCAATCAAACATACGAATTAAAAAATAACTTACTGATAAGCTGAACTGCGTCATAAATAAAGTTGCATATTTTAGCAGATACAAATGTTTAGCGAACTCAAATTAAAAGATAGAATTAAATGAATACAAAATATTTAATGATTGCTAGTTCAATTTTTATGGGATTTCTTGGACTATTTGCCACTTTTTTACCTGCAGAAATTTTAAATTACGCAGGACTAAACGCAACTGTTTTGGCGACTTTATTCGTACAAATTACAGGCGCATTATATCTTGGGTTTGCATTAATGAATTGGACGGCAAAGACAGTTTTAATTGGAGGCATTTATTCAAAACCGCTTTGCCTGGGAAATTTTTTACACTTTACAGTAGCCGGGCTTGCCCTCTTAAAGGGAGCATGGAATAATTCAGATTTAAAATATATTTTAATTGTAACAATAGTATATGCTGCTTTTGCAATTTTATTTGGATTCGTTTTATTTACAAGCCCAATAAAAAAACAAACACCTATAAAAAAGTATTGACAATTCTCCTATAATGCTATCAGCAAATGAAACAATTAAAAGGTAAAACTGTATTAATTACTGGCGGCGCTTCCGGTATTGGTAAAATAATGGCGCGTTTAATGTTAGCACGCGAAGCCAAACTGGTAATATGGGATATTAGCCAGGAAAATATTGATGCGACACGAACCGAATTTTCCAACAATGAAAATGTTTTTACTTACCAGGTTGATGTATCAAATGTCGGGCAAATACAAGAAGCTGCTAAAAAAGTAAAACAGGAAATTGGTGTAATTGATGTATTGATCAATAACGCGGGAATAGTAGTCGGCAAATTTTTTACAGAACATTCTGTAGCAGATATTTCGAAGACAATGGAAATAAATGCCATTGGACCAATGTATGTAGCGCGGGAATTTTTGGGCGATATGATCAATCAAAATTCGGGGCATATATGCAATATCGCATCCTCCGGGGGATTAATTTCAAATCCTAAAATGTCCGTTTATGCTGCCAGCAAATGGGCGGTCATTGGTTGGTCTGATAGCCTGCGCCTGGAAATGAAACAAATGCATAAAGACATACATGTTACGACGATCATGCCTTATTATATTCATACGGGCATGTTTGAAGGCGTACAATCCAGGATTCCAATATTGGAACCCGAAGCCGCGGCATTAACCATTGTAAAAGCCATTGAGAAAAATAAAAAAATGATAACTATCCCGGGATATATTTATAGGGTTACGCGTTTTGGGCAGGCAATATTTCCCTTAACTATTTTCGATTGGTTCGCGGGTAAGGTATTAGGGATTTATAAAACTATGGAGCATTTCACCGGTCGCAAAAAATAAAATTTTTCTAAGGCCCGGGTTGTATTTCATGAATCAACAAAACAATTAATGAAAATTTAATACTATTTTATTTGGCATTAATTAGTTTATTTGTGCCATTTTATAAACCCATTTATGCAACTGTTCAAGAAAGAAATAAAACTAATTCCTTTTGTTTTATTAATAAGTGCTCTTAATTTTTTATTCTTTCATTTCCCCTTTTACAAATTCGTATTTAATAACGTTGATTATAAAAGCCTGACCGGCATTACGATTATTATTAGTTTAATTATTCTAATGCTGGTTGTCAATTCTTTTGCTTTTTTCCTGGTTTGTTTCCTGTCACGCTATGTGGGAAAATTTTTATTGGTCGTATTCTTTATTCTCAATGCAATGGCAGTATATTTTATTAATACGTACAGTGTGATCATAGACGAAACGATGATCGGCAATGTGCTCAATACCGATTATGGAGAGGCCACTAGTTTTTTTTCCATAAAATTAATACTATACATCATTCTGCTTGGCGTTATTCCCGCCATCTATATCATTAAAGTGAAAATAATAAATGTAACATTCAAGCGATTTTTAATTATCACCTCGCTGACCTTATTCTTTATTTTATCTTTGATATTTGTCAATGCCAGCAATTGGTTATGGATTGATAAAAATTCAAAAACATTAGGCGGGCTGGCAATGCCCTGGTGTTACACAGCAAATATTTCTCTTTTCTATATTCATAAAAACCAGGAAAATGAAAAAGAAATTTTATTGCCAAATGCGACAATAAAAGATACCACGAAATCGGTTGTAGTCTTAGTCATCGGAGAATCTGCAAGAAGCCAAAACTTTTCTTTATATGGATATGATAAAAACACCAATCCGCTGCTTTCCAAAACACCGAATGTATTTCATTTTAATGCGACCTCTTGTGCCACTTACACTACGGCTGGCGTAAAATGTATTTTAGAAAATACAAATTCCGATAAGTTATATGAACTTTTACCCAATTATTTATATAGAAATGGCGTAGAGGTTATTTGGAGAACCACCAACTGGGGAGAGCCACCCATACATATAAAAAATTATCAAAATAGAGAAGCGTTATTGAAAAATTGTAAGGGCGATGGATGTAATTACGATGAAATTCTTTTGACTGATTTAAAAGAGCAAATATTAGCGAGCACCAAAAATAAGATATTGATCATATTGCACACAAGTACAAGCCATGGACCTACATATAGTAAAAAATATCCACCCCGGTTTGAAACTTTTAAGCCCGTTTGCAATAGTGTTGAATTAGGAGATTGTTCTCATACAGATCTAATCAATGCGTATGACAATACGATTGTTTATACCGATTATATTTTAGATAGTGTAATTGAAGATTTAAAACAATTAAAACAATATAAAAGTGCCATGATTTTTGTTTCAGACCATGGCGAATCTTTAGGAGAAAAAAATTTATATATGCATGGTTTACCTGTAAGTATTGCACCAAAAGAACAATTTGAGATTCCTTTTATAGTTTGGATGTCTGATAACAGTTCAAAGCAATTGAAGCCATATAAGGAATTGTCTCAAAACTATGTATTTCATAGTGTTTTAAATTTTTTAGGCATACAAAGTCCTATTTATAATGAGCAATTGAACATTTTTAAATAA
>JBBSQL010000050.1:0-19671 GCA_038257845.1 Chitinophagales bacterium
CAGGGCCGTTTTTCTTTTTGTGAAAATATTTCTGAGTTAAAAGACCAGGTACAAATTTTAATCAAAACGAGAGGTTGGGAAAAGATATTTTGTGCGGAGCAAAAAATTCTTTCAATGCTTGAAAACGCATTAACGTCAACGCTCTTAACGGATTCACTGGCCGATTGCCAGGCATCTTTTACCAGTTGTGAAGCCCTGGTTGCCCGTACTGGTTCAATTGTTTTGAGCAGTGCGCAGGAACATGGCCGTACAGCTTCTGTATATGCGCCGGTGCATGTTTGCATTGCTACTACAAAACAAGTGTTGTATGATACAGTTGATGCACTTAGCTTTTTACAAAAAAAATATAAAGGGGCTTTACCATCATCCATTAGTTTTGCCGCAGGCCCAAGCCGGACGGCAGATATAGAAAAAACACTGGTGACAGGTGTACATGGACCGAAAGAAGTTTTTTGTTTTTTGATACAGGAATGATTAACTTACTGCTTTATTTAAAAATCATTTTATGATACATACTCCTCCATTATATAATCTGTTTGTTTACGGTTCGCTCCGTAGCGGTTTTCGCAGTGAAGCATACAATTATATCAGTAATTTTTTCGACCTGGTAGGTGAAGGAAAAGTGCGCGGAAAATTATTTGATATGGGAAAATATCCCGCGGCAAAACCTGTCACAGATGAACATTTTATTGTTGGTGAATTATACCATATCAGGAATGAAGCTGACTTTAGCTGGGCCATCGGGCAACTGGATGTATATGAAGGTGTGTGTGTAGAAGAAGATGAAATGCAATTGTATTTCCGCGATATTGCTGAAGTGCAGATCGGTGTGGCAAAAGTGCCCGCCTGGATTTATTGGTTCAATGGCGATGTAGAAAACCGCATGTTCATTGAGTCCGGTGATCTTTTGGAATATTACAAGCACTAACAATAAATCCTAAATCATACATATCAAATCTTAATTCTTAAATCCCAAATCCTAAATTATCCATGCAGGAACCCGGGCAAAAAAAAATTTATTTCATTTCTGATTTTCATCTCGGCGCCCCGGACAATGCTGCCAGCCTGGAACGCGAAAAAAAAATTGTTCGTTTTCTTGAATCAATCAAAGATGACACCGCGGAATTATTTATCCTGGGTGATATGTTTGATTTCTGGTATGAATATAAAACTGTCGTACCAAAAGGTTTCGTTCGCTTGCTTGGTATGCTGGCTTCTTTTTCAGACAAGGGTATTCCCATACATTTTTTTATAGGCAATCATGATATGTGGATGCATGGTTATTTTGAAAAAGAATTGAATATGAAAGTGTATGAAAAACCAGCACGTTTTTCATTTGGTGGTAAAAATTTTTATATAGGTCATGGAGATGGTTTAGGCCCTGGCGATCATGGGTATAAAAGATTGAAAAAAGTTTTTCGAAATCCATTTTGTCAATGGCTTTTTGGTCAAATGCATCCCACATGGGGCATGGGGCTGGCGAATTATTTCAGCGCTAAAAGCAGGAAAAAAACGGGTAGCTCCGACCAGGTATTTTTGGGTGAAGAAAATGAATGGCTGGTTATTTATGCCAAAGAAATTTTAGCGAAGGAACATGTTGATTATTTTGTTTTCGGCCATCGCCATTTGCCACTTGACATTGATCTGGGAAATGGCAGCCGCTATATTAACCTGGGCGATTGGATCCGAAGTTTCACGTATGCTTTTTTTGACGGGCAAAATATGCATTTAAAAAAATGGGAAGAATAATTTTTATCCATATTATTTTTTTGCTGGGCTTTATAAAACCTGTGTTTGCAAATGGTGATACAACCCTGCACTTGATTTTGCAAAAAACTATCGCCGGAAACTTTCGTGATTTTTATGCAGATAACCTGGGAAATATGTATTTGATCAACCCGGATAACCGGATTAAAAAATTAAATGCCAACGGTGATTCACTCACGGTTTATAATGACACGCGGCGATATGGAGATCTTTATAGTATGGATGTAAGTAATCCATTTAAAGAGCTCATTTTTTATAAAGATTTTTTGACGATCGTTGTGGTGGATAAATTTTTAAACAAGCTCAACACAATCAACCTGCGCAATTACAATATCCTGCAGGCAAAGGCAATCGCGCTTAGTTATGATAATAATTACTGGGTATTTGACCAGTGGAGTAATACGCTCAAAAAAATTGATGACAATGGAAAATTGTTGTTGGAATCCGCTGATTTCCGGCTGGCTTTTACAGATGAATTTAATCCGCAAAAAATCATTGATGCTGATGGTATTCTTTATTTATATGATGAAAAAATTGGCTGGAAGGTTTTTGATTATTATGGTCATTTCAAAAAAAATATTCCATTTCCAAAGTGGACAAATGTACAGGCATTCAATGGAATGGTGTATGGTTGGATAAATGAAAATTTTGTACAATCAGCAGTTGCATTTCCTGATGAGAAATATTTTGCAATAAATTTTTCTTCTCCAACATTTAAAAAAATACTTCGTGCAGGAAATAATTTTTATGTTTTAAATATGGACGGCCTTTCCATTTATAATTTGCAATAGTATATTTTTTAAGAAATCATTGCCAGTAATTTACTGACCTCTTTTGGAGAATTCCCAATAAAAATTTGATCATCGTAAATGATGACAGGCCTTTTTAGAAATGTATATTCTTCCATGATCAAATTACGCATTTCCTTTTCACTTAATTCTTTTTCTTTCAACTTCATTTGTGTATATAGAATAGCGCGTTTACTGAATAAGGCATCAAAACTGCCGGCCAGTTTTTTCATGTGGTTCAACTGGGCGGCAGTTATTTTTTCTTTTTTAATATCCTGTAATTCAAAGCCATGCTTTGAAGGATTAATTGTTGCAAGAATTTTTTTACAAGTATCGCAGGTAGAGAGATAATAAATTTTTCGCATATTCAAAATTAAGAAAGCGAATGAATTTATTTGTGCATCCTTACAATTAATTGGAAGCAACGGGTGCTTTCCCACCGGCGGGTACAAAGATCAGTGCATCAGAATCCAGGCAATACCTTTTCCCGGTTGGCTTTGGCCCATCATCAAAAACATGTCCGAGATGAGATCCCGATTTGGAATCAACTACTTCCCATCTGACATCACCGGCGCTAACGTCTTTTACCAACATCACTGCACCAGGATTAAGAGGTGCAAAAAAACTGGGCCAGCCTGTACCCGAATCAAATTTTGTGTCAGAACTGAAAACCGGTTGCAGGGAAGCCGCGGAATAATAGGTTCCTTTTTCATAAAAATGATTCAACTTCCCGCTGAATGCAGGTTCCGTGCCTTTTTCCCTTAGTATATAAAACTGGGATTTTGTCAATTTTTGTTGCCATTCGGCATCCGTCATTTTCATGGGAAAAGTATAACTGGCGCTGACTTTTTGGGGATCCGGATATTTTTTATCCGCTGTTTTTTGATCCATACTATTGTTGGTTTGGGATTGCGTACAATTCACAAACAAAAGTGAAGTTGCTGCAAAAACGAAATACACTATTTTTTTCATGATTTATCTTTTATACCAAAACATACGATTTCGCGAAAGCCTTAAATCTTTCAATATTGTTAAACAACAAGTTAGAAATATGTGAAACCCCGGGTTAATTTAGAGTGACAGCATGGAAAATTTTTTGTATCTTTGCAGGCGATTTTAATGTATTTCCTGGGAACAAATCGTAGTGGAATAAATTTTTTTAAAGTACATTCAATAATATTTACAATGATAAAAACAGGCAACCCGGTGATCAGCATTTATACAGAAATGACGCCTAACCCGGAGACGATGAAATTTGTGGCGAACAAATTATTATACCCCGGGAAGAGTATTGATTTTCCCGATGAAAGTTTTGCCGGACCTTCACCACTAGCGAAAGAATTGTTTGTATTTCCTTTTATTAAAAGCATTTTTATTGCCAGCAATTTTGTTACACTAACTAAGACTTCTGATACAGAAGATTGGCAGGACGTGATTCCGCCGATCAAACAATTTTTAAAAGAATATATTGAAAACGGCGGTATTGTAGTCAATGAAGAAGAAGCAGCGAAAGTAAAAAAGGAAGCTACGAACCTGGTTTCAGCGGATGACGATGATGTGGTGAAACGCATCAAAGAATTGTTGGACAATTATGTACGCCCTGCTGTTGAAATGGATGGCGGCGCCATACAATTTAAAAGTTATAATAATGGAATTGTAAACCTCATGTTACAGGGAAGTTGCAGTGGTTGTCCTTCTTCCATGATCACGTTGAAAGCAGGAATTGAAGGCATGATGAAAAGAATGATTCCTGAAGTGACAGAGGTAATGGCCGAAGCAGAATAATTTTTAAAAAATAAAATTAAAAGCTGTCCTTTTGGATGGCTTTTTTTATGGGTAAATTTTAAATAATTTCATTAAAAATAAATATTGATTAACCGGAGGTATAGAATGATTACCTGCTTTAAATTACATTTACATAAATTTTTTTTACATAAATGAAAGGCCTTGTCTATAAATCAACGGGAAGCTGGTATTTGGTAAAAAATGATGAGGGGAAAATGTATAAAGCCCGCTTAAAAGGGATTTTCAAAATTGATGGCATTACTTCTACAAATCCCATTGCTGTTGGTGACCAGGTAGAAATGGAATTATCCGCAGATGGTGAAGCAGATGCCATGATCGTTAATATTTTGCCACGGCATAATTATATTGCACGCAGTTCACCGCATCATATTAAACATCATCATATTGTTGCCGCGAATCTGGACCAGGCCGTTTTATTTGCCAGTTTAAAAAACCCGAAAACTTCATTGGGATTTATAGACCGTTTCCTGGCAACCGCTGAAGCATTTCATATACCGGCAATAGTAATTTTTAATAAATCGGATATTTATCAAAAAAAAGAACAGCAACAATTTCAACTCATTGAAAAAATTTATCCTTCATTGGGTTATCCCGTTTTTTTAATGAGTGTTTCTATGCAAACGGGATTGAAAGAGGTAGAGAAAATATTTGATCATAAAACGACACTCATTTCTGGTAATAGCGGTGTGGGAAAAACTTCTTTTATCAATTTAATTTCTCCTGCCATAAATTTAAAAACGATGGAAGTAAGTCAGTGGAGTGGCAAAGGCATGCACACGACTACATTTGCTGAAATGCACGATATACCCGGGTTGCAGGCCGCACGCATCATTGATACACCCGGCCTGCGCGAGTTTGGAATGGCCGATATGGACAAGCAGGAAATCTCGCATTATTTTCCCGAAATGCGCGACCGGCTGAACGATTGCCGCTTCAATAATTGCCTCCATATTGATGAACCCGGTTGCGCTATAAAAGCCGCAGTGGAAAATGAAGAAATTTTTATGGAGCGATATATCAGTTATTTGAAAATTATGGATAGCATTAAAGAAAAAGAATATTAAAAATTTTACAAAAGAGCATCTTTTTTATTTATACCACGAACTATATTTTACATAATTCTGTGCAATGCGTTGTATTTCTTCATGCACAGAATCTTTAGAAATTTCTTTCACTTTCCTTGCAGGCACACCGGCATAAATACTTCCTTCTTCCACAACCGTTCCTTCCAGTAAAACTGCGCCTGCGGCAACAATACTATTGCTGTGTACCTGGCAACGATCCATTACCAGTGCGCCCATGCCAATCAATACATTATCAAATAAAGTACAGCCATGCACAATCGCATTATGCCCAATAGAAACATTATCGCCAATATCCACCGGATTTTTTTGATACGTGCAGTGAATGATCGCGCCGTCCTGCACATTTACGCGGTTGCCCATTTTAATATAATGCACATCTCCACGCACAACTGTATTGAACCAAAAACTGCATTCATCACCCGCAGTTACATCACCAATGATTGTGGCATTCGGCGCAATAAAACAATTTTTTCCCAGGCGCGGTTCCTTGTTTAATAATGGAATGATGAAAGGCATAAATAAATAGTTTAATTTTCGCCTTAAATTTAAAAAATAAAAAGCATACGCCGCATGCAAAATATTTCTAACAGGCAATTATTCCTCCGGCACATTGCGCAAACTTCCCCTGAGCCGATCGGTATTGAGATGGTAAAAGCTTCCGGTATTTATTTGTTTGATGCGAATGGGAAAAAATATATTGATATGATCTCCGGTTTTAATGTGGCCAATATAGGGCACTCAAATCCGATGGTTATTGAAGCAGTGCAAAAACAATCTGCAGCATATATGCACCTTATCGTGTATGGAGAATTTATTGAATCGCCGCAAGTGCAATATGCAGCTTTACTTACAAACCATTTACCCAAAGAATTAAACTGTGTTTATTTTACAAACAGTGGTGCAGAAGCAACAGAAGGCGCAATGAAACTGGCAAAAAGATACACTGGAAGAGCTCAAATTATTTCTTTTAAAAATGCTTACCACGGCAGTACACAAGGCGCATTAAGTATGCTGGGAAATGAATACTGGCGCAGCGCTTACCGGCCATTACTGCCGGGGATTTTAGAGTTTGAGTATGGGGATGAAAAAGTTTTAGATGCCATTAATGAACAAACTGCTGCCGTATTCGCGGAAACCATACAGGCAGAAAGCGGCGTTACTAAACCTCCTGCGGGCTGGTTAAAAAAAGTAAAAGAAAAATGTAAAGAAAAAGGTGCACTATTAGTGCTCGATGAAATACAGGCTGGATTTGGCCGCTCCGGAACTTTATGGGCTTTCGAACAATTTGAAGTAGTGCCTGATATTTTATTATTGGGAAAAGCATTGGGTGGCGGCATGCCACTTGGTGCATTTATTTCGGATAAAAAAATCATGGATGTGTTGATGGAAAATCCCGTGCTTGGGCATATCACCACTTTTGGCGGGCATCCCGTTTCCTGTGCGGCGGGCATGCAGGCTTTTAAAATTTTGGTGGAAGAAAAATTAGTTGAATCCGTATTTGAAAAAGAAAAAATTTTACACGATAATTTATCAACTATTAACGGCGTAAATCTACAAACAGCAGGACTTTGGGCTTCTCTTGCATTTAAAGATGCGGAAACTTGTAAGTCTGTTATACATCAATGTATAAAAAATGGCCTGATCACTGATTGGTTTTTATTTGCACCAAATTATTTACGCATAGCGCCTCCTTTAATTATATCAAAAGAGGAATTGATTGACGTATGTACTGTTTTGAAAAGATCGGTCGAAGAAAGTTTTTCCAAAAATAAATAAGTCTTATTTATTTTTAAAATTGTATATTTAAGCAATCAAAATACACTTGCCATGCCTGCTGTTTCCTACACACCACAACTGCAAAGTGAATACCAGCGTTTATTCGATACCTGTATCATTCTTGCTGACAAATACAATGAAGTAAATTCAATTGTGAAAACAATTACAACAAATAATGCACGATATCAAAATGTAGCAACGGTTGTGAATGTTCCCTGGTATTTCATTGGCATTTTACACGCCATGGAATCCGGTAATGATTTTAAAACGCATTTATATAATGGAGATTCTCTATCGGCCCGCACAGTAAATGTACCTGCAGGACGGCCAAAGACCGGAAACCCGCCGTACGACTGGGAATTCAGTGCCATTGATTCTCTGAAATATGATTCGTTGGATTCATGGTATGATTGGAGCATTCCGGGTATGCTGTATAAAATGGAGGCCTATAACGGCTTTGGCTACAGGAGCAAAGGAATTTATTCACCCTATCTTTGGAGCTATAGTAACCATTACCAAATGGGTAAATTTTTATCTGATGGAAAATACAGTTCCACCGCGGTTTCCAAACAATGCGGCGGTGCTGTTTTGTTAAGAAGAATGGTGGAAATGCAACTGGTATCTCCGGGAATTTCAAATAGGGTCAGCCTGCTTAGCGAATTGGGAAAACTCGTAAGCTATGCACCAACAAGATATGTGCAAAAGGCAGAAGAATTGCAGAAGATGCTGAATCTTGCCGGCGCTTATGTAAAAGTTGATGGCAAAGCAGGCAGGAAAACTTCCGATGCCTATCGTTCATTTACGGGAACTTATTTAAACGGCGATCCGGAAATAAAATAATACATGATGAATACTGTCTTTAAAAGAAACAAACTATTTTTTTATACGCTTCTTTTAGTGCCATTGATTTTATTGGCAAGTTGCCGTGCGTCTTATGTTCCTGCTTACGATGTAGCCCTGCTAACGCAAATTGAAAATGCCGCGAAAGCCACAGATATGCTGTATCTCACGATGATCGCTTCGCCGGATAATGTGAAAGATTATCAACGATACCTTGGTGAATATTTAAATATTGAAGGTGAGATCAATTCAATTTTATTGAAAAATGAAGTGCGGCTAAAATCCACTGATATGGTAGCTTCTGTCAAAATATTGAAAAACTATTTCATTAAAGCAAAAGAAGATCATGCAAAAAGAAATGTACTTTCAAATGCAGAAGCGTTGATTTATAATGAACAATTAAAAGCTTTGTGGAAACCTGTTTTGATTGAAGAAATTGCTTTGAGTAAAGTGAGGTGATTTTTATAAAAAATGTATTATGAAATTTGATATTGATGAAGTCCTGACAAATATGCTTTCTGCAGTGAAAAAATCTGTGGACACAGACTGGCCTTTTGCCAAAGAAACTGCCAGTGATTTTTTCCAAAACCGGAAAGAAAGACTTGAACTGCTTACCAGCCTGCGTTTATCGAACCAGTTGAGCGAAGAATTTTATGAAGCCCGGATCATGGATGAAAAAAACATATTGGTTTCTGAATTGCATGCCATTGCCATTATTTCCAAAGTAATGGCGCAAAATGCCGCCAATGCTGCATTTGACGTGTTGGGAAAAGCCATCAACATTGCGCTTGGCATCGTTTTATAAGCAGCTAATTTTTTTAATCAACCCATACTTTATTTTTTTTGCAAATCTTTTTACTGTTTCCTTTTACAAACCTACCCGCTTGCCTACCTTTGCGCCATAAATTTTTTACCGGATTTGAGAAAGGAAAACAAGCAGACACACTGCATTTAAAAAAGTATTCATGGAAATCAATTCAAAAATTGCGGAAGAACTAAGGCTGACTGAAGAAGAATTTGAACACATCAAAAAGGAGCTCGGCCGCACGCCTAATTTTACAGAACTCTGCGCCTTCAGCGGTATGTGGAGCGAGCATTGCAGTTATAAAAATTCTATTAAATGGCTGAAAACTTTACCACGCAAGGGCGATAGAATGCTCGTGGAAGCCGGTGAAGAAAATGCAGGTCTTATGGATATTGGAAATGGTTATGCGGTTGTTTTTAAAATTGAGTCACATAATCATCCCAGTGCGATTGAACCTTTCCAGGGAGCGGCAACGGGTGTTGGTGGAATACAAAGAGATATTTTCACAATGGGTGCGCGACCGATTGCATCGCTGAACAGCCTGCGTTTTGGAAGTTTAAAAATGGAAAATGGTGAAGCTGATCCCAAAACGAAAAGATTATTGAATGGTGTTGTTAGAGGTATCGGTTTTTATGGAAATTGTTTTGGCGTACCAACTGTTGGTGGTGAAATATATTTTGAAGATTGTTATCATACAAATCCGCTCGTGAATGCCATGAGTGTAGGCATTGTAAAAATTGGTGAGACCGTTAGCGCCACGGCAGAAGGTATTGGCAATCCTGTATTTTTTGTAGGCAGCGCTACGGGAAAAGATGGTATTGGCGGTGCCAGTTTTGCCAGTGCAAATATTACCGAAGAAAGCGCGGAAGATCTGCCCGCCGTGCAGGTTGGTGATCCTTTCCAGGAAAAAAAGCTACTCGAAGCTTGTTTGGAAATTATTGAAACCGGTGCTGTGGTTGGCATGCAGGATATGGGTGCGGCGGGAATTATTTGCAGTACTGCAGAAATGAGTGCGAAGGGAAAATCAGGAATGGCCATTCACCTGGATAAAGTTCCGACTCGCGCAAAGGCAGACTCAGACGGTGATTCAGGGATGAAAGCCTGGGAATTATTGCTGAGTGAAAGCCAGGAAAGAATGTTATTGGTTGTAAAAAAAGGCAGGGAAAATGAAGTGTTGAAAATTTTTGAAAAGTGGGATTTGCCCTGTAGCCATATTGGTGATGTAACGGGTGACGGTCAATTAAAATTTTTCATGAACGGAATTCTGGAAGCAGATATTCCTGCGGAATTATTAGTACTTGGCGGAGGCGCTCCTCAATATGACAGGGAATCAACTGTTCCAAAATACCTGGAAAAGATTGATGAATTTTCATTGGATGCGATAGAAGATATTTCTGCAAATAATTTGAAAGCAGTTGCGGAGCAAATTATTTCTATTCCAAATATTGCCAGCAAACGCTGGGTCACAAAGCAATATGATAGTACGGTTGGCGCGGCGAATTTAAGTACCAATGCACCTTCTGATGCGGCGATTGTTTGGGTAAGAGAAACAGGCACAGCAATCGCCATGACCACCGATTGCAACAGTAAGTATGTTTATGCAGATCCGCGGAAAGGCGCGATGATCGCGGTTGCAGAAGCGGCGCGCAATATTGTTTGCAGTGGTGCACAACCCATTGGCGTAACCAATTGTTTGAATTTTGGAAACCCGTATAATCCCGAGGTATATTATCAATTTACAGAAGCCATAAAAGGTATGGGTGAAGCTTGTAGAAAATTTAATACGCCTGTTACAGGAGGCAATGTTAGTTTTTATAATCAAAATCCGGAAGGCCCGGTTTATCCGACACCGACAATTGGTATGGTTGGATTGCTTGAAGATCCGAATAAAAAAATGACATTGGATTTTAAGAAAGCAGGTGACTTGATTTTATTATTGGGTGAAATGAAAAATGATATTGGCTCTTCAGAATATTTACATAAAATAAAAGGTGTAGAGTTTTCTCCGGCGCCTGCATTTGATTTGGATGAAGAATTTGCTTTGCAAAAATTTTTGTTATCAGCCATTCATGATGAGGTCATCAAAAGTGCACATGATATCAGTGAAGGTGGATTGTTTGTAACATTGATGGAGAAAGGCTTTCACAGGAATCTTGGTTTTGAGATCAATGATATTCCTGAAGTGCGTAATGATGCGTATTGGTTTGGTGAAGCACAAAGCAGGGTAGTGGTTTCATGTAATATGGAGCAGGCTACTTTATTAAAACAAAAAGCGGCATTAAATAATATCCCCGTTACCATTTTAGGAAGTGTCACTTCGGGTTATATAAAAATAAATGGTGAGGATTGGCAAAATATAACGGAGTGGAAAGAAAAATATGACACGGCAATAGAGAAAATAATTGCTGAATAATTTTACGAAAAAAAATCAAACCAAAACAATTGCATGGATATACAAAAGAAACAAACGGAAGAGAAAGGACATATTATTATAACTGGCGCGGCGGGTTTTATTGGCAGTTGCCTCGTTCAGTTTTTAAATGAAAAAGGGTTTGAGGATCTTGTTTTAGTGGATGATTTTGGCGTAGAAAAAAAGCGAAAAAACTGGGAGGGAAAAAAATACAAACACATTGTAGAGCGACAAATTCTCTTTGACTGGCTGAATGAAGATGCCGTGAAAGTGGCTGCCATCATACATCTTGGCGCACGCACAGATACCACGGAATTTAATTACGCCATCCTGGAAGAGTTGAACGTGGATTATTCAAAAGATATCTGGAATTATTGCACGGCTTATGAAATCCCATTGATTTATGCGTCTTCTGCGGCGACCTATGGTTCCGGTGAAAACGGTTATGAAGACAGTCATGATTGTGTTGAAAAATTAACCCCACTGAATCCTTATGGCATCAGTAAAAATGAATTTGATAAATGGGTATTGACACAAAAAAATCATCCGCCATATTGGGCCGGTTTAAAATTTTTCAATGTGTACGGCCCGAATGAATATCATAAAGGCAGAATGGCGAGTGTCATTTTTCATGCATTCAATCAAATCAATGAAAATGGTTTTGTAAAATTATTCGAGAGCCATAAACCAGGGTATAAAGATGGCGAACAATTACGTGATTTTATTTATGTAAAGGATATTAATAATGTGATAGAATGGATGCTGCAACAAATGCTGCAAAAAAAATGGAAGCGCATCAAAAACGGTTTGTATAATGTGGGCACAGGGAAAGCGAGAAGTTTCAATGATCTCGTAAATGCCACATACAAAGCACTGGATAAAACGCCTGAAATAAAATATATTCCCATGCCGGAAGACATCCGCGACAAATATCAATACTACACCAAAGCCGCGATGGATAAGCTTTTCAATGCCGGTTACCAGGAAAAAATGTTTAGTTTGGAAGATGGTATTGGAGATTATGTGGGCGGGTATTTGAAAGAGGGGAGGAATTATTAGTAATTGATTTGTGTTCCGGTTTTTTGCGATTCCATTAATTCATTTCGTGGCCCGCCGCCGCGTTGTCTCCTGACAAGCGGCAATGTGTGTTGCCTGAAACTTAAATAAATCATGTAATTTTAAATGCAAAGTTTGTAATTTTATATAGGAATTTAACTATTGCATTTTTATGACTTACCTTAGTAATTCGTTTAGTCATTTGTCGGGAGACAAGACGGCGGCGAACATTATATGAGATTTTGAAAAAATACATTTGCGAAATAATTTAATTTTTAATGTTTCCTCTGATAACAAAATTGTATAAAAGAAAGAACATTTTCATTGTCATCATGTTTTTCATAAGTATGATTTCTGCAAATGGTCAATCACCTTTTTTTATCAAAAAGGCTGAAAGTAAAAAAAATGCAATTGAGATTACTTTATGCAATAATCAAGATAGTATCGTTTATATCCCAAAATTTTCACTGAGAATTACTGCCAAAGAGAAATGCGGTATAGATTACTGGAAATTAACAGGCGATACCTTAAGCATGATTTTTAATTCTACTGCATCGGATTGTTTACAAGGTGACATAGTCGCTAATAAAAATATTGATTCAGATATTATTGAAATTAAATACAGGGATATTGCATTGAAACCAAATGAATGTTGCAAACAAATTTTCGTCCTTGACATACAGATAAAACCTGGATATATTAAATTGGTTTATGATAATTATGAAACGATCTATAAATTTAATAATTCTCAACAAAGATTATAAAAAGCACCAGCCGTTTATTGATGGCTGGTGTTTTTTTATTTTTTTCAAAGTGCCGCCCTTACAGGGCTCTGAAAATTAAAATCAAAATTTAATTCTACCAAAATGTCGCCCTTACAGGGCTTGCTTACTATTGCAAATTTTAGTCAATCAAACGGCTGATTTTTTTTCATTTACCATTTACAATTAACCATTTACCATTCCTTTTTAGTTTGCTTAATGCTTGAAACTTTTATAATGTAAGTTTGTAATTTAAAAAGGGTTTTAAATGTTGAATTTTTTAATTTGTATTCGTAGTTCGTTAAGCCGTTTGTCGGGAGACAAGACGGCGGCTTCGATTGAAGATTGCAAAAGTTTCAATATTGAATTTTCCAACTGAGAATAAATGTATGCAATTTTTAAAAAAATCCAATTGTTCCCATACTCCCTTTCCTGGCCATTTTATTTTTAAGATTCAAATATGCTTTTTCAATCGGATTAGATATTCAACCGGGATGGCATGCAACAATTTATCCGCCTTATTATTTCGTATTAATAGTTTTGACCACATTCACAATGTTTGCCATGATTGGATTTTGGCTGGCACAAAACAATGCCGGAAAAATAAATTGGATTTTATTTTTATTACATTGTTTATTATCCATTCCTGCTTTAATGATCATCATCTTCCCTGGTATTTTTATGAACGCCCTAAATAATAATTTTCAGCAAGAAATTTATTTTCGACTTCAACTTATTACTCCGGCAAAATGGATTTTTGGAATATCTCAAATTCTATTTTTGATATATTTTTTCAGAACTTTTTATTCAAAAAAAATATTTAAAAAAGCACCAGCCGTTTATTGATGGCTGGTGCTTTTTTTATTTTCAAAATGCCGCCCTGACTGGGCTCTGGATTTCAACAAAAAATTTATTTCTACCAAAGTGCCGCCCTTACAGGGCTTGCTTATCTTTACAGATTTTTTACAATCAAGAGGCCGATTTTTTTTCATTTCCCATCTACAATTAACCATTAACCATTTTCAAATCCTTAAAGTGCTTGCTTATCATTTCTGATTTTTTTCAATCAAGAAGCCGACTTTTTTCATTAACCATTTACAATTAACCATTAACCATTCCTTTTTAGTTTTTCCTTGCCTTCGGCAATTCTTTGCGCGGCAATTTCTCATCACGCATCGCGGCATCATATACAAAAGCGGCTACAATTGTTGCTGCCTGTTTCAAATCATCTTCCTGCAAATGCTCAGACACATCCATATTGCTATGATGATTTCTTGTATCATATTCTAAAGGGTCTTGTATAAATTGGAAGCCGGGCAAACCAATAGCATCAAAAGATAAATGGTCCGTGCCACCTGTATTGCTGATGGTGAGCGTTTTTGCGCCCAGGTCAGTAAAAGGAGCGAGCCATTGTGCGAAAATATTTTTTACAGCTTCATTGCCCTGCAAATACACACCACGAATTTTTCCCGTACCATTATCCAAATTGAAGTAGGCCGAAAATTTTTCATGCGCGGGTAACAATTTCATATCGGAAGGATCGGCGAATGTTTTCTTTACATAACCCCTGGAACCCAACAATCCTTGCTCTTCACCGCTCCACAATGCAATCCGGATCGTTCTGCGTGGTTGTACACCAATGGCTTTTAATATACGCACGGCTTCCATCATCACCATTGAACCCGCGCCATTATCCGTTGCGCCGGTACCGCCCTGCCAGGAATCCAAATGCCCACCGAGCATTACTATTTCATCTTTTAATTTCGGATCGGTTCCGGGTATTTCAGCAATTACATTATAACCTTTAATATCTTTTGTATAAAATTTCGTGGCTACTTCCAAATCAAAATTTACAGGAATATTGTTTCTTAATAATCGAACGATCGTCATGTAATCTTCAAATTGCAAAGCGATGTCTAAAAAATTTTCCGGGTCAGTTAATTTATATGGGCCCGCCTGTTGTACGAAAATTGTTCCATCATGATTGCGTGGACTGGAAGTGAAAATAGCTAGCGCACCTTCTTTTTCAGCCATATCTTTTAATGTCTTCTGCATACTTTGCTGTGAGCGGTATTGGCTCATGAATTGTTCCCTTCTTTTGCGCATCGCCGCAGTGTCAGCAGGTTTTATGGTTTCATTGGCCATGGAATCGAGTTCGGAATCTGTCAGCCTGTGTGCATCCGGCATGAAACTAAGTTTATATGTATCATCCCTGTCTGAAATTAAAATTTTGCCTTTTAATTTTCCGCGGTATGCATCCAGCCCGGCAGAATCTTTGGCAGTAATTAAAATTACTTCTGCATGCTTTAAACCATTTGTACCTCCAGTCCAGGCTTTCGGGTATGCTTCCAATGATTTATACCAGGGCGCAGTCATGGCTACATAAGATTTTTCCAATTCCCAGCCTTTACCAAAATCACCCCAGGGATCCAGCATAGAATTTTTTAAACCCCAGCTTGCTAACTGGTCTTTGGCATAATTGGCTGCTTTAAAATATCCGGGAGAATTCGTCAACCGCGGGCCATTTGCATCTGTAAGATGAAATGCAATATCCATCACTTTTGAATTTTCCAGGCCTTCATGCCGGATCTTGTTCATGATATTTAAATCAACATTTTCATTTTGCGCAATTGCTAAAATTGGCAATAAGAAAAAAAGTAAACCGAGTTTTTGAATGTGTTTCATGCTGTACATTTTTATGAGTAAAAAATAAAAAATTGAATGATGAGGAGATAAATTTATTTTTCTGGTAATGCTAAAGATAAAAATTATTAAATGATTTGAGATTTTATCAACAGACAAATGGATGAACGGTAGTTATTTGGACACACTACTTCAAACTTTTAAACTCATTCGCAGTTTTATTTGTAAAATACATTTCAAAAATATTTCCTGTTACCTGTGATTTTTTTGCAATAAGTTACACTAATAAAGTTATAGAAATTAAAGCAAAGTTTTTAATGGATAAAAAGGATAGATTCATCAAATCAATTGGGGAGAATGAAGGATTAATTTACAAAGTTGCTTCTTTCTATACTAATTGTAAAAATGACAGGGACGATTTAGTACAAGAAATTATTTACAACCTTTGGAAATCTTTTGACACATTTAAGCAACACTCCAATTTAAGTACATGGATGTACCGGGTTGCAATGAACGTTGCAATTTTTAACCTAAAAAAAGATAAAAGAAAAACGCCGACTTTACCCATTGATTTAGAAATACTGAATCTTCCTGAAAACGATTTAAATGATTATGAAGAAAAAATGCACACGTTGCAAAAGCATATAAAAGATCTAAACTTATATGACAAAGGAATATTGATGTTGTACCTGGAAAGTAAGAGTCACGAAGAAATTGCAGAGATAGTGGGGATTTCTAAAAGCAATGTTGGAACGAAGCTCTCAAGAATAAAAGAAAAATTGAAACTGCAAATTTCTAAAAAATAATAAACTATGGAATTAGAAGATTTAAAAAACAACTGGGAATCAGCAACCAACCAGGTTTGCGAACAAAATATTTTAACATCAAAAATTATTTCTGAAATGACACAAAATAAATATCGGTCAAAAATGAAAAAAGTAAAAATTTCGGAATTAGCAGGTGCATTTATATGTATAGGTGGCCTGTTTTTTATAGTCTATAATTTTAATAAATTAGACACCATTTTCTTACAATCAATTGGTGTAACAGCAGTTTTATTGTTAATGATTATGCCGGCATTGAGCTATTTAAGTTTAGCGAAATTCAATTCAGCTAAAAACATAGACCAGCCATATATTGAAGTGATCAAAAAATTTGCCATTCAAAAATTAAAGTTCTTTAAATATCAAAAAATAAATGGATTTCTGAGTTACCTTTTATTGGTAACAGTAATTATTTTGTTGCCAAAATTCTTCTCCGGGAAAGACATATCTTTTTATAAATTATTTTGGATTTTCTCCTTTTCAATTGGCTATTTATTCCTGGTATTTTTCTCAAAGTGGGTGAAAAAATTTTATTCAAATTCAATACAACAAGCTGAAGAATTATTGAAGGAAACATCACTTTAGCTTTCCTGACTGGACATGGATTAAATGAATTCTTTTATGAATAAGATTAACCAGGAATGAAATATTGGTTGTGTTGAAACCTGCGAAAGAAAGTGCAAAAAAAAGCCCCGAACAATTCGGAGCTTTTTGGTATATTTCTTTTAATCTCGCCAATGCTGGTCGCCTGACCAGCATTGATCGAAATCAAAAAATCTTAAATCACCACATCCTAAATCATGTTACTTTTAATTTCCGGTTTCGACTTGCTTCGACTCACTTCGGCTCACTTCGGCTCACTTCGGCGTCGCTCAGTGCAGGCCGCTCAGTGCAAGTCGCTCAATGCAGGTCGCTCAGCCGGCATCATTTCACTAACAATTATCAATTAACCATTCACAATTATTCCCTAATCAATTTTAGTTTAACGACTCCGGCTTCGACTCCGCTCAGCCGGCATCCTTCTTCACTAACAATTTACAATTAACCATTCACAATTATTCACTAATCAATTTCAGTCTTACAACTTTCCCTTCCTGCGCTACCTGCACAAAATAAGTGCCTTGTGCTAAAGCTCTTATATTCAATGTTGCAGAACTACTTTGTTTAAAATTCTGACTGCTGATTTCCCTTCCCTGCATATCGGTAATTTTTATAACGGCTGTGATATTTTTATTCAAACCTTTCACCGTTACTGTATTTTTTGCGGGGTTTGGATATAAAGTAATAACACCGTTATCATTGAACACTACTTTTACAACCGGGCTGAAAGTATTGGTACCATTAACTGCGTTTTCTCTAATCCTATAATAGCTAATGCCATCTAACGGATTTTTATCGGTATAGCTATAATTACTTGCAACGCCTTTTGCAGGAACAGTATTGATGCCCGCATAATCATTTGCATTGCTGCTTCTTTCAACCGTAAAAGATTTTGTACCACTTTCATTCAGCGTTTGCCAGGTGATGTTAATGGCATCTTTATTTTGTGTGGCTTTTACTTCTTTGAAGTTGGCGGCGAGTACATTGTCGCCGTTGTAGCGCGCGAGTAAAATTTTCGGGCCTGTTTGACCGCCAGTTAGTAATATTTTATCATCATTTAAAATATGAACAGAACTAGCTGAAGCAGAAAGAGTATCAGTTAAAGTTACTGTCATACCATTATTTCCGAACTGTGCATCTAATTGCCCATTTTCTAAATATTGAATTAATAAAATCGGTTTTTGTGTATAACTGAAATGAGCGGCATAACCGGAAGTTAAAATTTTACCATCAGATTGAAGTGTTAAATCGAGAATTCTAGAATCATAATTCAGATACTGTGTGATTACACTTCCATTATCTCCAAAGTTGTTATCTATCGTCCCATTCTGGTTAAAGCGGCAAAGCGCCATATCTTCATTTCCTTTGCCGCTCATGCCCGCACAAATAATTTTTCCATCTGTTTGCATAACCAGTGCATTCATATTTGTATTCCAGTCACCGGTTTGTCCTTCGCCAAATATAAACTTTGCCTTACCGTTTATTCCAAAACCCGCATCAATACTTCCGTCAGAATTGAACCTTTCCAATTGGTAAGCGGGATGAAAATCCAATACATTATAATTACTTCCAAGGACGAACTTTCCATCAGGAGTCTGGATTAAACCTGCTGATCTCGTTTCATTGCCATAATGAGTTACAACAATTCCATTATCTCCAAATGTAGGGTCAAGTCCACCATCAGGCATAAGGCGGTATAAATAAATCCTGTGCTGATCGTTATAATCTTTGCGAACATCACCGGAAACCACTATTTTACCATCAGCCTGAACAACAATTCCTGTAGGATAATGTTGTTTATCAATTTCAACAGTATCCAGGCCATTTGTTCCGAAACTGCTATCTATTGATCCATCGGGATTGCAACGGAATGCACAAGCATCAATATTGCCGTTGAATTTATGATACACCCCTGTACAAAGAATTTTTCCATCAATTTGTAAAGAAAAATTATTATTTGCGCCACCAACTTTACCATTGAAAGTATGAGTGATTCTTCCATTGTTACCAAAAGTTTCATCATAAGTACCATCCGGGTTAAAACGATCAAGAATTCCAGTCGTACTAAATAAAATTATTTTTCCATCTTCCTGGATTAGTGATTTGTTGTTATAAGTGTATGAATCTATGATAACAATTCCACCTACTCCAAACGTTGGATCCAGCGTTCCCGCTTGGGCGTACGTTTTTTGATTGCAAAAAATTATCGCAATAAAAAATGTCACGAATGTTTTGAATGTTTTCATGTGCTAAGTTTTAGGTTAAATAAATTTGGTCGTTTAAAGTTATATTTTTTCACTCAATTCAATTTTTTTTACTAAAAATCGCAGCACACTACTTCTTGCTGCCCAATGAACTGAACGTAAAAGAGAGTGACACAACAGGCGATACCATGAAAAACTAAAGCTGGCAACCAAAAAAAAACATTTAATAAATTAATTCTGCAACTCTTCCTGGCATTTATTTTTCTCCTGAGTGCTTTACCTAACACTAATTAAAGTGTGAAGATG
>JBBSQL010000051.1:0-19636 GCA_038257845.1 Chitinophagales bacterium
ATTTTCTATCTCTCCGTTATTTCGTACAGGATTGAGCATTACTTTAATATCTACACCCCTGTTTTTAGCAGCAATAACAGCGTTGATAAGAACAATATCTGAAAACAGGAACATCTTTATCAGTATTTTTTCACGTGCATTGTCTATCGCATCTATAATTTCCCTGGCGGTATCATCCGGTAAAACGAGAAGAGATCTGTGAGACATCTGGATTTGATTTTTATTTTTCTCTTAAAAAATGAAGGTAATTAATATTATTCAACAGCTTTTTGAATTGAATGATCTGACCATCCCTGCGCATTATACATCTCATTATACAATTTACCTTTTCTTATCAGCTCCTCATGAGTTCCCTCTTCAGAAATGATACCATCGCAAAGAACAATGATTTTGTCGGCGTTGCATATTGTATTCAATCTGTGCGCAATGATAATTACAGTACGACCAATCATTAAGTTTTCCATTGCCTCCATTACAATTTTTTCAGACTCCGAGTCGAGTGAAGAAGTTGGTTCATCAAGAATAAGAATTGGCGAATTGCGTACGACTGCTCTTGCTATACCAATTCTTTGTCGCTGGCCTCCGGAAAGGGTAACTCCTCTTTCCCCAACCAGGGTATCAAATCCATAAGGCAACTTTTCGATAAATTCGATTGCGTTAGCCATTCTTGCAGCTCCTATAATTTCCTCTTCCGTTGCATCCGGCTTTCCATAAGCAATATTTTCCCGGATAGAACCATAGAACAAAAAAGTATCCTGCAAAACAAATCCGATTTGCTCCCGCAGGCCGTCGATAGTAAAATCTGAAATATCTGTTCCATCTATCAAAATTCGTCCTGAAACAGGATCATAAAAGCGTGCAATCAGGCTTACAATTGTTGACTTTCCACATCCCGTAGGTCCACAAATTCCAATTCGCTGCCCACAACAAATATCGAGGTTAAAGTCTTTTATTATTGGCGTTTCTGCATTGTATGAAAAACTAACATGCTCAAAAACAATATTACCCTTTAGTTTTCCGGGATGGACAGCATTTGATTTCTGTGGTATAATCGTATCCGTTTCTAAAATTGCTTCGATGCGTTCCAATGCCACCGTTACCTGGGCAATCGTACTCGTCATTTTTGCCAGGTCCTTTACGGGACTAAAGAATTTGCCAATATAGGTAACGAAAACAGTAAGCGCACCGACCGTCATTACACCCTTTAAAACCAGGTCAGCTCCGCGCCAAAGAACAAATGCGGTACAAACAGAAACCATGATAGCCACAATAGGTGATATAGCTGATTTAACCCGTCGCGCTTTCATCGCTGCGTTCAGCGTTTCCAGGCTCACTTTTTTTAGTTTGTCTTCTTCGAAATCTTCCCGGCCATAAGCATTTACAGCCCTGATAGATTCCAGCCCTTTTTGCATTACTATCAACATATTGCTTTGATCTTTTCTCACTTCACGCGTTGCTTTTTTCATTGCCTTTTTAAAGTAAGAAACAAAAAGGAGTAAAAAAGGAGTAACCGCTAAAGCAACCAAAGTGAAATCAGAATCGAGATAAAACATAATACCAATCATGCCCAAAATCGTAAAGCAATCAACCAGGATTCCCAACAAAGTTGAGGAAGCGAAATCTTGTATGGTAGAAACATCTCCTGTGAGGGTACTTAATAAATTTCCTGTCTGGTGCGAATCATAATAGGAAAGAGATAAATGCTGAAGATGATGGTACATTTTACGGCGAAGGTCATTCGCGACATTTTGGGCAACTTTTTCATTATAATAATTATCTAAAAAGCTACCAAGGGCTCCGATAGCAATAATCAAAATATAACTAATGGCTGCAACCGCTGCCAACTGGTAAGTGTTTTCTCCAGGGAAAAAATAGTCCATCCAACCAAGCATTTTTGGTAACGGACGATGGTTTACCACATTATCTAATATTATTTTCAATGGCCAAGGAGTAGCCAGTCCCATCAATGTCTCGAGCAACATGCCAACGATAATGACCGCAACATATTTCCGGTAAGGGCGCGAAAGGCTTATTGCCCATGATATGAGGCTGGTAAATGATTTCTTCTTTGCTTCAAAATCGAATAAAGATTTTATTTTTTTTCTAAAGATATTTCTATGTTTATCATCATCAATGTTTGGAGAGTTGTTCATGAGAATAAAAAAATATTTTCAAATTTTTGAAAAGATAATTAAGTTTTGGTACTCAGAAAAATCAGGATTATTTTCTTAAGAATATTATTGTGCTATACTTTTTTTATTTGAAAAAATTATTGCATTATTTTGAATCTATAAAAAGCAAATACTGCCAAATAATTTGCAAAACTCTCCGATATAAATGATGAATTTGTTTCTAAAGATATACCAAAAATTTAAAATTTCAGAAAATGCAATTAAATCCTCCAAAAAGGAATGTTACCTGATTTTTTATTTTTACTAAAATAATTTTGATATTATTCATTCATCTTTTATAAAATAAGCGTGTAAACTTTGAGTTAGTTACCCGGCAAATAAAATTGTAAAAAAATCATAAAATGATAAAATGATCCTTGCCCTCGTTTTCCTTTTGATTCAACAGGCTTTAAACCTTTTTCACAATTGCCCGAAGAAGTTCATTTTGATTTTAATAAACTTCCTGAAAAAGATTTAAGTCCTGATAAATTACCTTCTCACCCGTTGGATTTTAAAACTTCTGGCCTGGGTCCTATCCCTGCCGATAATGCCGGTGAGCAGGTAATACAAAAAGGTAAGTCATTGGCTATTTATGAATTCGGACAACCTCAGGGAATGCAGGGAAAACTAATTATCCAATTATTCAGAGACCATACCGGCCTTTTATGGATATGCAATAGCGAGAGCCTCTTCCAATATGATGGAAAGCATATTCAAACATTTATTCAAGGATCTTCTCCTGATCCGGCGATAGTAGGTATTGCTGAATACAATGACAAAAATGATATTGTTCAGTTATTGTAATGATTAATGGAGATGTTGTTCCTCAAAAAGTAATGGATAAAATATTTCAACCTTTCTTTACTACCAAACCAACAGGACAAGACACAGGATTAGGTTTATCTTTGAGTTATGATATTGTAAAGCGCATGGAGGAGAGATAAAAGTGGAGACGAAAGAAAGAGAAGGAAGTGAGTTTATTATTCAATTACCAATCACTGAAAACATTAAATGTGTTTAGTTTAAAAATTTAATTAAATAATATTAAAAATCATAGCTTGTACCGGTTTTTCGGCAGTTCAGACAAAAGTTTTATGAAAATAAAAATATTGCTTTTATTTTTCTTATGTACACAATGCTGTATCGCTTCCGCGCAGGATGTTATAGCCATTAAAAAACAATTGCTATATACAAAAGAAGACACAACATATACCCGGTTGTTGAATGATCTTGCCAGTGCATTTTATTTTAATTACGAATATGACAGTTGTAAAAAATATAGTGCAATGGCACTGCAGCGTGCCAACAAGTTATTGAACAGTGATGCCGCAAAACAAAGTGCTAAGTATAACGATCAGTATAAAATGCTTAAAGCAAAAGCACTTGAAAATTTTGGCAGTGCATATACGTATGAAAATGTAAAAACAGCAGAAGATTCTTTACGCGCCGCTTCTGAATTATGGAATGAAACAAAAGATAAAAATGGAATGGCTTCTGCTTATCAGCGTATGGGTGAATTTTATATGAATCAAAATAATCTAACCACTTCTTTGAAATATTTTAACGCCAGCCTGAATTTGTATAATGAAACAAACGATAAGCAAAATATAAGTACTATATATTTTGAAACTGCGCTTGTTGAAAGATACATGGGTAATTATGGAGATGCCCTTGAAAATAATATCAGTGCACTTGCAATTGCAAAAGAAATAAAGGATACAAAAATGATGGTTCAGTGCCTGCTGGCAAATGGCTTTATTTATATGCTGGTAAAAAATTATACTGAAGCGCTAAAAAATCAGCACGCCGGTTTAAGCATATCAATTGCTCAAAAAGACTCAGATTTTATTGCGACCGCTTTCAGCGATATAGGCGTCACAAACTTTAGAGCAGGCAACCTGGATACAGCACTAAAATATCATTTGACTTCGCTTAAAATAAGGAAACAATTAAACCTGGGTTTAGAGATCAGCAGTTCGTATGCATATATTGCACTAATACTCGCACAACAAGGTAAGTATAAGGAAGCATTGGCCAACGATCTGGAGGGATTGAAATATGCACAACAACACGGGGATGCACGGTATATTATGGATACCTATAACGATATTGCTGTTAATTATTTTAGCCTTAATGACTACGAAAATGCTTTAAAGAATTACGACACCTTATTAAAGAAGAGTATTAAAATCAATGATAACTATCGCCAGTCTATAGCTTTGCAAGGCATTGCAGATATTTATTTAAATCAAGCCAAAACAAAGCAGGCTATAGCCTTGTTACAGAAAGCAGTAACGATTACAGATACCAGTGACTATAGAAATTTGAGAACAATTTATAAAAATTTATCAACCGCTTATGTAAAAACAGGTGATTATAAAAATGCGTATGAAAGCAGTATGAAGTATAAAAGATTCAGCGATTCTGTAGCAAGCAAAGAAAAAACAGACAAGCTTACAGGTATTACGCATCAATTGGAATTTGAAAACAAGCAGGCTTTACTGAAGGCAAGCCAGGACAAACAACTTGCTGTACAAAAATCAGAGATAGAAAGACAAAAATTATATCGCAATGCAACCTTTGCAGGATTATTTATTTTTATAATCCTCGCTGTATTTTTGTTTTTACGCTTCAGAGAAAAAAGAAAATTAAATATTACACTTCAAACAACATTATCTGATCTTAAATCCATGCAATCACAATTAATACAGAGTGAGAAGATGGCAAGCCTGGGCGAACTTACAGCGGGCATTTCACATGAAATACAAAACCCATTGAATTTTGTAACCAATTTTTCTGAAGTAAGCAATGAACTAATTGATGAAATGAAAAAAGAATTAGCAAAAGGTAATTATGAAGAAGTAAATGCAATTGCTGAAGATGTAAAGCAAAATCTTGAAAAAATAAATTATCATGGGAAACGTGCAGATGCTATCGTAAAAGGAATGCTGCAGCATTCCAGAAAGAACAGTGGCGTAAAAGAATCAACAGATATTAATAAACTGGCTGATGAATATTTACGATTAAGTTATCATGGGTTAAGAGCAAAAGATCCACGGGATGCTGCGCATAAAAGTTTCAATGCCACAATGAAAACAGATTTTGATGTTTCAATTGGAAAAATAAATATTGTTTCGCAGGATATTGGAAGAGTATTATTGAATTTATATAACAATGCATTTTACGCAGTGAATGAAAAAATAAAATCTGCTGATAAAAATTATCAACCAACAGTTTCAATCAGCACAAAAAAAATAAATAATAAAATCGAAATTAAAGTTAGCGACAATGGTAACGGCATTCCGCAAAATATAGTTGATAAAATATTTCAGCCATTTTTTACCACCAAACCCACCGGACAAGGTACAGGATTGGGTTTGAGTTTGAGTTATGATATTGTAAAAGCACATGGCGGGGAAATCAAAGTGGAGAGCAAAGCGGGAGAAGGAACGACATTTATTATTCAACTACCAGTTGTCTGAATCACTGATTAAAAGATTACACGGAAATCAAACAAATAAACTATTAAAATCAAACAAAATGAAATCAGTGAAATCCTTAAATCCATATAAATCCATGATTCAGACAAAGAATGATATAGTAAAAGCGCATGGCGGAGAAATAAGTGTGGAAAACGAAGAAGGAGGAGGAACAACTTTTATCATTCAATTACCGACAACATAATATAATACATGAAATTAATTTTAAAAATAGGTCTCTTCATTTTAATACCCGCTTTTGCGTCAGCACAGAAAGAAGCTTATTTTGAAACATGGAGCAATGCGCAAGCTGCCAGCATGCGCATACAGTTGAAAAATACTGACAATGATACCACTAAATTATTCCTATCCAGGTGCATGGGTTTTCATTACCAGGAAACAAACAGGGATAGCGCTCTGTACTATCATCAGCAACAATTGGTATTGGCAAGAAAACTTCAAATGAAATTATGGGAAGCTGATGCATTGGACCAGGCAGGTTGGGTACTTTCTTATTTAAAAAATTATCCGCTTTCTCTTAAATACTTTATTGAAGGCATTAATATCCTGGAAAATCCGGATTGTGAAAAAAATATCTGGATGCTAACATTTTTTTCCAATGATAAGAATCCCCGGGAAGCAAGGTTGAGAAGCCTTGCTTTTATTAATAATGATCTTTCACAATTGTATAAAGCTACCGGAAACAGAACCAAAGAAAAAGCAACCTTATACAATGGATTAAGTATTGGTGAAGACATTCATAATAGTGCAGTAATTGCCCTTATTTCGGCAAACCTTTCTCAGTGCTATTATGCGCTCAATCAACTAGATTCTTCAATTTTTTTTGGGCGGAAAAGCATTCAACAAATGAACATATCGGATTATAAAACCTATAAGGGATATGCATATAATACCATCGGGAATGTTTATTTAAAACAAGGTCAAAATGAAAAAGCAAAACAATATTTTGATTCTGCAATTATTGCAAACATTGAAGTGAATAGCCTGGTGGAACTGCCGGACACGTATTTATCTTTATCTGATCTGTATAAGTCAATGGGTAATATAGACAGTGCTTTATACTATGCTAAAAAAGCACTGGCAGATGATAATAAGTTCGGCGGCTTTGAGAGAGTAAGCCAGGCATATAATGCGCTGTATCTTTTATATAAAGAGCAAGGAAGTACAGACAGTGCATATAGATACCTGCAGCTTTCAAAAACTTTAGATGATAGTTTGAATAAAACTGAAAAAGAAAAAATATATGCATATCAAAATATTGGTTTTAATGAACAGGTAAAAATAAAAGACCAGGAAAGTAAACGCATTGCACAGGAGAACACTATCCGGACTTATGCATTACTAATCGGCATTGGCGTTTTTATGTTGATAGCTTTTTTATTATTTAAAAATAACCGAAACCGCAAAAAAGCAAATGAGCTTTTAAAAAAACAAAAAACGGAAATTGAAACTCAGAAAAAAAATGTAGAGGAAACTTTAACTGAATTAAAATCAACCCAATCCCAACTCATCCAATCTGAAAAAATGGCTTCGCTTGGTGAACTCACCGCTGGCATTGCCCATGAAATTCAAAATCCATTAAACTTTGTCAATAATTTCTCAGAGGTCAATAAAGAAATGATTGCTGAAATGAAAGATGAAATTGCCAAGGGTAATTATGATGAAGTAAAAATTATTGCAGATGATATAGAATCAAATGAAGAAAAAATAAATCATCATGGAAAAAGAGCCGATGCAATTGTAAAAGGCATGCTCCAACATTCTCAAAGCAGCACTGGCAAAAATGAACCTACTGATATCAATGCATTGTGTGATGAATATTTACGATTGAGTTATCATGGCTTGCGGGCAAAGGTCAAAAGTTTTAATGCAGAACTAATAACAAATTTTGATAAAAATATTGGCAAAATAAATATCGTTCCACAGGATATTGGAAGAGTTATTCTGAATTTGATCAACAATGCTTTTTATGCCATTGATGAAAAACAAAAAACTGGCGATAGTTTGTACGTCCCAACAGTCCAAATAGTCACTCAAAAGTTAAATGACAAAATTGAAATAAGAGTAAAAGACAACGGCAACGGCATTCCTCAAAATATTGTAGAAAAAATCTTCCAACCATTTTTCACTACTAAACCCACAGGGCAAGGAACAGGATTGGGTTTGAGCCTGAGTTATGATATTATTAAAGCACATGGCGGGGAAATCAAAGTGGATTCCAAAGTAGGAGAGGGTTCATCATTTATCATTCAATTACCTATTGCATAAGAAATGAAAAATAATCCTGTGAAGTTAGTTAATGCTTTAATGATAACTTGTTCCCCCAATGCGGAAGTACAGACAAAAATAATATACACATGAAAAGTTTCAGTTTATGTATTCTCTTTTTATTTGCCAGCTTTTTTCCGTCACTTTTATGGTCGCAAACAGGCGCGGCAGGAAAACCATTTATTATAAACTGGTTACCTAAAGAATATGGAGGAAATGCGCAAGACTGGGGCATAGCACAAGATAACAGGGGTGTAATGTATTTTGCCAACAACGATGGTTTATTGGAATATGACGGAGCATCGTGGCGAATGCACGCGTTTTCAGACAATAGTTTTATAAGGTCTCTGGCTATTGGCGCTGATAGCAATATTTACATTGGGGGCAAAGGAGAGATTGGTTATTTCCTGCCTGAGAATGAAATGCAAAAAAATAACGGTTCGAAAAATCCGTTCAACAGAAAGTATATTTCCCTTACAAAATACCTTTCCCCTAAAGACCAGGATTTTAATGATGTATGGAAAACCTGTATTAATTTAAAGTCCGTTTTTTTTCAAACGAAAAATCGTTTGTTTCGTTACACGCATTCTCAAAATATTAATAATAATCATGATACTGTTTGCAGCAATTGCATGCATGTATGGACATCTGAAGAACGTTTTGGCGGACTGGCTATTGTAAATAATCATATTTATACAGCCACTGCAAATAAGGGTTTAATGGAACTAATAGGAGATTCTATTGTGACTTTGCCAGGTACTGAAAAATTAAGGAATGGATTTGTATTTATTGTGCCATACAAAGATTCTGCAGACAGCAAAAAAATACTAATCGGCACAAACGATCAGCAGCTTTACATATACGATGGCAAAGCATGCCAGCTCTTAAGCAGTAAGGCTATTGACTTTATTAAACAATTCAATATTTATGATGCAATCAATTTAAAGGATGGAACAATAGCTATTGCAACCCAGGGCGGCGGCGTTATCATAATTGATCCATCGGCAGGAGGTAAAATAGTCCGGGTATTTAATAAAACATCAGGCTTGAAATCGGATATTACATATAGCTTACATATTGACAAACAAAATGCACTCTGGATTACAACGAACAATGGAATAAGCAGGGTGGAAGCAACATCGCCATTAACAAGTTATGATGAAGAAAGTGGTTTAGGTGGAGTTGGATTTTATATAGAAAAATTTCAAAATCATATTTACGTTGCTACAGAAGTTGGAGTATCTTATCTGCAGGAGGCAAATACTACCTCAAATAATATTAACAACAACATATCATCTACAGATATTCAGCACTCAGCTTTTGCACCTGTGCAGGGTTTACATAGCTGGACATGGTGTTTGCTTTCTGTGCCTGAAGCAAAAGAAATGCTGGCAGGTACTGAAGTTGGGATTTATAGCATCCGCGGCAATAAAGCAACTTTTTTAATGTCGTTTGGGCATGATGTTATTTGCATGCATCGCTCCGATAAAGATAGTAACCGTGTATATATCGGCTTGCGTTATGGAGGTATTGCTTCAATCTATTATAATCATACGAGCGGTACATGGACGAATGAGGGAAATATTCCGGGTGTTGACGAATACATTTTTCGCATCAATGAAAGTGAAGATGGCAGTTTATGGTTAACAGCGAAATATAATAAATACCTGGTAAGAATTATTTTTCCTGATGCGCTAAGTAACAGAAAAGAAATGCATAAGCTGCAGGTGAAGCATTATGATACAACACAGGGACTTCCCGATAAACTTATGATCTACACAACCACCATTGCTAAACAATTATATGTTTATGAAATGGGAAAGATTTTTAAATACATTCCTTCCATAGATAAGTTTGTGATTGATAAGAAAATTTATACTAATATAAATTTCGAAAATGATGCCGAAATAATGGAAGAAGACAAAGCCGGTAATATCTGGTTTGATTGTAATAATTTAATTTATCGTGCAATACCCAAAACAGGCGGTGGCTATAACCTGGATTCTGTTTCTTTTCTTCGCGTGGAGCCTCAACAATATTTAGCTATGTATTCTGATGAGGAAAATAATGCTGCTTGGTTTGCGGGCTCGGGTGAGTTGATACATTATGATAATCGCAGTCAGAAAAATATCAAAACAAATTTCCCGGCATTGATACGCAGGGTGAGTCTTATTGGCGCCGATTCTGTAATTTATGATGGCTTGCCTTTTACCGGTTCAGAACAGCAACCATCATTACTATATAATAATAATTCACTGAGGTTTGAATATGCAGCTACGAGCTATGATAATCCAACCGCCAATCAATATCAATATTTTCTTGAGGGCTTTGATAAAGACTGGTCAGGCTGGACTGCAGAAACAAAAAAAGATTATACCAACTTACCCGAAGGCAGCTATCAATTTCATGTAAGAGCAAAAAATATTTATAAGCAAATCAGCCTCGAAGCAATCTATAGTTTTGAAGTATTACCACCGTGGTGGCGAACCTGGTGGGCTTATATTTTATATACTATCATTTTTTTAACTGCAGTTAGTTTGCTCATCCGCTGGCGACTATCATCCATACACCAGGAAAAAATAATATTGGAGAGAAAGGTTATACAGCGCACCGCTGAACTACGGACTGAAAAAGAAAAAGTAGAAAGCACTTTACAGGAATTAAAATCAACACAATCCCAACTCATCCAATCCGAAAAAATGGCTTCACTCGGAGAACTTACTGCAGGCATTGCACATGAAATTCAAAACCCTTTAAACTTTGTCAATAATTTTTCAGAGGTAAATAAGGAATTGATTGTTGAATTAAAAGAAGAAATTAAAAAAGGAAATATTGAAGAAATAAATGCAATAGCGGATGATATTGAAGCAAATGAAGAAAAAATAAATCAACATGGCAAGCGGGCCGATGCTATTGTAAAAGGTATGTTGCAACATTCAAGAAAAAATACAGGCATAAAAGAACCTTCCGATATTAATGCGCTGTGTGATGAATATTTACGATTAAGTTATCATGGATTGCGGGCAAAAGATCCACGGGATGCTGCGCATAAAAGTTTCAATGCAACGATGAAAACAGACTATGATGAAACGATTGGTAAAATAAATATCATTCCTCAAGATATTGGAAGAGTTCTTTTAAATTTATTTAATAACGCTTTCTACTCTACAAACGAAAAGCTGAAAGCTCAAAGCGCGCAACTCCATACTGAAAGCAGTTTGTATGTTCCTACAGTTCAAATAGTCACCAAAAAACTACAAGACAAAATTGAAATAAAAGTGAGCGATAACGGCAAAGGCATCTCTCAAAATATTGTTGACAAAATATTTCAACCTTTCTTCACTACTAAACCAACGGGACAAGGAACAGGATTGGGATTGAGCTTGAGCTATGATATAGTGAAAGCGCATGGAGGGGAAATAAAAGTGGAAACGAAAGAAGGAGAAGGAACAACATTTATTATTCAATTGCCTGTTGTCTGAATCACGGATTAATAAGATTAAAATATTACACTGAGAAAGACTTTGAAATTATGGTTCAATTACTAAAAATTTAAAATGAAATCAGTGGAATCCATAAATCCGTAAAATCCGGGATTCAGATAACTTTTTACCACTCCTAAAAAATAAAATTCGATATTGCCACTAATCTTTTAAAATATAAACTGGTAATCATGTTTAAAAAAACCTCAACACTTATTTTATTATTTGTAATTGCGCTTTCCATGAATGCGGTCGCGCAAAAATTTAAAGCAGTTCTTACAGATGCTTCCAATAAACCATTCACGGGAAAAGTGGTTTTATATATGTCAAAAAATAATCCGACTCCAAAAGCCGGCGGCGTGGGTATGCAATCATTTCCCTGCTATGCAGTTACTGCAACAAATGTAAAATCTGGCGGCAGTATAATTTTTGATGACAATGCGATCAGCTATCCGGTAAAACTTTCAGAAATTGAACGCGGTACTTATTTTGTCCAGGCAGTATGGGATAAAAATGAAGGTGGCCGTTCCATTGAAGGCAGCGCTGGAAATATTTTTAGTAACCCCATCCAGGTTACAATAACAACAAATGACAAGCAAGTTATTTCTCTAAATTGTGATCAGTTAATTCCCGCACAAACTTTTACAGAAACAGAAAATGTGAAAGAATTAAAAGTTCCTTCCGCATTGCTCACCTCATTTTATGGCACGCCTCAAACAGTGGATGCGGCAGTTATTTTACCCAAAGAATATGCAACAGAACCTAACAGGAAATTTCCTGTATTATTTACTGTGTCAGGCTTTGGCGGGGATTATCACCGCTACTCAGGCAGAAATATTACGAGCGATCCAATTGATACGGTTGCTTGTATAAGAATAGTTCTGGATGGTAATTGCCCACTCGGCCATTCCGTATATGCAAACAGCGATAACAACGGCCCGCGCGGCGATGCGCTGGTAAAAGAATTCATTCCTTTCCTCGAAAAAAATTATCGTTGTAATGGTGCGCGTTTACTCACCGGCCATAGCAGCGGTGGCTGGACAGTTTTATGGTTACAAACACATTATCCAAAAACATTTGCCGGTTGCTGGTCCAGTTCTCCTGACCCGGTTGATTTCAGAAAAACATTGACCGTAAATATTTATGAAGACAAAAATATGTTTTACAATAAAGACAGCGCACTGAATCCCGAAGCATCCATTGATGGTTTTTTTCCGGTGCTTTATATGCGTGACGCATATCCAATGGAAAGGGTAATTTACAGAGGTGAACAAATGAATTCTTTAAATGCAGTCTTTAGTAAAAAAGGAAAAGATGGAAACCCGGAAGCAGTTTGTGACCCGGTAACAGGCGTGATCAACCCGGCTGTGGTGGAGCATTGGAAAAATTATGATATATCATTATACCTGCGTACCAATTGGGAACAATTAAAACCGGATTTAGATAAAAAGATACGGATCACCACAGGCAATAATGATAATTTTTATTTGAATTATGCCGTGCATTTATTAGATGATGCCATGAAAAAATTAAACGCAAATATCACGATTGAATATTTTCCGGGCGATCATTTTACTGTATCCACGCCCGAATTCAGGAATAAAGGAAATCAATTTCTTGCTGAAAAATATGTAGCGTGGCAGTCGCAGCAATAAAATATTTACATGGCTGCAAAATGCATTGATTTTTTTTGAAAAATCTCACTGTACGCAAAAAAAATTATTGTTTCATTTCGCAGTGCAGCAGTAACTTATATTTACAAAAATAATTTAGAAAATTATGAATATAGATTTCCTGCTCATTTTTTTCATCGCCAGGTACCTGCGCATTTCTCTTAAAATGCAGGAAACAAATCCACTTTGGGATAATCGCCTGAAGTGGATGATGTATATGTCAATTGCCTTCCTGGTTGCAAGTGTTTTCTTCGTGAAATCTGATGCTGTTTCTGAAACTATTTCCGGCTTATTATTGGCGGGTTTTACTTATTTGCTTTACAGCCAGAAAATTTTCAAGTCTGCACGCCAGATACTTATAGCCATTGCGCCTTATGTGATTATTTCTTTATTTGCGCTTTTAGTAAGGTTTCTCGTTCCGGCCACTTACAAGGAATGGAATAATGCATTGGACAATATCAGCACTTTTACCATCTTTTGGGGTATAGGTGTATGGTTTTTAACCATGCGGCAAAGAAAGCAATTAGACAAGGCAAATGAACAAGTAGCAGAGAAAGAAAAAGATAACCAGGTGATCACGCAAATGAAAGCTGCACTTGAAGTGCAAGTCAAAGAACGTACTGCTGAAATTACCAAACAAAAAGAAGAATTGGAATTCACTTTGCATGAATTAAAAGCAACGCAAAGCCAGTTGATACAATCTGAAAAAATGGCTTCGCTGGGTGAACTTACTGCAGGCATCGCGCATGAAATTCAAAATCCTTTAAACTTTGTCAATAATTTTTCTGAAGTGAATGCTGAATTAATTGAAGAATTAAAAACAGAAAAATTAAAACCCATAAATGAACGGGATGATACTTTGGAAAATGAAATCCTCAATGATATTGCAGCCAATGAAGAAAAAATAAATCATCATGGCAAACGCGCTGATGCCATTGTTAAAGGCATGCTCCTGCATTCAAGAAAAAATACCGGTCAGAAAGAACTGACAGATATCAATGCATTATGTGATGAATATTTAAGATTGAGTTATCATGGTTTGCGTGCGAAAGACAAAAGTTTCAATGCAGATTTTAAAATGGATTTTGATGAAAGTATTGGCAAAATAAATATTGTACCCCAGGATATGGGCAGAGTACTTCTTAATTTATTTAATAACGCATTTTATGCTTGCACTGAGCGACTCAAAGTGAGTCGAAGTTCGGCAAATGAAAATTTCAAAAATCATAACACAACAGTCACAGAGGATTACAAGCCCCTTGTTTCAGTTCAAACAAAAAAATTAAATGGCAAAGTTGAAATTAAAGTAAGTGATAATGGCAATGGCATTCCCCAAAATATTATAGATAAAATTTTTCAGCCATTTTTTACAACAAAACCTACTGGACAGGGAACAGGATTAGGTTTGAGTTTATCGTATGATATTGTAAAAGCGCATGGCGGAGAAATTAAAGTAGAGACGAAAGAAGGTGAAGGAACAACGTTTATAATAATTATCTGAATCACGGATTAATGGGGATTAAAGGATTGCACGGAAAAAACATTAAGTTTGATTACTAAAAATAAATTTAAAAATCTGTGAAATCCATACATCCGTGCAAATCCGTGATTCAGACAAAATTATAAAATCAGTGAAATCTCCTAATCCGTACAATCCGTGATTCAGAAAATTGTACTATGACAGAACTTAAATATAAAGATATCACTGAAAAAATTATCGGAGCATCCTTTGAAGTGCATAAATTCCTTGGAAATGGATTTACTCATGTTATAAATTTATTTTTTAAAGGTATTCGTGAATGCTTCGCATTTCAGGAGATTATCTACCAGCGTGCACTTGCATGGGAAATGAAGAAGATAAACCTATTGTTTGATCGGGAAATAGAACAGGATATATATTATAAAGAAAAGCTTGAACCCATTGGTACAAGGCGTGCAGATTTTGTTGTGGAAGGCAAGGTGTTGGTAGAGTTAAAAGCAATAATACAACTGGAAGATGTTCATCTTGCGCAAATATTAAATTATCTGAAAGCCTATCGGTTAGAAGTAGGTTTATTAATTAATTTTGGAAGCAAAAGCCTGACATTCAAAAGAGTAGTACATTAAAAAAAAATATCGGAATCACGGATTAATTGGGATTAAAGGATTACACGGAAAAGATAATTCCAAAATTGAAAACTTATAATAAAAAATCAGTGAAATCTAGAAATCCGTTTAATCCGTGATTCAGACAAGGTATTCGAAAAAACTAAAATAGAAACAAAATAAAATGAAGGAAAAAAATTTCTAATGCCAGTAAAAAAAATGCTCATTTCATTAAGATTTCAAATCACCTGCATTCTTTGCTTTGCATTTCTATTTTCATATTCGCAAAATGGAAAAAGTGAAGTTGTGCCAATCACGAATGATACAATACTTTTAAACAAGTATGCGAAATTGGAAATATTTTATGGTGAAAGCAATATGGATAGTTCTATCAATTATTGTTACAAAGCACTTGAAATTGCAAAAAAATTAAATCAACCTTATTACCAGGGATTTTTTTTATGTGATCTGGCCTATAATTTAATAAACAAAGGGGATTATGCAACAGCTTTAAAATATTTAACGGAAGCCACCCGAATATCTGAAAATAAAAATCTTTCAAATAACATTATTCAAACACCGTTCATTCAATCTTATATTCAAAAGGATTCTGCAAGTAACAGGAAAGAATTGCTTGGCTGGATTAAAAATTCTCTGGGCATTTTGTATGGACAGACGGGAAGCCCCGATAAAAAATTACAGCAACTAATCGAAGCGAAAAATTTAGTGGAACCTTTTTCTACTGACATGTTCCTGCTTGCGGGCATTACGAGTAATATAGTGGACGTGTATATGCAACAGGGAAAACTTGATTCGGCATTATATTTTCAAAGAGAAACAATGGTGTTTGAAAGTAAAAGCCCGCGTCAAACCTATGCAGGTGCTTCATTAGGAGTGATTGGTGATATTTTTCAACAAGAAGGTAAAACGGATTCTGCAAAAAAATATTTATTTCAATCCCTGGATATTATAAAAAGCCGGGGTGAAGATCTATCCGATTTGGGTTACACAGCAAATGTGCTTTCCACTTTATATTATACTAATAACCAGTTTGATTCCGGGATTTATTATGCGAAAGCATCCATAGAAAGTTATAATGCAACGGGTGTTTTCCTGGCTGATGTGCTCGATCCTTATACAAACCTGGCTTTGAATTTTGCAAAAAACAAAAATTACGACAGCGCCTATAAATATATATTACTGTCCAAAAATCTTGGTGACAGTTTGAATAATGTACAGATAGAAAATCTAAGTAAATTTCAACGTGTAGGATTTGAAGAAAAATTAAATCAGCAGGAAAAAGAAAATGAAGCGATTGCAACAGCCAACAGGAACAGGGTCATTTTTTTACTGGCCGTTATTCTTGCGTTTTCATTTATCGCATTTATTTTATACAGGAATTACAAAACGAAACTCCGATCAAATAAAATTTTACAAAAGACATTGGATGATTTAAAATCAACACAGAACCAACTTGTCCAATCCGAAAAAATGGCCTCACTGGGTGAACTCACTGCCGGCATCGCGCATGAAATTCAAAATCCTTTAAACTTTGTCAATAATTTTTCTGAAGTGAATGCTGAATTAATTGAAGAATTAAAAACGGAGAAATTAAAACCCAAAAATGAACGGGATGATGCTTTGGAAAATGAGCTCCTTAATGACATTGCAGCCAATGAAGAAAAAATAAATCATCATGGAAAACGCGCTGATGCGATTGTAAAAGGCATGTTGCAGCACTCAAGAACGTCTTCAGGGCAAAAAGAAATGACAGACATTAATGCGCTGTGCGATGAATATTTACGATTGAGTTATCACGGTTTGCGTGCAAAGAATAAATCTTTCAGTGCAGATTTTAAAATGGATTTTGATGAAAATATTGGTAAGATAAATATCGTACGGCAGGATATGGGCAGAGTGCTTCTTAATTTATTTAATAATGCATTCTACGCGGTGAATGAAAAACTCAAAGCTCAAGATTCACAGCTCAAGGCTGAAAATATTTTGTATGCCCCCACAGTTCAAATAGTCACCAAAAAATTAGAAGACAAGGTAGAAATAATTGTTATAGATAATGGCAATGGCATTCCGCAAAATATTTTAGATAAAATCTTTCAGCCATTTTTTACTACCAAGCCAACCGGACAGGGAACTGGATTGGGATTGAGTTTGAGCTATGATATTGTAAAAGCACAAGGAGGAGAAATTAAAGTAGAGACGAAGGAAGGTGAAGGAACTACGTTTATAATAATTGTCTGAATCACGGATTCTTTTGGATTAAAGGATTACACGGAAAGGTGATTCCAATATAGATAACTTAAAATAAAAAATCAGTGAAATCTTTAAATCCGTGTAAATCCGTGATTCAGAGAAAATTAAAAATCAGTGAAATCTACAAATCCGTTTAATCCGTGATTCAGACATAATTGGGATTAAAGGATTGCACGGAAAAGATGATTCCAAAATTGAAAACTTATAATAAAATATCAGTGAAATCCATACATCTGTGCAAATCCGTGATTCAGAAAATTTTCTCTTGCATTTATTAAATATTATGTATAGCTTTATACTTTAATCACCAAAACTCAATTTTATGCCTACCGAAATCAATGCTCAAAAAAGCACAAGAAAATTTTTTCATAAAACAGATTTTGTAAAAATGGGCGGTACTGTTTTAGTGACTTTACTTGCAGTTTTTTTATTTAATATCTTTTCAAATGAAAGCTCAACTTATTCATTAGTAAGTAAAAGTGTAGATATTCCTGCAGATACTTTGTTACAACTATTTAAAAATTCCCAAGATTCTAAACATGGAAATATAATGTTAAGATATAAAGAAAATGAAACCGATGCTGTATATAAATATGACAAACTTTGGGGTTTTCGTTTTAACGCGGATGACCTATATGCTATTATACGTGAAAATAAAATTAAGGACGATAATGGTGTTTCAATTATGCCTAAAGAAGTGATGTTTTTTTTAGGGCAGGATATTGCACTCTGGAAGAAAAATCCTTTTTCTTCAGCCCACCCCAATATACGCATTATCGCAATAGGTGTTACAACAGATTCAATGGGGAAACTCCAATTAATGTTGCCAGAAAAGAAAGATTATAATGATGCAAAAAAATCATCAATATATGACAAAGCTGATCCCTGTCCTGGGCCGGGCTGTCCAACTAAACCACCACCTCCAATACCTTAGAAGTAAAAAACTTAAATGTTTTCAAAATCTATGAAAGTTTTTATTACGGGGCTTTGAACTACGCTGGGTGGCAGGATATATTATTATTTAACACAGGTGTACCTACATTTCTAAAGCTGTATTTGCTTTAAAATAATTTAGAGTGGAGAGATGGCAGGATATAGATTAAGTTTTTTTACTTCTTGCATAAATGATTTAATCCTTAAATCCAGCAAATCATAATCCCTGTTGCATTTCTTAAATATTATATTTAGTTTTATGCATTAATCACCAAAACTCTATCTCATGCCTTACGAAAACAACTTCAAAAAAACCTCAAAAACATTTTTTGATAAAAAAGATTTTTTAAAAATAGGCGGGGCTGTTATACTTACGTTGCTTGTAGCTTCTTTATTTAATATTTTCTCTCCAAAAATCCCGGCTTCTCTTACATCGCATAGTGCACCCATTTCCGAAAAAGAATTGTATGACTATAATCAAGCATATAATAATTTAAATCCATTGCTCATAAAATATGTTGAAAAAGAGGGATCTACAGATTATAAATACGGGAACCTTCAAGGTTTTCGAATTAGCGCTAAGAACCTGTATGCAATTATTCGTAAAAACATGTCTGAGGACGAAAATGGAAATAGAAAATTCCCTGATGAAGTCATGTTTTATTTAGGCCAGCAGGGAACTTTTGACTATAATGGAAAAACGTATGGGAATATTAATATTATCGCGGTTGGTGTTAAAAATTCAGTTTTATTAATACCATCAGATCCGGCTGAAAGAACTAACAGTTCAAAATCTTCCATTTATGATAAAGCAGACCCTTGCCCAGGCCCAGGTTGTCCACTTCCACCCCCGGCAAATTAAAAAATTAATATGTTTTCAGAATTTACCATGGCTTTTATTACATTGTATTGATCTTCGCTTCATGCCTGAATATATTATTATTCAACACAGTTGTACCTACATTTCTAAAGCTGTATTTGCTTTAAAATAATTTACTGTGGAAAGTTGGAAGGATAGAGATTAAGTTTTTTTACTTCTTGCATAAATGATTTAATCCTTGAATCTTACAGATCATGACATACAGTAATTATAAATATCCCATAATCATTTAATCCTGCAAATCCTTATTCAGCCAGAAATTTCTCTTGAATTTCTTATATATTATATATAGCTTTATGTTTTAATCACCAAAATTTAATTTTATGCCTCCCGTAAACTCCGTTCTAAACAGACAGCGTAAACCTTTTTATCA
>JBBSQL010000052.1:0-19349 GCA_038257845.1 Chitinophagales bacterium
GTCACCAACATGATTTTTGTATTGAGTGGATTGATCCAGATATTTTGGTAATCGTCTCCACCCGGAGCACCCCGAATACCGGTCCAGTGTTTTGCTCCATCAACCGATTTCCATACTACAATACTGGTGCTGTAAACAATATCAGGGTTTTTAGCATCAACCATTATTTCGGGAACGTCACCTCCGCCAATTCGTGCTTCAGGTCTGCCATCATCTGAAATTTTCAGCCAGTTTTCCCCGGCGTCATCGGAGCGATAAATGCCCATGCCGGTGCCGGTTCCATATTCGTTGGGTTCTGTAGTTCCAATCGCCATGTACAGAATATTGGATGATGATGCAATGGCAAGATGCGCCTGCACCATGTTTGCAGGGAGGCCATTCGATAATTTTTTCCAGGTTTTTCCTCCATCAAGCGATTTAAAAATACCGCCTTCGGTTCCATCCCATTCACCATTTTCCCAGGGCCCTTCCTGGGATTGCCAAAGGGTTGCATAAATAATATTTGGATTATTTGGATCAATTTCTACATCGTCCCCACCCGTATTTTCATCTATGTATAATATTTGTTCAAAAGACTTACCGCCATTTTCGGAGCGGTAAATTCCCCGCTCTTTATTTGGCCCGTAAGGATGCCCCAAAACGGCAACAAAAAGCCTGTCCGGATTTTTTGGATCAACAGCAATTTTAGGAATTTGCTGTCCTTCACGCAGACCCAGATGTGTCCAGGTTTTTCCGGCATCGGTTGATTTATAAATTCCATTTCCAGTTGAAAGATCAGGGCGATGCAATCCTTCGCCACTCCCAACATAAATAATATCAGGGTTGGAGACTGATACAGTTATTGTGCCGATAGAGCCTGTAGATTCTTTATCAAAAATGGGAAACCAGGTTCTTCCATAATCAGTTGTTTTCCAAACGCCACCATTATTAACCCCAATATAAAATACATTTGGTTGTGTTGGTACGCCGGCGGCGCCCACTGTTCTTCCTCCGCGATATGGGCCAATGCTTCTCCATTCTAAACCGGATAATAATGAAGTGTCAACAGGTTGGGCAACGGATGAATAAGAAGCAAATAACAGGATAAATAATCCCAGGTATTTATTAGCAATTTTTTTCATTAAAGATGAAATTAAAATGAATTAATGTTCCAAGGTAGGTAGAAATAGGAAACAAAACTTTGCTTTAAAATTTATATTTACTGTCTCCCGCTTAATAAAATTCCTAAATAAATAAAGAACAAGTTTAATTGTTCATTTTTTTCGGTTTTATCAAATTGATATAAGTATTGTTGGAATGATATAAAAATGTTTTATCTACCGATAAATACATACTTTAGGCAAAGCGTGGTTCATCTATAACATTCATTATAGAAGATCGTATGTTATTACTTAACAGCGCCATAAATTGCTAAAAAATTAATGCTTTGGGAATACTTTATTAATAGCTTCCGTGCGGTTATTTACATGCAGCTTTTCGTAAATGCGGTGTATGTGCTGGGTCACAGTGCCGAGGGTAATATGCAGTTGCAGTGCGATCTCTTTATATAAAAAACCTTTTGATAAAAGTAGGAGCACTTCATTTTCTTTATTGGTCAGGTCATCATGTCCCTGCTTCGTTTTTTCTTTAAAATAACTGATGACTTTTCGGGCTATCTGGCTGCTCATGGGACTGCCACCCTGGTGCAGTTCATGGATGGCTTCTATAATTTTGTCGCCGGGCGTTTTCTTGAGCAGGTAACCGCTGGCTCCTGCTGCAAGGGCATCAAATACTTTATCATCGTTTTCATAAATCGTAAAAATCATAAACTGTGTACCGGGGCAATCATCTTTTATTTTTCTTATACAATCAATGCCACTGATGCCGGGCATATTTATATCCATTATTACAATGTTGGGTTGCTGTTCCCGCAAATGAGGCATGGCTTCTTCTGCATTTGGAAAAGAGGAAAGCAACAACATATCGGGTTGCTCTTTTATCAGTTTTTCCAAACTTGTTCTTACTTCAGGTAGATCTTCTGCTATGCTGACAGTTATCATGGGGTAAAAATAATGTATCCAAAAAATTTTACTGCTCTAAGTTTTGTTAGGCAACGTTGTAGAAAGTAATATTGTAAAAAATTAGATTACTTATTTATCCCAGGGGTTAATACATTTCAAGCCAACAACATTTTTGAAATCGCTGATATTGCGGGTAATTAAAATCAATTCATTTACCATAGCAGTAGCGGCAATAATTGCATCGGGCAGTTTTAATTTACCTGTTTTGCGAATTTCAGCGGCTTTTAATTTTATTGCCGGATGTAATTCAATAACTATAGCTTCTGCAATAAAATTATGCAATACCTCAATATCTTTTTCAGATTCACCCTTCCAGCAAAGTAACTCAATTTCGGTAATAGCAGATATTACCGGAGGTTCATCTTTCAACAGATTATCAATAAATTTTTCTGCTTTTGCCGGGAACTGCTGCTGCAGGTAATAGATAGCTGTATTGGTATCCCAGATGTATTTTATTCCCATCCGTTCCGTAGTTGGTTGAGCTGGTAATCCACTTCTTTTAAATTCTGTTTAGTCATTGCACCTTTGTATTTCGTAATATTAATTACAGATTTTTTCTGCAATGGAGTTTCCTTACGCAATCGTATAAGTTGCAGCAATTCTAAATCCTGCAAAAGCTTAAGGGCTTTTTTATTTATTATATCAATAGTTACTGTTTGCATTTTTACCTGCTTTGCTACAAAAATATACCAATAATTGTAATTAAACAACGGTGGCTTTGGTAAAACTGTTTTTTTAATTAATTGATATTATTGTATTCAAAGCGGCATTTCAAACTCAACGATTGTTCCATTTTTATCCGAATTTATTTTTACAGTTCCCTTTAAACTATTCATTCGTTTTTGAAAATTGCCCAGGCCATTTCCTTTTAAGCGACTTTCATTTACATTAAAACCTTTACCATTATCCGTAATGGTAATGTGCAGGTTATTGTCAATTTGCATCACCATGTTTACTTCAGATGCCTGTGCATGTTTGATGATATTATGCATAGCTTCTTTTACAACAAGGTGAAGGTTTCTTTTTTCTTCACTGTTGAATGTTTTTTCAGGAATGGACTCCGGTAGTGTTGCGTGTAAAGCAATACCTGCTCCATCCAGCATTTCGCTGCACTGGCTTCGGATGTAATAAAGTACATCTTCTAATTTTTCATCACTACTGTTCAACGCCCAAATGATCTCATTCATATTATCTACCAGTTCATCACTGCTCGATATTATTTTATCAAAATCCTTTTTAAGTGCTTCATCTTTTATATCATTTTTCATTCCCGCACTCATATAGCGGATACGGCTGAGGCCTGCGCCCAGGTCATCATGCATATCAGTTGCTATGCGGCTGCGTTCATTCACCAATGCCGTTTGTTTTTCTATTAATGCCCTTTGTTTTTCAATGCGTCTTAAAAAGTACGCCCTGGTAATTGCCCCCACTGCAAGCAGGATAGCAAGAGCAAGCAGCGAGATAAACCACCAGCTTTTATTCCATGGTGTGGCGATGGTAAAATGAAAGCGATTACTTCCGTAAATGTAAATATTATTGGCCTCATCCAGCATTCTTACCTGGAGATAATAGCTGCCCGGATTTAACTGGTTAAAGGCAATAATATTTGTGCCATTTAATTTTTGCCAAACGGGTTTATTGATGTTATTCGTTAAAGCGTATTCATAATTTCTATTGGATACTGCATTGTCTAAATCAAGTACAGTAAAACTAAATTGCAGGTTATTTTCGTTGGGCTTTAGTGTAATGTTATCAGTACTGCTAAAGTAGTAAGGCTGATTGTTTACATCCATTCTGTCTATATACAAACTGATATTATTCTGCTGTTTTCTTCTTAGTAAATCATTTGTTTTTACCTTGAATAAATACCCCGTACTTCCAAAATAAAGTGAACTGTCATCTTTATCGTAAAAAAGATGTGATTCAAAAAAATTGGTAAAAGGCAATCCATCCTTCTCCGTAAAAACTAAAAATTTATTGGAAGCAGCAAGCAGGCATACCAGGCCTTTAACTGTAGGCATCCAGATATTATCATTTGCATCTGCCACGATGTTACCAATTATGTTTGCAGGTAATCCATCTTCTATTTCATATAATTTTCCTTTTTTTGTAATGAGATTGTATCGCATTAAACCAGTTGACTCGTAACTAAGCCAAAGGTTTTGCTTACTGTCAATAAACTCCTGGGCCAATGGTCCAAAGCTTATTGCAGGCTTATTCAACAAGCTGTCTGGCCTCCATTCCTCAAAATGCTGCTCCTGATTTTTCCAAACCAATATTTCAGTTCGTTTATTTACTGAAAAATAAATGTTGCCCGCTGTGTCTTCTACTGCTTTACTCACATAGTGAAATGTAAACGGAGCAGGTTTATCGGTGTACAGATATTGTCTGAAAGCGCTTGTATTTGCAATTTGCCTTATTAAACCGTTTCCTTTGTTGAGGCTATACCATATATCACCATTATGACTTTGAAATATCATAGAGATTAATTCCGCATCATGGTAATATGGTTTTAAAAAAGATGGCGCAGTAATTTTTTTTGTCTGAATGTTATATGCCAGCAGTTTTATATTTGGGGCAGGCAATTGGTTCATTTCGTTATAGCCATTACCATGGATATAAATATTATTAGTAATGGGCACTACTCCCCAGCAATATTTAATATTACTGCTATCTATGTTTTTCAACTGTTGCAGTTGGGTATCAAAATATAGGCTGCCATTGGATTCACTGTGCATCCATATTTTCTCTTTATATTTAGTGCCGAATTCGAGGTTGGCTGCATAGGGCAATTTCCAGTGTTGGTAAATTAATTGATTTAGATTAAAACGGCTGACACCATTGTGCCCGGTAAGCCAAAAATTACCATTATTAGCAGCAAATAATTCACCCGATTCTCCCGGCAGGTTGTTATTATTGTTTAGCGCGTTGTTAATAATTACCGGGGGTTTATCTTTTTTAAAAATGGCTAGTTTATCAGCGGTGCTTACGATGAAAGCATCGTCTTTAATTATAATGTTGCCACTTAAATTTATATTTACTATGCGCTGTGGTTTAAGATAGCCGGAGTTTGTGGCATTATAGCTTACTGTAAAAATACCTGTAAAATAATTTCTGAGGTACAACATAGTATTCACTGTATCAACCCACGCAATGCCCTGCCCATCGGTATTACCAAAAACCCCTTCATCTATTTTCCATTCTTGCATCTTTTTTTCGGCTATCGAATAACAAATTAATCTATGATTGTTAGTAAAAAGCACTTTGTTATTTCCCAAATAATTGAGCGATGTAAGTGCCTTCAGAGGATTAATTACAGAATCAAATACCTCCAGATTCATGTTGGTGAAATAAGTTTTATCGCCGCAATTAATACCAATCAGATTTTCATTTAAATAAGATAGTAAAGCAGAATTTTTATTTTTCCAGAAATCAGGAGGAGCATATTGTTGATGGTTAAAAGGATTCAACATCCACATTTTGGTCCTGCTGTTAAACACTAAATGGTGGTTATTCAGTTCTATGCATTTATCCACATTATCATAAGGCATGCTATTACTATCGGCCCTGCTATGTTTATAAACTGTAAATGTATGGCCATCAAACCGCGCCAGTCCCTGCGCTGTGCTCATCCATACAAAACCGCGGCTATCCTGGATGATATTTCTTACAATATTGCTGGGTAGGCCATCTGCCACTGTGTAATTTGTAAAACGCAAAGGCGCTTTAAGGGATTGCCCCGAAATTATTCCAGGCAAAAAAAACAATGCAATAAAAAAAATAATAAGTTTCACTATTTAAAAGTAATAATTAGTTGGCTCATTTCTAAGATTTATTATTCGATCGTTGACTGGTACTTAAATTAACTTGAATTCAATTTCAGGAAACTGTACTACAATTGAATCCCTAAAAAACGTAATTTTAAAAAATTCAGACAGGAGATAATTAAAAGTTCATTTCCTTGATATTTGGAAATTAAAATTCTTACAATACTTTTTACAGTTTATTGAATAAAAATTATTCATCATAAAATTTTTACTATGAAAAAATATTCATTCGCACTTCTCTTATGCTTTTTTTCTTTGTCTCTTTTTGCCCAAAAAATTCCTTATACCAACTGTGATGGCTGCTGGAACCCGGACTCTCTTGGTAATCATCGCGTAGTGGTAGAATTTAATGGAACAGGAAAAGTAGCGAAAGCCACGATCGTATGGAGAAGACGAGATGAAAACCCTGAATTAAAAAGGATCATTGTGGAAGATGCGGCGACACATCAAAAAGTGTTGAATGTAAAAACAGGTGAGATCAACCCGGTTTTTGGGGAAGTGTATTTTGAACCTGTTTCCGGCAAAGGGATTTATAATGTGTATTATATGCCGTATAAAAATGAAGGAAGTTCCAATTATCCCAAAGGCATTTATTTATCTCCTGAAAATACGGCGAGTCCTGCATGGCTGGAATTGTTGCAGGAGAAAAATATGCCTGTAGCTACTGTAAAAGAAATTCAATCCATTAATTCTTTTAATAGTTTTTACCCGATGGAAATTATTGCAACGCCGGAGGAAACGAAGCGTCTTGTGAATGACAATGCATCAAAAGATTTTTTAATTTTCCCGGAAGATCGTTTGCATTCTATTCGTATGAAAAATGATTTGCCTGAAAGGTGGACTGACAAAGGCTTACAGGATACGTTTCGTGATACGGTTTTGCCGGGAGAAAATTTTGCGTATCAATTGGGTGTCTTTGCTTTACAAAATATTCAAAACATACAACTGCATTTTTCTGATTTAAAAAATAAGGATGGCCAAATTATTTCTGCCAAAAAAATGTCCTGCCTCAATACAGAAGGAACTGATTATACGGGAAAACCAATGCAAATAAATGTTGACATAGAAAAAGGAAAAGTGCAACCAATATGGTGTTTGATTGATGTGCCACAAAATGCAACGCCTGGTAAATATTTTGGAAAAGTAAAAGTGACGTCCGCGAATAATTCTGTTGCAACAGAAGTCAATATAGAATTGTTGGTCAAAAATGAAACGGCAAAAAATCATGGTGTGAATGAACCCTGGAAAATGACGCGCTTGAAATGGCTGAACTCAACCATGGCGCAGGATAACACGGTGATCGCACCTTATACGCCGTTGGAAATATCCGGGAATAGTATTAGTTTATTGGGACGAAAAGTGATACTGGATGATGATGGTTTACCCAAACAAATACAAACATTTTTTACGCAGGAAATGACAGGTTATCAATCGCAACCAAATAATATTTTGAAAGAAGCTATTCAATTTCATTTCATTAAAAAATCAGATTCAAAAAATATTGATTTGAAAAATGATGGCGTAAAATTCACCATGCGCCAACCCGGAACTGTGCAATGGGAATCCACCAATACTTCTAATGATTTAAAAATGGAAGTAGAAGGTTCACTGGAGTTTGATGGTTTTTTAGCTTACACGATAAAAGTAACTGCGCTCAATGATATTGATTTGAATAACATTTCTATGCAAATTCCTTTTGAAAAACAGGAAGCAAAATATATGATGGGACTTGGCCTCAAAGGAGAAAAACGGCCTGAAAATTTTGCCTGGAAATGGGATGTGGCGCATAAAAACCAGGACGGCGCATGGATCGGAAATGTGAATGCAGGCTTGCAATATTCGTTACGCGATGAAAATTATGTTCGGCCACTGAATACAAATTTTTATTTACTAAAACCCTTGCTATTGCCATCGTCATGGGGCAATGGAACCAGCGGTGGTATTGATGTTGCGGAAAATGGATCTGCAATTATTGCTGATAATTATACCGGTGAACGCAGCATGAAAAAAGGCGACGTGTTGTATTTTAATTTCAATTTACTCATCACGCCATTTCATCCCCTCAATACCGATTTTCAATGGGATACAAGATTTTATCATGCATACAAACCAATAGTTACCATCAAGGCAACCGGCGCGACAGTCATCAATATTCATCATGCAACTGCGATCAATCCATATATCAATTATCCGTTCATTGCATGGAAGGAAATGAAAGCATATATTGATTCCGCGCATAAAGATGGATTGAAAGTAAAAATTTATAACACCATCCGTGAATTATCTGATCATGCGTACGAAACATTTGCATTAAGAAGTTTGGGCCACGAAATTTATTCTCCCGGAAAGGGTGGAGGATTCAGTTGGTTGCAGGAACACATTGGTGATGATTATATTCCTGCGTGGTTTGTTCCCGAATTAAAAGATGCGGCTATCATTAATAGTGGGATGAACCGCTGGCATAATTATTATGTGGAAGGTATGAACTGGCTCACACAAAATGTGGGCATTGATGGGATTTATCTGGATGATGTGGCGTTCGATCGGGTAACCATGAAACGCATCAAAAGAGTATTGACAAAAGATGGCCATCCGGGAATTATTGATTTGCATTCTGCCAATCAATATAATAAAAGTGATGGCTTTAATAATAGCGCTAATTTATACATGGAACATTTCCCGTATCTCAACCGGTTATGGTTTGGAGAATATTTTGATTACGAAAAAAATAGTCCCGATTTTTTTCTTACAGAAGTAAGTGGAATTCCATTTGGTTTGATGGGAGAGATGCTGCAGGATGGCGGCAATCCATGGCGCGGAATGATCTACGGCATGACGAATCGTATGCCCTGGAGCGACAACGCAGACCCGCGTCCCATCTGGAAAGTATGGGATAATTTTGGTATGCAGGGAACAGCCATGATCGGTTACTGGAGTGATAACTGCCCGGTAAAAACAAGTAATGAAAATGTGCTGGCAACAGTGTATCAAAAGAAAGGCGCTGCATTAATTTCCATTGCAAGCTGGGCGGAAAATGACGTAGATGTTTTATTAAATATTGATTGGAAAAAATTAGGAATTGATCCAGCCAAAGCAACGATAACTGCACCGGAAATAAGAAATTTTCAATCCGCAAGAAATTTTAAAGTGGGAGAAAAAATACCTGTTGAAAAAGCGAAGGGATGGTTGTTGATTGTGAAATAGTGTTTGAACACGATTTAAGGGATTTATGGATGTACAGGATTTTTTCAAGCACTGGTGATGGCTTAATTTATATTAATATGGGTAGCCAGAAAAAATTGGAATGTATTTATATCAAATTATTTTCTACTGCAAATTTTATTAGTGAAGCCGTATTTTTCATGTTCATTTTTGACAATAAATTTTTGCGATGGCTATCAACAGTACTTGAACTTATAAACAATTTTCCTGCAATTTCAGGATTGGTAAATCCTTCTGCAATCAGGCACAATATTTCTTTTTCCCGTCGTGTGATTAAAGGTATTTGTATAATAGAATTATCTTTTCGCATGGCTTGCCCGGCTTCAAAGCTTAAGTATGTTTTACCTGCATGTACTTCACGAATCGCTTCAATCAATTCCTCTTTACCTGCATTTTTTATTACATAACCACTGGCACCGTTTTCCATCATTTTATTTACATAACTGCCCTGGTTTAATGTGCTTAAACCCAAAACCATTATACCCGGATATTTTGTTTTGATCGCTTTACAAAGCTCAATGCCGCTCATATCCGGTAAATTAATATCCATCAGGATTACATCCGCGGTATTGTTTATAAAAAACCCTAAGCAGGATTGCGCATTCATTGCATATCCGCATAATTCAATTCCCTTTTCATTAGCCAGTAAAGATCGCAGACCTTCCTGCACCAATGGATGATCATCAACAATAAAAACACGGATCATATTATATGGTTAATTCAATATTTACAGAAGTGCCTTTAATTGAATCGGAATGAAGATCCAATTTTCCTTTAAGATAATCAACGCGGCTGCGAATGTTTGCCCAGCCTGCACCTTTATTTTTTTCCAATGTATTCACATCAAAACCTTTACCATTATCTTCTACAGTTATGCTCAACCTGTTTTCTTCGAGTAGTAATTGCACCAGCACTTCTGAGGCGTTTGCGTGTTTGTAAATATTGGCAAATAATTCCTGGATGATGCGATAAACAATTATTTCAGTATTGTGTTCAAGTCTTTGTTCCATGCCAAAAGACTGGTATCGCACATGGAGGAAATTTGCATTATTTATATTTTCGAAATAATCTTTCAGCGCTTCATCCAATCCGAATTTCACCAATGCTTCCGGCATCATATTATGTGCTACACGGCGAAGTTCTTTAATAGAAGAATCCAGCATATCAAGCGACCGCTCAAACACCACTACATTTTCATGATTAATAATTAAGTTGCTTTTCATATTCATAAGAGAAAATTTTACACCAGATAGCATCCCGCCTAATCCATCGTGGAGGTCTTTTGCGAGCCTTGTCCGTTCATCTTCCTGGCCTTTCAGCATAGAATCAACTGCAACTAATTGTTTGTCTTTTTCCAATTCACGAATTTGTTGTTGTTGCAATTTGTCTTGCTGTTTGGCAAGTAATCGTCTATGCCTGAAATTCCTATATCCTAAAGTTGCAAAAATTAGTAAAACTGCTAAGGATGCAATTAAAACATAATTAAGTGTTGATTTTTGTTTGATCGAAAAATCCTGTATTTGTTTATCTTTTTGGAGCTGTATAATTTCTTTTTCTTTTTCTGCTGCCTGGTATTTATTTTCGATTTCAGCAATTGCATTTTTAGATGCGTCAACGTTAAGGCTATCTTTCAAAGTGGTAAGCTGTTTCAGATAAATAAAAGCTTCTGAATTATTATTTGTTTTTTCTTCTACATTCACCAATTCCTGGAGAATTTCTATTTTCTCTTTTATGTAATTGTTCAACTTGGCAATAGATAAAGAAGAAAGCAAATTTTTCCTGGCAGCCTTAAAATCCCCAAGCTTTTCATAACACACGCCAATCATCTTTTGGCTTGCTGATATTTGATAAGGATCGTTTGCTTTTGTTGCCGCTGATATTGTATTCCCATAATAACCAATAGCCGCTTTATAATTATTTTTTAACCTGCTTATTTGAGCGAGCTTATTGTAGTATTGGATATTTAATTTTGAAATATTTAATTTCATAACAATTGGTGTCGCTTTAGCCAGGTATGCCAGCGAAGAGTCAAGTTGTTTCAATGCATTAAAATCATCGCATAAATAAATTAATGCATAGGCTTTTCCTTCTTCATTTGTGCCTGATATGAAAATCGCCAATGCAAGCTTATCATATTCTAATGCTTTATTAAATTGATTAAGTTTATAATAAACTGTTGAAATCTTAGTATAATAAGTAGCTACAACTACCTGTTTTTGCGGATCATCTGAGACTTCCCAGGCTTTTAAAGCTTCAATATAGGAAGTAATAGCCTCCTTAGGTTTATCTTTTACAAGTAAGATATCTCCCTTTTGCCCCTTGCAGGTTGCAATAGACAGCTTTGCATTTTGAATATTTTTTTTATCACTGTTTGCATTTATTACTTTTTGAAAATAAATTATTGCAGTATCGTAAAGCCTGTCAGTCGCATCATTATCATTCGTATATTGTATTATATCAGCTTTAGTATTAAAATATACTGCAGTTGCATAATCCGATTTCAGTTTTTTTGTAATTATATAGCCTTCCTTAAGATAATGTAGCGCTTTAGCAGAATCATATTTATAGCAAAAATCGGCCAGGCTCAAATAAGTAAATATCCTTTCTGAATCTTCCGCAGGCTGCTTTAAAGCCCCCTCCAAACTATCTATATCATGTGTTTGAGTGAATGCATGTGCATAACAACCCAAGCAAATTATTAAAATTGAAAAATATTGCAACCAGAATTTCATGGAAAGAATGTATATTATTCTTCATAAAGGTTGTTAATCTCTTACACAAAATCAAACAATTATTAAAAATTCCCCTTTTCAGGGGATTTTTAATAATCTAAAAAAATCCCTGTTTTGGTGGATGATAAACGGGTATGTGCAACTCTATATTTGCTTCAGTTTATTTTTTGCTTTCCTAAAAAGCGAACGCAAACGAATTTCTAAAACAAATAACATTCATCAAAAATCAAAAAAAGTTATCATGAAAAATTCAACCAAAATCTTACCAGCTTTCTTAACACCTGCATCTTTTATTTGTACCAGGTTGCAGTTGCAAAGCGCATTTTCATCTGCCTGCCGTAAGCTTAAAAAAAATGGCATGAAAAAATTAGTCTTATTCTTTTTAATCTTTTCTCCTTGCTGCCTCTTTGCACAGATCGGGCTTAAAACAGGATTAAATTTCGCCAATGTTTCGGGGGCATCTTCTATTAACAGCAGTAGCCGCAGCGGTTTTATAGCAGGTATTTTTCTTGCACCAAAAAGCACGGGCATTCTTGGATTTCGTACTGAACTGATCTATTCGAAACAGGGGTATAATTATAAGTCAAACACAAATACGGGCCATGTAGATCTTGATTATATTTTGTTGCCACAATTGACTACGATCAGTATCACCAAATATTTTCAATTACAGTTAGGTGCACAAATGGCTTTTTTAATCAATGCAAAAGCAGATAGCACAAGTGGCACTAGTAGTTCTGGTTATGGTAGTGCCGGCAAATTGCTTAGTTTTTATAACAAATTTGATTACGGACTTGCAGGCGGCGTGGAAATTCATCCATACAAAGGAATATTAATTGGCGCCAGGTATAATATTAGCCTGGGAAATTTATATAACACGACTGACACTACCGGCACGAATCCCTCTTTCATTCCTAAGGTGAATGCAAAAAATAATGTGGTAAATATTTTCATAGGCTGGCGGTTTGGAAAATAACGCTACACAAAAAGAAATCACAATGACAAAGTTTATTTTATTTGTTTTCCTTTTATGTACTGGCTTTGCATTGCATGCACAGGATTATCCTGCACCTGAATTCAGTAATGAAGTATATTATCTTAAAAAAGATAGTATTAAAACAGCCACCAGGTTAGAAAAAAATTCTTCCAAATTGGAGACCAAAACAAAACTGGGTGCATTTGAGTACGGCTATACTATAGAAGGAGAAAAATCTTGGGTGCGGTTAAGCCCGGGAACCAACTTGTCTTTTATTTTTTCTACAGAACCTGCTGACAAAAATTTCAATGCACTTACTGATTCTGTGATAAAGGCGAGCGGTGTAGATCCGTCATTGATGCCGGGTATGAGCAATAGTAATGATCCTGCAACTTCTATTACATTCTATAAAGTTGAAAGTGCTAAAGGACAAAGAAAAATTTATTTGCAAAAAAGTAACGGCCTTAAAACATTTACAAGTAAAAAAGGAAGTGCCAGCGACATCTATACTTTCAGTGTAAAAAAAATAAAGGAGGGTTATTGGGAACTCGTAATAGATAAACCATTGCCCAAAGGCGAATATGCATTCACCAGCATGCAGGGCGCTGGCATGGGTTCTATGGGCGCCGGAACAATATTGTTTGCTTTTGGTATTGATTGAAGAATATTAGATGATAAATTATATTTCAAAGAATAATAAATTAAAAAAATTCTTACTTACTTTTTTTAAACGGTCACTTAATTATAAAAAATTTAAAATTAAACATCATGTCTAAAAATCTACCGGCAATATGCAAAATAATAACAGCATTGCTTCTTCTTGTAACAATAAAAGTAACCGCACAGCCAACCATTACTTCTTTCAATCCTGCAAGTGGAATTGCAGGCACAAGTGTAATTATAACAGGAACAAACTTCAATCCTGTTCAAACAAATAACATCGTTTATTTTGGTGCAGTAAAAGCAACGATAACATCTGCTTCAGCTACAAGCCTTACTGCAACTGTACCTACAGGGGCAACCTACCAGCCCATATCTGTATTGAATATTGTTACGAACTTAACAGGTTATTCATCCAAGCCTTTTATAATAACCTTTATCAATCCTTATGGCACGGGAATACCTCCGAACTTTTATAAGCCAAAGATTGATTTTATTACAAGTGTTGGTCCTAATGATGTTGCAATCGGTGATGTGGATGGCGATGGCAAGTCCGATCTCTTAACTGCAAATCAAACTAGTACTGTATCAGTTTTGCGCAACACTTCCATTACGGGCAATATTATACCATCTTCTTTTGCAGTTAAAGTGGATTTAATTACGGGTAGTAATCCATACTCAATTGCAACAGGCGATGTAGATAGAGATGGCAAGCCCGACATAGTTGTTGCTAATGCGAATGATAAAACTATATCAGTACTCCGCAATACTTCCACTACCGGAAGTATCACCACAGCGGCTAAGATAGATTTTGCTACCGGTTCATTTCCTACTTCTGTTGCAATCGGTGATGTGGATGGTGATGGCAAGCCCGACATTGTGGTTGCTAATGCAAGCTCCGGCACTGTATCTGTATTTCTCAATACTTCTACTCCAGGTATTATTGACGCTTCTTCTTTTGCCGCTAAAGTAGATTTTACTGCAGGTTTTTATCCATATTGTGTAGCTGTTGGCGATGTGGATGGAGATGGCAAGCCAGACCTGGTTACTGCAAATCAAAACGGAAATAATATATCTGTACTGCGCAATACTTCTACTTCGGGCATTATAAGTTTTCAAACTAAAGTTGACTTTCCCGTGGGCGATGTTCCCCGATCTGTAGCTATGGGTGATATAGATGGCGATGGCAAGCCCGATCTGGTGGTTGCTAATTATAATTCTAATAGCTTATCAGTTCTGCGTAATACTTCCACTACTGGCAGTATAAGTGTTGATGCGAAGGTTGACTTTACAACCGGAAAGAGTCCTATTTCTGTTGCAATCGGTGATGTAGATGGAGATGGTATGCCAGACCTTGTGACTGCTAATAATAGCACACCTTATAGTATGTCCGTATTACGCAATACTTCCACTTCGGGTAATATAAGCGCTGCAGCAAAAGTTGACTTTACTCCAGGTACTGCTCCTATATCTGTTGCAATAGGAGACGTGGATGGAGATGGAATTCCCGAAATTGTAATAGCTAATAATGCGCAAGGCTCAGTTTCGGTTTTTCAAATAGATCTTTCTATATTACCAGTTACCCTTACAAATGTAAAAGCATATCAACAAAATAAAGGGGTGCAAATTGAATGGACAGCGCAAGAGGAAATTAATATTAACAGGTATGAAATAGAAAGGTCACAAAACGGGCTGCAATTTGAAAAAATTGGAAGTGTTGAAGCAAAAGGAAATAGCAATACGATCAGCAACTATAATTACTTCGATGCAAATCCTTTTTCCGGAACAAATTTTTACAGGATAAAAATAATTGAAGCAGGGCATGATGGGTATAGCCAGGTTTTAAAAATAAACGTAAATAATAGTTACGAAAATATATTAACTATTTATCCGAATCCAATTACAGGTAATATGATTGCCTTACAAATGAATCTGCCAAAAGGTAATTATACGATTGCTTTGTATAATAAACTTGGTCAGCAAATTATGAATAAAGTGATAACGTATGCAGGTGGTTTGTCCAATGAAACGATTGAGCTTTCAAATTCCCTGGCAGCAGGAATTTACCAGCTAAGATTATCCGGCAATGGAATTAATATTAGCAGGCAGGTAATTAAATTATAGAATGAATTTTTGATAAAAAAATGCAGTCAGGTATCGGCTCCCGCAGAGGAATATGCGCTGAAAAATAAATTGATATTCGTAGAAAAAAAATATTTATAAAAAACGCATCGTCCCCTGCGCGACGATGCCTCACTAAATTTTTATTTATACCTATCTGTTGAACGAAAAATACAAAGTGATCCGGCCTTCCAGGTCGTAATCATTTTTTAATTTTCCGCTTGCATTGGATGAATTACTTTGGTATTGATTGTACCATAAGTTCGGCATGATATGTATATTTTTAAAAGGAATAAAATCAAGGCCTATCGTAGCAAACATTTCTTTTGTAGCATTATATCCGCTGCCATAGTTTCGATTGTCTTCGTATTTGGTATCCGGGTTATAAAAATCTATGCGGGTATATAAATTCAATTTATCTTTTTTCAATTGCCTGGTAAAAAATACAGAAATTCCCGTAGATGTAACATCTGTATAAACGGAATCCCCGGTACCATTGACATAGTACGTATTATTTGATTTAAGCTGCGTGAAAGCTTCTACACCGATGGTGGTTGTGGAAGTTTTATAAGCAACAAAAGCTTTGAGATTATTGATGTCTTTTTTAAGTGGTGCGGATGCAGTCTTGTCGTATTCATAATTTCCCTGCAGCACTAATTTTTTATCCAAAAAATAAACATATAAGGACGTATAGATTTTTTTGTATTTATTGTTCTCTATTTTAGCCCCGTTATTGTTGCCAACCAACACATCATAACCTACATTTTCACTTTTACCGATCTTACCAAAAATGCCCACGCCTAAATCAGTAGAACTTGAAAAACTTCTCATATCTGCTATCGTTTTTTCAATAGAGCGGAAGCCCCAGATTTTTTCGGATAAAGTTGCAAATGTTGGTGTGGATTGCTGGCCCACAACGATTGTTGCCCGCGGAATAATATTTTTAAAACTTAGGTTCATTGCCTTAATATAAACAGCATTGTTGCCATCCGGAAGTGTGTTCGTGCTCGCCGGATTTGATTCAAAATTCGATTCATGGGACAGTAATAATTGAGAAGAAATATTTGGCGTAAATTGATAGTCGTAACCCAAATAAACACGCCTCAGATTAAAAGAGCTGTAATCTTTTGGGAACCCTGAATATTGTTGCCTTCCTCTCAATGCCGAATCTGCATGAAGCTTATATGCATAATCACCAAAAGCATAGCCCCAGATTTTTCCTGAGGGTTTAAATGCTTCTTTTACTATAGTGGTATCCTGCGACCTGGCGCTCATTGATAGCAGGCAAAAAATAGCAATAAAGATTTTTGAAATGAGAAATTTTGTGGAGCAGTTGGTAAATGGGTTGCGCATCTTTTTTTGTTTGTTGCAAACTTCGCTTACCAATGTTACTTTAACTTTACGGCAAGATTAAGTTATTATTAAGAATGGTTTAGAAGACTCAAATGATCCCCCAATTGTTGAAAGCCAAAGTTTTGCACCGTCTTTTGTCGAATGTATCAGTAGATTATTTATCTATCTTTTAGTTGTTTCTTTATTATTTCAAGTGCTTTTTCCTGGCTACTTGTTAAGACCCATTTTTTTACATTTTTAGGTGGTCTTTTTTCTTCGATATACTTAATGAAATTTATTGTTGCTTGATAATCGTCTGCATTTGGTTGTAATTCAGTGTATTTCTTATACGTCTCAAGCATTCTGTCTGTTTCTTCAAAACTTATTCCTTCAGAATAAAGGAGATTTTGATAACTTTTTCCAATAAAGTAATTTACTCCAAAAAATTGGCCCGAATTTTTGTCAATTAAAGGGTAGGCTTTTTCGAAATACATTATGGCTTTCCTGAAGTCTCCTTTTTTTGAAGTAAGGTTATTGATTCCACCGTACCATAATGCAGCAACATTTAGACTATCAGTTTTTAAAACTTCTGTTATTATTTTTTCAGCCTCATCATTTTTGCCTTGCTTTATTAAAGTAAGTGCAATTTGATTTTTATAATTTAAATTTTCAGGGTCTTGTTTAAGCCCATTTTCAAACATTTTTTGTGCTTCTTCATATTTATTTTCTTGAAACAATGCATTTCCCTTTTCAAAATAATTTGTCTGTGCAAATATGTTTTGAGAAGTAGTTAAAAATAAAATCAGAAGTATTGTTTTCATTCATGTTTTTTACACTGTCTGCCTATGATTATCGCCAATGTTTATATTTCCAAAAGTACGAACATATAAATTTATCTCATCCAAAAAATTTGTACTATTTATTTTCAGAAAGTTATATCATATTTGCGAAGCACTTCAATTTTCCTTGAATTAAAATTAGTTTTTAAAAAGCGCATCGTCCACTGCGGGAGACGATGCTTCACTAAAAACAATCATACATTCTATTGCAAATGCATTTGATGTATATCGTATTTTTCCCCAGGTAATTAATCCACCCGCATGGTTGCTAATCTTCTAATTGTGGTTTTGGTCTTAGTCCTGAAGTCGGTTTTTAAAATCCATTCTACTGTGCAAAATTCTTACAACTTGAATTTGTCTATCTGCAATGTTTTTATAAAATAAAATATGTTGTCCTGCCCTGAAACCTAACAAGTCAATGTCTACTTCAAAATAATCTTTACCAGCTAATTTTCCGTCTGCCAAATCCTGGCAAAACGATAAAAGCATAAAATAATATTTGTCCGCTTGTTTTTCAGACCATACCTCTATCGTATAATACCAAATGGAAGAAAGATCCTCTACTGCCTTATTGCTTAAAATGTAATTAACCATTTTTCTTCTTAGCAGCTTTAAGTTTTTCTAAATGTTTTTTGGGACTGAAGTTCCGGGCGATTCCGCTTTCAATGCCTTCCGAGATTGCTTTTTTAAGGGCTAAAATTTTTGTTTCTTCTTCTTCCAATAAACGAAGACCCGCTCGTATAACTTCACTTGCATTTTTAAATCGCCCTCTTGTTACTTTGTCTTCTACAAAATGTTCAAAATGATCACCGAGTGAAATGGATGTATTGCGTCCCATATTTAAATTTTGCCTAAAGTTACCAAAAATTGGTAACTTTCCAAATTTTTATGGATGATAGAAAATCACCGCTTACGTTGACAACCATGTATAGGCGGGGTTTTAGTTGTCACCCAGGTAATTAATCCATTCGCCTGGTTGCTCTACTACAAATTTTTCAATTTTGTTGCCTGTAGTTGTTATTGATAAACTATTATTGATAAGTCCCCAGGTTTTAGTTCTTTCTACTTTGGAAATATCAGATAAAGGGATTGACAATTCATGGCCCTGGATGTTAAATTTATGCGACTTGAAGACTAATCTTTTATTCGTTAAATATAATTTTCCACCTACAGCTTCCAAACCTTTTGAATGATTCGCGCCTGTTTCAAATAGAATATTTTCACTTGGTTCCAAAACTATTTCAGTGCCTTTTGTCAACAATTTAGAATTAACAAACTTCCCTATCAACCATCCAAATACTAAGCCGCCCAATGCTCCTCCGATTAATCCTGAAACGATGACTATAAGTACATTTTTCGTTGTCAGATTGTTAGATGTAAGTAAGTCTTGCAGGGAATGTGGCTGTCTTTTTCAACAGTTTGTAAATATAGTTTAGTCCCTCGAACTTTGCAAATGAATCAAAGCGGAAGTGAGCTCTGCTGAGGAGCAACTCACCAGGAATAGATTCACACGACGAAATACAGTCATGAGCAGGTGTGCATTGCATCTGCTCATTGTATTTTTGAGGGCATATACCTGA
>JBBSQL010000053.1:0-19343 GCA_038257845.1 Chitinophagales bacterium
ATAGTAAGTGGAATACCAATATGGTTATTCAAATTTCCTTCCGTCGTGTAGGTCTTAAATTTTTTATTGAGTGCAGCATGAATTAATTCCTTGGTCGTGGTTTTACCATTCGAACCGGTGATCGCAATAAACGGAATAGAAAATTGCTGCCGGTGAAAATTGGCCAGTTGTTGCAATGTATCCAGTACATCTTCCACTTGCAAAATACGCGGATCTTCATGCCGGTCTTCATCAGAAACGGCATACGCTGCGCCGGCATCAAGGGCCATTTGTATAAAATTATTTCCGTTGAAATTGGGGCCTTTCAATGCAAAAAAAAGATCCCCATTTTTTAAGGCGCGTGTATCTGTCTGAACGGAGGGAAAATCCTGGTAAATTTTATATAACTCCTGTATGGATATCATATTTTCTTGGAAAAATAAATTGCTGAAAAAATATTTTTTAAAAAATTGAATTGAAGTTTACTGTATAAATTATTCTTCGCGAATCACTTCGTCCTGTGCACCACGCATCACCATCGAACTCATTTTTTTCAAAGGATTTTTATGATCCTCATCAAAAGCTTTTCTTCTATTCAGCAAATCAATACATTCAAATAATGCCGCGCGGAATGAACTTTCATCTGCGATTCCCTGACCTGCAATATCGAATGCCGTGCCATGGTCGGGGCTCGTACGCACAACCGGTAAACCCGCTGTATAATTAATGCCTTCACCAATTGCCAGTGATTTGAAAGGAATCAAACCCTGGTCGTGGTACATGGCCAGCACCGCATCAAATGCCTGGTAAGATGAACGCGCAAAAAATGCATCCGCCGAAAAAGGCCCGAATACGAGCATATCCTTTTCTCTCAGTTCATGGATCGCGGGTTTTATAATGGTCTCCTCTTCCGTACCAATCAAACCTTCATCACCTGCATGCGGATTTAAACCCAGCACCGCGATCTTTGGTTTATTAATACCAAAATCCCTGCGCAGGCTTTCATGTAAAATTTTTAATTTACTGATGATCTTTTGTTTTGAAATATTTTCTGCAATTTCTTTTACCGGCACATGCTCTGTAACCAGCGCCACGCGCAGGTTTTCGGAAGTCATCAGCATCACTACATCCGGCACATTAAAAGCATCTTTCAAATATGGCGTGTGCCCGCTATAATTAAAAGCAGGAGATTGAATATTTTTTTTATGAATCGGTGCAGTCACCAGTCCGTCGAAATCGCCCGCCTGTAAAGAGGTTACAGCCTGCAGCAAAGACAGGTAGGCATATTTCCCACCTGTGTCATTGAGTGTGCCCGGCGTGATCTGCACTTCTTCTTCCCAGCAATTAAAAATATTAATATCCTTTGGATTCACCCGCTTGAAATCTTTAATGGCCTGGTAGGCAAAATTGATATCAGGCAATGATTTCCTGTAAAAATTCACACATTTATTACTTGCAAAGATCACAGGCACGCACATATCAATGATACGTTTATCGGACAGCGTTTTAATGATCAGTTCAATACCAATGCCATTCAAATCGCCACATGTAAAACCAATGATGGGCTTATCCGTTTCTCTTGCCATGTATTTTTCTTTATTGCGTAAAAATAGGAATAAAAAATTGATGGAGATAATTGGGGTTTAAATATAGATATATGGTTATGTTATTTTATTGAAGGTATATTTCCTACTCTCCAATTTTTAGATTTAGAATATCTATTAAACCCATTCAAATAATTGGCTTTATAATCATGTCACCCCTGCGGGGTTTTATAAAATCATTCTAAAATCTCATCAAAAAATATTAAGCCTCCAGGAATTCTTTTTCTCCGAAAATTAAATTCCGAAACAAAATCAAAACCCTGGAAGGGTGGAATTATTATAGAAAATATAATATAGAAACACGTAAAACCCCCAGAGGTGTGACATTATATAAAATTTTTGATTGATCAATATGATAATATTTCTATTTGTTCCGGAGGAACAATTTGTGGGTAATAAACAAGCGTAAAAGTCATCAGCGTTTCAGAGGAACGCTTCGTGCTTTGATCAAACACTTTTAAACATTAAATATTTTTTAAAACAACCTAAAGAAGTACTGAAATTTCATCTAAAATAAAATCATTACATTGAAAATTAATCTCCGGAAAAAACATTTTTTAAAAAGATGCAATTGCTAAATTTTACAACTCCGTTATTTTTTTAAATGGAATAATTACCTTTCAAAAAATTTACAATTATGCCCACGACTGAAAACTTTTTACAGGCAATAAATGACGGTTATAATTTCAAAAGTGAACACGTAAACATCGGTTGCGGTATGCTGGACGGCAATGTCGTTGCCGGTGCAGACGTTTCCATTCCCTTAAAAACGATGAACCGCCACGGCCTGATTGCCGGTGCAACTGGTACCGGGAAAACAAAAACGCTCCAGGTAATCGCGGAAATTTTAAGCAATGCTTCTGTCCCGGTTTTGGTCATGGATATTAAAGGTGATCTGAGTGGTCTTGGTGCTGCTGGTGCTGTAAATGATAAGATCATTGCACGCAGTAAAATGATTCATATCCCTTTTAATCCGACTGCTTTTCCTGTAGAATTTCTAACGCTGAGTGGTGAAAAAGGCATTCGGTTACGCGCCACTGTAAGTGAATTCGGGCCCATTTTATTGAGTAAAATTTTAGCCCTAAATGATACGCAGGGCGGACTGGTAGCAATGATCTTTAAATATTGTGATGATAATAAATATCCTTTATTAAATCTCCCGGATTTTATAAAAGTATTGCAATATATAAGCAATGAAGGAAAGGATGAATTGCAAAAAGAATATGGCCAGGTTTCCGCTGCTTCTACCGGAACTATTCTGAGAAAAGTAGTGGAACTGCAGCAACAGGGTGCAGATATATTTTTTGGAGAACCCAGTTTTGAAATAGATGACCTCATGCGTATCAGTGATGATGGCCGCGGCATGGTGAACATTTTACGTGTTACGGATATGCAGGAAAAACCAAAATTATTTTCCACGTTTATGTTGCAAATGCTTGCGGAATTATATGCCACGCTTCCCGAAGTCGGCGACCAGGATAAACCTAAATTGGTATTGTTCATAGACGAAGCGCATCTCTTGTTTGATGAAGCCACATCCGTATTGTTGCAACATATAGAAATGATTATTAAACTGATCCGTTCAAAAGGTGTGGGCGTATTTTTCTGCACGCAAAATCCGCAGGATATTCCTGCTTCTGTGCTGGCGCAACTCGGTATGAAAGTGCAGCATGCTTTGCGCGCATTCACAGCGGCTGACAGGGATACCATTAAAAAAGCCGCACAAAATTTTCCGGAAACATCATTTTATAAAACGGAAGACCTGCTTACGCAAATGGGAATTGGTGAAGCAATGATCACTTTTTTAAATGAGAAAGGAATTCCGACACCATTGGTGCATACAATGCTTCGTCCGCCTGAAAGCCGCATGGATATTCTTTCTGATGTGGAGATTGATGCGATCGTGGCAAAGAGTAAACTCTCGTCAAAATATAATCGTGAAATTGATAGTCAGAGTGCGTATGAAATATTAACTGATAAAATTGCAACTGCCGCTCAACAAACGAAACAGGATACTGCACCCAAAGATGCACCTAAAGTAAAAGGTTTTTTTGATAACTCTACAGTGAAACAAGTAGAGCGTACAGCCGCATCAATTATTACGAGAAGCTTGTTGGGCGCATTGGGATTGGGCGGAAGAAGTAAGAAAAAATGGTTCTAAAAATACTATTAGTTATTACTAAATTGAAAGACTTATTTCAAAAACTTTAGCACAAAGCGTTCCGCTGGAACGCATTTCTCTTCCCAATAATTTGTTACCCATAAAATGTTCCTTTGGAACATGAAATAGTATCATTTATAAGCATGATAAATTCCATTAAAAGTTATAATGACGCATTTAATTTGAAAAGAAAGATTTATTTTTTTCGGTAAATAATGCCGTCATCATTAATGGCTAAAAATCCTTCTGCCTGCAGAAATTCAAAAACCTTCCAGTACTTTTTTTGGATGTTGCCTGCAAAAGGTTCCATTAATTGTTTTACAGGAATGCCATTTTCAGGAATTTTTGTATAAATTTTTTCACGAATTACTGCGAAATCTTTTTCAGACAATTCATGATTTTTATTTTTCAAACATATATCACAAACGCCACAATCTTTGGCGGCTTGATCTCCAAAATATTGCGCGATGAATTTACTGCGACAAATATTTTTCAATAAAAGAAATTCACGCATTACATCGGTTCTTTTCTCAAAATTTTCTTTTTGACCAGCATATCTTTTAGCATCAATATGCAGGTGTGCCGCAGGTGCGCGGTCCCATGCAAAGTAAATTTGTGGCGTATCTTTCGTGGGTGAATATTCAATAATTCCGTGTGCATTTAATTCCTGCAAACCGCTTCGAATTTCAGCTTCTTCAATATTTAATAAACGTGCAATTTGTTGTTCATTGATGGGAACTTTATTGTCAAAAATTCCGTCATATGTGCGCAATAAAGATTTGATCAACGGCTCTAAATGAGGATATTGCTTTTCAAAATCTGCGAGCCAATGTTTGGATGCAAGAAACATCGCCTGCGCAGGTAAAAAAATAGACGCATTAAAAGCAAGATGGCCTTCCTGTTCCAACGCTTTGAGCACATTGATCGTTTCTATAACACCGTGTTTGAAAACACTGCAGAATTCATTTATATTAAAAGAAAAATATTCACCGCCACCACTGTTTACAGGTATTGAAAGATAATCTGAAATGGACTGGAAAATTTTTTTAATGACTGGAATAGTTGGATATTTTATATCAGCCAACTGCGATAGATTTTCCAGGTCTTTCGCGTTATATAAAATTACGGAATAGGCTTTTTTTCCATCACGGCCGGCACGACCTGCTTCCTGGTAAAAACTTTCCAGCGCATCCGGTACATCAAAATGAATAACAGTGCGCACATTATGTTTATCAATGCCCATTCCAAATGCATTGGTACTGCACATTACACGCAGTTTTCCGGACTTCCAGCCGGATTGTTTTTCATCCCGCACACCCTGTGAAAGGCCCGCGTGGTAAAACTCTGCGGAAATTTGATCCTCTTTCAATAAGCCTGCAACGCGGTGTGCAGTCTTGCGCGTTTTGCAATAAACAATACTACTACCCGGTACATTTTTTAAAATCTCCAATAACTTATTGATCTTACTTTCTGCTAAAAAAACACTGTAAGAAATATTCGGTCTTTCAAAAGAAGCGCGAAAAATTTTCGTGTTCTTAAAATATAATTTTTCTGCAATGTCTTCCATCACTTTCGGTGTTGCAGATGCAGTTAACGCGATAATATTTACGTCCGGTAAAAATTCCCTCAACTTACCAATTTGTAAATAGGATGGTCGAAAATCATAACCCCATTGCGAAATGCAATGCGCTTCATCTACGGCGATTAGTTGTATATTCAAATCCGGTAAAAACTCCCGGAATAGTTGACTGGTAAGCCTTTCAGGAGAAACATATAATAATTTATATTTTCCATGAATAACATTTTCCAGATTTTTTTTCACTTCAGAAAAAGACATACCACTATGTATCGCCATAGCACGAATATCTTTTGATTGAAGATTTTCTACCTGGTCGCGCATGAGTGCGATGAGTGGCGTAACCACGAGACAAAGTCCTTCATTGATGATTGCAGGAATTTGATAACATAAAGATTTTCCACCACCTGTTGGCATAAGTGCGAGCACATCTTTCTTCTCTAAAACAGCATGAATGATTTCTTCCTGCGGATGGCGAAATGTATCGTAGTGCCAGTATTTTTCTAATATGGAAATTGGTTGCTCAGGCATCAGGCAATGAATATAAGAAAGAATATTTTCTACACAACTTTTTTCCAGCGCAGCCTGAGTGAATTAATGGCCAGTACTACATCACTTAATCCCATGACCAATGCGCCGAATGTGGGACTTAAAAAACCAAATGCCGCAACAGGTATGGCGATGATATTATATAAAAATGCCCAGAACAAATTTTGTTTGATGGTTTGATAAGTATGCCTGCCCAAACCCAATGCCATCGGGAGTTTCACCAGGCCATGGTTTAACAAAACAACCTGCGCATTTTGCATGGCAATTTGCGATGCATCACTCAGTGAAATACCAATCGTAGCTTTTGCGAGTGCCGGTGCATCATTGATTCCATCGCCTACCATCACTGTTGGTGTAGCTGCACTAAGTGCGGCAATTTTATCTAATTTTTCCTGCGGTGATTGCTCCGCAATAACTGTATCAATTTGTAATTGCTTCGCCACCAATTCGCTTTTTTGATACGTATCACCACTTAATAAAATAGTTTTAATTCCTTTTTCTTTTAAAAATGAAATGACACTTTTTGCTTCCGGCCGTATATCATCCATCACATCGATCCAGCCAATTAATTCATCATTACGAACAAGGTATAAATTATGATCATTATCTTTTATCAGCGCCGGTGCAATTTTATTGGAACCGATTTTCCAGGTATCTCCATTATCTGCAACGGCTTCCATGCCGAGGCCTTTCAATTCTTTGATAGAAGAAAAATGCAACGCTTTAGGAGTTTTCCATTCTGCAGCAATACATTTTGCAATCGGGTGATTGGAATATTTTTCTAAAGAAAAAGCAACATGTTTGAATTGTTCTTCATCAATATTTTCAAAATGAAATTGATGGATTGTAAATTTTCCTGTAGTGAGTGTTCCTGTTTTATCAAACACAACTTGTTTGATGTCTTTAAAAGTTTCCAGGCTTTTTGTGTTTTTAAAAAGAATACCATTTCTTGCCGCACGCCCCATGCCTACTGCAATTGCAGCCGGTGTGGCAAGTCCCATCGCACAGGGACAAGCAATCACTAATACGGCAATACTTCGAAGCAAACTATCACCAAAACCTATAGAAGTAAAAAAATAATTTCCTAATAAAGTGAATAAAGCGATCAATAAAACTGCCGGAATAAAAACGGCGCTGATCTTATCCGCCAATTGTTGCATCGGTGCTTTTTCGGACATTGCATTGCCCGCGAGTTTTAAAATATTTCCGAGAACTGAATCTTCGCCAACCGCCGTCACATACGCTTTTACCGTGCCTTGTTCCACCAATGAACCGCCAATGAGAAAATCATTCATCTTTTTTTCTACGGGTAAAGATTCGCCGGAAATAATTGATTCATTCACCAACACATCTCCCCAAAGAATTTTGGAATCCATCGGTACATGTTCTCCTTCTTTTATTAAAACAAGATCGCCCGTTTTTAAAGAAATGCTTTCAACAGGGAAAATATTTTCATTATGCTGATCATCATACGCAATCATGTTTGCCATGGACTTCTGGCTTTTCGCTAATTTGTTTAAAGCTTTTTGTGTTACTTCCATGGAACGATCTTCCAAATAATTTCCAAAAAATACCAGCGTAAGAATTGTCGCCGTCGTTTCATAAAACATAAAGTCCATTCCCTTCCCGGCAAGCGTTCCGTACAAACTATATAAGAATGCAGCAGTAGCGCCCAATGCGATCAGCACATTCATATTCAACACACCGCTGCGCATACTGTTCAACGCACTGCGGCCAAAGAAATCCATGCCCACGAGATAAACCGGAATTGTAAGCGCTAACTGCACATACGGATTCATCAAAACAGGAATATGTAATCCCGGAATCATGTGTGTTAATAAAGGCAAAGTAAAGATGAGGCAAAATATAAAACGGTTTAAATGATTGGAGAAAAACAGGAATTTCCTTTTCTTCTTTTCTAAATGACCATCTTTAGTGACAACCGTATAACCTAGGCCGGCAAGGCCTTTCACTAATTCAGGCGCAGTTGCTTCTTCCTTTTTATCAAAGCTCACTTTTCGCTGCATGAAATTCACCTTCACATTTTCCATGCCTTTTTCATGCAAATATTTCTCAATAGATAAAGCGCAATTCGTACAACTCATTCCTTCTACATCCCAGTTAATATTCTCCATATTTCAATATTGATTTTTCATTTATTTGAAAAAAATCAGTATTGCAAAATTACTTCATGCCTTGTGAAAAATATAGTGAAAACGGGAAAATGATTATAACATGGTTGCAATTATTTCCTATCTAAAAAGTAGGTTTGCAAAATGGACATTTCATTTGATAAAAATAATATCCGGGAAGCTGCTGTGCAATTATGGGATTTTGCAAAAGGTATTCATGTGTGGGCATTTTATGGAGAAATGGGCGCCGGTAAAACGACTTTTATCAAAGCGTTGTGTGAATATTTAGAAGTGAAAGATTCTATCAGCAGCCCCACATTTTCTATTATCAATGAATACCAAAGTGACAAAGCAGGCACCATTTATCACATGGATTTGTACAGGTTAAAAGATGAACTGGAAGCCATGCAGGCAGGCGTGGAAGACTGTATCACAAGTGGTTCTTATTGTTTTATAGAATGGCCGGAAAAAGCGCCCGGGCTTTTACCCGAAACATTTGTAGAATTAAAACTGGAGATCATTCATGAAAATGAGCGCAGGATTTTTGCAAAGATTTTATAGCGGCTGGAGAATACCATATAAATTTTATTCCGGAAAATAAGTATCTTTAATGTTACAATTATTTAAATAAATCATGGCTGCTTCAAAATCAAAACCGGTTGTAAGCCCTTCATTCAGTTATGAAACACTCGAAGAAACGCTGGATATAAAACCCAAAGGCATGCGCTTGTATATTGGTATTCCAAAGGAAACAGCTTTCCAGGAAAACCGCATTGCACTTATTCCTGAAGCCGTAAATGTATTGGTGAGCAATGGCCATGAAGTAGTGGTGGAAGCCAAAGCGGGCGAAGGAAGTAATTATTCTGACCGCGATTTTAGTGAAGCCGGCGCGATGGTTGTACCCGATAAAGAAACTATTTTTAAAGCTTCACTCATCATTAAAAGTGCGCCATTGGTGCAGGATGATATGCCCTTTTTAAAACCGGAGCAAACTATTTTATCACCCATTCATTTGCCCATTATAAAAAAAGAATTGCTGGATCAAATGATTGAGAAACGCATCAGCGCATTGAGTTTTGAAAACTTAAAAGATGATAGTGGCACATATCCAATCGTACGCAGCATGAGCGAAATTGCGGGCTCTGCGATCATGCTGATTGCTGGACAATATTTGAGTAGCCGCGATAATGGGAAAGGTGTTTTACTCGGTGGCATCAGTGGCATTCCGCCGACAAAAGTGATCATTATTGGTGCAGGTGTGGTGGGTGAAAATGCAACGCGAACAGCGCTCGCTTTGGGTGCTTCTGTAAAAGTTTTTGATAATAATGTATATCGTTTGAAAAGGCTTCAAAATAATCTTGGTGTGCGTGTATGGACCAGCGTGATCGAACCGAAAATTTTAGCGAAGCAATTAAAAACATGTGAAGTTGCCGTGGGCGCTTTGAGTAATGAAACCGGCCGCAGCCCGATAGTTGTTACAGATGAAATGGTTTCTTCCATGCGCAAAGGAAGTATTATTATTGATGTGAATATTGATCGCGGCGGATGTTTTGAAACAAGCGAAGTGACGACACATGAAAATCCTGTTTTTGAAAAATATGGTGTCATTCATTATTGTGTACCCAATATTGCCAGTGGCTTTGCGCGCACGGCCAGCCAGGCGATCAGCAATGTATTGATGCCTTTATTGCGCGAAGCTGGTGATGAAGGAGGTTTGGAAAAAATGGTCTGGCACAATTTCAATTTGCGGAATAGTGTTTATTTATATAAAGGTTATCTCACCAATTTTTATATCAGCCAGCGCTTTGGATTAAAATATACGGACTTGAATTTGTTGATTGCGAGCAGGAGGTAAAAGAGGTATCAGGTATCAGTTATCAGGTATGAGCGATTAGTTCGAAACTAAAATCGAACAGAGAAAAGATAACAGTTGAAAGCCAAGAGCCGGTTCTAAACTTTTCACTTTTAGTTGTTATCTGTTAGCTTTAAAATAAAATGCCGGCCCTACAGGCCTTTGATTTTTTTCCAAAATATATTTTCTACCAAAATATCGCCCCGATGGGGCTTGCGTTTTCAGTAAAAAAATAACCCATTCATATCTATTGTTCCAAACAAATAAAAATGAGTTATAAAAAATTAAAATCGAAAATGAGAAAATAATCTCGCCAATGCATGGTCTCCTGACCAGCATTTATCGAAATCAATTTTATCATTTAATTCCAGCTTCGGCTCACTTCGGCGTCGCTCAATGCAAGTCGCTCAGCCAACAGCTCAGCCGGCATCAGTTCACTAACAATTTACAATTAACCATTCACAATTATTCTTTAATCAATTTCAGCCTCACGATTTTATCTTGTTGCGCTACCTGCACAAAATAAGTGCCTTGCGCCAGCGCTCTGATGTTCAAAGTTGCTGAACTGCTTTGTGTAAAATTTTGGCTGGATATTTCTCTGCCCTGCATATCTGTAATTTTTACTACAGCAGTTATATTTTTATTTAAACCTTTAACTGTGACCGTATTTTTTGCGGGATTTGGATACAACGAAATAATTCCATTATCATTGAACACTACTTTTACAACCGGGCTGAAAGTGTTGGTACCATTGATTGCGTTCTCTCTTATTCTATAATAGTTAGTACCATCTAATGGATTTTTATCTGTATAAATATAATTGCTTGCCACACCTTTTGCAGGAACAGTATTTATTCCTACATAATCATTTGCATTACCACTTCTTTCAACTGTAAAAGATTTTGTACCGCTTTCGTTCAATGTTTGCCAGGTGATGGTGATGGCGTCTTTATTTTGTGCGGCTTTTACGTCTTTGAAATTGGCGGCGAGAACGTTATCACCGTTGTAGCGGGCAACCAAAATATGATAGTTTGAATGGCCAACTAATATAATTTTTCCTTGGGCATCCAAACAACCGGCACTACAAGTTATAGAGAATTCACCATTAGTCGTCACTTGCATTCCATTGACTGCAAAATCAGGATCCAAATTTCCATTGTCCAGAAAACGAAAAAGTAACATAGGTATAACTCCCATATTATAATCAATCGCATTTCCACCCGCAATAAGTTTCCCATCTGGTTGCATCATTAAAGTACAAATCAGAGAATAATGATCCGGATATGAAATTACAACTGTTCCATTTGTCCCATAAGTATTATCTAAACTTCCATCTGAATTAAAACGTACCAAACCCATATCATAATTGTAATGAATATAATCACCTTCATGTCCTCCGCAAATAATTTTCCCATCAGGCTGCAGAATTATATCTCTTAATTCATTTGCCCAATCATCACTTCCCTGGCCAACACCAAAAGTATAAGTGGCCATTCCATTTTCACCAAAATTATTTTTTACACTTCCGTCTGAATTATAATTCATAATATAATATGAAGGCCTGCTGGAGAAAAGGCCGGAAGTACCCGCGGTTAATATTTCACCATTTGGTTTTAATTGACTAGCTACTGACGTTACGGCAACATCAAATTTTGTAATTACATTTCCATTTTCGCCAAAGCTGTTATCAATGCTTCCATTCGAATTAAAACGCGTTATAAAAGTCCTTAATCTATCATTTTCATTTTTACCTAATTCACCGGACACTATTATTTTTCCATCAGGTTGCAAGAGCATGGATTCTGCATAATCATATTTATCAATGTCCATTGTAGCAATTCCATTTATACCAAAACTGCTGTCTATACTACCATTTGAATTAAGTCTGACAACAATAATATCATAATTAGAATTTACTTTCGGTAAATACCATCCTGCAAAAATAATTTTGTTATTTTCAACTTCGCTGATACCTATAGGATTTCCTGTTGCATAACCAATCTTCAATAAACTACTTCCATTATTTCCAAATTCTAAATCATTTGAACCATCCTGGTTAAAACGTTCAATAAGAAAATTGCCATAATATCCTCCAACTAATATTTTACCGTCCGATTGAATACTAGTCGAGTAGCCACCTGCGATATCTAAAGATGAAGCAAATCCATTATTACCAAAAGTGGGATCTAAAAAGCCAGCTTGTGCGTACATATTTTGATTGCAAAAAATTAGTATAATCAAAAATGAAATAAGTGTTTTAAAATTTTTCATGGGGAAATCTTCGCATGAAGAACTATTTATCAATACCAAATATAAAGAAAAATTGTTTGGAAATTAAACATCATTCCGCGCTTCCTTTTTATAATCCATCACCTGTATAATATTCTTAGCGAAAGAAAATTCCTTGGTATCATTACTGCCGATGATGAGGATTTTTTTGGCAGAAAATTCTTTTACTAAATCATAATACAAGGTATAACCTTCCGCATCGAGATTGGTGCAGGGTTCATCCAGTAACAATACGGGCACATCAGAAAAAAAACCCTGTGCGATTTTTAAGCGCTGCTTCATGCCGCTGCTGAAAAAACGGATTTGTTTTTTACCTGCATTTCCAAGCCCAATCCTGTTAAGGATTTGAGCGATTGTATAAGTGGAAGTAATGGGTTTAAAAACAGTATGAAATGACAAAAATTCCGTGGCGGTCATTTCTTCGATGAGTTCGAGATATGGCGCCACATAAGAAATTTTAGAAAAAATATCTGTGTTGAGTTGAAACGAAGGTGTGTTTGTTGCAACAGCTTTTTCGTTTTCTGAAAATGATACATTGCCTTCATTCGGAACGATCGCGCCGGCGATCATTTGTAACAAAGTGCTTTTACCACAACCATTCGGACCGCACAGCGCGTAGGTTTCACCTGATTTAAAAGTATAGGTCAATCGCCTGAAGATCCATTCGCGGTTAAATCTTTTCCCGGTATTTTGTAAATGGATATACATTTTTTTCATTGACCAGTGATTGATGAAAAATAAATGTTGGTCAATCTTCTTCCAGCAGATTTTTAGAATAACGCTTTATAATGCCACGGCCGCTGCTGCGGATAAATGAAACGATCTCATCGCGTTCATCAGTAGCGGGCAATTCTTCTTCAATATATTCCAGCGCCTGCGTTGTATTCAAACCCTTATTATAAATGATCCTGTAAATATCCAGGATATGATTGATCTGTAAAAGCCCGAAGCCACGGCGTTTGAGTCCTACACTATTTACGCCGCCATAACTCAACGGATTGCGAATCGCTTTGATATAAGGCGGTACATCTTTACTCACCAAACTACCGCCGGCGATATACGCGTGCTGGCCAATATTTACAAACTGGTGAATGGCGCAAACACCCGCAATGATCGCCCAGTCGCCCATAATTACATGACCGGCCATTTGAGAACTGTTACTCATGATGCAATGATTTCCAACCTGGCAATCGTGTGCAATATGGCAATAGGCCATGATGAGACAATCACTGCCCACCATCGTTTTCAGCCGGTCGGAAGTGCCACGGTTGACCGTTACAAATTCACGGAGCGTGGTATTATCTCCAATTTCCACAAAAGTTTTTTCACCATTGTATTTCATGTCCTGCGGGATGGCGGCTATAACAGCGCCAGGGAAAATGCGGCAATTCTTACCGATCCGTGTACCTTCCATGATGGTTACATTACTACCGATCCAGGTGCCTTCGCCAATTTCCACATCCTGATGAATTACGGTAAATGGGTCAACTTTTACATTCTCAGCCAGTTTCGCGTGGGGATGTATGTAGGTATGGGGATGGATCATTCAGGAATTAATTGAACAAATGTTTGTTTTTAAAAAAGTCAAAATTAGAATTAAAATTTTTAATCGTATTCCTGAAAATTATAGCCGGTATGATTTGTTTAAAATTTCTAATTCTTTAATAATGGGAAAAGGCAAAGTTAAGGGTTGGGGCTAAAGCCCATGAAGCAAGTTTATTTTTTTATCCACAGGCTGAAGCCTGTGGCAATTGATAAATGAATTTTCAATTATTATATCCATTTCCAACAAATGAATGTGTTTCTTTAATTTAAATGGCTAACAACTTAAGAATTGCCTACAGTTTTAGCCTAAGTATAATTAATTTGAATGAAATTGTTTTGAAAAAAGATTGTTTTGTTTTTTTCAATTGCCTCCAGCTTTAGCTGGAATATTTTGCAATATGATTCCGGGCTTTAGCCCAAATCTTTTTCTACATAAAATGAATTGTTGAAAGGGAAAAAGACAAGAAAAAATTCTTAAATTAGTTTTGATGAATACATATTTGGGCTAAAGCCCGGAAGCACAGATTATATCTTTATCCACAGGCTAAAGCCTGTGGCAATTAATAAATAAACTTTCAATTTTTACATCCATTTCTAACAATGACTGTGTTTCTTTAATTTAAATAGCTAACATCTTTTGAATTGCCTCCAACTTTAACCCAGGTATAATTAATTCGAGAAAAGCTTGCTTGGGTTTTTTCAATTGCCTCCAGCTTTAGCTGGAGGAATATTTTGCAATATGATTCCGGGCTTTAGCCCAAATCTTTTTCTACATAAAATGAATTGTTGAAAGGGAAAAAGACAAGAAAAAATTCTTAAATTAGTTTTGATGAATACATATTTGGGCTAAAGCCTGTGGCAATTGAATAGTCTGCACTACTTTAAAGAATTCAAAACCTAAATTAATTAATCACGATAGTCTGACAATTTTTTACCTTTACGATCAAAAGAAATGAAACTAATAGGATGTACTAATTAAGCCTTTCATACTTTACAATACTTAAATCAAATTTTATGAAATTCAAAATGTATTCAAGCCTTGTAGGGGGTTTTCTCTGTACAATGACCGGGGCACTTCTTATAATAATCTCCAACGACAGGGGAGTAACAGATTTTTTCTTCCTGGCAGGATTAATTTCAGAAGCATATTTTGTACTTCTTTTCGCATTATCCAAAGGAATAAAAATAAAATAACCCTTTTACAAAGCCTTTATTATTTGGGCTAAAGCCTGTGGTAATTGATGATTTCATCTGCATTTTTTCATCTGCTTTGAATGAAACATTAAATTTGGATTCGCTTATGAATTCCCTCCAGCTAAAGCTGGAGGTTTATTTTGGAAGTTGGTTCCGGGCTTTAGCCCTAATTAATCCTTAAATTTTTCAAATCCATATTTCTTCATGAACTCATCATATTCTTCCTGGAATGTTTTATGCTGATGATGCTCCTCCTGATTTTTTATATAATTTCTTACTAAATCAACCCTGGATTCAGAAACTGATACTGCAAAATATTCATCCTGCCATTCAAAATATTCTTTACATAATTTTTGTTTATTTATCCAAAATGAAGACTCTCCTTTTATTAATTGTATGACTTTTTCAATTGTTTGTTTTTTACCAAGAGAAACCAGGCAATGACAATGTTCATAATATCCATTTACAAAATCTATAAAAATTCCTTTCACTACGGCATTTTCTCTCATGTGTTGCCAAACTTTTTTCCTGATTTCTGGTGTTTTTAGAAAAGGCTGTCTGTTCTTAGTACTCCAAACGAAATGGATATAGACTTTTACAAAAGGCATCATAATGGTTTCTTTAAATCTATATGTTTTTTTTAATTTTTGGGCTAATAATGAATTTAATTTAAATGGGATTTAATAGTTGGGCTAAAGCCCTAAGAATTTGATCTGTTTCGATCCACAGGCTAAAGCCTGTGGCAATTGATAAAGTCTTTTTCGATTTTTACATCCATTTCTAAGAATTAAAATGTTTCCTTATTTTAATTTCCTGCATTCTTTGCAAGCCCACAATTTTTGCAATGCCTCCAGATTATGAATTGCCTCCAGCTTTAGCTGGAGGAATAATGTGCAAAATGATTCCGGGCTTTAGCCCAATTCTTTTTTCTAAATAAAATGTATTATTGAAATAGAAAAAGAACAAAGAAGTAAATCTTAAAATAGTTTTGATGAAATTAAATTTGGGCTAAAGCCCGGATGCACAGATTATATCTTTATCCACAGGCTAAAGCCTGTGGCTATTGATAAAATCTCCTTCGATTTTTGCATCCATTTCTACGAATTAAAATGTTTCCTTATACTAAATTGCCTGAATTTTTCACAAGCCCGCAACTTTTTCAAAGCCTCCAGATTATGAATTGCCTCCAGCTTTAGCTGGAGGAATATTTTGCAAGATGGTTCCGGGCTTTAGCCCCATTCATTTTCTACTAGAAATTAATTGTTGAAATGAAAAAGGCGAAAAAGCAAATCTTTAAACAGTTGTGATTAAATTATATTTGGGCTAAAGCCCGGATGCACAGAATATACCTTTATCCACAGGCTAAAGCCTGTGGCTATTCATAAAATCACCTTCGATTTTAGCATCCATTTCTAAGAATTAAAAATGTTTTCTTATTATAAATTCCCTGCATTTTTTGCAAGCCCGCAACTTTTGTAAAGCCTCCAGTTTATGAGTTGCCTCCAGCTTTAGCTGGAGGAATAATTTGAAAGATGGATCAGGGCTTTAGCCCAATTCTTTTTTCTTCATAAAATTAATTGTTGAAATGGTAAAGGACAAAGAAGCAAATCTTAAAATAGTTGTGATGAAAATATGGTTGGGCTAAAGCCCGGAAAGTAATGATAAATCTTATCCACAGGCTAAAGCCTGTGGCAATTGAATAACTTCTCTAAATTAAATTGCTTAAAATTTTGCTTCTTAATTTGTATTTAATCCGCCTTCACCACCTGCGCTACGAGTAAAGCTTCGGTAGCTACTTTTCCGCCCACATAAACAGTTCCTTTCATTTCACATATACCGCGGCGAATCGGCGCAATCAATTCCATTTTTAATATCATGGTATCACCGGGAATTACTTTTTGTTTGAATTTGCAATTATCTATTTTTAAAAAATAAGTATTGTAATTCCCTTCGCCCATGCTGTTGATCGCTAAAATGCCGCCGGTCTGCGCCAGTGCTTCTACCTGCAAAACACCCGGCATCACAGGGTTTCCGGGGAAATGCCCCTGGAAAAACCATTCGTTGAATGTGACATTTTTTATGCCGGTGATATGCGTATCAGACAAATCAATGATCTTATCAATAAGTAAAAAAGGGTAACGGTGCGGCAAGGTTTTTTCTATATACTCCAGGGAAAAAACGGGTGGCGCCGCAGGATCATATATGGGCACATCTTTCAAATGTTTATTTTTCCGGATATGCTGTTTTATTTTTTTTGCAAAAGCCACATTCGTACTATGGCCAGGCCTGTTGGCAATGATGCGCGCTTTTATCGGGTAACCAATCAATGCGAGGTCGCCTACTACATCCAATAATTTATGGCGGGCAGGTTCATTGGAAAAACGCAGCTCCAGGTTATCGAGGTAACCTTCACTTTTAATTTCAATTTTATCTCTTTTAAAAATCTTTGCCAGCCGCGTCATTTCTGCATCATTAATGGGTTTATCCACTACAACGATCGCGTTATTGATGTCCCCACCTTTGATCAAATTATTTTCCATCAAAGATTCCAGTTCATGCAAAAAACAAAATGTGCGGCAGGGCGCAATTTCTTTTTGAAATTCCTGCAAATTTTTTAAAGCCGCATGTTGTGTGCCCAGTACAGGACTATTAAAATCAATTAAAGTGGTGATGCGATATTCATGGGAAGGAAGTGCGGTCATTTCCACGCGCTTTTCTTCATCAAACAAAAATATATTTTCATCCAGGCTGTACCAGGATTTTGACGCATCCTGTTCCTGCACACCGGCAGTTTCAATCATTTCTGTAAACTGTCCTGAACTGCCATCCATAATAGGAATCTCAGGGCCTGTTAATTCAATTAAAACATTATCAACACCCATCCCTACAAGCGCTGCAAGAATATGTTCTACGGTCATTACTTTGGCATCGCCGGATTGTAAAGTAGTTCCCCGACTGGTATCAGTAACGAGGTCGCAATCGGCTTTGATCATTGGTTTGCCGGAAAGATCAATGCGCTGGAACTGAATACCAAACCCTGGTTTAGCAGGTTTCAGCGTCATTTCACACAAGAGGCCTGTATGCAAACCTGTACCATGAATCTTTGCATCCTGTGCAATTGTGTGCTGTTTATCGGGATTAAAATTTATATCCATTTGATACTTTATCTGTCGTTTTTATTTTGCTTTCGTGTTATTAGTCCTGGTAAAAAACTCAGGCATTTATTTTTAATTGCTGAATAATTTTTTCCAGTTCTGCTACTCTTTTTTCAAGATCAGGCAGTTTACGTGTTATCGCCTGGCTACGCAATGCGCTCGTATAATCAAATGCCGGTGAGCCTGTCAATGCGGTATTGGGAATTTTTAAAGTTTTGGTGACACCACTTTGTGCATTCACTTTACAGCCGTCCGCGATTTGAATATGTCCTACAATGCCTGCCTGTCCGCCGATCTGTACATTGTTCCCGATTTTAGTGCTTCCGCTAATTCCAGCCTGCGCCGCGATCACCGTATTATGGCCTACTTCCACATTATGTGCAACCTGTATAAGGTTGTCTAATTTTGCACCGGATTTTATTAAAGTTGAACCAATTGTCGCGCGGTCAATGGTGGCATTGGCGCCTATTTCCACAAAATCTTCTACGACTACATTTCCAATCTGAGGCACTTTTTTATAAGAGCCATCCGCTTGCGGCGCAAACCCGAAGCCATCACTTCCCAATACAGCACCTGCGTGGATAGTAACATTTTTTCCAATTTTACATTCGTGGTAAATTTTTACGCCGGGATGTAAAATAGAGCCATCACCAATCTGTACATTGTTACCCAAAAAAATGCCCGGGAACAATTTTACATTGGCTCCAAGCTGTACATTTTCCCCGATATAAGTAAATGCACCTATGAAAACATTTTCTCCAATTTTAGCGGAAGGATGAATGAAAACCGGTTCCTGCCTGCCATTCAGTTGGTGTGTGGCCATTTCCTGGTACTCATTCAGTAGTATAGCAAAAGCGCTATACGCATTTTCTACGCGGATAAGTGTAGCAGGAATTTCATGTTTTAATTCAAGTGATTTATTGATGAGAATGATAGATGCATGGCTTTTATATAAAAATTCCTCGTATTTGGGATTTGCCAGGAATGCAAGCTGGCCTTTTTTTGCCTCTTCAATTTTTCCAAATGAATGTACTTCCGCACTTTCATCTCCAACGATTTCACCCTGGATAAGTGTTGCAATTTGTGCCGCGGTAAAAACCATAACTTAATTTTTAATGGTAAATAAGAGCCAGTCCAATCTCCTTATAAATGACAAATGTAGAATTTTTTTACAGGCATTGACAAGGTTTGATGGATAAGCGGGTTGTCAATTTCAGCAATATTTTTCACATTACCATTTTTAAAAATAATTAAAATCCGTTCATGTTCGGGTGTATAGGTTGTATTGGCCGTTTCGCCGGTAAAAA
>JBBSQL010000054.1:0-18322 GCA_038257845.1 Chitinophagales bacterium
CGTCCCGATTCGATCATTTTAATTACTTCTTTTTTGAAGTCTGCGTCGTACTTGCGACGATTTGTTTTGACAGTTTTCTTTTCCATAAACTTTTGTAAATTTATTGGAATTTACTGTCCGTACAAATTGGGCCATCTCAAACTGCATAGTTTTTTGTATAAGGTGTTGAAAAAAATGCATTTCCCGAGTGAAAGCCATTACCAAGCCACATTTTATCATGTTTTAGCAGTAAAAAAATTTCCTTGTAAGTAATTGCATTCATACTCCCTATTACGACAAACTCTTTTTTGCCTTCCAGAATCCAGGCTAAAAAATTACGAAATAATGAAAACGGTGGGTTTGTAATAATAACGTCTGACTCATCTCTCAATTTTTTTATTTCTGAACTATTAAAATCACCATCACCTTTTAAATACTTCCATTCTAAATCATTTACATCTATTTTTCCGTCTCTTGATTTGTCGCGATTAAGTGTAAAAATTTTTCCGTTTTTCACCGTTTTCTTTTCATCAAATTGAGGATCATTCACTTCGAATAGAGTTGGTTGATAATTATAATTATAATTTTTACTATCGGGAGCATAACTCGTACTGACAAGTTTTTTTAGTCCAAACCTTTCAAAATTTTGTGCAAAAAATTTCGTGAAGTTGCTCCATTCAGGATCATCACACGGTAATAGAATATTCTTGCCGCGAAAAACTTTCGGATTGAATTCTAAATATGCTTCTATTTCTTTTTGTATATCATTGTATTGCGTATAAAACTCATCGTTCTTAGCATTTTTAGCGTTTGTTAGATTGTAATTTGCCATATTTTCTGTAGCTTTTTATTTTGTTTATTGTTGTCATTTCTACATTGTTGTGTAGTCCATAACGTGTACAGCAATACATTTGTTGGCAGGTGATATATCAACTATTTTAATACTTTGTTTATTTGTTGAATGAGTTTTTTAAAGTTCTCTCTTTCCTTTGTTGTAAGGTTTTTTGCTTCATTTACTCGTGTCCAACGGACAAATGCTTTTGCAAGTTTGTATTTTGAAAAGCTAGGCACTTCTTTAGTAAATATATCAATAATAGGTCTACTTGATTGACTTGCTGAAACCGTTGATGTATCAATTCCATATTCAGTTTTCACTATCAATATTAAAGTTTCTCTAAGTAAATCTTCTACCTCTGCTTTGGGAATTCCAGTGACATAGTCCTTTGTTCTCAAAATATTTTTATTACCTAAAGTATGCACAAGATTCTCTTGTACAGCTGCTTGATCCCCAGCTGCATCTGAATCAAGAAGAGCTGCAACTTTTAAATGATGAGCAAATAATATCGTAGCATAATAGACTACTTTTCCTGCTGAATTTGCAAAAACTAAAGCAATTTTATCATTTAAAGCCTCAAGACCTGCGTCATACAATAGCTGAGACGCAGCTTCTAAATACCAGTAATCTGTAATTCCCTCAAGTACCAAATTTCTTTGTTGAGAGAATAGGCTTTGTGCTAAATCATATCCTAATGCTTCTTGAAGCGGTAATAAACCTGCTGGGTCACTTGAAGAAATTGTGGTGTGAACCTTAGTACCTTCCTTTCTGTTTTTCAATTCTACAACACGGACTAAATCAAGTTCATCTGGACCAACTAAGAATGGAGAATGAGTTGTATATATGGTTTGATTAGTTTTTGCAAGTCTAGTAATAGTTTCTCTAAAATCCCTTTGCTTCAATCCATGTAAACTCAAACCAGGTTCATCAAGTAATAGAATTGCATTCTTATGTTTATCCATTGCTTCTGCAAAAAAAACGACAAAGAATGATACAAGCCATTGAAAGCCCTCAGAACGCTGATCAAGTTCAATATCAACGCCAATGTCATCTTCTACAACAACTTTTAGATACTGTCCATCTGCTGTAACTTTTAATTTATCTGCTTCAGGTCTGTCAGGATTTGGCATCCAAACTTTTCTTATTTCTTCGGTAAGTCTTACACTCGCTGCATTTAATTGATAACTTCTGCTGTCAAGATTGTCCTTGTATTCTTTTAATGCAACTGTGTCATGGATGTCTGGGCTTTTTGTATTTCCCAATTTTGAAAGCTGACGTGCTGTAAAACCTAATAGCTTTAATAAGCATAAATTTCCATAATCATAAAATTCATCGTCCAACAAATTTTGTTCTGTTCTTTGTGCTAAATGCTCAAGATGAACAGATGGTTTAACTTTAAAGTAGTTATTAAAGAGTATAAAAACGGGTGTTATTTTATCTAAAATTTCTAACACTTCATCATATTTTTTGTTAAAGCCAATTTGTATTAGCAATTTTGAATATCTTGTATTTTCTTTTTCATTGTCTTCATCAATTAAGGAATAATATTTTTCTAGTAGAGCTTTTAGGTTTGTTGAATTCTCATTACTTATAGGTGTATAATCAGTCCAGTCAACAGTAAGATTACCTAGGATAATATTTGGAATTTTGGAAATCTCTTCAGGATTTTCTACTGAATATTGTTTGTCAAGATGAGCTATTAATCTAGTAAGGTCATTTTTAATGTCATTATAGAAGATTTTTGAAGGTGCGTTTTCTAATGAATGAAAACCTTTATTGTCTATTTTTCTCCAAACTTTATAACTACAATTTTTAAATTCTTCAGGAAGCAACTTTTTGTCTTCTTCATCTAGTATAAAATCACCAGTTACTATTGTTACTTCGCTTGGTTTTACTTTTTTAATAGAAATGTCATTGTAAAGCGAGCGTGGGTAATCACGCAGTACGTCAAAACCTGCAACATCGTCAGGTTTATTTAATTGTTGAAGTGCTTTTAATATAACAGACTTTCCTGCTTCATTTGGACCTACCAAGATCGTCTTCAACTTTTCAACTTCAAACTCACCAGTGTCAATTATACTGCGATAGTTTTGAATTCTTGCTTTATGTAATTTCATTTTTATATGGATTGAATGTTTAGGTTTTTGAGTCTTATGGTTTGCAGCTAATACGATATTAAACGAAACTTTTTAATTTCACAAAAAAAATCATCTTATACTCTCATCACTCTTTCATCGCATATTTGTATTTTAGTCGCTAATACAAATTCCAACTTGCTAATTTTAAAACTAAAAAGCAATACCTTTTTCTCTTAATGAATAATTTTTCAAAACTTATACTACCAATTCCCCTCTCTGAATCACCCCACCTCCAATCACATCATCGCCTTCATAAAATACAGCGCTTTGCCCGGGGGCAATGCTTTTTATATTTTCATAAAAACGTACGTGTACACCGGATTCGGCAGGATATAAATTGCTGAGTGCAGCGGGCGTTTTATACCGGATTTTTGTAGCGGCTTCCATGCCCGGCGTAATGCCGTCATATTTCATCCAGTTGATTTTTGTAACGAGCATTTCATTTTCATCCAGGTCTTCTTCATCACCCAACACAACTGTATTTGTACCCGGGTCAATAGAAGTGACATACGCCGGTTTTCCCAGCGCAATCTCTAAACCTTTGCGCTGGCCAATTGTATAAAATGGATAGCCTTTATGTTGGCCCAGTTTTTCGCCTTTTTTATTTACAAACCAGCCGCCGGAAACCCTTTCTTCAAGTCCATCTACGCGGCGTTTGAGAAAACCGCGGTAATCATTATCGGGTACAAAACATATTTCATAACTCTCGCTTTTTTTGGACAATTCTTCGTAACCCATATCCAATGCCATTTGACGAATTTCCGTTTTGCGGTATTGCCCGAGTGGCATGATGGTGCGGTTGAGTAATTCCTGGTTCAATCCCCAAAGCACATAGCTTTGATCTTTGGTTTCATCCACGCCTTTTTTAATCACCATGCGGTCATTGGTATGGCGGTAAACTGACGCATAATGGCCCGTTGCAATAAAGTCACAATCGAGTGCATTGGCACGTTTCAGTAAAGCGCGCCATTTGATATGCGTATTGCACATCACGCAGGGATTGGGCGTGCGCCCGGCGATATATTCTTCTACAAAATTTTCGATGACAAAGTCACCAAACTCTTCGCGAATATCCAGTATATAATGCGGGAAACCATGATGCACAGCGGCTTCGCGCGCATCCTGGAAACTATCAATATTGCAGCAGCCGGTTTCTTTTTTGCCACCACCACTGCTGGCGTAATCCCATGTTTTCATTGTAATGCCCACGACATCGTACCCTTCATGATGCAGCATGAGCGCTGCGACAGTACTGTCAATACCGCCACTCATAGCCACCATCACTTTCCCTTTCCGGCTCATAAAAAAATTTTTGCAAAGATACAAATTTAGGGGGGATGCACTGCGTGCATTTTTTGTTACACGGAGGGCACGGAGAACCACGGAGGTTCACGGAGATTTTTTTTTACTGTTTTATAGTTTTCTGGTATTCTTCCGTGTGATTTTTTTAGTTACGCAGAGGGCACGGAGAACCACGGATGTTCAGGGAGATTTTTTGTATTTATTTATCTCAAATCAAAAATAAGGTTGGTAATCTTTAAATCAATTATTTGCTACTAATGTTAATAAGGTTTGAGTTTCTTTATTGATAATAATCTCCTATCTTTTAGCTGTTAGCTGTTCGTTTCTAGTTTTTCGATGGAGAACAGGCGGCTGAGCGTAGCCGAAGCCGTTGTTTCTGGTTTGGAATTTTCCTGCATTTAGAAATTCATACACAAAACGTTCCTCCGGAACGATTCTTCCAATATTTAATTTCCCTACCCATGATATGTTCCTCTGGAACATTCTAATTGCAAATCATGCTTTTTGAATTCAAAAAACAGCAGAATGCGATCAAGAAAAAACCTTATTGACCTTAGTAGAAAAGCAATAATCAAAAGACAAAAAACCTAATTACCTTATTAAAAAAATCAAAACGATTTGCTATTGTTGATGGTTAAAAATAAGGTTGGAAATCTTTAAAGCAATTATTTGCTACTAAGGTTAATAAGGTTTGAGTTTCTTTGTTGATTTTAATCTTTAATCTTTTATCTTTTAATTGTTAGTTGTTCGTTTTTTCACTTTAGAATCTGGCTTTCCCTCCGTGCAACTCCGTGGTTCTCCGTGTAACTCTGTGTAATTTATTCTATGCAACGCTGTGTGCATATTCATGCACATAAAAATTTTTAATCACAAAAATGTTGGGTGGAGACACAAGATCTTGTGTCTCTATGTTATTCCGACCTCAAACTATTTACCGGGTTTGCAATACTTGCTTTAATAGTATGGAATAAAACAGTCATGATGGTGATGACTAAAACACAGATCGCCGAAAGAATAAATGGAAGCGCAGTGATGCCTGTATTATAAGGGAAAATTTTCAGCCATTTATCCATAAATACATAAGCAACCGGGAATGCGATGAGGCAGGAAATTCCAACGAGCAAAATAAAATTGCCCATGAGTAAAGGAATGACTTGTTTGAAACCCGCGCCCAAAACTTTGCGGATACTAATCTCTTTTTGTCGTTGCTGTGTTGTAAATGCAATGAGTCCTAATAAGCCAAGACATGTGATCAAAATGGTGAGGATGGAAAATGCTGTAAATATTTTTCCGCGATCCTGGTCAGCGGAATATTGTGTATTAAAATCCTGGTCAAGGAAAGTGTATGCAAAAGGAAGTCCACCCATTAGTGTTTTCCAGGTTTTTTCAATGGATGAAATGGTTGTTGGAATATTTTGCGCAGTTAATTTCAAAAGTATGGTATGACTTGCCGGGCGATAAAAAAATAATAAAGGCGCAATGGGATTATATAATGATTTCTGGTTAAAATCTTTGACCACACCAATCACATGAAACGCAAAGCCGGTGGTATCTCCCGGGCGTTTCACCATTTTTCCAATCGGATCATCCCAGCCAAAATACTTCACCATATTTTCATTCACAATGATGTTGCTCAAAGTATCAGATGGTGTGGAAAAATTCCGGCCTTTGACCAATTGAATGCCCAGCGTTTTAAAATAATTTTCATCAATCCCATAACAATCTACGCCCTGGTCTTTAAATCCATTTTTAGATTCTATGGAAAATAAATTAAAATTAGGCGTATTACCGGGAACAGCTTGTGCCGTGGAAACACTCCTGATATTTGGATTCTTTTGTACTTCATTTGCAAACGTATTTATTTCGCTGCGCATTGATTTATTCGAATTTACCACTAATGAAATTACCTGGTTTTTATTAAAACCTAAATCTTTGTTTTGTACATATTTCAACTGGCTATACACGATCCAGGTGCAGATAATCATGATCATGGAAATGCTGAATTGCACGACCACAAGGCTTTTCCGGAGAACTGCATTGCCTGAACTTTTTGACAATTTACCTTTTAAAACATCAATGGGATTGAATTTGGATAAATAAAACGCGGGATAACTGCCACCTGCAAATCCGACAAATAAAACAATTGCGAGTAAAATTAAAAGTGTTTTTATATCCAGGATTTCCGAAAAACTAATATGTTTCCCTGATAAAGTATTGAATACAGGCAACAATAAATATACAAAGACAATGCTCAGCAGCAATGCTGCAAAAGCAGTTACTATAGATTCCACGAGGAATTGCGCGATCAACTGTTTTTTATGCGAACCGGCAACTTTTCGAATACCAATTTCTTTGGCTCTTTTTGAAGAACGCGCTGTGGTAAGATTCATATAATTGATGGAAGCGATCAATAGCATAAATAAAATCACTGCAGAAAAAATATAAATATAGGACATGCTACCAACGGCTTCCGGTTCTCCAACGAGTGTTGAATGCAGGTGAATGCTGGTGATGGGCATCAGTTCAAAATGAATTTTTATATTAAACTGGGCAAAAATCGGGGCAAGGTATTTCTCATAAACAGGTGCGAGTTTCTTTTCAAATGCTGCAACATTCGTGTGTGGCTTCATTAACAAATAAGTATAAAAATTAAAGCCTCCCCAATTATTCGCAAAGTCAGGTGGAAGCGAACTTTCTGAAATCAAGCCATTAAAAATAAGGTGCGAATTTTTGGGAACATCTGCTATGAGCGCGGTGACCTTATAGAAATTTCCCTCATCATCCTGCACAGACTTTCCAACAATATCAGTAATGCCGGATGGGAAAAATTTCCTGGCCATGGACTCCGTGAGTACAATGGAATTAGGCTCTGTGAGCGCTTTTGCGGGGCTGCCTTGTAAAAATTGATACGTGAAAACATTGAATACATTGCTGTCGCAATAAAAAACTTTTTCTTCATACAAGTTGATATCACCCACTTTAAAAAGTATTTTATCATTGCTTACAAATCGAACTGCTTCTTGTACTTCCGGGTAATCTTTTTTAAATGCAGGACCAAGGGGAAAAGGTGTGATGGCTAATTTCATCGTATCTTTTTCGGGTTCTTTAATAAAAGAACTGACCCGGTAAATTTGGTCTGCTTTTACATTTGAACGGTCAAAACTCAGTTCATCTTTTATGTAAAAAATTAGAAATAAACTAAAAGTAATACCAATGGTTAGCCCAAGAATATTCAGGATGCTGAACCATTTATCTTTTTTAAAATTTCGCAGCGCGATGATAAAATAGTTTTTATACATGTTGTTTTTTTTGGTGAGACACAAAATGTTGTGGCTTTACGTTACTCAGATCGCAGGCTTTTTACCGGGTTGGCCATTGCCGCACGAATGGCTTTAATACAAATCGTAATCAATGCGATGAAAATGGCTGTACATCCTGCAACTAAAAATATCCACCAGCTTATTTCAATGCGATAAGCAAAACTTTGTAACCAATAATTCATGGCCCACCAGGCAATAGGAAAAGTGATGATGGATGCGATCAAAACAAGCCGCAGGAAATCTCTTGACAACATTGTTGTTACGTTTGTTACGGAAGCGCCAAGCACTTTGCGAATACCAATTTCTTTGGTACGTTGTTCTGCTGCATACGTGATCAATCCAAAAAGGCCGAGGCATGCAATGAAAATTGCGAGTATGGAAAAAGTGATGGAAAGCCCGCCCATCTTCTGTTCTGAGAGGTATGTCTTATTATAATCTGCATCCATAAATGAATATGCAAACGGTTGTGATGGGGCAATTTTTTTATACAGTTTTTCCAGGGAAGCAATTAATTGATCAATGTGTGCGGTATTTACGCGCAATGCGATACTTCCATTTTGATCTGATAAAAAGAAAACCAATGGGGTAACCTGGTCATGCAAAGAATTGAAATTGAAATTCTTTACAACTCCAATGATATTGTATTTTGTAAAATCGGAGGAAGGAAAATTATTCATATAATACAAAGGTTTATTCAATGCATCTTTCAATCCAAGCAATTTGGCAAAAGCTTCATTGATAATAATTGCAGATGTGTCTGTGGGAAAATCTTTGGAAAAATTTCTTCCCTGTTCCATCTTCATGCCGAGCGTGGGAATATAATTTTCATCCACCCGCCACATTTGTGTACTCACGGCATTTTTAGTATCCATTGTAGGTTCAGGAAAAAGCGGGCTATCGCTGCGCCAATTTGCGGTTGGCAAATAACCAGTCATGGTTGCACTTTCTACGCCGCTCAATTGAAGCGTTTCGTCTTTAAAAACTTTAGCATCTTTACCTAATGCATCTGTATTTTTTATTATTAAAACCTGGCTTCGGTTATAGCCAATATCTTTATTGCGGATAAAATTTAGTTGCGAATAAATCACGAGTGTGCCAATGATGAGAAAAATAGAAATCGCAAATTGAAAAACAACGAGTCCGTTTCTCAACCAGCTTGACTTAAAACCAGTGGCCAGCTTGCCTTTCAGCACATCAACCGGTTTGAAGGAAGAAAGATAAAAGGCAGGATATATTCCGGCTAATATGCCAACAATTATTACGAGTAACAATAATGCCGGCAATAACCAGGGCGATAAAAAATCATTCAGCGTAAAAGATTTTCCGCTGAGTGTATTAAAATAGGGAAGGAGTAAAGCTGCTATTACCAGTGCTAAAATCATGGAAAGAAAACTAATTAATAAAGATTCAGAAAGGAATTGCGCGATCAAATTTTTTCGCAATGAACCCAATACTTTCCGAACGCCAACTTCTTTGGCGCGGCCCGCGGAACGAGCTGTAGAAAGATTCATAAAATTGACACAAGCAATTAAAAGAATAAATAATGCGATCAAAGAAAAAATTGTGACATATTGAATATCGGAATTTGCTTCGAGTTCACCAGACTTTTGAGAATATAAATGAATGCGGCTGAGCGGCATCAATGCATAATGCAAATAATTTCCCTGTTTCTTAAAGTCTTCTTCATTAATATTGAGTGTTTTGAAAAATGGCTTTACATATTTCATGACAAAAGCATCGAGTTGCGCATCTAATTTTTTCGGATCTGCATTTTTATCCAGTAGAATATACGTATTAAAATTGTTGCTGGTCCATTGACCAATTTCATAAGAATCAAGTTGTCCATACATAGAAACAAAAAAATCATAGTGGAAATGAGATGCCTTCGGAACATCTTTTATAATGCCCGTTATTTTGTATAAGAAAGTATCATTGACTGTGAGCATTTTCCCAAGAACTGCGCCGGCATTGACTCTGGGGAAATATTTTTCAGCAGTACTTTCCGTGATCACGACAGAATTTGGGTTCACCAAAGCTGTGTGCGGATCACCGGCGATCATCGGTAAAGTGAATACATCAAATAAAGTGGAATCGGCTAAGATCACATTATCTTCCAGTATGTTTTGATTCCCTTTTTTTACCAATATTCCTCCATGATCCCTTAATCGCACATATTGTTTTACCTCGGGTAATTCACTTTTCATAGCAGCTCCAAGCGGATCCGGTGTGGAAGCTAAAATAAAATTATGTCCGCCAAATTTCAGGTCAGAATCAATCCTGTAAATCTGATCAATCTTTTTGTTGTAATGATCATAACTTAATTCATTTGTAACATATAAAATGATCAGCAGACAGGAAGCCAGGCCGGCTGCAAGTCCAATGATGTTGATGGCAGAAAAACCTTTACTTTTTCTAAGGTTTCGGAAGGCCGTTTTTAAATAATTTCTAAACATTGATTATGATTGTCTGGATTAGGATTTATAGGATTTAAGGATTGTAGGATTTTTTTTTAATTTTTTTTAAAGCATCTTCTCTTTATTTCCATGTTGTTTTTAAGAGACACAAAATGTTGTGCCTTTACTTTTTCGAGACACAAAATGTTGTGTCTTTACATTCCTGGAGACACAAGATATTGTGTCTCTACGTTATTCGGATCGCAGGCTATTTACAGGGTTTGATAACGCTGCTTTTATTGCCTGGAAACTAATTGTAATAATCGCTATAATTATTGCCAGGAAGCCACTCAGAAAAAATACGAGCCAACTGATATTTATCCTGTAAGCAAAATCCTGCAGCCATACATGCATCGCCCAATATGAAACCGGGACGGCAATGATAAATGCAATGGTAATGAGCCATAAAAAATCTTTTGACACAAGCAGCAATACATTTTGAACAGTTGCGCCCAATACTTTGCGAACACCAATTTCTTTTTTTCTTTGTTCAATGATAAAAGCAGAAAGACCAAATAATCCCAGGCATGCAATGATGATCGCTAAAATGGCAAAGGCTGAAAATATTTGTTGTGTTCTTTGTTCTGCTGCATATAATTTTGCAAAGTTGTCATTCAAAAAAGAATAACTTAATGGGCCTTGTGGATTAAATGTATTCCACTTATTTTTTAAACCAGTTAAAAAACCTTCTACATCATTTGTTTTTATTTTAATGATCAATCCCCCAGAATTGCCACCCAGCATCATCATCAGCGGAGCGATTTGTTGTTTAACGGATGCATAATTAAAATCTTTTACTACGCCGATCACATGAAATTCATGCTGGCCTGAACGGACAATTGATTTGCCAATAGGGTTTGTACCACTCCAGCCCAGGTCGCGCACCATCGCTTCATTGATAACAACTGCGGAAGAGTCTGTTGAATAATTTTTTGAAAAATTTCGCCCGCTTGCAATTTGAATACCTAAGGTTTTGAGATAATCTTCATCTACATGATAAATGTTTGCATGAATTTCTGTGCCATTTCCATTTTCATTTTTAGGAAAAATCTCGGTGCCATCTATCACCTGGCTGCCGGGTGTAAACCTTGAAATGCTGGCAGAAACCACATGATTATCCTGTAATAATTCCTGCTCAAATGCTTTTTGGTTGTCTCCCAGAAGACTTGCATCCGGTAAAAATAAAACCTGCTCCTGGTCATAACCCAATTTTTTATTTTGCATAAAATGCAATTGCTGATACACGATGATAGTAGAAATGATCAGGGTTATAGAAACAAAAAATTGAAAAACAACGAGACTGCTGCGCAATGATTTTTTCCCGGAACTGCCGGTGGAAGAGCCTTTCAGCACTTTGATCGTATTGAATGATGAGAGAAAAAAGGCAGGATAAATACCGGCGAGTATTCCGGCAATTAGGCTTAAAACAAACATCGAAAGCAGGAACGGGAGATTGATGACATCATGGAAACTAAAGTTTTTGTTAGCTACCTGGTTGAAATAGGGTAATAATAAAAGGGCGATTCCAAAAGCGCAAAGCATGGAAAAAAAAGTAAGTAAAACAGACTCGCTTAAGAATTGTGCAATCAATTGTTTTTTGAGCGAGCCGAGTACTTTGCGTATGCCCACTTCTCTTGCGCGCTTAATGGCTCTCGCAGTGGAGAGGTTGGTAAAATTGATACAGGCCAATAATAAAATAAAAATGGCCAGCGCTGAAAAAATATATACGTATTGAATATCGCCATTCGGCTCGAATTCATATTTTGTATTTGAATACAAATGAATGTCGCGAAGCGGTTGCAGGGAAAATACAAATGTGTTCACAGATTTCTGTGCTTCGGTAAGGCTCACACCCATGTCGTGTTGTATTTCAGGCACTACATTTTTTGCTACTAATTGCGGAAATTTTGCTTCCAGTTTTTTTGGATCCGTATTATTATTGAGCAATAAATAGGTGTAAAAACCCACATTACTCCAGGTCGTTTTTTCCGCATATTTATTCCCGGTAAAAGTCATAAAAGCATCAAAATGAAAATGTGAATCGTTGGGTATTTTATCATATACACCCGTCACTTTATATAATTTCCCCGGTATACCAACCGATAAAGATTTTCCCATCGCCTCTTCCGTATTAAAATATTTCCGGGCAAATTCTTTTGAAATGACAATCGTATTCGGTGCTTTTAATGCATCCGTAACATTTCCTTCTATTAAAGGAATAGAAAACATTTGCAAAAAATTGGAATCTGCAACAGCGATATTTTCTTCTTTAAATTGCTTATCATTATATTTTATAAAATCATTGGCACGGCTTACCCGTGCAGAAGATTTTACTTCAGGAAAAGCTTCTTTAATTCCATTACCCACTGCGACATCAACCATTGGATAAACGTCCACACTGCCATTGCCGGTGGAAGATAAAAGGACGCGGTATATATTTTTTGATTCGGTCGGGTAGGTGTCATAATTCAATTCATTGGTCACAAAAATTGCAATGAGTATAAAGCAGGCAAGGCCCATGGCCAGGCCAAAAATATTGATGAAGGAAAACACTTTATTTTTCCGGATATTCCTGAATGCAGTTTTTACGCGGTATCCTGCGGAGAAATAATTTTTAAGCATAATCTCTTTTGTATATAAGTATGACCAGATATTATTTGACTAAATCACATAGCCAAAATCCCGCCGCATCTATATCTATTGATTTCTAAAGATTTAGATAATCAACTAAAATGGAAGTGTGCGGTTTTGATACAGAAAGTGTACGGTTTTGAGCGGCTTGAGCTTTAGGTTATAAATGAGAAAGCAGAATATGTACTGTGATTATATATACAATTTTTGCTTGTGTTCACTGAAATAGATCTTGCGTTTGGTTTTTTTCAAAACCTTCATGGTCACTTCACTTCCATCAGGCGCAAATTCTTTTTTGTACACATCAAAATCTTTATTCGTGCCATTTGTAGAAAGATTTTTGTAAAATATTTTTGCATACTTCACGACTTCATTGAGCAGTTTGGTCAACTTCGCAGCAGGAATTTTATTTGCAATACTCAAAGGATGAATGCCTGCACGATAAAGCGCTTCATTGCGAATTTTATTTCCCACGCCGGAGAAAATATTTTGATCCATTAAAATATCATCAATGGGTTTTTCACCTTCTTTGCGAATTAATTTTTTTACATACGTTGTATCGAATTGCCCCCTTAAGATATCTGTGCGCCAATCATATATTTCTTCAATTGGTTCCGTCAATTTTTTAGTTTTGACAATATAGCCATTGATCTCACCATTCGTGAATTCCAGGAAAAAAGAACGGTTCACTTTCTTGCGTTCATTGATCAATATGTTGCCAAATAAACCGAGGTGTATGCGCACTGTTCCATTTGTAAAAATTAAAAGTAAGTGCTTACCCCAGGTTTCTATATCTAATAATTTTTTGCCTTTGATCCAGGCAGTTGGCATTTCTCCATAACCGCCGGCATTTTGTACAATTTTATTTTTGAAAGGCAGGAGCTGGTCTTTCAAATGTAATATGGACGGGCCTTCTGGCATAAGTATTAATATTTAGAAAGTTCAATTAAAATGTGGAAGCAACTATTTTATTCAGCAATAATATTGCCTAAAATTCCCTGCTGAATTTTCTCCTTATCATTTTTATTTTGATAGGTAATTATTAATTTGTCATACTGCAGAATTACAGTTGCACCATCCGGTTGAAAATATTTGTCATCCCGTTTAATTAATACGATCAATGAAGATTCGGGAATGTTTAATTGAAATATTTTTTTACCTACAGCATTGGGATTGTCCTTAATATCCATTTTGAAAATTTCATTCTTTAGTGTCACAGGCAATTCTGCAGTAGGCAAAACTTCCGTGTCTTTTGTCAAAGGTTGAAAGAGATGCAGCCATTTCGCGATCACCGGAATTGTTGTGCCTTGTAGCATCACTGAAGTAAGCACAATGAAAAAAACAATATTAAAAATGACGGGCGATTTTTCTACATGATAAATTAGCGGGTATGTCGCAAACACAATGGGGACAGCACCCCGCAGGCCAACCCAGGAAATTAATAGACGTTCATTATTTTTCATTTTGAAAGGTAGCAGGCAAATAAATACGGCTATGGGCCGTGCAATAAAAATCAGGAACAATGCAATGAGAAGGCCTGTGCCGGCAAAAGGTAAAACCTGTTTAGGAAAAACAAGCAGGCCGAGTGTGAGGAACATAACGATTTGCATCAGCCATGCCTGGCCGTCATAAAAACGGAAAATACTTTTTTTATGAATGAACTTTTCATTGCCCAAAATTATGGCGGATAAATACACTGCGAGGAAACCATTTCCATGTAAAAAATTTGTAATGCTGTAGGTAAATAATATCAGGCCCAAAGTGAGAACAGGATAAAGACCTTCATAATCGAGTTTGATTTTATTCAACAGCCACGCCATGAATTTTCCCAGCAAATAACCGGCAACAGCGCCTATGATCATTTGTTGGAAGAAAAGTGGAATTAAAGATGCGAAACTTGTTCCCGGTTGAACGAGTAAAAACGTTACACCAATAGTTAGGAAATATGCCATGGGATCATTGCTGCCTGATTCAAGTTCCAGCAAATGGCCCATATTATTTTTTAGCCCCATATTTTTTGAGCGAAGAATTGAAAACACCGCTGCTGCATCTGTTGATGAAACAATTGAACCGATGAGTAATCCTTCAGACAATGAAAAATCAAAGAACGTGGAAATGAAAACGCCAACTGTAAGCGCTGTGAGTAATACGCCTAAAGTTGATAATGTAATGCCTTTCCATAAAATCGGTTTTATGTTTTTCCATTTCGTTTCAAGTCCGCCGGAAAATAAAATAAATGTAAGCGCGATGACACCCAGTGATTGTGCCAGGTTGGGGTCATTAAACTGAATGCCACCAATACCATCGGAACCTGCCAGCATGCCCACTGTAAGGAAAATTACTAAAGCAGGAACGCCGAATTTTCCGGAGGTTTTACTGGCAAGAATACTTAATAATAAAAGTATGGAACCAATCAATAAAATATTTTCAGAAGTAAGTACCATATATCCTCAGCAAATTTAAAGTATTGAAAAACTAAAAACGAAAAGATAAAAAATTTGTTTGGTGTTTGTTGTTTGGTGTTTGGTGTTTCTTGTTTAAGGTTTTGAATTGGTTGTTCGTTGTTTCCTTTTATCTTTTAATTGTTATCTGTTCGTTGTTATCTTAATGTTACTCATATTCTTTATTTTCGTACAACTGCTTTTACACTTAAATTCAAATTATGAAATGAGCTCTATATGAAAAAATATTTTTATTTTTTAATTTCATTTTCATTTTTATACAATGGCATTGCCTTTTCCCAAAATGCAGCTTACTTAGACACTTCGCTTTCGATAGAAACACGCGTTTCGGATCTTGTTTCTAAACTAACTTTACAGGAAAAGGTGAATCAAATGATGTATAATGCGCCGGCAATTCCACGTTTAAATATTCCTGCGTATAACTGGTGGAATGAAGCGTTGCATGGTGTTGCGCGCTCCGGTACAGCTACAATTTTTCCGCAAGCCATTGGCCTTGCTGCAACTTTTGATACTAGTCTTGCATTGCAGGAAGCATCTGCGATTTCGGATGAAGCAAGGGCGATGTATAATAATTTTGTGCAAAAAAATAACCACAATCAATATGCGGGCTTAACTTTCTGGACACCGAATATAAATATTTTCCGTGATCCGCGATGGGGGAGAGGACAGGAAACGTATGGAGAAGATCCGGTGCTCACCAGTAAAATGGGTGTTGCATTTGTCAATGGTTTACAAGGCAATGATCCGCGGTATTTAAAGACGGCTGCATGTGCCAAACATTTTGCAGTGCATAGCGGGCCGGAAAAAATACGCCATCAATTTGATGTGCATGTTTCTAAAAAAGATCTTTGGGAAACGTATCTTCCTGCATTTCATGCATTGGTGAATGCGGGTGTGGACGGCGTGATGTGCGCATATAATGCGGTGGATGGAGAACCATGTTGTGCCAATACTTATTTGTTGCAAAATGTGTTGCGTGATCAATGGAAATTTAAAGGCTACATCACTTCAGATTGCTGGGCTTTATCGGATATGATTGATGGGCATAAATATGTTGCAACCCCGGCAGAAGCTGCTGCCATTGCCTTGAAGAATGGCGTGAACCTCAATTGTGGCGCGATTTTCCCATCATTGACCGATGCCGTAAAACAAGGATTGGTCAATGAAAAAGACATTGATAGTTCATTGAGTATTTTATTAAAAACACGTTTTAGATTGGGCATGTTTGATCCTGCAAATTCCAATCCTTATGATCTTATTCCTGCTTCTGTTGTGAACAGTGAAACGAATCGTCAATTGTCAAAAACTGTTGCAGAAAAATCATTTGTGTTGTTGAAAAATAATGGTGTGTTGCCTTTAAAAAATGATTTGCAAAAATATTTTGTAACAGGCCCGAATGCTTCAGCGATTGAACCGCTTCTTGGAAATTATTATGGTGTCAATAATAAAATGGTCACTGTGCTGGAAGGCATCGCAGGGCATATAGATGCCGCGAGCCAGTTGTTGTATAGCCAGGGAATTTTGCTTTCCGGTGAAAATGTAAATGGAAATTACGGAGCTGCGAATGAAGCGAAAAATTCAGATGCAACAATTTATGTCATGGGACTTTCAGTTTTACTGGAAGGTGAGGATGGTGAATCTATTGCATCATCCACTTCGGGCGACAGGCTGAGTTATGATCTTCCGGCCAATCAAATTGAATATTTAAAAAAATTAAAAAAAGACAATGATAAACCGGTGATCGCTGTAGTCATGGGTGGAAGCCCAATGAATCTTTCTGAAGTACAGGAGATTGCTGATGCTGTTTTATTGGTTTGGTATCCGGGCGAAGAAGGCGGAAATGCAGTGGCAGAAGTGTTATTCGGAAATGTTTCTCCCTCCGGAAAATTGCCCGTTACTTTTCCAAAATCACTGGATGATCTGCCGCCATTTGAAGACTATTCTATGAAAGGCAGGACATATCGTTATATGGATTCAACGCCGATGTATCCATTTGGTTTTGGATTAAGCTATACAACATTTTCCTACAGCAATTTGAAATTATCAAAATCAACTATTGTAAAAAATGAATCAGTTAATGCACAAGTAACTGTCACGAATACGGGAAAATTTTCAAGTGATGAAGTGGTGCAATTGTATCTCACACATTTACCCGGAAGTGAAAATATCCCACGTTATTCTTTGGAAAATTTTCAGCGTATACATTTAAAACCCGGTGAATCGAAGGAAGTAATTTTTACGATCACACCGGCAATGATGCAACTGGTAAATGATCAGGGAGAAAGTTTTTTAAATGCAGGTAAAATTAAAATAAGTATTGCAGGTTCTTTGCCTTCGGAAAGAAGCCTGGAACTCGGCGCTTCCAAACCTGTTGATGCACTTTTGACGATTGAATGAAAATATTTTTTAAACTAATTTTTCATCAGCATCAATGTGCTCATACAACGCAGATCATTTACATTTACTGTTTTCAAGGGTTCTAAAAAAGACAGGTTAAATTCCTGCATACACGCTGCCAGCAATGATTTCGTCAATAAAAAACGCATAGAGCCATCCGGTATCTGATGATTTCCATTGGATAACAATTTCACTTTGTTTTCAATACCAATATCAGAAGTCATTCGGATAAATAATGAACCGCCGGGTTTTAGCACACGCAACATTTCTCCCAGCATTTCTTTAAAATGAGCATCGTTGTTGGCAAAATGTAAAACTGCACTGCTGATCACGTGATCAAAATAATCATTGGCAAATGGCATTTTTTCTACGAGGCAAACCTGTAAATTTTCTGCAGGTAAATTTGGATATTCTTTTTTTAGATTCAGAATGGCAGCTTCACTCCAGTCTGTTCCGTAAATGTCAAAATCATTTTGTACAAACCAATGCATATTCCTGCCACCACCGCAACCTGCATCCAAAATTTTATTGCCCGGCACATATCTTTCTTTCATGATTTGATCAACCAGGTAAATATCGGTGCGGCCAAGTATTTCGTTGATTGAATTTTTATATTCCACAATATTTTATTTTGAACCGCAAGTTATACAACAAAAAAAATACCTATGATAAAATTTATCATAGGTGAGATGGCCCAATTTGTACGGACAGTAAATTCCAATAAATTTACAAAAGTTTATGGAAAAGAAAACTGTCAAAACAAATCGTCGCAAGTACGACGCAGACTTCAAAAAAGAAGTAATTA
>JBBSQL010000055.1:0-18187 GCA_038257845.1 Chitinophagales bacterium
TAAAATTAAAATTAAAAATGATGTGGAGAAAGCCTGGTATGAAACACAGGCCTGGTATGATTCTCAAACATCTTTACAATCTTCTGAAATATTTCAATATGTAGTCGAAAAAGCCAATGAATATGGCTATACATTTGGCGGCGCAATTGCCGGCCATATCCTCGGTAAATATCCCCATGAGCAACCGGTAGATCCTAAAAGTTTGGAGTTGGATATTCACCCTGATAATCCTGATGATATATTTTTGCCGGATGCGCAAGGCAATAAAAGACATTGGCTATTGGAATTACTTTTTATAGATAGAGAAAATAATATTGGTGGCTATTTTGAACAATTGCTCTAATTTAATTATACGAATTTTGTAAAATAACAACATGAATATTACTAAAAATGACAACCCGGCTTTGATCCTGGTTGATATTCAAAAAGGATTTGATGATATTGACTATTGGGGCGGGCAAAGAAATAACCCGGATGCAGAACAAAATGCAAAGGAACTCCTGGACGTTTGGAGAGAACATAAGTTGCCGATCTTTCATATAAAACATTGTTCCTCCAATCCAACATCTTTATTGCATGAAACACACGCCGGGAACGCATTTAAAGAAATCGTTACTGCGCTTGACAATGAACAGGTCATTAAAAAAAATGTAAACAGTGCATTTATTGGAACCAATTTAAAAGAACTGTTGGAAAATTTAAAAATTAAAAAACTGGTTATTGTTGGATTAACGACGGATCATTGTGTATCAACAACTACAAGAATGGCAGGCAATTTAGGATTTGATGTATTTCTTGTTGCAGATGCAACAGCAACTTTTAATAAAAAGGGATTGGAAGGACAAAATTATTCTGCCGAATTGATTCATGAAACTGCATTAGCAAGTTTGAATGAAGAATTCGCGAAAGTTGTAACCACAGCAAATTTGAAAAAAAGTATAATCAATATCTAATCAACTTATAGAGGCAAATTTTTGATTCAATTGTAAACAAAAAAAACAAATGAACAATATACCATTCCAGGTGTTAGACTGGACACATGTTGAAAAAACGGAACATACAGGAGAAACAGGCATCGCGTATTGGCAGACGATACAGTTTGGTAATATGAGGATAAGGCTTGTAGAATATTCAGAAAATTATTTCGCTGACCATTGGTGCCAGAAAGGACACATTGTACATTGCCTGGAGGGTGAATTTATAACTGAACTTGAAAACGGGAAAAAGTCAATATTGACAAAAGGCATGTCGTATATCGTTTCAGACGATTTAAGTTCACATCGTTCTATTTCAAAAAGTGGAGTGAAACTTTTAATAATTGACGGTGATTTTTTAAAATCATAAAATGAAAAAAAGTGTATTTATATTTCTATGCTTCGTATCAAGCCTAACATTTGGTCAAACCATATATCAAAAAGATTTTGATGAATTATGGAATACTGTCAATGAAAACTATGCTTACCTGCACCAGCAAAATATTGATTGGCAAAAAGTAAAAGAATTTTTTCAACCTATTGTTGACACCATTAAAACACAGGATCAGTTCATTTCATTTTTAGAAACTGTTTTATATGAAATATACAATGGCCATACTTCTCTTAACACAAATTTGGAAAGTTCCAACAGGTTAGTTCCTTCGGGCGCTGATCTTTATGTAGAAAAAGTGAACGATAAATATTTTGTTACTGATTTAAGGAAGGGTTTTTCTGCAGAAAAATGCGGAATTAAAACAGGTATGGAAATTATACAATTCAATGATAAAGGAATTGCGGAACAATTAAATCAATTTTTACCAAAATACACGAACGACCATACACCGAAGATGGTTCAGTTTGCCTTTGATATGCTATTTGCCGGCACACATGATACACCCAGAAAAATTACCGTGATAGACAATGGCGTACAAAAAGATTTTTACCCCGATAAAATAAAAATCACGGATGATAAAAAATTAATTGAAACAAAGCTCATCAATAAAAATGTGGGTTATATAAAAATTAATAACGATTTATACGATTATAATTTAATCAGCGCGTTTGATAAAGCCGTTGACAATTTCAACACAACTCAAAGTATTATTATTGATTTAACTGAAACGCCCAGTGGGGGAAATACAACAGTTGCAAGATCTATCATGGGCAGGTTTATTGATAAAAAATTACCTTACCAGCAACATGAAATAGATGAACTTGAATATAACACAAAACAATATTGGGTGGAATATGTGTTACCCAGAAAACCAATATACACAGGCAAAGTAATTGTACTGGTAGGCCATTGGACAGGAAGTATGGGTGAAGGGATTGCGATTGGTTTTGATGGTATGAAAAGAGCTACAGTAATAGGCACCAATATGGCAGGGCTTCTTGGTGCGATAGATGGTTTTACTTTAACAGAAACAAAAATTGGTTTTCAATTCCCTACAGAAAGACTCTATCATATTAATGGTACACCAAGAGAAGATTACAAGCCTGCAATACTTACTCAAAACATATCGGAGACCTGGGAACAGGTACAAAAAATATTGAATTTAAAATAACCTTGTCAATAAAAATTCTCTTCGCTCTTGTTGTAGTGTTCTCCAGTAAGAATTTAGTAAATTAATTTTTGCCCGCATCCTCTCCTTTGGCGAGACGATGCAGGCAAAAACTGTTGTAAAAATTTCCGACAGAATATTGAAGTCAATATTTCTTTCCAGACAAAATTTTAATCGTTCATTTTAATTACCTGCCTTGTCAAATTAATATTTTCCCCGGTTAATTTTAGCATGTACATACCTGCAGGCAGCGGGTTTGAAAGCTTTATCGTTTCTATTGATATTCCCCCAACATACTTAATTTCCTTTTTCATTATTTGCCGGCCGGTATTATTGAATAGGGTTAAATTATAATTCCCTTGTGGCAAGTTTAATTTTACATAAATTGAATTATCAACTACCGGGTTTGGATAAATAGTGAAAACGCCATTTACATTATTGCTTGTATTTACTTTTAAAATTTCGCTATAAAATACCTGGCCAGTTTCAATTATTTTTATCCTGTAGAAATTTACCCCTTCAAATGGTTTTGGATCAAAAAAATCATACTTAATGGGAACACTGCTATTGCCTGTTGAAGCAACAGTTCCAATCTTCATAAAATATTGGGCATCCTGTGATCTTTCAATTTCATACTTCTCTATATTATTTTCCTGCTCTGATGTCCACTCTATTTGAACTCCTGTATTTTTAATGTATGCTTTTAAATTTGTAATTGTAACTGGCAGTGCAGAAGGATCAATTTGAAAAACAGAAACCGAGCCAGTGCTATAATTACTAACGACAATTTCCGGCATTGCATCACCATCTATATCACCCACGATAACAGAACGCGGAAGCACACCCGTTGAAAAGTCAACCTTATCATCCGTATTTATATTCCCCGGCGTTGAAGTATTGCGCAAGATTGAAAAAGTATTAGAATTTTGATTGGCGACTACGATATCTATCCTGGCATCACCATCAGCATCACCCAAAGCAATATAATAAGGACTTAAGCCAGTCTTAAAATCCATCTTGGCTGCGAAAGATGATGCATTAATAATTCCTGAGGTGGAAATATTCCTCAAGATTGATATAGTTGTATTAGCTGGATCAGAATTTGCCACAACAAGGTCGGGCTTGCCATCTCCGTCTATATCACCAATAACAACACAACGGGGAGTTGGGCCGGTTGCAAAAGGAACTTTAGCCGCAAATGAACCGGAAGTGATAGATCCTTTGATTGAAGTATTTCGCAACACGGATACTGTATTCGTAGGCACTGATGCATTCGCTACTACCAGGTCGGGCTTACCATCACCATCAAGGTCACCGACGGAAATGAAAAAAGGCGTGCCCCCTGCTGCAAAATCAACTTTTGCAGCCATACTAATAGTACTCTGTGTTGAAGTATTGCGCAAAACAGAAACAGTACCATTTGTATTTGCAGTTATTAAATCAGGTTTACCATCTCCATCCAGATCACTCACTGCAACTGCAACGGGGCCAGTAAAAACCAGGTCAAAGTCAACTTTGGGCTCGAAGGACGTCGCATCAATAGTACCGGTAGTGCCGGTATTAACCAGGATTGATACATTATTATTATTCACCACCACCAGGTCGGGTCGGCCATCACCGTTAATATCTGCAATCGTAACGTAACTTGTAAAAGTGCCTGAAGCAAAATCAACTTTCGCAGCAAATGATGATGTATTGATGCTTCCAAAAACAGAAGTATTTCGAAAGACAGATATCGTATTTGAGTTTACATTTCCAACAACCATATCTGGTTTACCATCTCCATCCAAATCCCCGATCGCTACAGAAACGGGGCCATTCCCGGAAGTAAAGTCAACCTTTGGTTTATAAAAATTGGAGGAAATTCCTGTACCAAAAGGATTGGTGAAAACAGGAATAAATGGTTTTGAAGCATAGCCTGTAAGACCGGTATTAAAATTAAGTACTGAGATTGGTTGATAGGTACTTCCCGGAGGTGCAAGTGCAGTGATACTGGTAGTTGTAGCGTTAATTACCGATGCTTTTACTGCGCCAAAATAAACGATGTCAGCCCCTACCCCATTAAAATTATTTCCTGAAATAATCACATTCGTGCCGACCAATCCGCTGGCAGGCGTGAAAGAATTAATGGTTGGCTGAGCTGAAGCATGAATGACAGTCAGCAACAGAAAAAAACATACTGCATTAAAATTGGAATGTAAATGTTTAGACATGATATAAGTTTTAAAAAAATCCGGTGAAAAAAATAATAACTATTTTAAATTTGATACTATTCAATATTGATTAATCATTCTCCAAAAGAAACACGGCTGTAAAATTTGCCCCCTTGAATTGAAAACAAATACTATTACTTTGCAACTCATAGCGCTTTATTTTTATTGATCTTATTTTCATTTATTTATTTCTGCTGTTAGTTTTTATACATACAGATAAAGACAAAAGTAGAAGATGATAATCCTTTAATCATCCCCCGAAACAGTGATTCTGCTTTGATTTTACAGAATCCCCTTAAAGAGTGAGACCTGATTTTTTAATATATGAATGATTCTATTTGAACAGGAAAACATTGATAAATTTTGGAGCGGATTTTGTAAATTAATTTTCAAAAAAAATATGTCAAACGAAAAAGCAATATTAGCAGGCGGTTGTTTCTGGGGTATGGAAGAGCTCATAAGAGAACAACCAGGCGTTATCTCAACAGTAGTTGGTTACACAGGAGGAATTATAAAAAATGCAACCTACCGGAATCATGGTAATCATGCCGAAGCGATAGCGATTACATTTGATCCCGATATAATTTCTTACCGGAAACTATTAGAATTTTTCTTCCAAATTCATAACCCTTCAACAAAAAACAGGCAGGGAAATGATATGGGCAGTTCTTACAGGTCCGCTATTTTTTATATTAGTGAAGCGCAAAAGAAAACAGTGGAAGAATTAATAAATGAAATGGATGCATCTGGAAAATGGCCGGGAAAAATTGTCACAGAAGTAGTACCTGCTGGTGACTTTTGGGATGCGGAAGTAGAACACCAGGCATATTTGCAAAAACACCCAAATGGCTATACCTGTCATTATATCAGGCCTGAGTGGCAATTGCCAGCAACCAGTAAAGTTTCTTAAATTGATTCAAGGTTTTAAAAAATAAATATCTGTAAGAAATATCAGCAACATTATTCACGGTGGAGTGATAAAATAAAATCTATATTTGGGATCTGCTACAGAACCAAATCTAATTTTAATTATCAAAATGCTACGTACTCATCTTGTCATTTGTTGCATCCTCCTGCTTTTAAGTATTCCAGTTTATTTGCTGGATCATTACTTTTTAAAAAGTAGCGGCGGTAATTGGATCGCGCTTGACTTTAGTAATTTGCTGATCAAATCATACCTCATTTTCTTAGCTGTTCATTTTACAATCAGCACCTTAGCTGTTATTTATTATCCGCATTTTAATTTATTTACAACCCATCTTTTTTCAGCTATTCTTTCACTGGCATTAATTGCACTTGGCTTTTATGTGTATAATAAGTATGATAAACATAATTACCAGGAAAAAGAGCTTGCATTAACAGAACAACGTAAAACATATTTCAATGATGTTCAATTATTGAGATGGTGGTTTGTACCAAATGCCAAAAATCCAAAAGAGATTCATGTTGATTTAAAAATTGCTTCCGCAGGAAGGTTATCAGCGCAGGTTAGTGGAACAGTAGTTGGAGAAGAAATGAAAAATATTTTTTATTCAGATGGCGAACCACAATATTTCGTAAAAGCCGGAGAAATTATCCATACCGTTTTTCCTCTTACCATTCAAAACCAGGGGCAAGCAAATAGCATTGAGTTTACTTTTTATTTATTTAAACATCCTGTTGGGGAAACGGGCCCTGATGATGTTTCAAAGGTCTTTAAAGATACGGCAGATCAACAGGATGATGGAAAATATTTCTATGAAAAATTGGTGCCGCCGTTGGACAATATTCCCAAATAAAATCCTTTTACACTTATGTAATTATGCAGTTTTATACCTGGATAATGCATACAGAAATTTACTTTAAAAACTTATGTTTGCCAGCCAAAATAATTTTATGAAAAAAAATATTTTACTCTTAATGATTGGATTAATATGTATGATTTTCGGTCTTATTGTTTTTAGAGATCAGTTTACACTAAAAATAATTTTTTTAATTCTTGCTATTATCATTTTAGGAATCAACTTTTATATATCTTTTTCAACCCATAAAAAAAATAAGCCTTAATTCTTAAAGTTCTTTCTATTTCAGTAAATATAAAAAACATGAAATCAATCTTTAGTACTTTGTATGTGATTTTTATGTTCACAGCAATTATCACGCATATATGGACAGTTGTGATTGCATTTTCAAACGGCGGATTACTTGCAGGAATTATTTCTTTTATTTTACCCGTACTCGCTGAAATATATTGGATGTTTAAAATGTTTGGAGAAAATAATACTTATGCTTTTATTGCTTTAATACATCTTTTATTGACGATTCCCATTTATTCATTTAGCCGGTCAAATGAATAACGATCCATTCCCTGGAAAAAATTATACTCTATTTAATTTTATATAATTTAGAGGCTTCAAAAAAATAAACTGCAAATAATATGAAACATCTAAAAGCATTCAAATATATCGGGGCATTATTGATATTGTTGTCATGCACTTCCATATTTGGGCAAAAATTAGTACCTAAAATAAGAAGCACACAGCCGGACACCACCATCGTTTCGAAAGTAATGGGCAAAAATTACCAACTCTACATTTCATTTCCCTCAGGCTATTCAGCAAAGGATACAACTAAATATCCTGTCCTCTATATATTGGATGGCTGGAATTTTTTTCCTGCTTTTAATGTTGCCCGGCAAGCCATGGATTTCGGTGGTGAAATGCAAAATGTGATCATCGTAGGTATCGGCTGCGGACAGGATCTGGCCTCCTGGTTTATCAACAGAAATTATGATTACACACCTTTTGAAGATACAGCGAGTAACGCGTTAATGGAAAATCAATTTGGCTTGCCTGCTGGAACAATTCATTCAGGTGGCGCACCAAAATTTTTACAATGCATCAACACAGAAATAATTCCTTACATAGATACACACTATAATACAAACGGTGAAAGAGGCATTGCAGGGCATTCTTTCGGTGGCTTATTCACCGCATGGTGTTTTCTTCATACAAAAGATATTTTTAATAAATATGGAATGAGCAGTCCCTCTCTTTGGTTGGATAACCAGGCGCTTTTAAAAGAGGCAGAAATTATATTAAATAAAAATCCAACTGGCGGCGAAGTGCCCACTAAAATATTTCTTTGTGTGGGTGGAAAAGAAGGATTTATGGTTCCTGATATGAACCGGTTTTCCGCACTGATTGAGGCAAAAGATTTTAAAAATATAGAACTCACTAAAAATATATTTAATGGAGAAACGCATTTGTCCGTAGTACCTGCCAGCTTGAGCAGGACATTGAGTGTGTTGTATGGGAAATAATATAGTTTAGATAAAATTATTTCATCACCAATACTTTTTAAAGAATATTAATCCACTTTAAAACCCAAATGAAAACTTCAATTAAAAAAGCATTACAAAAAACAATAAAGCAATGAAGTATTTTTACCTGGCAGGAATGAAGCCGATAAATTTTTATTAACTTTATTCCTCCAAATAGTCATCTAATAAATCTCATACACATGAACAGGAGAATCTTTCTAAAAAACGCATCACTCGCAGGCGTTGCCCTTTCACCGATAGTTGCTATCCAGGCAAAAGCATTCAATAAAATCAATGCCATTAAAGAAATTGATTCCAGCCTTTTACCAGACATGGATCTTAAGGAAGCCACTATACATTTCTTACAGGAAAAAATGGATAGTGGAGCGCTTACTTCTGTTGCCATTACAAAAGAATATTTAGAAAGAATAAATGCGATTGATAAAGACGGGCCGCGAATAAATAGCATTATCGAATTAAATCCGGATGCTTTAAAAATTGCTGAAGACATGGACCAGGAAAGAAAAAATGGAAAGATAAGAAGCATGCTTCATGGCATACCCGTTTTAATAAAAGACAATATTGATACTGCAGATAAAATGATGACGACTGCCGGGTCATTGGCATTGCTGGGAAATATCGCTTCTGAAGATGCTTTTATTGTAAGAAAATTACGCGCCGCCGGTGCGGTACTTTTGGGTAAAACGAACCTGAGCGAATTTGCAAATTTCCGTAGTTCTCAATCTACCAGCGGCTGGAGTAGTCGCGGCGGACAAACCAAATGTCCGTATGTACTTCATCGCAATCCATCCGGCTCAAGTGCAGGCTCAGCTTCGGCTGTAGCCGCTTCACTTTGTACTGTGGCCATTGGTACAGAAACGAATGGTTCTATTGTAAGCCCTGCATCTGTAAATGGTTTAGTAGGTATAAAACCAACGGTTGGTTTATGGAGCCGTTCCGGAATTATTCCTATTTCTGCCACGCAGGATACCGCAGGTCCAATGGCAAGAACGGTTACAGATGTAGCGATACTTTTAAATGCATTAGCAGGCGAAGATTTAGCGGATCGTGTAACAGCTAAAAGTAAAGGTCATACACAAATAGAATTTAAAAATTTACGGGATGATTTTCTGCAAGGGAAACGCCTGGGGATTGAACAATCATTTTTAAAAAGTGGGAATGAGGATGTAATTGCACTTTATAAAAATGCGATTGACATACTAAAAGAAAAAGGTGCTGAGATCGTGGAAGTGGATCTTTTGAAAAAGACAGATTCCATTGGTCGCGCGGAATTTATCGTACTTCAATATGAATTTAAAGATGGCTTAAATAAATACCTTTCAAAGGCAAATGCAAACGTGAAATCATTAAAAGAAATCATCGAATACAATGATCAACATGCTGATAAAACCATGCCTTTTTTCAAACAGGAAATATTGATCAGTTCTGAAGCAATGGGTGATTTGCAAAGCAAAGAATATATAGATGCGCTTGAAAAATCAACATCTGCACGAAAAATAATTGATGACATGTTGCAGGAAAAAAACTTAGACGCGATATGCGGCGTAACCAATGGGCCTGCCTGTTGCACAGATTTAGTAAATGGTGATTACGATACAGGTTTTTCTTTTTCTTCACCTTCAGCACTTGCAGGTTATCCGCATGTAACTGTTCCCATGGGTGAGGTGCACCATTTACCGATCGGGTTTTCATTTACAGGCAAAGCATATAGCGAGCAAGAATTAATTGGGTTGGCGTTTGCTTATGAGCAGGCATCTTTAAAACGAAAAGCACCGGAATATTTAGATGAGATTGGTATTGACAAAATCAATGATATTGGCTGAACTGGTTTGCATACCAAGCCCCCATTTAGCCACAGAAGTAAATGTTGTGTTTTTAATATTCTACCAAAGCTTCGTTTTGGTAACCGGTAAATTACCTTGTTCAATTTAAAACATATGTCCGGATAATTATTATATTTGGAAAACAAATATTTATCTCATGAAAAATTACAAAATATTTTTCCCGCTTCTTTTATTTGTAATTTCTTTTACTGGCATAAATGCCCAGGTTACCAATACATCTTATACTACAAAATACCAGGAAAAGGTTTTACAATTATCCATGATCGTTCCGGCAGAAAGAGCTGAAGTTTGGAAACTCTTTACCACTGATACAGGCCTAATAAAATGGATCGCGCCTGTTGCAACAATCAATATGAAAATTGGCGGATGGATCAGGACAAACTATGATGAAAAAGGTTCAACAGATGATGCCACTTCTATTCAACTTGATATTATCAATTACCTGGAAAATGAAATGCTCATTTTAAAAGTAAACCTCAATGATAATTTTCCAGAGGAAGCAATCAAAGAAGATAAAAACCTCCAGGAGATCATACAATTCATTGACATGGGAAACGGAACTACAAAAATCATTTCATCCATGGTGGGCTGGGGTAAAGGAAGCTATTGGGACAAAACCTATTCATTTTTTGAAAAGGGAAATGAATGGACATATAAAGAGTTTATGAAAATATTTTCTACATCAAACCAATAAATTTTTAATTTTTTTTTCAAAAATTTCAGGCTTAAAATACGGTTAGAAAATCTTGATGCTTATGATGACCAGGGTACATTTAATTTGTGCTTTATTAATAGGTGTATGCATGCATCTCTTTATTTTTTGTATTGCACAAAACCCGGAAGTAAACATTAAAAAAGCCAATTATTTTTTACGCTTATCTGATTCCTTATATAATGCGGGTGACTATAAAGTAATGCCTTATTACGATTCTATGGCTTTGATCATTGGCCATGATATTCCTGCTGTGAAAGGAAAAGCGCTTTTTCAAAAAGGCAGGTATTTTTTGGAAATGGGCAATTATAAAGAAGCCATCAATGCTTATAAGAATGCGCTTGTGACATATTATGATCAATTGAACGATACCAATACTGCACTCATTTATAATGATATTGGCTATACGGAAGGCCAAATGGGAAATAATGACGAACAAATAAACTGGTACCTAAAATCAGTCAGGATTTATGAACAATTAAATGATGATGCAGGTCTTGCACAAGTCTATAGTAATTTATCCAGCGCTTATTTTGATGACGGAAATAAAGACCTCGCATTTAATTACGCAGAACAGGCATTGACCATCAGGAGTAAAATGGGGGATCCTACCTTCCTGGCAATCTCTTACTGCAATATAGCAAATATGTATGCCACGATCAATGATTTGGATAATGCCAATAAATACCTGGATCCAGGAATGAAATATGCCGTAGAAAGTGGCGATAAAGTACGGCTCGCACAAGCTTATATAACTAAATCTTTATTACTCAACAGGCAAAAAAATAATAAGGAAGCTTTTGAGTATGAAAAAAAAGCGATAGCAATTTATGAAGAATTGGAGAACTATGGAATGGTCGCCAGCAGGTCTATTGCCGCTGCTTTTTACAGCAATGCCTTTCATGATTCCATCGGCGCTATAACCTATTTTAATAAAGCTGAAAAAATTGCCGGATCACTGAATAATAAGCCATTGCTTCGAAATGTCTATGCGTACTTAGCTTCATTTTATAAAGAACATAAAAACTATCAATTGGCATATGATTTTCAACAAAAATTTTACTTGTACAGAGATAGCATTATGAATGGAGAAACAGCCACCAAAATAGCAGCACTCCAGGGCGCTTTTGATGTGGAGAAAAAAGATTTTGAAATCAATAAATTACAAGTTGACCAAAAGATCAAAACCCTCGAAATTGAAAAACAAAAAAATATTATTACAGGCAATTTAGCGGAAGCACAGCAAAAGCAAATTGAAATAGATCTCTTGTATAAAAATCGTTTGTTGCAGGAAGAAACTTTAAAGCGTAAACAAAATGAACTGGACAATCAAAAATTGAAAGCGACCAATAATCAACAACAATTAAAGATCACCGAACAGGAAAAAAAATTACAGGACAAACAACTCAGCAATCAGCGTCTCCTGAGAAATTTATTAATCAGTGTATTGCTTTTAGTAATACTTCTAAGCACATTATTTATTAGCCGTTTCCGGCTGAAGAAAAAACTGGAGCAACAGGCATCTATGCTGCAAATGCGGAACACGATCAGTGAAAACCTGCATGATGATATCGGCGCATCACTTAGTAATATTGGTATGCTGAATCAATTGGCCAGGAATAATATAAACAACGAATCGAAACTACATGATTATTTGGGAAAAGCTGCGGAAGACATTCAGCATGTGAGCGAAAGCATTAGTGATATTGTATGGAATATTAATCCAAGTTATGATAATATTGGCAACCTGCTCATTCGCATGAAAAGATATGCAGCTGATATGATGGATGGAAAAGATATTGATTATGAAATAAATTTCACCGAGGAAGTGGATAAGATTTCCCTGGAGATGGATAAGCGAAGAAATTTTTATCTCTTATTTAAGGAAGCTGTAAATAATCTTTCAAAATATTCCGAAGCAAAAAAAGTAAATATGCAGGTAAGCATTGCAGGTAATTTCCTGGACCTCTATATTCATGACAATGGAATAGGCTTTGATGTAAATACAGCCACAGGTGGAAATGGCATGACAAATATGAATAACAGGGCTAAAGCATTAGCCGGAAAACTGGAAATTGAAACACAACCGGGAAATGGAACAACCATTCATTTAAATTTCCCTATTACCTGAAAGTGTAATAAAATGGTACACTACATTTCATAATTTTATTCCATGCTTTGCAACATAATTATATACGATGATAATGAACGCCTGCGCAAAACGCTGGAAACATTGCTATCGGAAGTGCCGGATTTTTCTGTGAAGGGTTCTTATAATAATTGTGATAATGCCATTGAAAATATACGGGAACATTATGTAGATATTATTATTATGGATATTGATATGCCGGGCATTGGAGGCATTCAGGGGGTTGCCAATATCAAAGAAGAATTTCCTGAAATAAAAATTGTGATGAACACTGTTTTCGATGATGACAAGAGAATTTTTGATAGTATTTGTGCCGGGGCCGATGGCTATCTTTTGAAAAACACCAATCCTTTAAAATTTGTAGAAGCCCTGCAGGACCTGATGGCAGGCGGCACTTCCATGAGTCCCTTTATCGCTCAACGCGTTTTAATTTTTTTCAGGGAAAGCAGGAAAGTGAAAAATGATTTTAACCTAACTGCCAGGGAACTGGAAATTATTGGCTGGCTGGTCAAAGGGTATTCTTATAAAATGATCGCGCATGAATGTAGTGTGACCATTGATACCATCAAAAAACATTTACAAAATATCTACCACAAACTGCATGTGAACTGCGCTACAGAAGCTGTTTCAAAAGCTATCTCCCATAAAATAATCCGCCTGGATTAAACGGCCATACTACCCGAAAGTGTAATGCTTTTACCTATGTATGTGAATTAATTTTACTCAAAATTAATACGCATGAAAAATATTATTTTCTTTTTGCTATGCTTAATAGTTGCGACAACAACGAATGCGCAAACACTCGGTGAGCGCATCAATCAAAAAGTAAAAGACAGGGTAAACAGTAAGGTTGATCAAACCATTGATAAAGGTTTGGATGCAACTGAAAAGGCCGCGGATGATGCCGCGAAAAAAAAGGACAAAAATGCAAAGCCGGGAACACAAACTACCAATAAAGATTCTTTGACTACTGCATCTGTCAATCAGCAACAACAAACGACTGTACAAAAAGCAAGTGATTTTTTACCGGGCAATAAAATAATTTTTGAAGACAATTTTTCTAAAGATGCATTGGGTGATTTCCCTGCGAAATGGAATACCAATGGAAGTGGCGATGTTACCACGATAGAAGGGCTGGAAGGCAGGTGGCTGAATATTGTACATAACTCCATCGTTACGCCGGAAATGGGTAAAGCCATGCCGGAAAATTGTACCATAGAATTTGATCTTTTTCTCCAGGCCAATAACAATATGATGATTCCTAATATTCAATTTGGTATTACATCTGTCAAAAATATTTTAAAGGAAGATATTTATTATAATGAAAAATTCTACATGAGTATTTCCCGGTACAATGAAAAAGATGGACAGGCTGTGGAATATGGTTTGAGAGATTTGATTGGCAATAAAAATAATTTTCCACTTACCAGTTATGTCAATAAAATTTTGCACGTGAGCATGGCCATTAATAATACCCGCATCCGTGTTTATTTTGATACCACAAAACTCATTGACCTGCCGCGGGCGCTGACACCGGCGATGAGAAATAATTTTTTCATCAACAATGTATATACAGTTCCTGCCAGTGAACTGGGCGTGCTGGTAAGTAATGTACGCATAGCAGAAACAGTGACAGATGCGCGCAGCGGCCTTTCCAAACAACTGATGGAAGAAGGCCGTGTATCAACCAGTGATATTTTATTTGATGTAAATAAAGATGTGATCAAATCCGCTTCATTTCCCATCATTGATGATATTGGTGAAGCAATGCAAAATAACGCAACGCTTAATATAAAAATTGTTGGCTATACAGATGCCGATGGCGAGGCGGATGCAAACCAGGTATTATCAGAAAAAAGAGCTGTGGCAGTAAAAAAATATATCCAGGATAAATTTAAAATTTCCGCCGGAAGAATGATCACGGAAGGTATGGGAGAATTACAACCTGTAGCAGTGAATACGACTGAAGAAGGCAAAGCAAAAAACAGGCGCGTGGAATTTATTAAACTATAAAGCAACTTATCCTGTATTCATATTTTAAAAAACGATTCACTGTATTTCTACATTAAAATAAATCAACTAAAATGAAACAGACTAAACATTTCCTCGCTTTACTTGTGCTTCTTGCAGGAACAAATTATGTACATGCACAAAACTGGCTTACCACCGGTAACAGCGGCTTAACCAATTCCAATTTTTTAGGTACCACGGACAACCAGGATCTCATTTTTAAAGCCAATAATATTGAGCGGGGGCGTTTGCTAAATACAACAGGTGCCTGGCGTTTTGGCACCACAGGAAATAATGCGCAAATAGATAACACCGGCAAATTAACTTTTTCGGGTACAGGTGTGTACCAGGTGGGCGGTAATAAATATGCATTTCAATATTCGGGTAATCCAAATTATGGATTGTACTTTAATTTAACGAATGTGCGGTATGAATTCAGAAACGGAAGTGCCGTACCTGTATTCTTTGTAAATGCAAATAATGGCAATTCATATTTTTCCGGCAACCTTGGCGTTGGTGTACAGAATCCAACATCAAAACTGGACGTGAACGGGGATATAAACATGAGTACCGGAAGTGTGTTTCGCATGAATGGCATCCAGGTATTATCAGACAATGCAGCCAATCAAAATTTGTTTGTTGGTGATAAAGCAGGAATCACGAATACCACAGGAATTAGAAATACAGCAAATGGTTCCGCTGCACTTCATTTCAACACCACCGGTGATGATAACACAGCAATTGGAGCTTTAGCACTTTATGTTAATACGACCGGATTTGAAAATACAGCAACTGGCTATTCAGCTCTTTATTTCAACACCACCGGGTTTTATAACACAGCAAATGGTGCCAATGCTCTTTATTCCAACATCAACGGAAGTTTTAATACAGCAAATGGAACCGATGCACTTCATTACAATACCACCGGAAGTTTTAATACAGCAGATGGTTATGGGGCACTTATTTTCAATACTACCGGAAATTATAATACAGCAAATGGAACCGATGCACTTCATTACAACAGCACCGGGTTTGAAAACATAGCAAATGGTACTCGAGCACTTTATGCCAATACTATCGGAAATGATAATACAGCAAATGGCTATTCAGCTCTTTACTCCAACACTACAGGAAGTTATAATACAGCAAATGGAAGCTATGCACTTTATTTGAATACCACAGGAAATTATAATATAGCAAATGGTTACAATGTGCTTGTTAGCAACACCACCGGGTTTAGCAATACAGCAACTGGCAACTTTGTACTTGATCAAAACACCACCGGGTTTAGCAATACAGCATATGGTTACGCTGCACTTGGTAGCAATAAAACCGGAAACAGCATTACTGCTTTAGGATATTCTGCAGATGCTAATGGCAGTAATTTCTCAAATACTACTATATTAGGAGCATTTACATTTGGCACTGCCAGCGACCAGGTGCGTATTGGTAATTTTAATGTCACCAGCATTGGCGGTTATGCAGACTGGACCAATATCTCTGATGGTAGGGTAAAGAAAAATATTAAAGAAAATGTACCAGGACTCGAGTTTATCAATCAACTAAAACCGGTTACCTATAACCTTGATTTAGATAAGGCAGATAACATTATTCAACGCCCGGTGATTAAAGATACATCACGCAATAATGGAATGGATAAAAGTAAAATGTTACAGGAACAAAATGCTTCACGTAAAGCAAAAATGCAAATTGTTTATACAGGATTTATTGCACAGGATGTAGAGAAAGTAGCTAAGTCAATGAACTATGATTTCAGTGGCGTGGATGCACCAAAAAATGATAAAGATTTATATGGACTTCGCTATGCAGAATTTGTGGTTCCATTGGTAAAAGCGGTACAGGAATTGAGCAAAGCAAACGATGATAAAGATGCAAAAATTGATAACCTGCAAAAACAATTGAATGATTTAAAAAATCTTGTTTTATCAATGCAACAATCTTCCACAAATGGTTTTTCACAAACTCCTTCAAAACAAATAGCATTAAGCAGTGCATCTTTAGAACAGAATATTCCAAACCCTTTTAGCAATGTAACTTCCATCAGTTATAATTTACCCACACAAATTTCCTCCGCAAAAATTATCGTCACTGATAAAACCGGAAAAACATTGAAAGAAATTTCATTGAATGGTGGTGGAAAAGGAACGATACAAATTGATGCTTCTACATTGAGCGGCGGCGCTTATCAATATGCTTTGTATGTAAATAATAAATTGATTGATACGAAGCAGATGGTAAGTATAAAATAAAAAAATATTTATTTGTACATAAAGAGGTTGCCCGAAATTTCGGGCAACCTCTTTTTATTTTGGGCAAATCATTATCCAAAGAATATCCAGGTGACAATTGATGAAAGTAAAGGCATGTCAATTTTATAGCAGGCATCGCTCGCTTGAGCGGGACAATTTTATTCGAATTTTTAGTAAGAAGTAAGGAATGAAGCATGGATTCAATTTGCATCAGGCAATAAAACAATGGCTGTGCATTTAATGAAATCCGCCGCGGACATGGAAGACAGCACAAGCAAGCATCCTGTAACACCGGGCGAAGTATTGCCAGCAAGAGAATTATTGGGGGATATGTTTTTGCAAATGAATCAAAACCAAAACGCTTTGCAGGCTTATGAAGCAGTGCTTAAAAAATGCCCCAATCGTTTTAATAGTTTATATGGCGCAGGGAAATCTGCAGAAAAATCCGGTAATGAACAAAAGACGATTTATTATTACCAGCAATTATCAAAAATAGCGGGTTCTTCAAATTCAGACAGGCCGGAACTTATGGATGTCAAAAAATATTTGGCGAAGCATGAATGTTATTTATTGCCGGCAACTTCTAACGAAGCATAGTCTCCGCCATGGAACGATGCATTTCTTAAATATAATATAAGATCAATGAATGAAATAAATTAAAAACACAACTACCTGAAATAAATATTTACCGAAAAAAATGATGCATAAAATGAAATACTATTATGCTAAAAGGATTATACCTTTATATCATTAAATAATTCCGTATGGAAGAAATTGTAAAAATTAAAGCAGTTGCGGAATACCATTTATACATAATATTTCCCTTTTATATTTTTCTCTCTTATACCCAACTAACCATCTAAACCATCATCAATGGTTCCTCAAAAAAAACCTGTTGCTAAAAAGAATAAATTTAAAAAATTCCTGTCCGTTCTCGGACCCGGCCTCACGACCGGCGCTGCAGATGACGATCCATCCGGTATTGCCACGTATTCTCAAACGGGCGCCCAGTTTGGGTATGGGCAATTGTGGACTGCTTTTTATATGCTGCCTTTTATGATCGGCGTGCAGGAAGCATGCGCAAGAATAGGCATGGTAAGCGGAAAAGGAATTACTAAAATTGTCAAGGAA
>JBBSQL010000056.1:0-18032 GCA_038257845.1 Chitinophagales bacterium
AGTTAATCTACATTAACCCTGGCGAAGTTTCTTCTTTAAACTACTTAAAAATTGAGGTGTAATGCCGAGATAGGAGGCAATATCTTTCTGGGTAAAACGCTTTTCAGCATAGGGTTTTTTTTGTAAAAACAAATGGTATCTTTCTGTGGCATTGATAGACAAATTAGAATTAATTTGTTCTCTCTGAGTGATAAATGCATTTTGAAAAAGTATCCGGAAAAAGCGCTCCAGCTTTGGGATTTCCTGGTACAATATTTCTAAATTATCTTTACTTATTTGCAATACTTCAGTGTCTTCCAGGGCTTTGATATTTGATGTGGAAGCAGTTTGTGTTAAGAGACTGTATAAATCACTTGCCCACCATTCTTCAATAGCAAAATCAATGATATGTTCAAAGCCATTTTCATCCAGGAAATATATTTTTAGTAAACCTTTTACTACAAAAGTTTCATATTTACACACATCTCCTTCGCGCAGTAAAAATTCTCCTTTCGCCAAAGATTTTGAATGTAGCAGTGAAGTAAATAAATTTTTTTCTGTATCAACTAATAATGTCCAAACGGGCCTTTGGTTTCTCCCTGGCGAAAACCATATCCGTAGTCTTTTGCCGGTTTTATAATAGTCGCACCTGCCTCTATTGCATTTTTCATTAATTCATTTACATCTGAAACAAGCAATCAATAATGGTTGTCGTTCCATTGTGTTTTTGAGGAAAAAAAAGTGTGGATTTGAGTTTAGTTCATGCTGGTGAAATATAGCATCATCAATTGAAAGTTCAACTACATAGAGTGCGTCATTGTCGTTTGAAAAGCGGAATTGCTCTGAATGCATTTAGTAAAATGAAATATCCTTTACTCCAGCTATTGATGAAAAGTTGTGGTGCAAAAAATTTGAGCGGCTCTGTATAGCTATTACTTAATAACCCTGCACCAATTTTATTTTTTCCCTGTTTAAATACATACTGTCCATTACAGGTTTCATCTTTATTTTTACATCATAATTTTTGAATTTACCGGTAAAACTTAATCCGTCATTTTCGGTAGGAATATAATTAAATACATAGTGGTGTATGATTGCACCGCTTATGTCACTTATAGTAAAAGTTTTCTTTGAGCTATCCATATTATAATAATACCCTTCTCCGGCTTCAACCTCTTCGTTATTGTAGTAAACAATTGCGTATTTAGTGGTATCGAATAAATTTCCCAACAACACTAATCTTTTCCAGTTTATTGTATCTGTAACATTTGCCGGCAGGCTATCTTTTGTGACGAAAGAAGTAACCTCATATATTTGACCGCGGCGTGCAAGTTCTTTGTTATAAGATTTCAAGTTCCCGGAAATATTCCTTATAAAAAAAATTGAAATGAGCAACACCATCAAAATATTCAAAATATATTTTGTTTTTTTTGACTGGAAATGATAATGCCTTTCTGCAAACGATTCCTCCTGTTCATAAAAAAATAACTTTATGAGCTTTTGAAAAAATGGAGCTAATAAATAAAGAATGCAAACAAGCAAAAGCGATGAAGATATTTTTACATTAACATTATAGAAAATATTAAGCGCAACAACATTAGTTAAAACGGTACACATAAATAAACATCCAAAAACACTGCTACGCCTGAACAACAAAAGCAAACTGGCGGTAATTTCACATATACCAGTAAAGATTTCATATCCCGGTGAAGTTCCCATAAAGTTCCACAATACGCTATTGCGACTCTGATCTCCAACTCTTCCTAAAAGCGTAAAAGCATTTGGATATGGCATTTGAACGGGAATGAGTTTATCTATCCCGTACCCCAACATTATTATAGCAACAGCATACCTAAGATAAACCCTGAACCAATAATTTAACCGGCTATAAGCAGGGCGTTTTCTGTCGAGCCAGCCCCAGATAGTGCTGATGAGCAAACAACAAATAAAAACAGAAATGTAATACACGACACCAAAAGCGCTATCCCCACCTCCCGTTTTATTCCTCTTTGGATCATATCCAATATGATAAAGATGTGTATCAAGCCAATAAAAAGGTTTATTAAGAAAAGAAAGAAATTGGGTAAGGTCTGCATTCCTGGGATTCACTCCAAAAGTCATAGCAAAAGTGCCATACAGATAGTCGAACGTAAAAAATAGCAGGAATGAAAATAAAATCCTGAATATAATTTTTTGCCAGAGTGGCCAGCGTGGTGAAAGATTTTGGGTTGTCATATCAATTTATTTTTTGGATTGAAAATCCGGATACCTCATTGTTATAAAATATATGTTACATTTTATCTTCTGTAAAATTTCCATTATTATAACTTGCATCAAAAACAACAACCCTTCTTAACCAATGCAATTGTTTTTTTAGGGTTAATAATATTTATTCCTTTCTCATAAGGTTCTTTATCTGCTCCTTCAATGATTAATTGCTTTACCTGCACTGCCGTAAGATTCGAATTCAGTTCAAGGATTTGTATGGCCAGGTTGGCTATAACAGGCGCTGACGCTGATGTCCCCGCGGATTCATTATGATACCCCGGCGTAGAATTACTATTTGCAAGCTTTAGTGGAAAATGAGCCGGTGCAAAAACATCCACTTTGCTTCCATAATTTGAGTCATAACTTTTATGCAGATCTTTATAAAGTGAACCCGCAACAATTATATTTGGCAGGTGAAGGAAATTAATCATTTGTTTCATTGAATCAATATCAATATTTAAATTCGAGTTCCCGGCGCTATTAATATAAAGTGTGTTTGGCGCTTTACCATAAGCTATCGCATATCCTTGTTTAAATTTGTTTTCCATTTTTTGCTCAAATGCCTTCGCTTCAGTGTTATCATGGCCACATTCTTTAAAATAGAGATCTTTTGCTTCCATCATGCCGTTTATTACAACTACCCTTACTTTGTACCGGTTACAATACGTAGCTTCTTCCTGGAAGCTGTTGACTAAAAGATCAATAAAAGAATCTACGAGGTATTGATTATGCATAACATCAGCAGTAAACATAGATGGAAAAAGTCTTTTAAAATCATCCGCGTGTTGTTCCAGTGCCATAAAGTGTATGCTTGGATTATCTTTCAACATCAACTCAACAGTCATGCTTCCATGCTCCAGGATATGCTTGTATGATTGAACCGGGTCTTTATACTCCACACTATCAAACGGTTCTTTTAAAACAGCTATGCTGTCTGTTTCTTCCCAGCTCAGTGCTACAGGTTCTTTTATTTTTTGATTGTCTATTTTGTATTCATAGCCATACACATCATCCACAATCCCATTATTATCATCGTCAATATGATTACCAGGTATCTCACCGGGATTATTCCAAAGTATTTTTGGATCAAATAAGTCACTATAAAAAACAGAGTAATTACAAGCCAGCACATCATGCAAAGAATCTTTTTTAGTAAAGTGGTACAACATGCTGTTCCAGGTACTATCCCATTTTTCATGATCAAACGGAGTGGTATTAGTAAAATCTTTTGCAACCGCATCCGCAACCATGTTTTCACCATACACATAAAGGAAATCGCCAAACTGCATCATACTTAACTTTTTAATTTTAGTAAGTGCCGTAGTATTTCGTGCAATATTTTTTCGGAAATTAGCTGTGTCTGAGGATAAAAAACCAAATGCTGTATTAGAAATAGTTTGTGGATAGCTTAACATGCCTGGGCCATAATAATAGTCATCATAAAGCTCAAGGCATTCCCTGTCCCGAACTTTTATTTCACTTAATATCGCGAGGCTGTAGGATGATGCTTTTCCTTTCTTTACATCTATAAATACTTTATCAGGAAGGTAATAAAGGAAGTTGAAATCGGATGGATCTTCTGCAAGCTGAATATTCACAAATTTTTCGGCAGCCTGGTAATTGCCAAGAATCAAATTTGCTATTTCAATACCGCCCATTAAAAAAACACGATAATCTCTGGTCGTTGTATCGAGTTGATTTTGGACTAATATTTTGTTTGCAAAGTCAAGAAAAATCTTTGCATTGATTGCGATAAATTTTTTATCCTTTACAATTTCTAACGCTGTATGATGTGTAAAATTAAACACAGGCGCTCCCGGTACACTATCAATAGAAGAATATTTTTGGGCAAACGAACAGGTACTTTGTAGAGTTATTAATATTGAAAATAACAGTAGTATTTTTTTCATAATAAATTATTTTTCAGCCGCGTGTTAGCTGTAGTGCTATTTTTTCAAAAGATTGTTGCGGTCAATAAGCTTACCATTTAATAGGATGATTTCTATTTTCTTTAAATTTTCTAAATCATCAATTGGATTAGCAGAAAGCACAAGCAAGTCTGCATTTCTACCTTCCTGTATAAGTCCAATATCATTCCATCCCCAAAAAATAGAAAAGTTATTCGTTGCTGCTGCCAATGCCTGCCTGTTGGTCAAGCCAATGTCATGCAACATTTTTATTTCTGTGTGCTCTGAAATACCGGGCAAGGTGCCAAAAGCATCTGCGCCACTTCCTGTTACATAATGCACACCAGCTTTGGCAAAACCTTTTTCTATAGCTATTTCCTGCATAGCCCTTTCCGCACTTATCCAACTGGTGCTTTTTCCTGTAGCAGTATCCATAGGCAAAAAAATATCTTTATAATTAAGCACGGTTGCAGCGGGTTCTTTCCATAAATTTTTGTGATCCGGAAGAGAAGAATATAAGAGGCTCAGGGTTGGCATGAGCGCAGTATGTGATGAAGCAATTCTTTTCGCATAATGTATAAAACCTGAATCGGTACTGATGGGAAAGGTCCTTACATAATTTGCAAAATTAACTCTCGCTAAAGAATCATCTGGCGCATGCATAAAAGGAATGCGAATGCTGTCAGGCATGGCTCCGAGAATATAACGGGAAGTGTGAACAAACGAATTAATACCTGCATCCATAGCGCTTTGGTAAGGCGTAGAATTCAATTCACCAATTACGCTTATGTGATGCGCTTTTGCCTGTTGCATCAGTTTTGTCAGCAATTCCTGTGGAAAACGATGATGGGCTAAAATCGAAGTAAACCCTGCGGCTTTTAAGGAATCGAGATTATCCAGTTCATGATCAATGCGGGCAATACTCTCGGGTGATAGTTTTCCGTTATATTCAAGCGAATCAAGATCAAAGCCAGGAATGTCTGCAGTTAATTGAACATGAGGCGAAGGATTTGAGCCGGGAAAAAAATCACCTCGTCTATCATCGCGATTAAATGGGCAGGTGATAGTGGTTACACCCATGTATAAATGGGCATTTGCCTGTCCCTGGTTATTCAATACAGAGAAGCCATCAATCAAACCCGGTATTATGTATTTTCCTGTTACATCAATCACCTCTGCATTTGCCGGTACTTTAATTGTTTTTTTGTTGCCTGTTTTTTTAATTTTTCCATCTTGTATAATTACAGTCTGGTTTTGTAGGTCATTGCGATTATTGCCATAATTAGTTACATCTATTATTGTTGCACCTGTTAAAGCAATTGGTATTTTTTGTGCAGTGGCATTTACAACAATGAATATTGTTATAGTAAGCAGGAAGTAAGTTTTTCTCATATAAATGTTTTTGTTGGAGGATAATTATACTGTGCATTACAGGTTGCAGAAAAAATCAGGACACAACAAATTGTTTGGAGAAGGAAGATTTGTGCTTTCATGATGAATGATATTTATTCGAAGGTTTATATATTGAAATGAGTTTAATAAGTTGAATGAAAAACTCTAATTGGCCAAATGAGGTAATTTTTTTCATTCAAATTATTTTTGGAAATATTATATCGCTTCCTGCTCTTCTGGAGATTAACTGCGTTACATTGCCATTTTCATCATGAACAAAAATTATCTTAAGAAGCAGATTGCCTTCGGGGAAAAAAACATAATCGCTTTCGCACTTTAATTCTTCTTCCTTTCCGCCAATGCGCTGCCTGTACAGCTTTCCTCCTTTTTCAAATATTTTAAAGCCGTAAGCTTTTGACAAATCATATTCTCCAATTACTGCGTTAATTATATTCTGTGAAATTTTTTGCGTTGATGGCGCGTTAGGTTTGTCTAATGCTTCTGTAGCAATAAGTTTCCAGCCGTTATTGGTTTTTAGCCAGGTATCTGTCTGGCAAATTTCATTGAGCCTTTGCTGCCCATATATTTCCACCAAAAGATTTGCAGTATAAGAAAAAACGATAGTGTTTTCATAAACCCTGAAAACGGGTTTTGAAATGGTTTCTTTCACTTTCATAAATGAGGGTGGTTCAGGAAGCGCTTTTACAAATTCCTGCTTTGTTTTTACCGAGCCATTTTCACTCGTTATAATGAAACTGTCATCAGGATAATTATTCCATGCACTCTTATCGCTTGTTGCAATTCCATCAAGCAATTGTTGTGTATAGATAAGGATAGAATCTTTATCATTTAAGTTTTGGGATAAAGCAGGAAAGCTAAAGCATAAGGCAAAAAAAAATGTTTGAAAAAAGAAATTTTGTGCTTTCATGATGCATGATATTTTAATTCAATGTTCTTTACTATATCTCTTGATTGTTTTGCCACAGAAAATAATCAGCGGACATGTATCACTATAATTATTTGTTTTCCAGTTTCTCCAGTATTTTTTTCGCATTCTCATTTTCAGGATTCAGTTCCAAAGATTTTTTGTAAGCCTTGATTGCTTCTTCTTTTCGGTTAAGTTTAAGAAGTACTTCGCCATAGCTGTCGTAAGTATTCCAGAAATTAGGGTAAAACTCCGTGTTTAGTTGGAAGATAGTCAAAGCCTCTTCATTATTTCCTTGTCTCATCAATGCATATCCGAAACCATTTATACCCATTTCACTGACATTATAATCCGAATTACTGCCTTTCATTCTTTCCTGCTTTATAAAATTTATTGTTTCGTCTATTGACTTTGCGGATTTATAAAATGTAAGAATTTCCTTACCACCACCTATCCAATACATTACTCTTTGCCAATACGAGGCTAATCCATCCGGACTTTTCTTAATGATTTTGTTGAAATTTTCAAATTGCCTGTCCGAAGGATAGGAATTAGTGATGATTTGTTGCCATAGTTTATACCGCCTTTCTAATTCAGGTCTAAAAGTTTCATCTACCAAACCGGGTACTCCATTCACCTCCTCTTGCCTGGGATAAGATTTATAAAAAACAAAACCCGTAAATACTTTTCCATTGGTAAGAGAGCTATCCTGCATGGTCATATTTTCAAAGGGTTGATTTTCTAAAGGTGAACCTTTAATATCAAATCCTTTGTCATCTGTACCTAAAAATTCAAATGCAGCATCCAATTTGCCTTTGAGAATAGGCAAGGTTTCGGGCAAAGCCAAAGTCGTGCTGTACATATTGAGTAAACTTTCAAAATTCACCAGTACGTTGGCAACCCTGTCTCCGAATCTTTCAAAAAGATAAGTGGTGGCAGATTTGGTAGAACCACCTAGCATATAGCTGCCCCTGGTTGCATGGGCTGAATTTAATATGACAAAATATTTCTTGCGTTTGGTTGCAGAAGCATCATTCTTTGTAATATAAGAAGTGATATTGCTACCCATAACCGAGTCTCTTCCGAACTGTACACCCCGGTTTAGAATATTTTTAATGATATCACTTTTTGTTGTGATTTCATTCCACCGAATTGCGATATCCGTAGGGTGCAGTTTTATTTTTTTTTGTTCAGGCAGGGGCTTATTAATTTGGTATAGGCTGGTAAGCAGAAAATGGTAGTTATACCTGGCCCAGAGTGGATACCACATTGCGTTGCGCTGAATTTCCAATGCCTTTTTATTACTTTGCTCAGGCGATAAATTTTCGGAAAGCAGGTAGTTGTTTATTTCATCATCATAATTACTACCGCCCATTTCCATGAATATATCTCCAACCTGGTTATAAAATCTGCTGTCGGAAAACAAGTCTCGCAATAGTTCATATTGCGTAAGTTCATCGTGTGTCCTTTCACAAAACACTACTATATCATACCGGTCAAATAAACTGATGATATAATCTTTCGCAGAAAGTTTCTGCTTACCTATAAAACTTACATAAGAAGCTATAGAGTCTGGCACTATAGTTTGGGCTTTTGCAGTGAGAAAACTGCTGATTGCCAAAATACAAGTGAAATAAATTTTTTTCATTTTTTGATTATTTTAATTTTCGGTTTAATGACAGGATCCTTCTGCCGATTACATGCTGGAGAATAATTATAGTGGGCATTACAAGGGCACAAAGAATTGTTTGAAAAAAGAAATTTTGTGCTTTCATGATGAATAATATTTAAAGAGAGATTTGCATATTGAAGGAGGTTAGTACTGTAATATATATTTTGAATTGAAATCCAGCTTTAGTATTGTCTGGATGTTTGCCAATATTAACCATTACACCATCAAGTGAGCCATCTCCATTTTGTTTCAGGTTAAAAGGTATGGTACTAGTTTTTTCTGTTACGGAAAATGCTTTACCATCAATCATACAGGAGCGTTTCGCACTACCATCGGATGCATCACCGGATGAGGCGTTTGTAGTGGCAGAAACATTATTCGCATCCTCCGCGCTTTGGTTATTATTGCTCTGACAAGAGAATAATAAAATAAAAAAAATGACTGAAAATAATTTTAGTTGTTGCAAGCTTTTTTAATTTTTAAAAGTGATTTTATTGTTTCCATTTTTATTGAATATCATATAAAACAGTGTTTTTATCCTGCTCGTAATTTGCCGGAAGATTGAATGTTGAATCAGGCATATCTTTTTTATTGATACTGCTGAGCTGTACCAATTGGGAAGAACCGGATGATGTAGTAATTGATTTTACTAATGCACCCGAACAACCTAAGTCTATCATTTTTTTTACAACCCCCGGCGAATGATTTTCAAAAATCACCGGAGATAAAAATTGAGCACCGGGTACTTCATTACTGTACCATTCATCGTCCTGTTCATGCGCTGTTTGGCCTAATGCTTTTATGGTATAATTAACTCTTACATGAACACAGTTGTAGCCAAACAATTTTTCGTTACCGATTTTTTGTACCTGCACATCAGATTCATTTTTTCCGACATCGCTTTTTGGTTGCTGAGCATATTTCTTATACTGATCATTTAGATTGATGCTGTAAGTTTCTTTTGTGCTTGCCAGTGAGGTTGCATGCACTTTCATATTCAATGCAGACGATTCTGCATAAGCTTCGAAATACACATTCCATTGGTTTGCTTTATTAGTGCTGATGTATATGTTTTTCCAGAGCCCATCTTTTTTATTTTTTGTAATGCTGCCACCTGTGTATTGCAGCATAATAGTATTTCCGTTTCCTGAAACAGGCATTGCATAAGTTGCCGGTTGCTCAGGTGTATAAGTAGCCGTATAAGTTTTGGATGGCCCTGCTGTACCATTTTTTTGAGCCTCCACCATTCCTTTGGTAACAGATTTTAATGGATTGTTATCACTCATTTGCCCGAGCTGAATATTTAATATTGAGTTAGAAATTGCATCGCCGGGGTTTCCGTTTTTACCTCCCATCATTGATTGCATCTTCTGCATCATACTGTCCATATTTTTTCCATCAACTATGTTTTTTAAAAGACCTGAATCATTTTTTCCAAACATGGCAGACATGCCCTGCGCAATCATACTGTCGGTGTTGGTGTAATTAGGATCTTCAGAAGTTGCGCTATTATCAGTAAGACTATTCTTTTGCTGATTAATAGTATCAATTGCTGGAGTGGACTTCAATGGAAACGTATCGCCGGAGATAGTTTGTGTTTTTTTATTTATGCTTTTGCTACTATCCATTTTGCAAGACGTAGCTAACGTAATAACTGTGCAAAAAATACAAATTACTATAGGCCTAAAAGGTTGTGGAACCATCATTTTAATTTTTTACGAATGGCAAATTGAAGCTACCATCTGTTATGTTCGCAATTGTACCACCATCATCTTTTTCTGCTTTAAATGTTCCGGAAAAAGTTCCTGTAACACGGCTATCATTTATGTTGGCAATAGTTATCGTTACTGAATTAGCATAAAGATTTATGTATGTTTTCCCATCCATATAAAAGGCTCCTTTAGTTTTTTTATCTGTCATACCGGCAAGAGAAGGTCTATAATTATTTATGGTAGTAGTTCCGCTACTGGCTATGTCAAAATCAAAGACGTTGCTACCTCCGCACGTAACTTTTACCTTCACCATACCGTTTACACCATCGTTGCTTACCTCGTTTATAAATAGCCTTTCAGCATCTTTTCCATTAGATGCTGCATTAATGCCCGTTCCATTTATAGTATAAGTAAAGCTGCCGTTTGTGCCAGTAAGATTTACAGCAGAAGATTCAGTTTTAGTATTCGGGGAGGTTGTTTTAACATCTGATGCACTTTTATTATCTGATGCACTATTTCCTGAACAGGAAAGTAAAATAAGTGCCGGAAAAAGGACAATTAGAAAGGATTTCGGTTGCATAATGTATTTTATTTAATGATTTATCATTATTGATTTTTTATAGAGGTCTCGCATTCCCTTTGGAAAACGGTATATCAAATTTTCCGTCAGTTACCATTAGAAGAGGTTTCTGATTTTTGCCAAGCCCATCACTAAGGCTCACAGTAAATTTTCCGGAGAAGGTACCTGATACTTTTGATGCTGAGATTGCATCAATTTTTGTGGTAATTGAATCTTCCAGATAGGTAGCAAGAACTCCTGTGTGATTTCCAGAAAATAAATTAATTACCAATGCGCAATTGCAGTCTTTGGAATTTCTTGTCTTATTATAAGTACCTGGTTTATCCGGAAAAATAAATTTGAGTGAATAGTAATTTTCGTCCGTGTTATCCGGAACAAGCGTAAAAAAAACAGTTTCAGTTTTAAATTGGGGGAGGCTGCCTGCAGTATAAATAAATGCTTCATTGGGTATCTGCATTTCATCGGTAGCGCCACCAGACAGCTTAACCCCGTTAATAATGGCAGAAAAACTGCCGCCATCTTTTACTGCATTAGTACCTGAAGTCGAAGAACTACCGCCGCCATTATTTGCGTTGTCATTATTATTTCCTGAGCAGGAAAATAATAAACAGGCAGAAAAAATAATTGCAGGAAATAATTTTAAGCGTTTCATAAAATTTTATTTTAATTTTTTAATGTGAATTTTCTTTTCAACTGCGCTGATGCTTTTTATATTACCCAGAGACTGGTATTTTTGATGTTGCCATTTTGTTTATTTTTAGTATTATGCCTACTCTAAAATTCCCGTTTTCGGCTATCCGGGTTGCTTATCCTGTTTCAATGAAAACTTAAGTTTTAAAAATGTTGTTGATCCTATTTAAAAAAAAATACTGAATACAACAACCTGCAAAGGCAAATCTCTTTCATTGCAAATTGCTTTCCACTACCCAATAATGTAGTTTTTTGAAAAATAAAAATTGAAGTAAATACTGAATAAAAAGAATAAGGAAAACTTATTTTCTTTGTTTACTCATCAGTTCAAATCGTGAATGCACTTGTAGAATTTCATAAATATTTTTCACATGATAGCGCACCGTGTCAATAGATATAAATAATTTTTCGGCAATTAGTTTATAGCTCATTCCATTTACAATGGATTCTAAGATTTCTTTTTGTCTTTCATTAAGCTGTGATTGTTTTTTATCGGGCGAAGACTTTATACCTGAACGAAACAATTTCAAAGTCCTGGCTGCGACACTTGGTGTCATTGGTGCGCCGCCATTATAAACTTCAGAAATCGCTTCAAGCATTTTTGCAGGAGGTGTTTTTTTTAAAATATATCCTTCGGCGCCGGCTTGTATCGCTTGAAATATTTTATCATCATCTTCAAAAACTGTTTGCATAACCACATGAATGTTTGGATAATTTTCTTTAATAATATGCACTGCATCTATTCCGTTCATGCCGGGCATATCTATATCCATCAACACTACATGAGGCATGCTTCTTTTTATTTTAAACAGCAGGTCATCCGCATTATCATAAGCGCCGACACACACAAAACCCTGCGTGCCATTGATTAACTGAAAATATCCATCGCGAAGCAGGTAGTTATCTTCAAAAATTACAACGTGTATATCTATTTCCATTTAGTTGCAAATTTCATCTGCATTGAGAAAATTAAAACTACATAATCGGGTAGATTTTTAAAATTCTAACCGCTGTAAAAAAAACAAATGAAAGGGGCAACATTTTTTTGGTGCCCGTTATAAGATTTATACCGGCATCTGCAATTCTATCCTTGTTCCTTTTTTCATCCAGCTTATGATATGCAATTGTGATCCTGTTTCTTTTGCGCGGTTATGCATATTTTTTAATCCATTGCCACCCATCGTTTTTTCTGCTGTTTCAAAGCCAATGCCGTCATCTGTAATAATCATCAACAAATGCGTAGCCTGCAAAGCCACAGACACGCTTACGGTTTTAGCGTCTGAATATTTATAGGCATTATTTACTGCTTCTTTAAAAATAAGATAGAGGTTTTTTCTTTTTACCATGGACAGTTTTATTCTTTTTATTTTTTCATCTGCATCAAACTGTAGCAGAATATTTTTTCCCGACAATAATTCTCCTGCAAAATACTGCATTCGTTGTAGTATATTTTCAAACTGATCATTTTTGGGATTTATGGCCCACACAATATCATTCATCATATCAATCATGTTACGCGAAGAGTCACCCATTTTTTCCAAAAGATTTTTAGCATTTATAGGATTGCTCTGCATTTGTTTGCCGGCAATTTCGCTATATACTGAAATGCTGTTGAGCGTAGAACCAATATCATCATGCAGATCGGTTGCTATACGCTGCCGCACACCAGAAAGCGCTGCCAGATTACGTTTTCGGTAATCATATAACACATACAAAATAGTTGCAGCAATCAGAAACCAAAGCACATAAGCCCAATATGTTTGCCACCATGGCGCAAGAATGACGAGGTGCAGTTGCGTAATATTGCGGCTTTCTGCACCATCGCGATTGAGGGATTTTACTTTGAAAACATAACTTCCCGGCGACAGGTTTGCATACGTTACAGACCTTTGTGCGCCTGCTGACACCCAGCTATCGTTCACACCGGCAAGCTGATAAAAATATTGATCCGTTGATTTTCCTGCAAAAGAAAGTGAAGCATATTCTATGGTAATAGCGTTTTGATTTTGTGGTAAAATGATTTCTTTTTTCTGCAATAAGGAATCCACTGAATAGTCGTGCGTTTGCGCAATAAATTTGGTAATGCATACATCCTGTGGCAAAGGCGCTGCATGTATTTCTGCAGGATTGAAATAAATAATTCCTGTTTTTACTGCAAAAAGAATAACACCGTTCTTCAATGTATAAAATGCGTCGGTTAGCTCGTGATCCCTGATGCCGTCATTGATGTCAAACTTTGCTATTTTATTCGTTTGCATATTAAGCCTTTCCATGCCGTTGCTTGCTGCAATCCATATTTCTTTGCTACCATTTGCAATGGCACCAAAAACATTGTTTGTAGATAATCCGTTGGTTGCATTTATAAAGCGCACTTTTTTTGTATGAATATTTAAAATAAAAAAACCTTTTGTGTCTGTGCCGCCGATCATTTCAGAATCATTTAAAAAGGAAGGCGATGAAATATGCAGGGGAAAAAGAGCGCTGTCTGTAATACTGTTTTGATGTACATCAAATTTCTTAATTCCGTTTGCACCAGGACTCCACCAGATATTCTGCTGCGGATCTAAACATATACCGTCAACGGATGTAAACGTTTGCAATGACTTCGTCATTACATCACTAAACACTTGTATGGATTGCATATTTTGATGGCATGTTGCAAGGTATCCGTTATATAAACCAAACCAGAAATTTCCGCTTTTATCTTTCAGCATTTTCATGATGGTGGAACCTTTGAAGGCAGGCACAGCTATATTTGTAAACTTTCCGGTTGCAGGGTTAAGTATGCTTATTAATCCATATTGGCAACCAATCCATATTTTACCACCGTCATCTTCTGCAAAACACCATGCCCTGTTAAGCGACTCACCAAAAGAAGCAGCATCATTTTTATCATGCACATAATTCTTGAGAAATACAAAATTGCTGTCGTAACGGAAGACACCATCGCCCCAGGTGCTTACCCAGATGTCGCCGCTGCGACTTTGAAATATTGAAGAAACTTCAGCACTGAAGCGCGTTACAGAAGATTCTGGCTTGGGTTGAAGGTATTTGAAATGTCTTGCTTCCGGGTTAAAAATATTCATACCGAGGTCAGTATTAATCCAGATATTATCCTCTCTGTCTTTATAAAAACTATATACCACTTCATTATAGTGAAGTGCATATTCCGAACTGTTGTTATATTCTATCCTGGAGAAAGTATTTGTCTTTTTATCAAACTGCAGTAGCCCAAGATAGTAATCGCCGCAAAACCACACCGAGCCGTTACCATCCTCTATGCAATCGAAAATGGTAGAGTTAGGTGTGCCGATTTTTAAATCATTTCTTTCGTGCAGAATATCGAACCGGGTTGCTTTGCCACTGGCCGTATTGTACATGCAAAGATCGCCGACATAATTTGCCATCCATATATTTCCGCTTTCATCCATTTTAAAAAAAGAAATATCATTTACGCGCCCGAGCAAGGAGTCCACATTATTATTTGCCGGGTAATACAACTTTTTTTTAGCTGCATCAAAATACAGTAACTGCCTTTTATTGCCGGATGTCAACATCCAGAAACCATTTCTTATTTTATCATACTGAACGTTTTGAATGGCTTCATGCGCTTCATTAATCAGGTGTGCATACAGTACGGGTTTGTGCAATGGATAACTGTATTTGAAAAGATTGGCATCGGTAACAATCCATAAATTATTTTCCTGGTCTGTGATAAGCAATGTTACATTGCTCCTGTTGCTGTCTGCGGCATCGCTCATATACAGGCGGTCGAAGGTTCTTTTGTTCCGGTTAAAAATATTAATGCCTTCACTGTTAATGATCCAAATATTTTTTTCGGCATCAAACGTTACCTGTTGTATCATATCGCCAGGCAGTTGATACGTCAGATCCGTATTTCTGTATTTGTATGATATAAAGTTTTTACCGTCAAAACGCTGCATACCGTAAATATTTGCAAACCAGTAAAAGCCTAAAGGATCCTGCGCCATACGCACTTTTGCATCAGCCAGCAAACCATCTTCCATTGTGATATGCTGAAAAATATAATCGTTTTGGGAAAATACATAAAGGGGTAAAAAAAGAAAGTATAAAAATGTTAATCGAATCATGACAACGGCATTCTTTTACAAAAGTAAATTACTGCAAATAAATGTTGGAGAAAAATTGTAAATAAAAAGGATACTGCGTAACCTGTTTTTAAGTTTGATTATTGCTGCATCTTTATACCTTTTATAATAGGCAGATTGTAATTTGTCATTGTTCTATAACTTTATTATAGATTTCAATGGACTTGAATTTTTTTTTGTTTATTAAGATTATTTGCCCTGTTCAATAATTGCTCATTATTTTGCTTGCAGGAAGAACAAAGTAGAAAGAATAAAATTGTATTGAAAAACAGTTTAGTACTCATTTTCCTATTAAATATAACCTGCCTGCGTAGCATTCAACAAAAAGTAAAATGCTCAGCAAGCTTGGATGTTATTTATTCATTTCATTCTTATACACAATACCACCTTTCATCACAAAAGAGACATGTTCTAAAAGCGAGATATTCTCCAACGGGTTTCCAACAACAGCAATGATATCTGCAAATTTCCCTTTCTCAATTGAGCCGATCTTTTTACTCCAGCTCAGCAGGTCTGCAGCATTTACTGTTGCCGATTGAATGGCTTGCATGGGCGTCTGTCCATACCTGACCATGTATGCAAACTGCTTTGCATTTAAACCATGTGGGAAAACGCCTGCATCAGTGCCAAAAGAAATTTTAACACCTGCTTTTACTGCCTTGCTAAAACTCGCTTCAACAACGGGTGTGATCATTCTTGCCTTGTTTAAAATTTTTTCCGGGTAACCTTTTTTTGCAAACTCGTTTACAACATAATCCCCTACAAAAATAGTAGCGTCATAGTAAGTTCCTTTTTCTAACATGAGTTGAATGCATTCATCATCAAGCATACTGCCATGCTCAACAGATGCAACCCCCGCTATAATAGCCATCTTAATTGCTTCGGTTCCATGCGCATGTGCACAGGCTTTCCGCCCCCAGCGTTTTGCTTCATCCACAATTGCATTCATTTCTTCCTGGGAATATTGTGGTGCGCCAACACTTTCTTCTTCACTGAGTACACCTGCACTGGCGCCAAACTTTATAACATCTGCGCCATATTTAATATTATAGCGAACCTGTTCCCTTACACCTTCCACGCCATCTGCAACACCGCTCATGTGCTCAGGCATTTTCCAGTCGAGGTAAGGTGAAAAACCATTCAAATCTCCATGGCCTCCCGTAGCACTGATAAATAAAGTCGCAACCTGCAACCTTGGGCCTTCGATATCACCATTATTAATTGCATTGCGCAATGCTACATCCACAAAGGCCGGGGCGCCAACATCACGACATGTAGTGAAGCCCGCTTCTAAAGTTCTTTTCGCATAAGTGGGCGCCATGATTGCATTGTCAACAGGTCCTTTGCGAAAAATATCCGCATAATAATCATTGCCCGGTTCACTCGTAATATGTGTATGGCAATCAATTAACCCAGGCAAAACTGTAGCATTGCTTAAGTCAATTATTGCTGCTCCTTTTGGAATAGCAATAGAAGAGCCTACGTCAACAATGGCATCATTTTGAATCAAAATAATTTGATCTTTCAGCACCTTTCCACTCACTACATCAATGAGTCTGCCTGCTTTAATGACTTTAATCTTGCTTTGGGCCTGTAAGAAACTGGTGCATAATAGACTTACAATAACATAGAGAAATAATTTTTTTTTCATTGGGTGGATTGAATGAAAGTTTAAATAGTACAATTTAAAATCCGGAGTTGAAGATAAGGACAAATACTAAAACGCAAAATGTTTTTGTGATCTGCTATTTAAATATTATTTGCGATAGTTTATTTCATCGGCCATTCAATAGTTTTGTAATTGGATGTTGACAGGAAACTAATTTTTAATTAATGCAGGCTTATAACTTTAGTAATAGTCCAATTGCCATTTGTATTTTTCCAGATGATTACAAACTTACTTGGGTTGGATGTTGTATTTTCAACATTATTGTAAAATGTGTGTGATCCTAATTCTACAGCGCCATAGCCGGGTATTGGAGAAACTTCTATGCTGCCTTTTACAACTGTCCTGGTTACTTTCCCGCATATATATTTTTTTGTGTTCTCAAGGATATCTTTTTTGGATGTTGATAAACCACTTTTATCATGAAAAAATTCTATACTGTCTGAATAAAATGCAGCCTGTTTTGCCAGGTCACAATTATTATATGCCTGGAAAAATATACTGTCTAATTCAACAACTTTATTATAAAGTTCAGTGGATTGGGAATAGCCGTTATAAAAGCAAACCGTAAGAATTAAACTGGCTATGATTTTTTGTACTCTCATGTTGAAACTTTTTAAAATTATCTTACAATATCCGGGAATTTGCGCTATGACAAAAATAGGAATCGTATATCATTATTAGTACAATTGATTTATACGATTGCAAACCGAAGTATTTATGTCTTCTTTCTTAATGCCAATATCCAATCCGTGTTTGTGGATTCAATCAAAGTAACTGTTCAAAGTAGCCACCCATATTATTTTCTTTATCAATAAAAAGGAGCTCTAATACCCAATGCCTTCTGTCTCCATTTGCATCCAGTAAAAATATATCATCAGAATTATCCGGGTCAATATCCAACTCCAAACTTGTGGGATCTGATGGTTGTTCATGTGGATATTTTCCCAATATATGGCCGGCAATTGCTCCGCCAAATGTATAGCCATATTCATTGGCTTTTTCGACTACATATTGAAATATTTCAGAAGATTGTAAAGATGTTTGAGAATCATACCAGGCCTGTGTTTCATACCAGGCTTTCTCCACATCATTTTTAATTTTAATTTTA
>JBBSQL010000057.1:0-16476 GCA_038257845.1 Chitinophagales bacterium
ATTTATTTTAACTGGAACCCGGATAATCAAACCAGCGATTCCATGTATTATATGGATATAAAAAATATGCAACCGGTAAAAGCGGATCAGCGGAAAGCCAGGATGGCACAGGCTATGGCACGCGGCACCTGGTCAAGTGATTTTTCAAAATTACTTTTCGCTTACCATGGCGATATTTTTTTATATAACATCAATACAAAAGATACGTTGCGCATTACGCAAACGGAAGACTATGAATACAATCCTTCTTTTATAAAAAATACAAGCGCTGTTGTTTATCAAAAAGGAAATAATCTTTTTTGCTGGGATTTTAAAAATGGTGCCACAAAACAACTCACCAATTTTATTGAAGGCTCAAAGTCTGCTGATAAAAAATTAAATGAACAGGAAGAATGGTTGAAGAAACAACAGTTGGAAACTTCCAGCGTGATCAAAGAAAGGCAAGATAAACGTGATGCGCGTATGGCTGCAAATAATTCAATGAAAGATGCAGATACTTTATTTGATAATTACTTAAACGGAAAAGATATTTCCTACCTGGAACTCAGTCCCAATGCGAATTTCCTGGCTTATTTATTATATGAAGCGCCTGGTAATGCAAAGCAAACAATTGTGCCAAATTATGTAACCGCTTCTGGTTTTACCACAGACATTCATGGCCGGACAAATGTGGGCGCACCGCAAGGCAGTTATTCTTTTTATGTGTTGAATATTTTACAAAATAAATTACTGGAAATAAAAACGGATAGTATTCCTGGCATATTGGATCAGCCGGATTATGTAAAAGATTATCCTGCTGTTTATGCAGATAAAAAACCACAACCACGTGAAGTTGTCGTGGATATGTGTTCCTGGAATAAAGATGGAAGCCGCGCTGTTGTTGATATTCGCTCATTTGATAATAAGGATCGTTGGTTAATGGAACTTGATCCATCAAATGGAAAACTTACACTCATCAGCAGGCAGCGCGATGAAGCATGGATAGACGGACCAGGCATTGGCGGCAGTTTTGATAATGGATCAACAGGTTGGATCAACAACAGTAATTTTTATTTTGAAAGTGAAACAACAGGTTATGCGCAATTGTATGTGTATGATTTTTTAGCAAAAAAAATAAATGCTGTTACAAGCGGAAATTATGAAGTGCAGGAAGTTGTTTTAAGCCGCGATAAAAATAATTTTTATCTGCTGACAAATGAAGGAAATCCCGGCATTCAAAACTGGTATAAAATCAATACAAATGGAACTGGAAAAGTAAAAATCACGGATCAGAAAGGCGGTTATGAAATAGCCATGTCGCCAGATGAAAAATATATTGCTTACCGATATTCGTATCAAAATAAACCCTGGGAATTATATGTTCAGGAAAATAAAGCGAATGCAAAAGCGCAGCAGTTGACACACAAAGCAATGAGTGAAGAGTTTTTAAATTATCCCTGGCGCGATGCGGAGATTTTTACATTCGCAGCAAGAGATGGACAACAAGTTTCGGCAAGAATTTATCAACCAAAAGCCGGAACAAAAAATGGCGCGGCAGTGATCTTTGTGCATGGCGCGGGTTATTTACAAAATGTAGATTATTGGTGGAGTTATTATGTGCATGAGTTCATGTTTAATAATTTACTGGCGGATAAAGGCTATACTGTTTTGGATATTGATTACCGCGGCAGCGCGGGTTATGGCCGTGATTGGCGCACGGGAATTTATCGGTATATGGGCGGAAAAGATTTGAATGATGAAGTAGATGCTGCAGATATGCTGGTAAAAAAATATGGCATTGATGCAAACCGAATTGGAATGTATGGAGGAAGTTATGGTGGTTTTATGACGTTGATGGCCATGTTTACAGCACCCGGCAAATTCAATGCCGGCGCGGCTTTGCGGCCGGTGACGGATTGGGCACAGTATAATCATGGCTATACTTCCAATATTTTGAATGAACCTTTTACAGACAGCATTGCCTATCGCCGTTCCTCACCCATTTATTTTGCAAATGGTTTGCAAGGACATTTATTAATTTGTCATGGTGTAGTGGATGAGAATGTACATTTCGAGGATGCAGTGCGCCTTTCACAAAGATTGATTGAGCTTGGAAAAAATAATTGGGAGATAGCGCCATACCCGGTGGAGGATCATGGTTTTGTAGAAGCCTCCAGTTGGACGGATGAATACAAAAGAATATTGCAATTGTTTGATGAGAATTTGTTGAAGAAATGATATTAGTTGTTTCTTCTTCATTTCGGCTGCGTTCATTTCGGCTGCGCTCAATGATGGTTTCATTTCTTGTTTACATATGCCTAGATAACGATGACTGCTTTAAATTAAATTCTTGCTTATTACTTTTCACAAATAGATGACTTTATACAAATGATAATTACAATTCAAAAACCTTATTACCTTAATAATATTAAACATTACTTCAAGTCAGACCTTATTACCTTATTTTAAATTGGTTTTAATAAAGTAATAAGGTTGGATTTTGATTTTATTTATGCTTGTTACTAAGGTAATAAGGTTTAATTTTTATTTCCTGGTTTATACTTATGTTTTGCGTATCGAGATTTTGTTATTTGCATGAACAAAGTTTAAAATATTAAGCAGGTGGCGCAGCTTTTTTTGCAAATGAAAAGAGCTGGGAGTAAAAAAAATGCTCATCCTTATTCATTTTTTCCAACAGATAAAAATGAGTTATAAAATTAAAATCGCAAAAGGAAAATTAAATCCTTCAACGAAATCAAAAAATCCTAAATATTAAATCTTTTCAATATCCAACTTCGGCTCATTTCGGCTCACTTCGGCGTAGCTCAGTGCAAGTCGCTCAATGCAGGTCGCTCAGCCGGCATCAGTTAATTTACAATTTACCATTAACCATTTTCTTACTCTTCGATTTTATCCAGCGTTATCGTAAAATCTACAATCATTTTTGCAATCAGCGGATTATCGCGGTCATTGTTGATCCATATTTCATAATGCATATCATCATCCGACATGATATGTAATAGTTGCAGGCGCTTTCCACCTCCTTCATTATAAGTGAACATTCCATAATAATAACTTTCATCCACATCATTGGGTACCAATTTATATGTACGCCATACACCATCCGCGTTTATTTTGCTTTCTCCTTTTTTGGTAATGTCATCAAATACTGCACGGCTTACCCAAACAGTCGTTTGATTGTTGAGTGAATAATTTTCTCCGTTCGAAAATTTGTTGCGCATCTCATGCGCCGTATCCAACGCGGCTTTCGACATCATCACTGTTCCCTTATCCATGTCTGAGTTTTGATCCGCCATGCTCCAGTTAAATTTCAGATTGCCTTTTGCATAAGCACCTTCATTTTTATCCACCGTAAAAAAATACTGGCTATTTTTTGCCGTAACTATATAAACATAACTGGATTTTCCATCCTTCTTTAAAGGCGCTAATAAAAAGAGACAGCCCAGTTTTTGTGCAGCATCATCCATGATATAATTTTCGTCTTCACCCAATTCCTCCGCAACAGTACAGGCCTCATCTTTTTTTCCCATATCACGGAGAATATAATATTTAGATGACAGGTCATCTTTTTCCATATCAAATTTTTTACCATGTTCCTCCAGGATGGCCAGCGCTTCCGGATACATTTTAAATTTACGATACGTCGTGGACAATTGTGTATAAGCTGGTTCATAATCGGGATCTTCCTGTATCATATCTTTTAATTCCCCGATCGCTTTATCTTTTTGATCATAATCACTGTACAGGCTGCTTTTGATAAGCCGAATACCCGGCTTCGTTTCAGCATCAGAATACTCAATAGCTTTATTAATAAAAATAATACTTTCATCTTGTTTGCCGGCTTCCGAAAGCAATAAAGATTTGGACACATTTGCGTATACATTTTTCGGCCCAAGTTTCAAAGCTTCAGTCACTACTTTATCGCGGTCATGCCAGACGGCGGCAGAATCTGTTTTTTCACGGTCTTCTCTTTCGAGCGAAAAAGCAGCCAGCATTTGCGCCGCGCTATCTGCTATGGGAAAAACTTTTTTTACCTGCACCATAAACTCATCAATGCGATGCAATGAATAAAAAATCGGGATCTTCCTGATATTCGCAATAGAATCAGAAGGGCTCATTTGTAATAATTCATTGCACTGTGCCAGGGCATAATTATAATCTGCTTCACCCATCGCGCTGTCAATCGTATCATGATATTCATCCGCCGTTTTTTTTCCCGGCTGCGCGAGCAATGCTGTAGAAAAAAGAATCATCGCTAAAAATGGTAAAAAGGTTTTTCTCATGGTGTACTTTTATTTTTATAAATATAGAAGTTATTTGCAGATAAGTTCTACCCAACTTTGGGTATTATAAAAAAGCTTATAGAAACCTTAATGCTAACGGCTGTTAGTTGTAAAATGAAAGTCTTAATTTTGTACACTCAATGAATAATTATGGATACAATTAATATTGAAAAAAACTTTCAGCAAAATATTGATGACGAGGTAAAAATAGAACCGAAGGATTGGATGCCGGAAAAATACAGGCAAACACTTATTCGGCAGATCAGTCAGCATGCGCATAGTGAAATTGTGGGTATGTTGCCCGAAGGTGGCTGGATAAAATATGCGCCGACTTTAAAACGCAAAGCAATTCTTATTGCCAAAGTGCAGGATGAAGCAGGACATGGATTGTATTTATATTCCGCAGCAGAAACGCTTGGTATTGATTATCTCACCATGATGGAACAATTGATTGCCGGTAAAGCAAAATATTCTTCTATTTTTAATTATCCTTCGCTGACATGGGCAGACATGGGCGCGATCGGCTGGCTGGTGGATGGCGCTGCAATTCTCAACCAGGTGATGCTATGCCGCACTTCTTACGGGCCTTATGCGCGGGCAATGGTACGGATATGTAAGGAAGAAAGTTTTCACCAGCGCCAGGGATTTGATATTTTATATAAATTAAGCCTGGGCAATGATGCACAAAAAGCCATGTGCCAGGATGCGATCAATCGCTGGTGGTGGCCAAGCCTGATGATGTTTGGGCCGAGAGATTCAGAGTCTACGCATTCAGATCAAAGCATGAACTGGAAAATAAAAAGAAAAACGAATGATGAATTACGTGGCCAGTTTGTAAACATGATCGCGGAGCAGGTAAAGGTTTTAGGAATGACTTTACCTGATGCTGATTTGAAATGGAATGAAGAAAAAAATGGTTATGATTTTGGTGAAATAAATTGGGATGAATTCTGGAACGTCGTGAAAGGAAACGGGCCATGTAATAAACTCCGCATTGATGCGCGCAGGAAAGCACATGAAGGTGGTGCCTGGGTGCGTGAAGCTGCTTTGGCGTATGCGGATAAAAAGAAAAATAAAACCATAGCTGCTTAAAAATTCAAAACAATGAAAAATTTTATTAGGAAATTTTATTACGGAGATTATGACAGCGCAAATCCCGGCGCATCTTTTAATACAGAAGAAAAAGGGTCCGGAGAAACAGACTGGCCGCTTTGGGAAGTTTTTTTGAGAAGCAGGCAGGGACTGGATCATAAGCATGTTGGCAGCCTGCACGCATCCGATGCTGCAATGGCTATAGAAAATGCACGTGATGTATATACAAGAAGAAATGAAGGCATCAGTATTTGGGTGGTGGAAAGTAAATATATTCATGCGACAAATGCAGAAGACGCGGCAAGTTTGTATGATCCGGCGAATGATAAAACATATCGTCATCCAACTTTTTTTGAGTTACCCGATGCAGTAAAACACATGTAAATTCATTTAAAACTTTTATATAAAAATGAAGCGCTCATTGATAAATTATTGTTTACACCTCGCGGATAATGCACACATTTTATGTCATCAAAATGCAGCCTGGTGTGGCCATGCGCCGATACCGGAACAGGATATTGCACTCACAAATATTTCATTAGACTTAATTGGACAAGCCAGGAATTTTTATCAATATGCGGCGCAATTGATCAATGAAGAAAATCCCGGTGAAGAACCTGCAACGGAAGATAGTTTAGCATATTTAAGAGACGTAACTGAATTTAAAAATTGTCTGTTGGTAGAAACACCAAACGGCGATTGGGGGCAAACGCTTTTGCGGCAATTTATATTTAGCAATTATCAATATTTTTTATACAGGCAATTGGTAAAAAGTAATGATGAACAAATTGCAGCGATCGCAGAAAAATCCATTAAAGAAACAACCTATCATTTGCGCTGGAGCAGTGAATGGATAATTCGCCTGGGTGATGGCACAGAAGAAAGTCATGAAAGAATGGTGCATGCTATTGATGAACTCTGGCCTTTTACGGGTGAATTATTTTTACCGGCTTCTTATGAAACAGATTGCCTGGAAGCCGGTACAGGCGCTGATTTAGAAATATTAAAAAATAATTGGCTGGAAAAAACAAATGAAATTTTTTCAGAAGCAACACTTTCAATTCCGGAAAAAAGTTTCGCACAAAAAGGTGGGAAAGAAGGCAGGCATTCTGAAAACATGGTTTCATTATTAACGGAACTTCAATATATGCAAAGAGCATACCCAGGCTGTGAATGGTAATATATTTTTTATAAAAAGCGGGGCAAAAAAATATGGATATATCAGAAAATATTTTAGCAGAAGAAAACATAATTCTTGAATTGATGGGTACGATCAATGATCCGGAAATTCCTGTGATTTCTATTGTTGATCTCGGTATTATCCGTTCTGTAAAAATTGAATCTGTATTTCCGGAAGTGGAAGGAAAAGTTACGATTACGCCGACCTATAGCGGTTGCCCGGCAATGGATGTGATTCGCACAGAAATCAAAATGGCTTTATTGGAAAAAGGCTATAAAAAAGTAGAAATTATTTCTTCGCTTTCACCGGCCTGGACCACAGACTGGATGTCGGAAGAAGGAAAGAAGAAATTAAAAGCGTACGGCATTGCGCCACCACTGGACCAGGAACAGGTATGTACACCTGAAATTTTCCAGGAAAACCGTGCGATTGAATGTCCGCAATGTCATTCAATGCATACAAGAATGGTAAGTAAATTTGGTTCTACACCCTGCAAATCTTTATATCAATGTGAAGATTGCAAAGAACCATTTGATTATTTTAAATGCCATTAATTTTACTAAATAAATTTCACTAAATAAAAAATATGGATTCCGTTTTATTTGACATAAAAAATTATATTGGTTGCATCACCTTCAACAGGCCTGAAAAATTTAATGCCTTCAACCGCGAGATGGCCTTACTTTTTCAAAGTATGCTGGACCGTTGTGCAATGGATAAAACTATTCGTTGCGTGTTAATCACAGGCAATGGAAAAGCCTTTAGCGCAGGACAGGATTTAGCAGAAGTAGTGGATCCAAACGGGCCGTCGATGAAACAAATATTAAGCGAACATTATAATCCTATTATTGTACAAATTCGCGGTTTGAAAAAACCGGTTGTGGCTGCAGTGAATGGTGTGGCTGCAGGTGCTGCAGCAAATATTGCACTTTGCTGTGATGTAGTGCTGGCAAGTGCTTCAGCTTCTTTCATCCAGGCATTTAGTAAGATTGGATTGATACCGGATAGTGGTGGTACATTTTTTTTACCCCGATTAATTGGCTAGCAAAAAGCCAGCGCACTTAGTATGCTAGGAGAAAAAGTAACTGCAACAGATGCAGAAAAAATGGGCATGATTTACAAAGTATTTGAAGATGAAATTTTTATGGAAGAAGCCATGAAAATAGCATCCACACTGGCTTCCATGCCTACACAAGGACTTGCGCTGACAAAAGAAGCATTGAATAAATCTTTTACAAATGATGTGCAACAACAATTAAAAGTGGAAGATTCAATGCAACAACAAGCTTCTGAAACGCATGATTATAAAGAAGGTGTGCAGGCATTTTTAGAAAAAAGAAAACCTGTTTTTAAGGGAGAATAAAAATTTATAAAACATGGAACAACCAACACCCGCAGCGGTTGTAGCGCACATGATGGAAAATGATCTCTTCAGTCAATGGCTGGGAATTGAAGTGTTGGAAGTAAGCGAAGGTGCAAGTAAAATCAAAATGCTCGTGCGTGAAGAAATGATCAATGGTTTTGGTATTGTGCATGGTGGTATTGCATTTTCATTGGCTGATAGTGCATTTGCATTCGCATGTAATAACAGAAATGTTTTATCTGTGGCTTTGGATACGGCCATCAATTTTACAAAACCTGTGCATGTGGGTGATACATTAATTGCCGAAGCAAAAGAAATTCATAACGGTCGTTCCACTGGTTTGTATCATATTGAAATTACCAATCAGCATGCACATCTTGTAGCAATATTTAAAGGCACTTGTTTCAGAACAAATAAAAAATTAATCAATTGATTTATTCATACGGAGAATTTATACCGGTGATTGACGCGACGGCATTTGTACATCCGCAAGCTGCAGTTACCGGCAATGTAACGATTGGAAAAAATTGTTATATCGGCCCGGGCGCTGCGTTGCGCGGAGATTGGGGTGGCATCATTCTTGAAGATGGATGTAATGTGCAGGAAAATTGTACGATTCACATGTTTCCCGGCATTACCGTTCTTTTAAAAGCAGGCGCACATATAGGGCACGGCGCAATTATTCATGGTGCGCAAATTGGAAAAAACTGTTTGGTTGGTATGAACGCCGTGTTGATGGATGAAGTGGAATTGGGTGATGAGTGCATCGTGGGCGCATTAAGTTTTATAAAAAGTGGGGAAAAAATTCCTGCGCGTTCTTTAATGGCCGGAAATCCTGCACGATTGATTCGCGAGGTGAGTGATGATATGATCAAATGGAAAACGGAAGGTACAAAATTATACCAGGCATTGCCGGGAGAAATGTATGCGAAATGGACACCCTGTGAGCCTTTGCGCGAAATGCCACAAGAAATAATTAAACAAGATCCTGTTTTTGAAATATGGAAAAAACGGGGTGGTAAAATATAATATGCATTTTCAAAAACAAATGCATCCTTTAAAAAAAGAATATGGAAAATACAATGCTCTCAATTGCGCTGGCTTTTACTTTAATGTCCTGCGCGAACACACAAAAAATAACTTCAGATAAATCAGGTAAAATGCAAACTATAAATTCTGAAAATTTATATACAGATTCTGTGATTGCTTCATTGCAAAAAAAGAATGATTTAGTATTAGCATATGTAGTTGAGGCAAATGCCTGGGGCAAATCTGCTACGTATCAAATCATTACTAAAAAAGGTGATGAATGGATGGGTTATTTTTATTACGTAAATTTAATGGAAAACGCAAAAACAGATGGCGCACATCCATTCAATATAAATCCTGTCGTTTTACCTAAAGAAGCCTGTGAAGCAATTTTGCAGTCATTTGAAAAAAATAAAATTGCCACTATAAAAGGTGATGGTGGAAAAGATTTTTGCGGCAGCAACCCATCAAAAAATTGTAATATCAATGATGGCACTACATCCCGTTTATTATGGCTAACAAATTCAAAAACAATTGAGCCTTCTTTTTATGAACCGGTTTTTTATGAAGAATGTTGCCCAGGAAATGCAGACCGGAAAAAATTTATTGAAGTGATGCAAAAGATACAGGACACATTTACGCAGTATGGTCATGGAAGATAATTCACCATTTAATATTTTATAAAAAATGCCGGTTTAAAAGCCGGCATTTTTATTTAAACTAAAATGGATATTTCTTTTTTTCAATCATATAATCTGCAATGCGGCGGCGCGCATCTTTTGAATTATAAGGTTGAGTTTTTGTAAATCTTTTCAAACCAATTTGCATCATACGCAATTCATCGCCGGAAGCGAAAGCATTCACGGCATCTTTAGCTGCTTTATGAATATGATCGGCGGCATCATGAATATAAGTAAATACCATATCCTGTTCGATGCCTGTATTTTCTTCACCATTTTTCGTAGTCATTTTCATTAAGCGGAGCAAAGCACTTTCACTTAAATACGTATAGATAGCCATATCTGCAATATTCATAATAATCTCCTGCTCATTATGCAAATTGGCCATCAACTTTTGCACTGCAGCACCAGCCACCATCAGGATCGCCTTTTTAAAATTCGCGATGTATTTTTTTTCTTTTCCAAACAAAGAATCATCTTCACTCATGTCAGGAATACTCATTAATTCTTTGGCAACTTCAGATGCAGGTCCGAGTAAATTGAGCCTGCCTTTTAATGCACGCTTCAAAGTCATATCCAAAATCAGCAGCCTGTTAATTTCATTGGTTCCTTCAAATATCCGATTGATCCTGCTGTCTCTGTATGCGCGTGAAATATTGTACTCATCACTGAAACCGTTGCCACCATGAATTTGCACACCTTCATCCACCACGTAATCCAATACTTCACTACCCACAACTTTCAGGATGGCACATTCAATCGCATATTCTTCTGCCGCACCAAGTAAGGCTTCTGAAAAAGTTTTTCCCTCTTTCATTAACTGTTGCTCTTTATCATCCATCATTTTTGCTGTACGAAAAACACCGCTACCCGAAACCCAAACTTTTATAAGCATTTCTGCAAGTTTGTATTTAATGGCGCCAAAATTTGCAATAGCAGTTTTAAATTGTTCCCGATTAATCGCATAATCAATTGAATCCGTGACCACTTCTTTTGCTGCGCCTAAAGTTGCCGAGCCTAATTTTATCCGGCCAATATTTAAAATATTAAAAGCAATGATATGGCCGCGGCCAATTTCTCCCAATAAATTTTCTACGGGCACTTTACAATCCTGGAAATACAGTTGAACAGTAGAAGAACCCTTAATTCCCATTTTATGTTCTTCCGGGCCTTGTGTAAATCCTTCCATTCCGCGTTCGAGAATAAAAGCGGTAAATCCGGATTTTTCAGGTGGCAAATCTTTGCCTGTAATTTTTGCAAAAACGGTAAACACATCTGCAAAACCGCCATTGGTGATCCAGCATTTCTGGCCATTTAAAATATAAAATTTTCCGTCGTCAGATAAAGTGGCTGTTGACTTTGCGCCCAATGCATCACTGCCGCTTCCCGGTTCTGTAAGGCCGTAAGCTGCTTTCCATTCGCCTGTTACCAGCTTAGGTAAATATTTTTCTTTCTGAGCTTCTGTACCAAAATATAAAATGGGCAAAGTACCAATACCAGTATGTGCGGAATAAGCCACTGCAAACGAATACCCAGCGCCCAAACCTTCTGATACAACATTGGTGGTAACAAAATCTTTTTCTAAACCACCATATTCTTCAGGAACGGAAACCCCAAGTAACCCAGCTTCTCCGCACTTTTCAAGCAATGAAGGCATAAGGCCTGGTTCCAAATTATCTAACCTGCTGATCACCGGGTACACTTCAGTTTTCATGAACTGGTGGCACATATCGAGGATCATCAATTGTTCTTCTGTGAAATCTTCACGAAAGAAAGTTTCATCAGGGTTGCTTTCTTTTATTAGCCATTCGCCTCCGTGAAGTGCTTCCTTTTTTTGGTCCATTGTTTCCATTTTGAATATTTATTTAGTCGTTGATTGTAAATTGGTAAATACTTTAAGCAAAACTTCTTTTACTACTGCAACATCTGCTTTTTTGATCCCGGCAAGTGCCTCATCCATCGTTTTATTGGCCAGTTCAAAAGTTGTTTGTTGCAGGGATAATGCATTATCAGTTAGTGTAACTATATTTTTTCGCCTATCCTCTTTTGAGGCTACTCTTTTAACCAGTTTTTGTTTTTCCAAATTATCGATAAGCCTTGTTACACTTGGTTTATCACGATATGTAAGGTTACACAAATCCTGTTGACTGAGGCCATCATTTTCCCATAAATGATATAACACGCTCCACTGCTCTATCGTAATTTCCAACCCTGCATCCCGGAAATTTTTTTGCAGCCGTCGTGTTATTGCTGTATTCGCAATACCATTAATGATGCTGTATAATTCTCCTTTCTTAAAATAGTTGTTGGGCATATAGTTAGTTATGCAACCTTTTTTCAAAGATAGGAGGAAAACGGATTTCAAATCAAAAGCCGGGTAAAAATTCTGGTAAAATTCGTAGTACAATACGCTATGCAATGAAAAGCGTTTACCGTTTTGAAATTTTTAACTTTTCGGCAATCACCTGGTTTTAAATTGTCGTTATAATTTTCCCCCGGAGATTTTTAGTTTCTTTTCTATTGTAAATTTGATATCCCCGGATGTTGCACATTTTAAAATATAAAAATTCTTCTGTGGCATATCATGTTTTTGGGCAAGGCCCTAAAATTTTGTTTTGCCTGCATGGCTATGGCGATAGTGGTGACAGTTTCTATTTTTTGGAAAAATTTTTGGGAAATGAATACAGCATCATTGCCCCGGACCTTCCTTTACATGGCGGCACTCAATGGAATGAAAAAAAATTATTTCAGTCTTCAGACATTCTTCAGTGGATTCCCTTAATGTGTGAAGAAGCGGGTAAACCTTTGCCTGCAAAAAATAAAATTCATTTGCTGGGCTACAGTATGGGTGGACGACTGGCTTTAAGTATTTTTTCCGCATCACCAGAAGACTTTGAAAAAATAGTACTTTTTTGCCCCGACGGTTTGCATGAAAATTTCTGGCATTTTATTTCCACACAAACGCTGGCGGGAAATTTTCTTTTTGATAAAACCATGCGGCATCCCGGCTGGTTTTTCAAATTGATGGAAGGCGCTTACCAGGTAAAATTGCTGAATAAAAGTATTTACAAATTTGCGCATCATTACCTGGATGATCCCAAAGCACGTGAACTACTTTATAAAAGATGGACACTTTTTAGAAAATTTACACCTGCTATTTCCACAGTTAAAAAAAATATTTTAAAATATAAAATCCCACTCACACTGGTTTTCGGCAGTTATGACCGCATTATTCTGAGTGGTCGCAGCAACTACCTGAAAAAAAATAATCCCGCGGTAAAAGTTTTCATACTGGATGCAGGCCACCAGTTGCTGCGCGAAAAATACGGCCCGGAAATCGCGCGGGTATTCTATCAATAATATTGATTTTCTTTGCGCGGATATGTTTATCTTCTTTGTTATATGCACGGTTCTGTTTCCGCTGGCTTACGGGCTATTAATTTTACAATACCGGAAATGGCTTTTCAAATTAAAAATTTTTATTCCAGGAAATCAAACTGACTTTTATCATTCATTTTCCATCATCATCCCGGCCAGGGATGAAGGAAAAAATATAGGTTTATGCCTGAACAGTATTTTACAAAACAATTATCCAAAAAAGAATTTTGAAATTATTGTCATTGATGATTTTTCTACGGATGACACCGCATCAATTGTAAATTGGTTTGCATTAAAGCATGGAAATGTCCGGCTGATTCAATTAAAAGATATTTTAAGTGAACACGTAAATTCTTATAAAAAAAAGGCCATTGAAACGGCCATCAAACGATCATCATTTGAATGGATCATCACGACGGATGCGGATTGTACGGCCGGCCAGGAATGGCTGCGTTTGTTCAATGATTTTATTATTAAAAAAAATCCTGTGTTCATAGCTGCACCTGTTTTATTTACACATACAGGTGGCTTTCTCTCTCTTTTTCAATCACTGGATTTTATTAGTTTACAGGGAATTACTGCAGCATCAGTTTTTGCGGGTTTTCACAGCATGTGCAACGGCGCAAACCTGGCATATAAAAAAGAAAGCTTTTTTGCAGTAGATGGTTTTAAAGGCCTGGATGATATTGCAAGTGGCGATGATATGTTGCTCATGAATAAAATCAATAAACAATTCCCGGGAAAGATCGGCTACTTATATAATCCCGAAGCGATCATTCGAACTGCTCCAATGAAAACCTGGAAAGATTTTTTCAATCAACGAATCCGCTGGGCAAGTAAAGCAACGCACTACGAGGATAAAGGAATATTTTATGTTTTACTATGGGTTTATTTGTTGAATGTTTATTTACTGGCAATTTTATTTGCATCCTTTTTTATTCAACATTTAATTTGGTATTGGCTCGGAATGGTTTTGTTTAAAATTGTTGTAGAGTTATTATTCATGTATCCGGCTGCAAAATTTTTCAACAGGCAAAAACAACTTTGGTGGTTTCCATTGATGCAACCATTTCATATTGTATATACAGTTGTTTCAGGTTTATTTGGAAGTTTTGGTACCTATAAATGGAAAGGCAGAAAAGTGCATTGATTTTTTTAAACGAACAGATTTTTATTATTATATGAACCCAGGCTTTATAAAAAAATTACTCAGGCAACGCTTGGCTGTTTTTGGCATGGTCATCATTCTAATAACCTGTGTAGCCGCGGTTTTCGCGTATTTCATTGCGCCGGATCATTCGCCATTCGCCAATAGGATCATCCCGGAAATAGCCAATCAAAAACCCGGCTTCTCCATATCTTTTTTACAAATAAAAAAAACAGATGTCGTTGAAAAACCGGGCGCATTAAATCGCCTCATCAATGGCTTGCCGGATAGCAGTGATTTGATACCTGTACTGTCCGTATCAACAAAAAAAGACAGTACAATTGCACAAAAATATATTGATGAAAATCTCACTGAACGCATTTCATTTCCTAATAAAAAATTAAGTGCAACACCTGTAATCAAAAAAACTTTTTTACTGGGCACAGATAAATTTGGCAGAGATATTTTAAGCCGGCTCATCATTGGTTCGCGTGTGAGTTTGAGTGTTGGCCTTATCACTGTATTAATTTCTCTGGGCATTGGTATTTTTCTTGGTCTCATCGCAGGTTATTATGGTGGCAAAACAGATAAGGTGATTATGTGGTTTGTAAATGTGATCTGGAGTATTCCCACATTACTTTTTGTTTTTGCCTTAACCCTGATTTTGGGAAAAGGTTTTTGGCAGGTTTTTGTAGCAGTTGGTTTAACGATGTGGGTAAATGTAGCACGACTGGTGCGCGGGCAAACGTTAGAAGCACGTGAACTCGAATATGTAGAAGCCGCGCGGGCATTGGGATTTTCCAATACACGAATTATTTTCAGACATATTCTTCCCAATATTTTAGGACCTGTAATGGTTATTGCAGCGGCGAATTTTGCAGCAGCCATATTAATTGAAGCCGGCCTCAGCTTTTTGGGAATTGGCGTACAACCGCCACAACCCAGTTGGGGATTGATGATCCGCGAAAACTATAATTTTATTATTACCGGTAACCCGATGGCAGCACTCGAACCCGGCATTGCAATTATGTTGCTGGTGCTTGCATTTAATTTATTGGGAAATGGGTTGAGGGATGCCATGCAGGTAAAATGAAATTTAGATTTGCATTTTTTTAAATACATTCCACAAAATCTTTGATTTAATTTTACACAAAAAATAAAACAGCGCACATGAAATTAGTTTCTTACCTCAAAGAAGGACACGACCAACTCGCCCTGGTTCATAATAATCTTTTATATGACACGGATAAATTACATCCCGATTTTCCTTCATCCATGAATATGTTGTTGATCTACTGGGATGATAATTTTGAAAATTTGTATAAAGCCAATAAGGCTTTGGAGAATAATGAATATACAAAAATAACCGGTAAACCAATTGATAGTGTTGCGCTACTTGCGCCGATACCATTTCCTTCCAGTTGCCGCGATGGTTACGCATTTCGCCAGCACGTAGCTGCCGCGCGGCGAAACCGAGGTGTGGAAATGATTCCCGCATTTGATGAGTTTCCTATTTTTTATTTTACCAATCATCACAGCATACAAGGGCCGGGTAAAATTTATTGCATGCCCGATCATTTTCAAAAATTAGATTTTGAACTGGAAGTAGCCATTGTCATTTGCAGAACCGGAAGGAATATTCGTGCAGAAGACGCAGACAATTATATCGGAGGACTCATGATCATGAATGATATGAGTGCACGTGGGTTACAAATGGAAGAGATGCAATTGAACCTCGGTCCGGCAAAAGGAAAAGATTTTTCTACAGTAATTGGCCCATACCTCGTAACCTTAGATGAACTGGAGCAATATGAAATCCCTGCGAAGCAAGGTCATACCGGAAAATCATGGAATTTAAAAATGGAATGTACTGTCAATGGTAAAAAAGTAAGTGAAGGAAATGTGGGAGATATGGACTGGACTTTTGCAGAAATCATTGAGCGTTGTTCTTATGGTGTAACGCTGCAACCCGGCGATGTGATCGGCAGCGGAACCTGTGGTACCGGCTGTTTCCTGGAATTGAACGGCACAGGAAAATTTAACGATCCCAACTTTACGCCGCAATGGTTAGAGGCCGGTGATCAAATCAATTTAACTATTGATGCATTAGGAGTTTTAGAAAATACAATTGAAAAAGAAGACAGTAATTTTTCTTTATTGGCGATTAAAAAAAATCAGGATGCAAATAAAAAACTTAATTAATCTCCAAACCTGCTTTTCGTTTTTGGGATTAATTTGAGACTTGTATGCAGTGATTGTTTTAACTGTGTTTTTAAAACTTCGCCCATATTCTTTGATCTTAAATAAAAGCGCTGGTGAAAATG
>JBBSQL010000058.1:0-16345 GCA_038257845.1 Chitinophagales bacterium
AGATGAATACCATTATAGATACAATAGACGCAACCATATGGGGTCAATCTTCAATTTGCTTATAGAAAGAATGGTGAAAAATGAACCTAAGCGCCTAAAATCAACAGATGGTAAGTGAGATCTAAGCGTATATACCTATAATTCAAATACATAAAATTATGAATCCAGCAAATGTTGACAAAGTAGAAAAAGAATATATGAAATCCATGGTATCATGCATGAATTCTTTATTGTGTAATGGTTTTGAAACACAATTCCATGCTATGGAAAACGGCTTAAAATCATTAACCACTGAAAAAACATTTCAGCCTGATGATGTTAAAATTGTAAATTTTTATCGTTTTGAAGGTGAGTCCGATCCTGGTGATAGTGCAATTCTTTACGCTATTGAAACAAGTGATGGAGAAAAAGGAACCTTAACGGATTCTTATGGACACACTAACGATTCAAACGTCACTAAATTTATTCAGAGAGTAACGGATATTACTAAAGTTGTTTAACTAAATTCTATGAAATTATTGGTTGGGGGTTGTGCGCTATTTTATAAAGTAATTGTAAGGAAGTTATAAAATTAACGAACAATAAAAAATACTTTTAATGTCTTTTATGCGACAGATTAAATACTCTTGAAATATTAAATCCGAATTTATAACCACCTTTTAACCAGCTATCTGTAGTATTAGTAATAAAATTATTTTCAACAATTCCGGATGCGTTGGTAAAGTTCAAATGAAATACATGTCCGCCTGTTTCAATTTCCACTCCAACAGCCAAAGGATTATAAAATGCGATAGTGGGATTATTGATACGGTATTTTGAGAATGTATAAAAATAATCAGCAATTATGGCTACACGTTTTGTAATTTTAAAACGAAAACCGCCTCCCATAGAAATCAGATCATTACTTTCTTCCGCGCCATTATCAGTATTAATATTTGCCAATACATAATTACGATGCTGGATAGTTGGCAATAATTCCATTGAAAAGCGCCATCCAAATTTACGTGCAATTATTAATTGACCTATGTATGAAATACGGTGAATATCTTCTTGATGAAAATAAACACTTGGGTCTATTCCCTTATAAAACTGAGTTGACGCCTGCGGATTGTAACCCATGTCTCCATAAAATGCCAGTGAAAAAGGAACATGATTATCAATGGTTTGTGAAAGCATGCGATATTTTATAAGCCCATCAACCAATTCACTTTGCTTACTTCTGCCTATACCTATTGTTAAATTATCTGTAATCCCAAAATCAAAGCCGATTCGTACATCAGTTACATTGTCCAATCCATAAAGTGTATGAACACCTCCATTACTTGCAACTCCAATATTTCCAAAACGGTGAGTAATATTAAAATTAGATGTTTTAGCTTTTACAGTCTCTGTACTTTGCGCATTAATTATTTTGAAATCTTTAAAGGTTGCCATTGTTTTTTCGTGCGTTTTTTTCCCTCCAACGGAATCAAGCAAATTCAACATGTCATCCTGGGCAAAAGTATTTAAGCCGAATGTAACTGTAAGAAGAATAAAAAATACTTTTTTAGAAATTTTCATCGGATATAATTTTAATTCTTTTTAAACGGTTCCAGTATAGCATTGAATTTTATTTCAGTATCTGCAGGTATAACAGCTGCCTGTAGAGAAGGAATTTTAATATCATGATCAGCAAAAACAACTTTAAATGTTGATGAAAGTATAATTACATGGCCTTTTACCGTAAGAACTCCTTCAATGGTTCTGTCTTTTTCAACACCATGTATGGTAAGTTTTCCGGAAACGGTTACTTTGTATTCCCCGTCCTTTGTATAATCAATTTTTTCGTTGATCTTTCCCTTGAAAAATGCATTTGGAAATTTCTCACTTTCCATATAATTTTCATTAAAATGTTCCTGCATCAACGGCTTTTCAAATATAAATGCTGTCATTACTATTTTCAATTGCAAATCTCCTGTTGCAGTATTGAGTAAGGGTTTTGAAACTTTATTAACAGCGGCGATATTTTCCACCGGCGATGCGGAAAAAAAATTTATTTCACAGGTTTTGGCAATATAAATCTGTGCGAATGAGCGTGCAATCAAAACGGCCAATATAATTAATAAAAATATTTTTTTCATTTTTTTTGTTTTTAAAAATACATTTGTATTACTAAGCAATATACGTGCTATAATTATAACATTAATTATTAAGGCCCCCTTGCTTTATCCAACAATTTAATTTGCTAATTTGGTCATTTGTCAATCCTGCAGGGGGCATAGGGTTCCCGTTATGATTAACTACACGATTTAATAGTGAACCATTGTTTACCTTTGCTTTTAAACCAGCATAAAAAGTAAAATCACCGTAGGAGGAACCCGACTCATGGCAACCAGGGCCTGGATTAGAACAATTAGTTGTTGTAAGAGGGGCAATTATAATTGAATAGGAAACTGTAGAATCGCACACACTGGTTATTTTTTTTACAGGAAGTTGGCCCTTATCATATTTACAGGAAATTATAAAAAGTGCGAGTGCATAAAAAATAAATATTTTCTTCATTTTATTTGAATTTTGAAGCTATAAATGTAAAAAAATAATAGACATAAAAAAGGCGCTCAAAGATTAAACGCTTTTCTTTACTATCATCAAAATTGCAAATTATTCAATTATTATCTTTTTATAAGTATGATATTCATTCGCATCAAGTGCTAATAAATAAACTCCCTTTGCAATGAATGGATCAATCACCAATTGTTTTTTTTGCTCACCCACACTTTGCGTTTCTGTATAAAATGTAATTACAGTTTGCCCATTTAATGAAATTAACCGGGCAGAAACAGTTGCATTTTCAGCTAATTGATAAGAAATAGTTGTTGATTCTACAGCCGGATTTGGATATACTGAAAGATTGATAGTTGAACTACTATTATCATCAACGCTGTTGGCAGATGCCGGGGTTACTACCTGGGAAGTGTTATAAATAAAATCTCCTGACTGATTACCACTATTATTTGCGGCATTGCCAGCCGCATAAAATGTAATATTTCCAATGTTGGTGGCGGGTGCAGTCCAGTTAAATGTAAAAGTAAATGTACCGGTACCTGTGTTGCCATTCCCTGTATGTGTTATATTGGAGCGGGAATTTCCGGTTATAGTAACATTTGCTTTCCTCGTAGTGGTGGTATTTGTTACTGCAATTGTTCCTGCATTTGCACCTGCGCTGGTTAATGCTTCAAAATCAAATCCAAACAAGGATTGGCCTGTTCTCGCAACAGTTACATTGATGGAATAAACTTGCCCGGGGGTATATTGCCAACCAGTAAGAGTAGGCGCGCTAATTGTTACGGAACCACCAGCAGTATTCAATGCATTCCCTATATGGCAGCCCGAATCATTGCAAGTTGTTTCACCAGGAGAATGAGTTTTACCTAATTTCCCATTACTGTCCATAACTCCTGAAGTCATTGAAAGTATAACGATAATTGATGCGGCTATTAAAGTGATTTTCTTTTTCATGATTTTTATTTTTTAGTTTCTTGTTTAGCATATAAGAATTTAGCGTACATTAAATTTATTATTTTTTTTTGTTATTTGCAACAAATATCATTTTCAAAACGCCTGTAAATAATGTAATTTTTTTCTAGAATTATGTAACATCAATTCCGCTTAAGGTGTGCAACTTTGCAATACCAAAAACAAAAACGTAATTTAATAATTAACATCATGCTCTACAGTATAAGAAAATTAGTGGGTTACTCCATCGGTGCAATTGATGGGCAAATCGGGAATGTTAAAGAATTTTATTTTGATGATGATAGTTGGACCATCCGCTATTTAGTTGTTGAAACTGGAAGTTTGCTTTTCAGCCGTAAAATACTTATTTCACCCCAAGCTATTTTACCTTCTGATTTGGAGGACAACGTTTTCCCGGTTAATCTTACAATACAACAAATTGAGAACAGTTCTGATATCGATACTGAAAAACCCGTATCACGTCAGCAGGAAATAAAGTTACATAAACATTACAACTGGATAAATTATTGGAAGAAAGACGCTCATCAAACCGATGAAAAAACAAATGCTCATCCACATTTACGGAACGCCACAAAAATTATACATTATTTTGTTAAAGCGAATGATGGCGATGTTGGGAAATTGGCTGGTTTTTTAATTGATATCAACACATGGGAAATTAAGTTTATAGAAGTTCAAATTTTAGTTCCTGAAAAAAGAGTGATTTTGTTACCAACACTAGTAAAAGAAATAAACTGGGAAAACTCCACAGTATTTATTGATGACACAATGGAAAATATAAAAAAAAGCCAGGAATATATTACAGCTGAATTAGTGGATAAAGTGGATAAAACAAGCTCTTAAAAAACAGTTGAATACCAGTTATTGAGGCTCCTATATCAAATTTATTTCCCTGAGGCCCATGGCCATATCCCCCTACCCTTTCAATATAACAGTTAATCTCATTTTATAAACATTAAGTTTAATGCTAAAAATATTTTACGGTCAAAACAAAAACACTCATTGGATTTTTGAAAAATCAAGTTATATGGAACATAATAGAAATTATATTGGATCCCTGAACCTGTAAATTATGCAAATATTTAGACGTATTATGTAACAATTACTCTTTAGTAAAACTTCAACTTTGCTCTACTCTTATAATAAATATTGTAATTATGCTAAAGGCCGCAAAAATATCTTTTTCAGAAGCCAAAATGAAAATATTCATTTTTGGAATAGTCAATTGTGTACTTTATATTATTCTTTTCTTATTCTTGAAATGGTTTAATCTGATGCATTTTTCAGGATTAAGAATGTTGAATTACGTTATATTTTTTCTTCTTTCTTTATATCAGGTAAAGAGGCGGGTAAAACATGCTGGAAAATACACTCCGTCCATACAGGCTCTTGGTATTATATTTCTTACAGGTGCATGGTCTTTTTTGCTTTTAGCAGGTTTTATATTAGCATATTCATTGGCGGACCCCTATATAACCGAGCAATACTTTAACACATACGGAAAGCTCAATTCAACATCTTCTTTTTTAATTTTTTTTGAGGGAGTAGCCGGTAGTACGATTGTAGCATTAATTGCTATGATTTATGCTGATATGTATAAGGACGGCGACAAGAAAATTTAATTATTTTTCATTAACACAATTTAGAATATCACTGCGAGTTCTGCTGAAGCAGAAACAGGAAGCAATCTTTTTTAAACCTTCCCTTCCACTCAAATAATAGGTGCTCAACGCAAATATACCACCTTACAGAGCAGTGACCTGCCATTTTGGGGGTGGTTTACAAAATGATTATTGGTTTTATACAGCAAGACATGATAATAATTCATTAAGCATTAATGGTTTTTCGAGAATGCGAAATGTGGAGGCAGATGTTTTTGGAACATTAAAGCCGCTGAGCAGATTTAATTGCGTTTGCGGATACGTTTGTAAAATATATTCCGTTTTCTCCCATCCTGAACCATCAGGCAAAATGTTATCTAAAAAAATAAATTCAGGGTTTTCTTTTTCGAGCAAAAACATACCTTCTTTTAAAGTATGGGCAATTATGAAGTCAACATTTTCATTTATGAGTAATTTTTTCATCAATATGCAAAAATCCTTATCCTCATCTACAAGTAAAATTTTCTTTCTGACATCCGTTAAGGTAGGAAATTTTGCTTTGCGCTTGTCTTTTTGCGAGTTCCAGTTACCTTTTACAGGAGCCGAGGTAGCTATTGAATTTGTCATTTTGTGTTGTTTAATTTGTAAATGAATTGTTGCAAAGATGGATGCTTTCGTACTAAAAAACATTACATGATCTTAGAAATAAGTTACATGATTCACACGTTTCGTGCAGCCTTTCCTCGGTGGTGGAAGTTCGTGTTTGATTAGTTAGTTTTGCTAACACCAAAAGAAGAAACGAATGAATAACCCACGAAGCAGAGCTTCGGGGTATCACAAAACTAATTTTTTTAACGCTTACAAAATAGCGTTCGCAAAGAGCGAACGAGTTTTTTAACTTGTCCCCGAAGTAGAACTTCGGGGTATTATCCGAATAAAAGAGATCCAAACGGATTTTGACAGAACATTTTAAAGTTTTTAACAATCTCTCCCGAAAAAAAACCTACGTTCACATACCAACCTCAGATGAACTCGATGACATATAATACCCCCTGGAACTGAAACAATAAAACCAAATTAATCAATTCACGGTGATAATAAAAGCAGAGGAAATATTTTAATGGTGACTTTGTGTTCGATTTCATCATCTATCAATTGAATAACTTTTCCGTTTTGCACAACATTATCCACCATTAACGTCATGTCATTGCTGTCAGTAACCAATTGTACAAAAATATGATAGTTTGTTTTTTTATAGCGATAATCAATTTCAAATGATTTCCAATCTTCCGGAACGCATGGATTTATGTGCAACGTATTTCCCTCGCGCGTTAAGCCGAGAAAAGATGAAACAATAAGCTGATACATCCAGCTTGCCGAACCGGTGTACCAGGTCCACCCGCCACGACCTTCGTGGGGCGATACACCATAAACATCCGCTGCCATCACGTAAGGTTCAGTTTTATATACTGCAATATCAGCTGCGGTCTTCCCATGATTAATTGGGTTGATCATTTGCAGCAATTCCCACACCCTTGCATTCTTCTTCAATTTAGCAACTGCCATTATCATCCATATTGCAGCATGAGAATATTGGCCGCCATTTTCCCTAACTCCCGGCACATATCCTTTTATATAACCCGGTTCAAAATCAGATTTATTGAATGGGGGATCTAATAGATGGATGAGTGAATGCTTTCGGTCCACTAAATATTTATCGGCAGATTCCATTGCTTTTAAAGACCGTTCCGGTTCTCCTGCTCCTGAAAGCACCGCCCAGCTTTGTGATATGGAATCAATCTTACATTCATCATTAGCCGATGATCCTAATGCTGCGCCATCATCAAAATAGGCACGCCTGTACCATTCGCCATCCCAGGATGTTTTATTGATTTGAAGTTTTACTTCTTTGGAATTTAACCGGCAAACATTCGCAAATTCTTCATCGTTCATTCTTATTGCAATGGGTTCAAAACGTTTCAGAATATCATAAAGAAAAAAGGCAAGCCAAACACTTTCACCCTGCCCATGTATGCCAACCATGTTCATTCCATCATTCCAATCACCTGAACCCATCAATGGCAAACCATGCACACCAAACTTCAACGACTTTATTATTGCTCGTTTGCAATGCTCATATAACGATGCTCTTTCATTTGAAATTAATGGCATATCAAAATATGATTCTTCATTCGGAAAAAGCAGGCGTCCTTCAATAAATGGAATCCGGCTTTCCAATATTGCATAGTCATGTGTATTATTGATGTAGCATGAAGTGGTAAAAGGCAACCATAACAAATCATCTGAGCAAAGTGTACGCACTCCTCTTCCTTGCGGAGGATGCCACCAATGTTGCACATCGCCTTCTTTAAATTGCCGTGAGGCTGTCAGCAAAATTTGTTCGCGTGTTAATGCAGGATGCGCATGCATCACCGCTATCACATCCTGCAATTGATCCCTGAACCCGAATGCTCCGCCCGATTGATAAAACCCGCTTCGCCCCCAAAGCCTGCTTGCAATGATCTGATAAAGCAGCCATCCGTTTGCCAAAATATTTAATGACTGATCAGGAGTTTTTATTTTTATTGAACTCAGTGTTTGCTTCCAGTATTCGTGAACCTTTTTAAGGGAATCGTTCACCGCATCTTTGTTGCGAAAACGCGTGATCAGTTGCAGTGCTTCAACTGCATCTTTTGCCGCCCCCATTTTAAAAGTTACTTCGCGTTCTTCACCGGTTTGCAAAACAACCGGCACTTGTATTGCTGTGCATGGATCGTATCCTGCTCCATGTTTTCCGGCAAGCCGCAATCGTTTCATTGCTTCGGGCTTTTGAAGAGTTTTGTTACGACCAATAAATTCATTGCGATCAGTTGTGAAATTAAATTTTACATCATTCACATCTAAAAATGCAACTCTGTTTGGAAATTCAGAATTATAAGGATTGCGCGTTAATAGTGTGCGGTATTCAGGATTAAATTCAGTAATAATATGCATTGCAGATTTAGTACGTAAACTGTCAAGCACCCATTCCACATAGCCGGTTACCGTTAGCGTTCGCGCCCGACCCGAAACATTCTGAATCTTTATCACAGTAAATTTTATTTTCGCTTCAAGATCAACAAATATAGTTACTTGTGTATGGATTCCATCTTCTTCACACTCAAAAATGCTGTAGCCAAAACCATGTTTCGTTACATAATTTGAACTTCCAATTACTGGCGATGGCATCGGTGACCAGTAATGCCCTGTTTCTTCATCACGAATATAAAATGCTTCACCACAGTTACCTGTAACGGGGTCGTTATACCATGGAGTAAGCCGGAACTCATGTGCGTTTTCCGACCATGTATAAGAAGGCCCGCTTTCGGTAATAACAGTTCCGAAGTTTGCATTTGCCAACACATTAATCCACGGCAATGGGGTAATATCATTTTCCCTGGTATTGATTACATATTCATTTCCATCATCAGAAAATCCGCCCAGCCCATTATAAAACTGAAGGTCTTCTTCTTTGATAGTCTTTCCAATTTCTTCTTCGTATCTCTTGCTTTTTATTAATAAAGGTATAGAAGGAGTTTTGCTGCTTCTTCTGTTTACATGATCGGTTAAAGTTCCGTATGTATCAGAAATAATAATTCTTGCAACAGATTGAATTAAAATTTTATCCTCATTAGAAATTTGGTCAGCCATTTTTACAAATACACCTGCCTGCCGGTCTTTCGGATTACTGCCAATACCTGCAGTAATAAGGCTTTGAATCTGATCTTGCAAATCGTGACGATAGCCGCTGTAATCTTCGTTGATAATTACAAGATCAACAATCAACCCTTTAAGCTGCCAATAGGATAGTGCTTGTAATAATTGTTTTATCATTACAAGGTTATTATTATCAGAAACCTGAAGCAACACAATTGGGATATCGCCCGAGATAGAATAACTCCAGAGCGAAGACTGACCTTTTGTATTTTTAATAAGAATATCCTTGTTGGCCCTTACAGCAGGATTTGTGAAAATAACTGAGCTTGCCAGTCGCCCATAAAGCCGCGCATCCATTTCAGTTGCATTGATCTGACGCAAAACCACTTCGCTGTATGTCCATGATAATTCAAACGCGCGATTCCTGAAATTGCGATCTTGATATTTATCCACTAACGCCTGACAGCTATTGCGATTTTCAGCGATACCAGTTACTATATCAATAATGGAAGTTTCTTCTTCATCAATTGTTATGCGGTACTGAATAGAAATGATCGGGTCGAGCACTGAACCTTGTGAATTTGAAAGAGGTTCTATCTGATGCATCGCCTTTGGATTTGTAAGGGTGTTTCCCCTTCCGATAAATTTATCACGATCAGTTTCATAAGAGATGTTATCAGCATCACCTTTGGCTAATTTCATTAAATGAAATATCCATGGCGGATGCTCGTCCTGAGAGCGTGGTCGTCTTGAACATATAATTGCATGTTGATTTGGGATTAATTCTGTCTGAACAAAAAGATTGCTGAAAGTAGGATGCGCATCATCAGCCATAGGTAGAGCGATTACTACTTCTCCATAGCTTGTAATCTCAATTTTTCGAACCGAACGAGATTTGTTTCTAATATGAACCCGCCTTATTTCTACATTATCTTCAGGTGAAACAATAATTTCAGTATGCAGTTCAATCTCATTATCTGTTCTCCTGAATTCAACACGTCCTTGCGAAAAAATAGCTTCGTAATGTGACGTTTCTTTTAACGTAGGCTGATGCGTTGTTGACCAAAACTCTCCTGCATCAATATCACGGATATAACAAAATGCACCCCAGTTGTCACAAGTAGCATCTTCTCTCCATCGAGTAAGCGCAATATCTCTCCACCTACTGTAACCACCGCCAGCATTGGTAATCATTACATGATAATTTCCATTGGAGAGTAATTGAATTTCGGGTTGAGTAGTATTGGGAGAATATATAACCTGTATTTCCGAATTGGTAGAAGAATGAATGATTTCTTCAGTATCAGCCGCAACGGAGTAGAAACCCGTTGATTTTGGAACACGCTCCTGCAATAGCAAAAGAGCAGTTTGTAAATCCGGATCGGATTCGAATCGTTTTTGCATCGGTTGGTCACAAAGCAGGTAATTAAGCGATAATAGGCTCATGCCTTGGTGGTGCGCCATGAAAGTATGAATTAAAGCAGGTTGCTTCGCTCTTGGCAAACGCGAAGGGGTAAAATCAATTGCTTCAAAAAAGCCATATCGTCCTTCATATCCTTTCGCAGTCAATCTCTCCAGGTTTTTACATGCAGCTGCAGGATCAATCATCAATGCCATTACAGAGGCATATGGGGCAATAACGAGATCAAGACCAAGCCCGCGTTTAAAACCTAATTCTGGAATACCGAAAGCGCGATACTGATAAGTAAGATGAGCATCAACCATATTGTAGCATGATTCTGATATACCCCATGGGACACCTTGTTCTCTGCCATATTCAATTTGTTTTTTCACTGCACCCCTGCAAGTATTATCCAACAGCGTACGTTCGTAAAGCGGCATAATCAAATTTGGCATCAGGTATTCAAACATAGAACCACTCCACGAAATCAACACCGGTGTGCTATCTGCAATCGTTAGTCGCCTTCCGAGAGCAAACCAACTTTCCTGTGAAATTTTTCCCTGCGCTATCGCAACAAATAAACCTAAGCGTGCTTCAGAAGCAAGTAAATCATAGTAACCTGTATCGCGATGATGCTCATCCGCATTATAACCAATCGCCAACAGGTGCTGTGTTTTATCATACAGGAAGTGATAATGCATATCAGCAAAATCGAGGCATTGAGAAGCTAATTGATAAATTTCCATAATTCGTTCTCTTGCAAGAGTCCTGACCTCCTTAATTGATTTTTCGAAATCAGAAATCCATTGAAGTTCTGTGTCCGATTTATCAGCAGCATGAAAAGAAATAAGTTCGTTATGAATATCATTATCTATCGTCGCAAGTTGTGTTAATGAATAATTCTTTTGAAATACACTTAGGCTTTTAAATTTTTCGGGAACTGAATTGTTATAATTCCATAGCGACCACATTTGAATTTCTTTGAGCCATTCTTTTATCTGCTTCTCCAAAGAAATCATCCATTCAAATGCATCCGCATTCAATTTTAATTTCTCAGTATCAAGTAAAACCCCAAGTTGCGAGGTGATTCTTTCAAGGCTTTTTTTTAATTCAATTAGTTGGGTAGGTTGTAATAAATTTTCAACCTTAAATACGGAGAGGAAATCATTGAACAACGCCTGATCTTCTTCGTGTATTTTCTCTTCGATAATTCTTATCGTGTCATGAAGCCCTTCCCATAAATCATCTCTTATTATTTTACGATTCAACATTTCAAAAAGTCCTTGCCGTAAGGTGAGTAAATGACCCGCTAAATTTCCGCTGTCAACCGTTGAAATATATCTTGGATGTAATGGTGCAAGGGTTTGCGTATCATACCAATTTAAAAAGTGACCTTCATATCTTTCAAGTTTTTCGAGAGTTTTAAAAGTATTGAAGGTGCGATTAAGAAATTGTCCGATGGAGATGTAACCAAAATCAACTGCTGAAAGATTTGCAAGAAGAGAAAAACCAATATTAGTGGGAGAGGTGCGATGCGCAATAATCCTGATCGGATATTGTTGGAGGTTATCAATTGGCAGCCAGTTGTCATTTTCAGAAACATAAGCTTCAAAAAAGCTCCAGGTTTTGCGCGACAGTTTCCTTAGATACTTTCTTTGCTCTTCCGTTATTTTGGTCTTGAAAACAGGTAACGGAATGCTTATCCTGTTGACAATAGCGGGTGAAAAAATCCATAGGATCAGAAAAGGCATAACTAAAAAAATGATATGCGGGAAATAATTAAACAGGAGTATAAACAGGCCAATGCTTATTACTGGTGCAAACCACATAGATTTGTAAAGAGTAAATAAATTTTCGATTTGCTTTTTAGCAAAGCCGGAAGGGTTCCATTCGAGCAGATTTTTGTGCGAGAAAAGAATTCTCCATACTGTTCGTGAAATAGCATCTAAACTGACATAAGCTTCAAACGGCAAACACACCAAGATAAATGAAGACTGAATGATATTAGTTGAAGTGGCGCGAAAAACATTTTTAAAATGCTGAGGAAGAGAAATTTCTTCCGGCTTCCTCATAATATCCCATACTGAAAAACATAGTGAAGGAATAAGTATTACTCCAATAATAAATAGCGTCCAGAATAATGAGGAGTGCAACACCGTCCAGCTTAGAACTAAAATCAATAATAGTGCGATTGGAACTAAACTGCGCCTTAGGTTATCAAATATTTTCCAACGTGATAATGCGGTGATTGAATTCGTGCACAATTTGCCTTTTGCATCCGGAACCCACGGCAATGACCAAATACCAATTTGCCAATCACCTCTTATCCACCTGTGACGCCTGCTGATGTCAGTACTATAACGGAAGGGGAATTCTTCGTACAATAAAACATCGCTTGCAAATCCGCAACGAACGTAACTGCCTTCTAACAAATCATGACTCAGTATCCTGTTTTCGGGAAAGCGGTTGCCAAGCACTTTTTCAAAGGCGTCCACTTCGTAAATACCCTTACCAATAAATGATCCTTCACTGAAAATATCATGGTATAGGTCAGAGGTTAGGCGGGTGTAAGGATCAATTCCTGAATCATTCTCATGCATGCGGGAGTAATAAGAGCGGGCACTCCCCTGTAAGCTGACGGCAACGCGCGGCTGAATAATTCCATAGCCCTTTACGATTCTTTTCTTCTGCTCATCATACACCGGATGATTAAGCGGATGCGACATTAAACCAACTAATTTATAAGCAGCATCCCTTGGAAGTTGGGTATCAGTATCGAGCGTTATTACATATTTTACGTTAGTGTAAATTTTTTCCTCACCTATTATAACGCTAAAGCGATCTTTTGATCCACCTCTGAGCAAACTATTAAGTTCACTAAGTTTTCCGCGCTTGCGTTCATAGCCCATCCATATTTTGTCAACAGGATTCCATAAACGCGGGCGATGAAAAAGAAAAAAAATATCATGCAAATGTGTACTGTATTTTTTATTAAGTTCAATAATTTTTTGCTTTATATGATCAACCAACATTTCATCATCAGGCAAAATTTTCTCCGTTGCATCCTTCAAATCGGTTAAAAGAGAGAATAACAAATTGGGGTCGCGGTTTGCAAGAAATCTTACTTCAAGATCTTCCACCAATTTGTTTATTTGGTTTATTCCGGTAATAATTGATGGTACAGCAACTAACGTGCATGCATCTTTCGGAATGCCTTTTGAAAAATCCATTTTTGGTAATGCTCTTGGTCCTACCCTTAAAGTTGCCATCCAATTGACAACAGCAATTGAAAAATGACTTGCAGCTAAAATGCATAACAAGGTTGAAAAAATAAGTAAGCCTTTATCCGCCTCTTCACTATAAAGCTTTGCAAACAGGAAAACGCTTACAACAATTGTCAGTACCAGTGATTCAACAACATAAAATTTTGATATATTCCGTATGAAAAATCGTTTAAGCAGTATTCCAAATGAATAATGCACTTTTAATATTTTTTCAGTAACAGGTAATCCATCACCAATCAAATAATATCCCACATGCTTTTTATATTCATCATGACTATTTTTTTCTACGCATTCTTTCGCAATTTCTATGACAGTTTTTGCAACTTCAATTTCTTTTAATTTTCCATTCTTGGCAATGTTCTGCACAGCGTGGCGGTATTGATCGCGAGTAAAAAAATCCATGTGAGCATACAATTGTTCAGCATCATTCCTTAGTATGTGCTCCACGTGACTCATTGCTTCAACAAACTCCCGCCAATCGGTTTTTACTAAAAAGCGCAAACTATTAATGCTGTTGGTCATGGTAACCTGATCAGCAGCCTGCTTTTGATTCTCAGAAAGCACCATTCCATTTATGGTATCACCGGTTTCACTTAGATGTTGCTCAAGCCATGAAATAGGTAAGGTTAAATTGAAACCTTTCCATTGAAGCTTGCGTGAATATTCAGCAATAAAAGCACTTACCATTGGCGGATCAGTTCTCGCAAGGTCTGCCATTTCAAGAACAAGATTTTTAGGGTTTTCTTCTGCCGTTTGAATAATCCTGTCAGCCCAATATTGTGCGAGGTTTGCGTCAATGCGATCTATTGCAATTCGTGCGGCTACACGTCTCATGTTTTCTAACAGTGCCATGCGCAACATAATGGGTATTGCCCATAACTCTCCCAGAGTAAATTCACTTATTTTTTGATAGGATTCAATAAAATGATTCAGCGTGTGAATATCTAAATGACCGTCACTGTGAGATATTATTTCAGTAGCAACATTATAAACCCTGGGAAACCCGGACAGGGGTCCGCTTTGGCTGCTGAGTTTAGGCAACGCTTTACTGTACCCTTTTGGCAAATGCCGTTTAGCTATTAGGATGTGTTCTTCGATGAGATAAAAATTATCAAGCAACCATTCTCCTGCCGGGGCTACAGGGTTTTTTACTTTAACAGCTTCCTGCAAAAGATCCGTTACCCGTTTTAAAACTTCTTCGTTATCAGCAAGCCTTTTTAATAAAAGTTCAGGAGTTTTTTTTGAATCAACCGTGTGTTTTCCAGCCAAATCTTTCGCAAGTAATCCCATTTGTTCTATGGTCAACAATTCAGCTCTTAGAGGAGGAGTATTGTCTATATCACTTCTTACAAAAGTGTCTTTAAGAAAATACTGGCGTAGTGGTGACAACAATTCTTCAATTGTTTTTGTTGTCGTCTTAAAGGCACCTTCCGGTATTTTTTTTTGCATAGAAAGAAAATATTCTTTAGAAAAACACTGAAATTACCAAAATAATGGTTTCAATTTGTGAGGCATGATAACAATTCATGAAGCGTTAATGGTTTTTCGAGAATACGAAATTTAGAAGCAGATGTTTTTGGAACATTAGAGCCGCTGAGGAGATTTAATTCTGTTTGTGGATATGTTTGTAAAATATATTCCGCTTTCTCCCATCCTAAACCATCAGGCAAAAAGTTATCCAAAAAAACAAATTCAGGATTTTCTTTCTCGAGCAAAAGCATTCCTTCTTTTAAAGTACGGGCAATTATAAAGTCGAAATTTTCATTTATGAGTAATTTTTTCATAAATATGCAAAAGATCTCATCATCATCTACAAGTAAAATTTTCTTTCTAATGGGCATGAGAATATATTATTAGTTTTTTCAATCAATAACAACAGCAATATAACAGCGCAAATTTAAGTAAGTTAAATGGCAAAACCATGCCAACTAAATCATTTATTCTCTTAATCTTTTATCGTTTTGAAATAAAGAAATATCACCTGTAATATTTAAAACTTCTGCCTGCTCCTCTATCTCAATTCGTTTATAATCTTTAATTGAAAAATAGAAAAAACCTATTGTAGCCCTACTAAAAGCGCCTATGGCAGTGAAATGACTGGCGGCTAAATGATTTTTATTTGCAAACTCCTGTAAACCGTTCATCACTTCATCACTTCATCGCCTTCATAAAAAATAATTGCGAAGGTTTTTTGAATAGTATCATTGATTAGTTTATATTTCATGATGATTCAGAATACATTATTTTGTGATCATAATTTTTTATTTTTTTATTTCGTTAGTGTCCATAAGAATTTATTTTACGACAGTTGCCTTATTCTTTTCCAAACAGTTTTTCTGCCAGGGGATTTTCCTTCAATTTCTACTTCTATTGAAAGACTAAGGAAATTACGGGTCAGCACAATTACTGACAATACTAAAACCCATGCCATGGTAGGTTCAGTGGCAACTGTGGCAATAATATCTCCGGCAACTAATACTTCCAAACCCAATAAGATAGCTTTTCCTAATTCCTGCCTTAATAATTTATAGGAACGTGGCTTTTCTTTTGTAAACCAAAAATAAATTTCAACAGCGCAAGAGCAGTGCCTGTAACTATAATTGCAATGCCAACAACTTCGATGACTTTAGCAATATAATCAATGTATATTTTTATATCGGCCATGTTCATTTTCTTTTTTTTATTTCGAAAAATTGTGTTCAAGAATCAATAACGTCCTAAACGTTTTTTAATTAAAGTAAACCTATTGATTTGATTGCAAATAAAGATAACCAAGATGCAATTTTAAAAAAGAACCCCTTGTATTAAATTTTTAGGAGGATCGTTGTGTTGCTCAAATGGTTTAT
>JBBSQL010000059.1:0-16340 GCA_038257845.1 Chitinophagales bacterium
AAGCACTGAATTCTTCATGCTGCCTGTCAATTCTTCAATCAAGCCAAAACTAAACATACCAATTACGATAGCTATTTTTTCCGTTAAATCATAATAACTAAAATAAGAAGCAGTGTCTTTTGTTTCGGGCATAAATTTGGAATAGGTAGAACGGCTCAATGATTGAATGCCGCCCATAACAAGGCCTACAGCCATTGCGATTACATAAAACCAATATTCAGGATCAGCGCCGTGCTCTTTATACCAGGCGGTATAATAGGCAGCTACACATATTAAAATCCAAAAAATCACCACGCCCATTAACACGCGGATGTTTCCATATTTTGCAGAAAAACGGCTCATCACATACGCCCCTAAAATGGCTACGAGTTGAATCAGTACAACAGTGGCAATTAAATTTGCATCCGGTAATCCTAATAATTTACTGCCAAATAATGTAGCAGCCAGCATCACCGTTTGAACGCCCATACTATAAAAAAAGAAAGCACGTAAAAAACGTTTTAATGTGGGCATCGTTTTTATTTCGTCATAGACTTTTTTCACTGCGCCAAAACTTGATTTTAAAATGCCGGATTTTTTAGTGACGCTCTTTTGCGATTTGGGTAAAACTGCAAATGTGATCTGTGCAAAACCAAACCACCAAATCCCTACTAATAAAAATGTAATGCGAGTTGCGAGTAACTGATCAGTCATTATTAATACCAATGCAAAACCGATCAATTGTAAAATAACACTGCCAATATAACCAAATGAAAATCCCCGTGCGCTTACGCGGTCCTGGTCTTCCGGCGCGGCGATCTCCGGGAGATATGCGTTATAAAAAACCAGGCTGCCCACATAACCCATGGCTGCGAGCATGAAGCAGGAAATGCCGAGCCAGAGATTTGCGCCATTAAAAAAGTACAACATGGAGCAACCGAATGAACCGGTATAACAAAAGAAACGCATGAAATTTTTCTTATTGCCACGTGAATCTGCGATAGAAGTAAGAATAGGGTAAAGTATCGCTATCAGTAAGTATGCGGCTGCGAGACTATAATCATATAAGGAAGAATTGACAAATTTTCTTCCGAGAAAAGGAATCATGTCAGAGCCAAATTCTTTCTTTGTAACAGCCGTGAAATAAATAGGAAAAAAGGAAGTCGTGATCACCAGGTTATATACACTGTTGGCCCAGTCGTACATCGCCCAACCATTGATGACTTTTTTGGAAGCAGTTTGCATGCATTCGTTTTTGAATTTTAAAGATAAGTGTTTCAAAGATTATCAAAATCAAAAACAATTTTTTATATGCACCGAACCTACGGTTCTCTTTTTCATTTTCAATCTAATGTGAACGGGTTAAAACCCGTTGTTACAATATGAGGCGATGCTACGCATCTTTGTTTTTGGAAAATATATTACTTCATCAGCCGCTTGTCGGGAGACAAAGCGGCGGCGATCAGTTTTAATTTTATTTGTGTTAGGGTATTAAATTCATAATGATTAGCGTGTTTTATCTTTTGTTCCAGTGGAACAATTTGTGGGTAGTAGAAAAGCTAATTGCTAAAAGCGTTCCGGAGGAACGCCTTGTGCTTGTTTTATGAATTTAAAAGCACTCCGAACCTACGGTTCTCCTTTTCATTTTGACTCAAATGTCAACGGGTTAAAACCCGTTGTTACAATATGAGGCGATGCTACGCATCTTTTTTTGAAAAAATTTTACTTCTTTAATTTAGTAGCCATAGCAAAAAATCTCCCGCAGATAGCGCAGATTTTCGCGGATAGATTTTATTAGCGTTTTTGATTTGTTTGAAAGTACTGCCCCGATGGGGCTTGCAAATACATTCCGGATTTCTAAAATACTAAATATGAAAAATTGATCTGCGTTTATCTGCGTAATCTGCGGGCAAAAAAATTTCCGCAGATTTTCGCTGATCTTTTTCTATTTCTTTTTCAGATGAATAACTTGTAAAATTATAATTTCTCATAAACCACCAATATATTCCTTCCCTCATAATTCTCCGGGTCATTTCGTGCCTGCATTTTATAAATAAATTTTGGAAGTAAGTTTAATAAAAATGCTTTTATAGGATGCGTTTCTTTTACATGTTTTACACGCATTGCCTGCCAGTGACGTAATTCAACAAGTGGTTCTATTAAAACATGTTTTTGTTTGACAGGAAAAAATTTCTCCAAATTTTTAAAAGCTTCTTTATTCCACAAACCTGCATGATGTGGCGGAACATTGAGCGTATGATAATCATCCCACTGAAAAAGATAGGGATTGTTATTGGGCACTGCAATGATCAATTTGCCACCCTTTTTTAAACAACGTAAAGCGGCTTCTAAAAATGAATGCACTTCTGTAATATGTTCCAACACCTGGAAAAAACAAACAGCATCATATTTTTCTCCGTTTGATTCACTATACGCCTGGATCGTTTCTTTCAAAATGCTTAGCCCTGCTGCATTCCCTTTATCTGCAGCAGCGCAGTTTAATTCAAGGCCGGTGATATCAAGGATATTATTTTTTTTACACAACTCCATAAAATATCCATCGCCACAACCGATCTCCAATATCTTTTCATCAGCATTTAAAAACTGTATGACTTCCGGATGCTCCCAACTTTTTCGTTGATAATACCAGGTATTATTTTTTTCCAATTCTTCATAAAATAAACCATCACCAAAAATGTTGAACGGGTAATAAAACCGGTAACCTGTATCATTACATTGATATAATTCAATGTCTTTTAATGCGCCAAAGAAACGCGACACATCCACTTTTGTTTCTGTGCGGTATAACAATTTTATTTTCACTACATCAAAATTGCGGATGAATGAAGTGTTGTCTGAAAGAGTAACAGGGCTTTTGACAGGCATTCGTTTTTTTCAAATTTACACATTGAATTTTATTCAATTAGAACAAGTCTTAAAAATGGAATTGCACAGCTTGTTTAAAAAAAATTCACCGCAATTTATTTCAATTGAGTTTTCTTTATTATGTTTAAGGCATAAATGGTTCTTATGAGAATAATTCCTTTCTTCATTGCTGCTATAATTTCAGTAGCATTGATTGTTGTCCTGGACACACCTTTGCCTGTAAATGGTAGTCATACACCGCGACTTGGATATTTCCTGTCACCGCAAACTGGTTTTTGGCAAAATGCGGAAGCAGATGATATGAATTTCAATGAGAACCTTTCTATGACTGGTTTACAGGGAAATGCCAATGTTTATTTTGATGACAGAATGGTGCCACATGTGTATGCGGAAAATGAACATGATGCCATTTTTTTGCAGGGATATTTACACGCAAAATTCCGCCTCTGGCAAATGGATTTTCAAAGTTATGCAGCAGGAGGAAGGCTGAGTGAGATCATGGGTGACAGCAGCAGTGGTACAAATTTTCTTAAAATTGACCGATTTTTCAGGCGGCTGGGAATGGTTGACGGCGCGGAACAATCTTTGGCAGCGCTGGAAGCAAACCCGGTAACAAAAGCATACGCGGATGCATATACCGAAGGCGTGAATCAATACATCAGTACTTTAAAAGATAAAGACATTCCCTTTGAATATAAACTGCTGAATTATAAGCCCGAGAAGTGGACAAATATGAAGTCTGTTTTGTTTATGAAATATATGGCTTTTGATCTCGCGGGTTTTGAACAGGATTTTGAAATGACCAATGCAAAATCCATTTTTTCAAAAACAGAAATGGCTGCTTTATATCCTTATGGACAAGATTCATTGGATCCGATAATTCCCAAATGCACAAAATTTGGAGCACCGGCATTTTCCATGAAACCCCCGGCTGACGCGGATTCTATTTATTTTAATTATTATAAAAATGCTGCTACAACAGATTCTATTATCAAACCTGATAAAAGTAATGGCAGTAATAACTGGGCAGTTTCGGGAAGCAAAACACAAAGCGGCAGGCCGATACTTTGTAATGATCCGCACCTCGGTTTGAACCTTCCATCCTTATGGTATGAAATGCAAATTACTACGCCACAATTCAGTGCGTATGGCGCTACTTTTCCCGGCGCACCATCTGTTGTGATTGGCTTTAATGATAGTTGCGCGTGGGGTTTTACAAATGCGATGCGTGATGTGCGTGATTATTATGAAATAAAATTTAAGGACAGCACGAAGCAGGAATACTGGTACGACAGCGCCTGGCAAAAAACAACATTCCGCGATGAGGTCATTCATATAAAAGGAAAGCCGGATCGGACGGAACATATTGCGGAAACTGTTTGGGGGCCGGTGATGTACGACAATAATTTCCCGGACATTTTACATTCCGGAAAATCGTATGCATGTCACTGGCAGGCACAGGACGGCAGCAATGAAATAAAAACATTTCGCGCACTGGATTATGCCAACAATTACGACGATTATTTGAATGCATTAAAAGACTATGAATGTCCCGGGCAAAATATGATCTTCGCCTGCAAGCGAGGAGATATAGCTATAAAACAAAATGGAAAATTCCCCGCAAAGTGGCGTGGACAGGGAGATTTTTTGATGCCCGGAGAAAATGATACGTTTGCCTGGCGCGGCTTCATCCCGGATAGTGCTAACATCGTAATGCATAACCCGCCGAGGGGTTTTGTAAGCAGCGCGAATCAATATCCGTATGATACAAGTTATCCTTATTATTTAGGTGGAAATTATCCGGAGTTTCGTGGCTATCTGATCAATCGTTATTTGAGTTCCATGCAAAATATTACTGCGACAGACATGGAAAAATTACAAACCAATAACTACAATGTTTTCCAGGAAATGGCACGCCCTTTTTTATTGAAATACTTGGATCAATCTGCATTGTCCGCTAACGAAATAAAATACCTGGAAATTTATACGCAATGGAATTTGCAAAATGATGCAAAAGAAAAAGGGCCGACGATTGAAAAATTGTGGTGGGACAGTCTCATGACAACTGTTTATTCGGATGAATTCGCACAATCATCATTGCCTTTGCCCTGGCCGGAGAAAAGCACTTTGCTGGATGGTTTATTAAGAGATACATTGAATTATATTTTCCTGGATAATATCAACACGGCGCAAAAAGAAACATTGCAGGAAGATATTACCATTGCGTATAAAAAAATTATTCCCGTGCTGGAAAAAGCGGAGAATGAAAATAATTTAGTGTGGGGGAAATTTAAAAAAAGTGGCATCCGGCATTTGTTGCGCATACCTGTTTTGAGCCGGTTGAATTTATTTTCAAGTGGTGGTGAAACGGAGATCAATGCACTCAAAGAATTCCATGGGCCGAGTTGGCGCATGGTGGTAGAACTCACAGATTCCACACAGGCTTATGGCATTTATCCCGGCGGCCAAAGTGGAAACCCTGGAAGTAAATACTATGATAATTTTATCAATGACTGGGTAGAAGGAAATTATTATCCCTTACTATTTCTCAAAGAAGAAACCATAAAAAACCTGCCCGGACTAAAAGGAAAAATGGTATTTAAAAAAGCTTAATTCAACAACATGAAATTTTTTGTCAGTATATTATTAGTTGCCTTACTCGGCTTCGCCGCGCCATTATATTTACCCTGGTGGAGCTTTGCCATCACCACATTTATCGTTTTATTTTTCCTGCGGCAAACACCCGGGAAGTCTTTCCTGGCGGGCTTCTTAGGCCTGTTCTTTTTATGGGGAATCAATGCCTTTTGGCTGGACATGGCCAACAATCATTTATTATCTCAAAAGGTCGCCGTGATTTTACCGCTCGGCGGTTCAGCTATTTTACTCATTATTCTTACAGCATTTATTGGTGGATTGGTTTCGGGATTTGCGGGATTGGCGGCGGGGTATGTGGGGGAGAGGAGTAGAACTTAAGTGAGTAATTTGAGTGAAACTGAATAAATAAAACGTAGGAATACTTGAAATTTTCTAACTTTCAATTTAAAATTTATGGAATAAAATGTTCCATGAATTAGTCTTAAGTAATTTGCTTTTGCACAAAGGCAAAGAGTTAGCAAAATTCATAACGCACAATTTCAAAACAGAACTAATGTACGAGCGAAAAGAAATAAAAATATTTGAAGATAAAAAAGTAAGAACGCTTTGGGACGAAGACAATGAAAAATTGTATTTGTCAATTACAGATATAATAGCAATTCTTACTGAAAGTATCGATCCCTTAGCTTATTGGCGCAAGTTGAAACAACGTATTAAAGAAGAAGGAAACGAAACCGTGACGAACTGTCACGCTTTGAAAATGCAAGCTGCTGACGGTAAAATGCGCATGACCGATGTTGCTGACACCGAACAACTTTTCCGTCTCATCCAATCTATTCCATCACCAAAGGCAGAACCTTTCAAACTATGGCTTGCGCAAGTTGCTACAGAAATTCCAAAGGAAATTTTTATAAAGTGCAAAGATGATTTGGGGATATTTATTCTTTTTCAACGAATAAATAAGTTCAGGACTTTCACATCTTTGGAGAATATTTTGAAATTGAATGAATTAGTGCCCACTTTGTAAGATCCAACATTTCCGGGATTTGAAAATTAAAAATTTGTTACTTTGATTTATGACAACAGAAAGTATAATCCACGAGCTTGATAAACTCCCACTATCAGACAAGCTTTTAGTCATTGAACAAACTATAAAATCTATTCGGACTGAAAAAGAAAAAAGCTTGAACAATGCAGTTGTAAATATGTTGGATGATTATAAAAATGATGAAGCACTAACTGTATATACCCTGCTGGATAAAGAACCATTTTATGAGACAAGGTGAAATCTGGCTTGTTACTCTTGACCCGACAATTGGGGCTGAAATAAAATAGATGTTGATATTTGTAAATATGTTTTGGGCTAAAGCCCTTTGCTATATTTCTATTTATTCCTCCGGCTAAAGCCGGAGGCTATTCATAAGCTTTCAGGCAGAAAATTATTTACGATTAAAACACATAGTCCGCTTAGGAGCGACGATGCTGAACTGTCAATTTATATTAAAAAGATATAATGAAATGAAATAGGTGTTGATATTTGTAAATATGTTTTGGGCTAAAGCCCATTTGTATAATTTCTATTTTTCCTCCGGCTAAAGCCGGAGGCTATTCATAAGCATTCAAGCATGCAATTTCTTATAAAAATGGATTACAATTAAAAACGCATTGTCCGCTTAGGCGAAATTGTGCTGCACTATCAATATAATTTCAAATTAAAAACTTCATCAATTGCCACTGGCTTTAGCCAGTGGATTAAAGCATTCAAATTTTTCCGGGCTTTAGCCCAACAATAAAATTCAGCAATTTATTATGTAAAAAAAAGAGCAGCCTTCGCTGCCCTTAATTGGGGGTTTGGTTTTCTAAATATATTTTAAGGATTCCACCACAAATGTGTGCCGCCATTATCCGGGCCGCTCAACATTTGAATGGCTTTCTGTACACCAATCGGGTTATTGCTTCTTTCATCCGCCGGGAAATTGATCCTGCGAATAAAATCTGTTGTAGAAATTGTTCCACCACTATTATTAATAACTACCGGAAATAATTTTGGATATCCTGTCCTGCGAAATTCACTCCAGGCTTCTTGCCCTTCGGGATACATAGAGATCCATTTTTGTGTAATGATGCGTTCCAGCTTTTGCTCAAACGTTGCATTATCATCCCATTTAATGGTGATCGTACTTAACCAGGGTGAACCTGTTGCAATATCGTTTTGTCCCGGTGTCATTGCTTTTGGATCAGTGTATGGTTGTGCAGTGGCAGTGCTGTTATTGATGTATGCTGTTGCATCCAAACCATATTGCGCAAATGAAGTGCTGATACCTGTTTCATAATCAGTTTGCATATCACCTGCACCGGACCAGCCTCTTAATGCAGCTTCTGCTTTTAAAAACCAGGCTTCTGCTGCTACCATTAATTGTACTTTATTCGGGAAAGTAACCATGGTAGAATAATCTGCATAACGGGAATGATCGTCTATATTTATTCCATTGCGGATGCCGATATATTGACCTGCCACTGCAGCATCAGTTGCCTTCGTTGCATATTTAGAAATTCGCGCATCATTATAACCATTCATTAAAGAAGCGATCGGTGCACCCAACCTGATGTCACCCCATGATTCATTGATCACATTTACCGGGTTTGGATTTGTGCCGATATCAATCATGCAATTATCATCATTTGTTTTTAGCAAGCCATACGGATTGGACAAAGATTTTTCGCCTTCTTCTTTTGCCCTGGTCGGGTCAACTTTAGAAATGCGGATCGCAAGCCTCAAACGCAATGTATTAGCGAATTGCAGCCATTTTTGATTATCACCACCGTAGGCTAAATCAAAATTAGTAAGCGTAGGTAATGCATTGTTTTGTACCATATCGGTAAACACATTTATAGCTGTATCAAGATCATTAAAGAATGCATTGTACACATCTTTTTGTGAATCATAATCAATACTTCCATCCGCATTAATTTGTCCGTAATGCGTATAAATGATCGGGCCATAAATATCACTCACGCGGTGCATCGCTTCCACACGTAAAATTTTTGCCCACTGATAAAAAGCTTCGAATTGCGGGTCAGTTGCTTTTTTCAAAACGGCATCTGTATTGTTCATCACGTTGTCGTATGCCCAATCCCAGGGATATGAATTCCAGCCATCAACAAGGTAATAATTCGTGTTGTTGATATTACTTTGAAACGGAGTAGGCGACATCATATAACCGGAGTAAACATCCGCGATCAGGTTTTGCTGCAACTGGTACGCCCATGCAGGATTCGCGATATAAATAAATAATTGCGCCTGCTTTAATGGTGCCCCAAGATTTTGATAATCCACATCCAGTTGTCCTTCAGAAAGTCCAAGCGGGTTGGTATTATATTTTTCAAAATTCTTGGTGCAACCTGTGAAGGATGCAGCGATCAGGATAACTGCTGCAGCCATGGATAATTTTTTTAATCTATTTTTCATATTCTTTTTTTAATATTTTTTTAGAATTAGAAACCAATATTTAAAGATAAACCAATACTGCGTGTGGATGGAATGCTGAAGGTTTCTGTGCCTTGCAAACCATTGTTGGTAGCCATTGAAATCTCCGGATCAAACGGTGCTTTTTTCGTTACGAAAAATAAATTACGCCCGATCAAAGTTAAACGCAGGTTACGCATCCAGGTTGATTTTATGGGGAAATTATAAGCCAACGCTAATTCGCGCAAACGTACATTGGTTGCATCATACATATAGTATTCTGAAATACCATCTCTGCCGCCGACTGCCTGGTAAAATGTTTGCGGATCAAGCGGGCCAACGAATTTTGTACCATCTTCATACACCGCTGGAATATTGATGCCACCTGCATCACGCGCATCCTGTGTGGCTTTGGTATCACCCAATTTATCAAGGATCGCTTGCGTTACGCTCATCACTTTTCCACCAAATCTTCCATCGAATAAGAAGCTTACAGTGAAATGTTTGATGTCAAATGAATTGGACCAACCCAGTGTATATTTTGGATTTGGATTGCCTAAATATTTCTGGCCTTCATCACCCACTTGTGTATTTGGATCAGAACCTTTTAATGGCGCACCATTCGCATCCACTACGATTGCACCACTCGCATCACGCTGGAAAAATCGTCCATAAATATCACCCCATGAACCACCCACTACAATGTCAGAAGCATATAATAAATTTCCCAATCCTGTAAGTGTATAATAAGAGCGGCCAACATTCAATTGATCATTGGATAAACTTATGATTTTGTTTTTATTCAATGCGTAGTTCAAACTAGTGTTCCATGTAACTGTACTTGATTTAACAGGCGTTGCATTTATGGAAACTTCCACACCCTGGTTACGAATATTTCCACCATTTATAAAATAGGTATTATAGCCAGAACCATTTGGTGCACTCACTTCCAGGTATTGGTTGTAATTATTATTTTGATAATACGTTGCATCTAAACCCAGCTTGTTATTAAAGAAACGGAATTCAAAACCGGCTTCAAAAGAACGGTTATCTTCAGGCTGCAAATATGTACCGGGATAAGGCGCAGCGCCATTATACGTAGTTGGCTGAGAATTATCAAAATTCACATAATAGTTTGGCGGGAAAGTAGAATAAGCGCTTACATCATTACCCACTCTTGCATAAGAAACACGCAGTTTACCAAAGCTGATGAATGATGGTAAATGAGTCATTTCACTTAAGATCAAATTCAAACCACCGGAATAATATAAATAGCCTTTTCCTACTTCAGGTGTAAATGCAAAAGTAGATGACCAGTCATTTCTCGCGCTGATATCTACATACACATATTTTTTATAATTCAATGACGCTGTTGCAAAAACAGATTGTACCTGGCGATGTGTGATGTCCTGTGAAAGTGACAAATAGTTTGGTTGAATATTAGATAAAACAAACACATTCGGAATATTCAAACCAGGTCCACCGGTTTTAGTACCGAAAGTATTACTGCTAAATTTTTCATCAGTAATACTTGTACCAACTGTTGCATTGATACCAAAATTTTCTCCCAGGTCTTTCGCGCCGCTCAATAATAAATCTCCATACAATTGTGTATTCACCGCATTCATTAAAGAATATCCGCCGTTCGCTGCAGTGAGCACCGGTGAAGTAGTTGCATAACTTTTCACATCAATATCATTATACAATTTATCAATGTTTCCCCTAGCCTGGATATTGATCCAGTCATTTATTTTATATTTAAATGAAAGGTTTGAATACACCCGGTTTAATGTGTTTTGACTTGGGTTGCGGTATAAAAGCCAGTAAGGGTTTTGCTGATCTTCACTGGCATTCCAGCCCTTATCAAAATTTACATCCCACCAGTTTTGAACGTTGGTATTTCTCAACGTTGAAAACATTTCATAATTCTTATATTGATTAAAATCAATACCACGTGGTAAAGAATATAAACCACCCAATGGATTATCGTATGTTCCGCTTGCCGGCCTGTTATAAGCATTTTGATTTAAAAACAATACATTGAAATCCGCAGTTAGGCGGTCATTGAAAAACTTCGCAGTTTCACGGAAATTAATATTGTGTTTTTTCAAAGTAGATGTGGGCACGATACCTTTATTATCTGTATAAGAATAAGAAAAATAAGTCTGTGCTTTTTCTGTACCTCCGGACAATGCAATGGAATTAAAAGAAGTAAGTCCTGTCTGGAAAAAATCACTTACATAATCTTTGGCATTTACTATACTGCCCCAACTTTCCAGGCTGCCCGGACTTGAAGAAGTCATTGGAACTGTCTGGCCATATTTAAATTGTAATGGCTCTTTATATAAAGGATTATCAAAAGTAAGTGAAGTGGAAACGTCAATTTTTGTAACACCTGCTTTACCTTTTTTCGTGGTAATTAAAATCACCCCGTTGGCAGCGCTGCTTCCGTATAAAGCCGCGGCTGATGCGCCTTTCAGCACAGTTACATTTTCAATATCGTCCGGGTTTAAATTGGAAATACCATCTCCACCATCCAGTCCCACATTACCAAGTGCCTGTCCAAATTCATCATTTGGCTGTACCGGTGAATAATTTACCAAAGGCACACCATCAATTACATATAGAGGTTGATTTTCGCGGGTGGATTTATTTCCCCTTAAAATCACGCGGGTAGAACCTCCAATACCTGAAGCACTTTTGGAAATGGTTACACCGGCAACGCGGCCCGTCAGGTTATTAATAAAGTTGGCATCCTGCACAGTTGTGAGGTCTGCATTATTTACTTTTTGTACTGCATAAGTCAAACTTTTTGACTGACGCTGAATACCCAATGCAGTAGTTACGACAACATCGGTCAATTGTGATTGTGTTTCAGAAAGAGAAACGGTAAGAGAATGATCCTGGCCAACAGTGATGTCTTTAGAATCATAACCGATATAAGAGAAAACCAATACATCTCCTTCATTGGCATCTATTTTAAAACTACCATCCGTGCCGGATGAAACGCCGCGCGTTTTTCCTTTGATGGTAATGCTCACACCAGCCAGTGCATTTCCATTCTGGTCAGTCACTTTGCCGCTGATGACATCATAGAGAAAACCCGCGCCGGGCATATCTTTCATCGTAATAAATGTTTGCAGGTCATTGACATTAATCTCTGCAATTTTCTTTTGACTGTCATTGACAATGACATACGTATTATCAGAAATTTTCTTATACGCCAGGCCTGAATTTTTCAACACCTGTTGCAGGATTTTCTCCGTGCTTTGTATATTTTCCGGGATTGGATTTACCATTGTCTGGTCAATGCCTTTTTCCGAAAAAAGAAAATAAATGCCTTTGGATTTATTCAATTCCTTTAAGACATTTATCAAAGTTTGTTTTTGTGTATCCTGCTTATATGTACTGGCAGATACATTATTACGCTGTGCATATTTCACATCCATAGCATAAGCGTTTCCGGTTTGCGCATGCAGGGATGGTACGCAAAATACCTGCGCCACGAGGGCGATGCAGGTTAGGTAAGTTGTTGTAATTGATTTTCTCATTTGATACAGATTTTATTTTTAATGTTTGCACTCAGGGTTTGGTGATGGAAATTTGATCGTTGTTCCGCACTACTTTAAAGTTCATCGTCGCTTCCAGGGAACTTAATAAAACATCCAGGTTGTCATTGGGTAAAATACCGGTGATGGTCGTTTGTGAAATGCTGCTGTCGGCGATCGTAATATGTGTATCATATTGTGCATTGATCATCGCAACAGCATCTTCAAGTGTGGTATTGTCAAAAACTAATTTATGATCTTTCCAGGCGAGGACTTTTTCCCGGGCCACCGTTTCTTTTTGTATATCATTATTTTTCACTTCTGCAAAATCACCGGGTTTCATGTTGATTTCTTTGCCATCTTTTGTTTGCAGGGTTACACTTCCTTCATCCAGTAACACTTGTGTGATGCCATTTTTATTGACCACGTTGAATTTGGTTCCGGTAACGATGATATCACAATTGCCTGCATGAACGATAAAGCGACTTTTCTGCGGGGTTTTTGTTACATGGAAAAATGCTTCGCCTTCCAGCCACACTTCACGCGTGGAGCCGGTTTGCCAGTTTTTGGAATATTCTATTTTAGTTTTTGCATTTAAAATAACTTCAGAGCCATCGGGTAAAATTTTCTGCGATAATTCGCCTTTAGCTGTTTGCAGTTTTGTTTCTTTTGGCCCGGAAACATAATAAATAAGCGCTGTGAAAATGATGAGTATAAAGGCAGCGGCGAGGGATAAAAGTTTTTTATTTTTATAAAAAGGGGCAAGACTTTTCACGGGGTGAAAGATGGCCTGTACAAATTTCTCTTCAGTTTGAGCCATTTTTTCAGCAGATATATTTTCAGGAATGACCGTATCTTCATAAATCTTTTTTGCTGCCGCAGCGAGTGCTGCATTTTCCGGGCTTTCCAGCAGCCATTTTTTCCAAAACTCCTGCCCGGACTCATTCCCTGCTTGCAGAAAATGAATAAAGCTATCCTCGGCGAGTAGTTCTTCGGGCGTTCGAAAACTATATTTCATAAAGAATAATTGGGTATAAGTGCCCTGAAATAATATTTTGTAACCATATTTAGGTAAATACTTTCTTAACCATGAAATTTGTAGCTTATTTTGGGAGAAATCAAAAAAGGAATGTATTGATATAGATTCCTGTCCCTGAAAAGTGTTCGCATGTATGGCAGAAGGATTTACCAATGAAGCTGAATTCCGAATTTTCTTCCGGGAATATTACCCGAAATTATATAGTTATGGCTTTAAAATAATTGCCAATCATGATTTGCTGGAAGATTGCCTGCAGGAATTATTTACCGACATCTGGAAAAATGCGGGTAAAACAGAGATCAAATCCATGAACGCTTATTTATTCAAATCCTTTCAATATAAATTATTCAAGAAAGGCGCGCGCGAGAAAAAAATATTACCGGAAACGGAACCGGGTTTCGAAATTCCTTTTGAGATCACGGCGGAAACGTTAATAGTAGAAGGAGAGGAGCATGTAGAAAAAGTAAAAAAAGTTTCTTTGCTGATGACACATTTAAGCGGGCGGCAGCGCGAGATTATTTACCTGAAATTTTATAAGAATTTTTCTTATGAAGAAATCAGCGAGATCATGCAAATCAATTACCAGGCCGCGCGGAATTTGCTGAGTTTATCTATTAAAGTTTTGCGAAAAGCGATGGAAGAAAATTGAAAATGAGTTGTCATTTTTTTTAAATAATAGATGAAATTTTATTTAATAAGCAAAGGCGAATTTTAAATATTGAGATTTGTTTTTTTTATTCCTGGTGAATATTTTAATATTAAGAACCTGTAAAGCAATCGGTGTACACAAAGCGTTCCGCTGGAACGCATCTTTCATCAACTATTATTTTTGCTACCCATAAAATGTTCCTTTGGAACATCCCATTTTCATTTGTGAAAAATATAATATTCGTTTGCAGTGAAATGAAAAACTTAAAGAAAAATTCCAGAGATGAATTTGAATTTACACAGCAAGAATATTTTACCTTTTGTTCCGTAGGAACAATTCATGGGTAATAATCATAATATACTTTATACAAAGCGTTCCAGCGGAACGCCTTGTGCTTATTCTTCTAATAAAAAAGGCTGGGAAAAAATAAAAACCACTGAGAGGATGCTTTGAATGCAGTTGTATCATAATTCAGTTCAGAAAAATTATAGTAATCCTGCTTGGTATTTATTAGCAAATGAATGTATGTACTTATAAACCTTAGTATAAAAGCTTACACTAAACATTTAAACATTATTTGATTATTAAATGACATTGGAAAATTGCTTCCATGAAATAATAAGCCGGATACTTTTAAAAAACATTCTACACAATCTGGTTCAAAACCTTAGAATTAAACTTAAACCAAAGCCACCAATCTTATTAGCAAAAAAAACTAATTTTCTGATTGATTCCATGCAATTATATAACGCCAAATTTTCAATATGTGAGAAATCACAAATAAAAATGTGATTTCTCACCTTTTTTAGTAAGAAAATAAATGCGTATTTTGGAAAAAATTAATACCATGCTTACACTTAGCAACCACTTCAAAAAAATAGTACTCCTGGTTTTATTCACCAGCGCAATTACATTTTGTCATGCCCAAACAGATACCGAATTTCCAAAAGGTTTTATTATGTATGCAAAATTGCATAGCGGCATGGTTACAAATTTTGCTTCTTCACCCGATCTTTTCGTTGGCGGTATTCAGCTTGCCCCGCAATATACAGTGGTACCGCATGTCTTAAGGTTTGGTGCAATTGCCGGCGGCTTTTATAACAATAAAAAAATCCAGGGAGAATTTGGCCCTTCTGTTTCATTAAAACTAAAAACATTCAATGCCAAATTAGAAGGTGCAACTGTTGGTTCAATTGGCAATCTTAATTTACTCATTGATCATCTCTGGGGCACGGATAAACAACGACTGATTGGTGGTGGTCTCGTAATGGATATAGGAGTCATAACTATTGGAGTTACTACTCACCGGGATTACAACCTCAATACCTGGTGGTTTCAAAGTGAAATTGGTATAAGGCTTACGAAGAAACATAAGAATCCGGTTATATAAATAGATTTCGGTCGGTGCGGACACCGGCCGATAGGGCAAAAGATGATTTTGACATACTTACATATTTTAGAGAAAGTTTTCGGTCGGTGTGGACACCGACCGATAGGTAATGAAAAGAGCATTGGTTATAAGTGGCGGTGGTTCAAAAGGAGCATTTGCCGTGGGTGTTTTAAACTATCGGTTGATGTCCGCACCAAACGAAATGAGATTAATTAAAATTATAAAAAATAAATTATGAAAAGAGCATTGGTTATTAGTGGCGGTGGTTCTAAAGGAGCATTTGCCGTAGGTGTTTTAAAACAATTATTTACTGTTTTCCCCAACCTTGATTTTGATATTTATGTAGGCTCAAGTGCTGGCTCGCTCGTGGTATCACTGGCGGCATTAAATCAAATGGATACGCTAAACAACATTTATACAACCATTACAAACAAAGATCTTTTTATCCAGGGAAATATTGTAGATAAACTGGGAGATACCTCTTTATTTGATGTAAGTCCGGCCTGGAATTTAATCAATAATAAATATCCGGATGCAGCATACAACCAGTTGCAGGCTTCAGGGAAAAAAGTTTTTTTGACAACGGTTTGTTTACAGACAAATCAATTGAATGTTTTTACCAATGATGCAACTTCTATTCAGACAAGCGATTATAAAGTGGTTCAAACTTTAGACGCCAATCATTACCGCAGAGCCTTGCTCGCGTCCTGTTGTGAGCCCGTGTTTATGCAGCCCATACAAATTGGCCGCGATGTGCCCGGCGCAGCCAATCGCGATTTTCAATATGT
>JBBSQL010000060.1:0-15983 GCA_038257845.1 Chitinophagales bacterium
ATAAAAGAAACTTGCAGAAATAAATTAGAGAAAGAAAATCCTGCCACAAAAGCACTCATAAAATATTGTACCTACGACACTAGAAATAGACAAAATTATAACCAAAAACTGTCTCAATTTGCTTAAGTTGACGCGTATGCCTGTAGGGGTTTTATTTAAAATTTGAAAAATATTTTCTACAATAATGCCCCCTTCCAGGGTTTTGTGCATGCTTCAAAATGGTATTTTTATAAAAATGGTACATGGGTTGGCCTTTTACTTTGGCATATCTTAAACGCAATCTAAGAAAGCATTTCAGACATTTATAATTAAATGATTAACTCAAATTTGAAAAAATCAAGAAGCGAAGTCTCAATCCAATTAATGATTGGAAATATTCTCAAAACCCCGAAGGGGTGGAATGATAATAGAAATAATGATGAGAAATTAATTCCGAAACCCCGAAGGGGTGGCAAAATATTTTCGCTTAAAAGTTTTCGATAAAATTAAAGACCTTGTATAGCTTATTCAAGATTGCTATGCATCTCCCGCACATCATTAAATACCAAATAATTTGAAGGAAATGAAAACTGCGGCGGTTTGTTTTCAAACATACCATAAACGCAACTGCCACTGCCACTCATGGACGCATACACTGCACCTTGTTCATACAAATATTCCCGGGTTTCTTTTACCTGCAAATATTTTTTAAATACGGGCGTTTCAAAATCATTCACTAGATTTTCTTTCCAGGAAGCGACGGGCATTTGAATAATATCGCGTAATGATTTCTTTTTTTCACAGGGCGTTACCTGAGAAAATGCCCAGGAAGTGGAAACAGGTACACCGGGATAAACTAATACAAAATGATAGGCAGACAAATCCAGTGAAATGTCATTTAATTTTTCACCGCGGGAACTTGCCAGGCTGGGTTTATTTTTTATAAAAAAAGGACAATCGCTGCCCAGCGCTAATGCATATTCAGCAAGCTTTTCCGATGATATTTCCAGGTTGTATTTTGTGTTCAAAAGCAGAAGCATATATGCACCATCAGCACTGCCACCTCCGAGGCCCGCACCCACTGGAATATTTTTATACAAATGCACTTTTACAGAAGGCAATAATGGAAAATCTTTTTTTAATAAATGCCAGGCTTTACTGCAAAGATTATCATGCGCTTCCATATCAACCGGTATTCCACTCATCGAAAAAGATGAAACTGAATTGCCGGGAACTGGTTCAATTATTTCCAAGATATCTGTGAGGGAAAGCGGCAGAAAAATGGTTTCAATATTATGATAATGATCGTCCCTTTTTGAAAGGATATGCAGGCCAAGATTGATCTTGCAATTGGGAAATATCACCATTATAGAAATTTTATAATTCTGGAAAAATGACTTATTTCCGTTTATTGATCTCGTCCCGGATTGCAATAGCGCGGATATAATCTTCCTGATCCAGCACTTCATTGAGTAGCTTATTCAATTCTTCAAGGCTGAGCATGGTCAATTCATTATCTGGTTTCCTGCCAACTTCTTCCACTTTAATATCTGTCTTCTTTTTTTTGCCGCCATCATCCATTAATATGCCGGCTGTTTCAAGAATGTGGTCATACGTATATATTGGGCAGCCAAAACGCACGGCCAGTGCGAGTGCATCACTTGTGCGGCTATCAATTTCTATGGTATCATGTTCGCTTACGCAAACTAATTTTGAATAAAAAATACTTTCCTGCAAATCATTGATCACCACTTCCATCAGTTCCACATTAAAAGCATTCATAAAGTTTTTCATCAAATCGTGCGTGAGCGGCCGGCTCGGGTGCATATTTTCCAGTGCCACGGCGATGGCTTGTGCTTCAAAGCCGCCAATGACAATGGGCAACCTCCTGAGGCCATTCAACTCGCCAAGTACGACTGCATAAGAATGAGTTTGCGTAATGCTATGGGATAAGGCCACAATTTCAATTTCAATTTTCTTCATAATATATTAAATCCCTTTGTAGTTGTGCAGGCAAAAATAAACAAATCAAAATAAAAAAAATTCTTTTACATGTCCTTCCCTGAAATATTTAAAAAAGTAAGGCGAATGAGCGGGATGTAATGGAATGTATTATTTTTAGCCGAAAAATTTAATGTCTATTTGATGTATGAAAATATTTATAACCGGTGGTACCGGCTATTTGGGGAATAAATTGGTAGCGCGGCTTTCGGCCTCCGGAAATGAGATCAATGCGATATGCCATAACCCCTCCAAAAAAAAGTTTTTACAATTTCCGGGTGTCAATATTTTTGATGGGGATATCAGCGATTTGGCTTCTATGAAAAAAGCGATGCAGGGATGCACGCAGGTATATCATTTGGCTGGCTATGCACGCGTATGGGCGAAGGATCCGACAAATTATTATACCATCAATGTGGGTGGTACAAAAAATATCCTGGATGCTGCGATTGAATGTGGCGTGAAAAAAGTTCTTTATACATCTACAGCAGGTGTACTGGGACCTTCCGGAGAAAACCCCGTTAAAGAAGGCGATAAAAGATTAGGTAAAATTTTAAATGAATATGAAGATTCAAAAACACAGGCGGAAGATCTTTGCCTGGAATATGCACAAAAAATGGGTTTGAATGTGATGATTGTAAACCCTCCACGCATTTATGGACCGGGCCTTAGTTCTGAAAGTAATGGTCTTACAAATTTGGTAAAAAAATACCTGGAAGGGAAATGGAGGATCATCCCGGGAGATGGACAGGGAATTGGAAGCTATGTTTACATTGATGATATTATACGTGGTCACATCCTCGCGATGGAAAAGGGAAAATCGGGAGAGCGTTATATTTTATCCGGCGTAAATGCCACTTACGATGAATTCTTTGAAATCCTGGCAAAAGTTTCCGGCATCAAAAGGAATTTAATAAAACTACCTTTGCCGATTATGCTCATCGCCGGGCAACTAATGTTATTAATAACAAAAATTACCGGTAAGCCACCTTTGCTCACGCCTAAATGGATAAAAAAATATTCGTATAATTGGGCACTCGATTGTGATAAAGCAAAAAAAGAACTCTGTTATTCTTATATATCACTTGAAGAAGGATTAAGCAAAACTATTGAATGGCTAAATGAAAAAAAGGATTTACAAAAGCGTAATTTTGTGAGATGAAAGTTGAAAATGATCCGGTGGAAACCATCGTTACTACTCAACCGGGAAAACTTTATACATTAATTACAGGTGCCAGCGAAGGAATTGGCAAGGCATTGGCCATTGAGTGCGCTTCCAGGGGTATGCATGTTTTACTGGTAGCCTTACCCGGGCGGGATTTGAATTTCGTGGAAGAAAAAATCAAAAACACTTATCATGTTTCCTGCTACTCCTTTGGAATTGATCTATCGAAATATTGCAGTGCTACTGCTGTATTTGAATGGACAAAAAATAATAATTACCATATCAATATACTCATCAATAATGTTGGCATCGGCTCCAAAGGCTTATTTGAATCACTGAGTAAAGATTTTTATTATCACCAGGTAAACCTTAACATTCTTGCTGGCTGCATCATGACCAGGGAATTTTTAGATGAATTAAAATTAAATGCACCAGGCTATATCATGAATGTGGGAAGCCTCGGTGGCTTTTATGCAATGCCTGAAAAAACGGTCTATGCCGCAACAAAAGCTTTTGTATATACATTCAGCAGGTCATTGCGTGTAGAATTGAAAAGATATGGTTTATCAGTAAGTGTTTTGTGTCCGTCTGGAACGAATACCAATAAAAGTACAACCGCCAGCAATGCCAGCCTGAAAGGGCCGGCCAGGCTGACTGTGATGCAATCGGGCGAAGTGGCCAAAATAGCCATTGACGGAATGCTTGCAGGAAAGTCTAGAATCATTCCCGGCCTTATTAATAAATTTTGCTATCATCTCAGCCGGATTGTTCCGGAATTTATTCAAAATATTTTTATTGAAAATATATTCAGTCATGTAAAAAAGCATAAGTATTAAAAGAATTCTTATTATAAAATTCCTGCTTTATAAATTGCAGGAAAACAAAAAGGCATCCTCGCTAATATGTTATAATTTCAATTACAAAAAACGTCCGATCGCTGGTCATGAAATTTTCCATCAAAAAAAAGCATACGAAAATTACCCTGGGGATCATTCTTTTTCTTGCGATCCTGCTGGTTGGTGGAAATTATTGGGTAAGGCATAATATTGAAAATATAATTCAAAACCTTGTTGCCAAAGAATCAGGTGGAAAATACCGCCTTGAAATTGCAAAGATAAAATATCATAGCCGCCAGCAAAGACTGGAAGCATATAATGCACATTTATATGTAATGGATTCCTCCCGGGAGGAAAGTGGGACAGATGTGAAATTTCCTTATTTGGAATTTCGGCTGAAAAATATCTGGGATGTGATCCTGCGTAAAAAACTCGTGCTTGATTCGGTGATCTGCAACGCGCCCACGTTTAATATCAGGCCTTCTGCAAAGGATACGACAAAGAACATGTCTGTGCCGGAACAACTGGGCGAATTATACCTGCAAATAGAAAACGTGATGAGTAACATGCAGGTGAAAAAACTGCGTTTTACAAAAAGCAATTTTAATTTATACCCACCCGGTGATAGTTCAAAATTGATCCGGCTGCACGATATAGATTTTGGTGTGGATGGCTTTGGTGTAAATGTTCAGCCAAACAATTCCAGCCAGTTTTTTTTCAGTGAAAATATTTTTGTGCGCTCCGGGCCGCAGTCTTTCACTTTCCCGGATGGCTTGCATGGCCTGGCTTTCAGCAGCCTTGATATTTCTACAGATAAAAAATTAATTTCTATTAATAATTGCACACTTACCGGCGAAAGCCCTGATAGTATATCTGCAAAATATAGAATTCATTTTGATACATTAAAATTAATCAATACTGATTTTAATGCATTGTACAGGAAAAGCCTGGTAAAAGTAGATACGGTTTATTGTCAGAATTCTGATATTAATTTTTTATTCAACACGCATAAAAAAAATAAAAAAGTCTCGGCAGATACGATGATTAATTCTGTACTGAAAGGGTTGTTTGGAGATATTGAGGTAAAATATATTGGTATCATTAATTCTGATATTTCTGTAAAAACTCAACGTGATGATAAAACGCTAAGTTTTTTTTCCAAAGGAAATAATTTCAGGCTCCGGCAAATTAATATCTCCGCGCAAAATGAAAACCCTGTGCAGGTAGAAAGTATTGATTTTGATGTAAAGAATTACCGCTCTTATACGGATGATAGTTTATATGAAATAACGTTTGACAGTGTATCTCTTACAAATCGTGAATTAAAGCTGGTAAATTTCGGCCTGGTCCCGGGAACAAGAAATAATGATCATGCATTGCGTGCATTAAATATTCCCAGTCTCACTTTAAAAGGCCTTTCCCTGGGCGATTTGATCTTTGATAAAACCATTAAAATGCAGGAAGCATTTTTAGAAAATCCTGCCATCATTATAGAAAGTAAAGGCAAGGATGAAAATAAGATCAGGAAACCATTATTTGAAATTTTTGATGATATCGAAAAATATTTTGCTGTAGAAAAATTAACTGTACAAAATGGAAATGTGCAATACCGTTTTTCCACCGGCGCAAATCATACATTAAATTTTAATGGAGTGAATGCATCTGTTTTTTTAAAAAGCCTTTTTAGGGCCACGCGCGTAAGTACTTTGGAGACGTCCATTGATCGCTTGTCATTTTCCAACGCGGTTTATAATAATGGTTTGCAACAGATTTTTTTGTCTAAAGGTGTTTTGGATGGCAATCAAAAAAACTTTTCAATTGCTACATTTGATTATACAGATAAGAATGAATTATTGCATTTAAATGCAGGCGGGCTACTACTTTCCGGGATAAATATCAATGATTCTGCGGACGAAGAAAAAATAAACCTCGAGAATTTTACCTGGGCCGGCGGGAAAATTTCCTCACAACGTATTGCCGGAAACGTGATGCCCGAAAAAACTGTTTTGCCTATATCAATTTACGTCAAAAGCATTTCATTGCCCAATACGGAACTGCAATTGAATTTGCCGGGCAGTATCCAGGTTCAAACTTTCCTGCAGCATTTTGATATAGAGCAATTCAGCAAGCCGGATGATGCGGCTATTCATTTCGATAAAGCCTTTTTTGACGGCGGTTCATTAATGGTACTTACCCCGGGCTTAGCTGTTTTCACGGATTCATTTAATATTAATAATCTCAACAAATCATTCATAGAAAATATTTCTTTACGCTATACTTCTGCCAAAGACAGTATGATCATTAAAATTCCAAAATTATCAGGAAACCCCGGGCTTACTAATTTTTCAAATATTAAAAGTTGGAATGGATTTCATTTAATAAAGCCCGATATTCAATGGTACATTCATAAAGATGCGGAAAAAAATTTTCCCAAAGATGCTGCTTACAGACCGCCACTTATTTTGGAAAATACCATCGTGGATTCAGCACAAATGCATATTGAAAGTTATGCGGCAAAAGATACTTTGCATATTGACGTACCTCAAATCTCTTTTTTATTAAATTATGCTTCATTCAATGATACCGTAGCTTTGCACGGATTGACTGCGTCTTTAAATGGTATGAACATAGACGCTATCCATGGAACTTCTGTTGCAGCACCCAATGCAAATTTGACTTTTCAATTAGATACTTTGCAATTGCTGCCAGGTAATATATTTAATATACAAACAAGTTTTCTGCATCTTTCTTCGCCCAATATTTTAATAGCGGGAAAAAAAGAAACAACACTCACGCAGGCAGAATTGAATATTCCAAAAATTGGTTTTACAGAAACAAATATAAATGACTGGCAGAATGTTTTATTAAATCATACGGATACAAAATTAAAATTCAGTACTGCGTTGAATAATAAAACCGGGAAATTTTTATTCAATGCAATTCAATTTTCAGCAAAAGATTCTTTGCTTCAACTTGATTCACTGGAATTTATTCCACACCTTTCAAGCGATTCATTTTTCGCTAAACAAACCTGGCAAAATGATTACCAGCAATTTCATACCGGCAGAATTATTTTTAATAACTTAAATGCTTCTCAATTACTTGCCAAACCCTTTGCTATCCTGGCACGTACGGCAACGATCTATGATGCATTTGCACAAATTATCAAAGACAAAAAATTACCTTTTCAGCAAAGTATCATAAAACCTTTACCTGCAGCGGCGTTGGGTAAAATTGATTTCCCCTTGCACATAGATTCATTGAATTTATTGAATGCAGGTATTCATTACATTGAGTTGCTGGGAAATGAAAAGCCCGGCCTTGATTTAAAAATTAGTGATTTAAATGCCGCTGTTTTTAATATCAAAAATGCTTCACATAATTTGCATGATAGCCTGTATATTTCCGGTTCAGGTAAGATTAATGATGCAGTGGAAGCACAAATATTCATGAATCAATCATACTCGGATACTACAGGTGGATTTCAATTCAACATAAATGTTTTACCGTTTGATGCAATCGCTATAAACCCTTTGCAGCAGGGAATTACAGGCATTCGCTTTACTAAAGGTCGTGTTGATTCGATACATATACATGCAAAAGCAAATAATAAAGCCGCTAATGGTCATGTGGAAATTCATACCAAAGGTTTAGCCATTGCAGCCTATCATGCAAATGACAGTTTAAAGACACCTCTCATAACACGCATTAAATATTTTATCGCCAATACATTTATTCTTAAAAAAGAAAAAACAAGATCCGCTGATTTTAATGTGAACAGGGTAGAAGAAAAGTCTGTCTTTAATTATTGGATCAAAATCATGCTGGCAGCCATGAAATCTGTGGCAGGCATTAAGTCAAAATAGTTGCAGAAAAATAAAAATATTTTTTTTATTAAAAAATTGTCTGCACTTTCGTTTGCAAATGAAACATTTCCCTTTACAAAATATCTGGTGGTGGCATACTTTCTCCGTCCGGGGTTTGTAATGTCATGCCAATGCTTATTTTAAGTGCCCCGGTAAATTTTGCCAGGGTTTTTTTTTGTGCAAAAGCGAATGGACTTTGTAAACGGTTTTTTAAAATTGAATATATGAAACCTATTGAACTGAATACAGTTTTTAAAAAAATGCTCGCGGATATTTACACACCCGTAGGCATTTACCTACGCCTGAGAGATCGTTTCCGCGATACCATTTTACTCGAAAGTTCGGATACCGAGTCTATGGAAAACAGCTTTTCTTTTATTTGTGTGAACGCCATTGGCGGCATTGAAATAAAAGATTACGCAACAATCGAAATAAAATTTCCCGGCCGAAGCCCGGAGACTGAAAAACTCAATGATCGCAATAAGATTCCTTCTTTGATGTGGAATTTTATGCAGGCTTTTCATATCAATACATTGCCGCATGATTTCCTTCAAATAGTGCAGGGTTTGTTTGGTTATACAGCGTATGAATCTTATGCATTTTTTGATGCTGTAGAAAAGCCGCAAGTTTTGCAAAAAGACTTTCCCCTGGTGCGTTACAGGCTATATCAATATGTGATTGCCATCAATCATTTCAAAGATGAAATGTATATATGTGAAAATAAAATTGCAGGTATAGAAAGCGAATTTTCTTTGCTTGAATCACTCATTAAAAGTAAGGACGTACCTGTATTCCCGTTTAAAAAATCTGGTGAAGAGCAATCAACAATCACGGATGAAACGTATATAAAAATGGTAGAGAAAGGCATGGCGCATACTCTACGCGGCGACGTTTTCCAGGTCGTCCTCAGCCGCAAATATTCGCAGGCATTTACGGGCGATGAATTCAATGTTTACCGGAGTTTGAGGAGTATCAATCCATCTCCTTATTTATTTTATTTTGATTATGGTGATTATAAAATATTTGGTTCGAGTCCTGAGTCGCAACTGATATTGAAAGAAGGTACAGCATACCTGCATCCGATTGCGGGAACGATTAAAAGAACAGGCGATACCAATACCGATTTAGCACTTGCGGAAAAATTAAAAAGAGATGTAAAAGAAAATGCGGAACATACCATGTTAGTTGACCTGGCGCGCAATGACCTCAGCCGTGTGTGCAGTAATGTAAGGGTTTCAAAATATAAAGTGTTGCAATTATTTTCACATGTCATACATCTTACCAGCGAAGTTTCAGGAGACTTACAAGAAAATTATAATCCTTTTGAAATTATTGCAGCAACTTTTCCCGCGGGTACATTGAGTGGCGCGCCGAAAATCAAAGCCATGGAAATTATTCAGCAAAATGAAAACTTCCCAAGAGGTTTTTACGGAGGTTGTATTGGTGCTATTGGTTTTAACGGCGATGTGAAAATGGCCATTATGATACGCACATTTTTAAGCAAATCCAATACACTGTATTACCAGGCAGGCGCGGGTATCGTGGTAAACAGTATTCCCGGAAATGAATTAAAGGAAGTGACGAATAAATTGGGCGCATTAAAAAAAGCAATTGAACAGGCGGCTTCTTTATACGCCGGAATTTGAAATAAATAATTATAAAAAAATAGAAAAGTCAATGGATAAAAATAGCAAAGAAATAGTACCCCGCGTTTTGGTTTTTGATAATTACGATTCATTCACGTATAACCTCGTTCATCTCGTGGAAAAAATTTTGCATACAAAAGTTGACGTGGTACGAAATGATCAGATATCATTGGAAGATGTTGATCAATATGATAAAATTATTTTATCACCGGGCCCGGGTATTCCATCAGAAGCTGGTTTGCTTTTGCCATTAATAAAAAAATATTACGCAACTAAATCCATACTGGGCGTATGTTTGGGGCACCAGGCAATAGCTGAAGCGCTGGGTGGTTCATTAATAAATTTAGAAGAAGTTTTTCATGGCATTGCTACCCCGGTTGAAATTATTGACAGGCCCGGGGATGGAAAAGATCTCTTCGAAAATGTGCCTGGAAGTTTTGATGCCGGCAGGTATCATAGCTGGATCGTGGATGAAAAAACTTTGCCGGAAGATTTAATTATAACTGCAAAAGATCAAAATAATCTGATCATGGCATTCAGGCATAAAACATATAAAATTCATGGTGTACAATTTCACCCGGAAAGTATTTTGACTCCTTATGGCGAACAAATAATCCGTAACTGGCTTTCATTTAAATAACCTTTTTAAAGTATATGAAAAAAATACTCCTTTTTCTTTTTGAATATAAAACATTATCGCGCGAAATGGCGGCAGATGTGATGCGAAATATTGCAAGCGGCGCTTATACTGAAACGGAGATCACATCATTTGCAACCGTTTTTTTAATGCGCAGTATTACCATTGAAGAGTTACTTGGTTTCCGCGATGCTTTAATGGAATTGTGTGTAAGGGTTAAAATAGAAAACGCTGAAACGCTTGATATTGTTGGTACTGGTGGTGATGGGAAAAACACATTTAATATTTCTACACTTGCTGCATTCATCATAGCAGGCGCAGGACAGAAGGTGACGAAGCATGGAAACTACGGCGCGACTTCCATCAGTGGTTCTTCCAATGTGATGGAACAATTGGGTTATACATTCAAAACAGATAATATAAAACTTAATAAAGAAATTGATGAAGCAGGTATTTGTTTTTTGCATGCACCGGTTTTCCATCCAGCACTAAAAGTTGTTGGAGCGATGCGCAAAAACCTGGGAATCCGTACATTTTTTAATATGCTTGGACCATTGATAAATCCTGCTCAACCTGCATTCAATGTGTTGGGTGTATATAGTTTGGAAATGGCGCGTATCTATAATTATATTTTGCAGGAAACGGATACCTCTTTTATAATTTTTCACTCGCTTGATGGGTATGATGAAATATCTTTGACGGCTGATGTGAAAATTATTTCAAGGGAAGGAGAAAAAATAATGACACCTGAAATGTTGGGTAAACGCTTTGTAGATCCGAAAGAAATTTATGGTGGCAATAGTGTTGAAAATTCTGCTAAAATATTTGTGGATATTTTAAAAGGCCAGGGCACCTGGTCGCAAAACGCAGTGGTAATGGCCAATGCAGCGGTTGCATTATCACTAACAGGAAAATTCGAAAAATATGATGACGCTTATGATGCTGCAGTAGAAAGCCTTGAATCAGGAAAAGCATTTAAAGCATTTAATAACTTAATAGTATTGCAGTCATGAATATTTTGCAAAAAATAATATTGGATAAAAAAATTGAGGTTGCACAAAAAACGACAATGATTCCTGTGCAGGCATGGGAAATGTTGCCCGGTTTTGCGAAGCAAACACGCTCATTAAAAGAAGCGTTATTGCAACCAAACAGCAATGGCATTATTGCTGAATTTAAAAGGAAATCGCCCAGCAGCAAATATAAAAATAATATTTCTTTAGATGAAGTGTTGCCTGTTTATGAAAAATATACCGCAGGCATATCTGTACTTACGGATGAAATTTATTTTGGCGGTTCTATTGATGATATGCTTGAAGCGAATGACCTTGTTCAAATTCCTTTATTGCGAAAGGATTTTATTATAGATGAATATCAATTAGTCGAGTCGAAGGGAATCGGTGCTGATGTTATTTTGTTAATTGCTGCTTTACATTCGCCGGGAGAAATTAAAAGATTAGCAAAGATTGCACATTCTTTGGGACTTGAATCCATCCTTGAAATACATAATGAAAAAGAAATACATCATATTTGCGATGAAGTGGATATGGTTGGCGTAAATAACAGGAATCTCGATACTTTTGAAATTGATTTGGAAAATTCATTTCGCCTCATTCAACTAATTCCAAAAGAAAAACCGGCCATTTCAGAAAGTGGCATTACAACTGGTTCAGAATTGAAAGCTTTACAGGATGCGGGTTTCAAAGGATTTTTAATAGGCGGCCTTTTTATGAAAACAAAAAGCCCGGCGCAGGCGCTGGAAAATTTTATGACTTCAATAAACAAAAACAGATGAATATAAAAGTTTGTGGAATAACACAATTAAAACAACTTAAACAACTCGATGCGCTGGATATAGATTTTGCCGGCCTGAATTTTTCTAAAAGTTCAAAACGTTATATGGGGGATTCCATTTCACCTGCAGAAATGCAGGATGCAGATTTTGATATAAAAAAAACAGGCGTGTTTGTAAACCAGGAATATGAGGAGATCATGGCGCTGGCAGATGCTTATGAACTGGATGTTATTCAATTGCACGGGGAAGAATCTATTGAGCTTTGTAAAAAGTTATCAAAAGAATATGAACTAATTAAAACTTTTCATATCGCTAATAATTTTTCAAAAGATTTAGATGAATTGCTGAAGCCGTATGATGAAGTGTGTGATTATTATTTATTTGATTGTGAAGATGCTGATGGCAGTAAAGGTGGTACTGGAAAGAAGTTTGACTGGTCTATTTTATTAAAACATAAAATAGAAAAACCATTTTTAATCGCGGGTGGCATTGCGCTGGAAGATGCGCCATTGCTGAAAAAATTTGATCACCCTGATTTTTTTGGGGCTGATATTAATAGCGCCTTTGAAAAAGAACCCGGCGTTAAAGATTTGGTGAAGGTATTAATGTTTAAAAAAATGATGCATTAAAAATCAACAAACATTTCTACAAAAAATTCTGCAAACATGCATTCAGAAAAAATTTATCGCGACCCGGATAAGGAAGGTTATTATGGAAATTTTGGTGGCGCATTTATCCCCGAAATGTTGTATCCAAATATTCAAACGTTGCGGGAAAATTATTTAAACATTATACAGGAGAAAGATTTTCAAATTGAATTCAATAATTTATTACATGACTATGCGGGAAGGCCCACGCCTTTATTTTTTGCAAAAAGGTTAAGTGCAAAATATAATACCAATATTTTTTTAAAACGCGAAGACCTTTGTCATACCGGCGCGCACAAGATCAATAATGCAATTGGCCAGGTTTTGCTGGCAGAAAAATTGGGTAAAAAAAGAATCATTGCTGAAACCGGCGCGGGGCAACATGGCGTAGCGACAGCAACAGTTTGTGCATTAAAAGGTTTGCAATGCATCATTTACATGGGTGAAAAAGATATGCAACGCCAGTCGCCAAACGTTGCCCGTATGAAAATGCTTGGGGCAAAAGTAATTGCTGTAACAAGTGGAAGCAAAACGCTGAAAGACGCTACCAATGAAGCTATCCGCGATTGGATCAACCACCCGAACGATACACATTATATTATTGGTAGCGTAGTAGGTCCACATCCTTACCCGCATTTGGTATCACTATTTCAGCGTGTGATCAGCGACGAAATTAAATGGCAATTGAAAGAAAAAATTGGAGAAGAAAACCCGGGTTACGTGATCGCATGTGTTGGGGGAGGTAGTAATGCAGCCGGCGCTTTTTATCATTTTATCAATGAAAAAAATGTGCAGCTTATTGCTGTGGAAGCAGCAGGTTGTGGAATTGATTCCGGTAAAACTGCTGCGACAACACAACTTGGAAAACCAGGTATTTTGCACGGTAGTAAAAGTTTATTAATGCAAACTAAAGATGGCCAGGTATCAGAACCACACAGTATTTCAGCCGGATTAGATTATCCGGGAATTGGTCCTTTGCTGGCGCATTTATTTGAAACAAAACGTGCTACATTTTTATCTGCTACTGATGAAGAAGCATTGACTGCGGCATTTGATTTAGCAAAACAGGAAGGCATTATTCCGGCATTAGAAAGTGCGCATGCGCTGGCAGCTTTGGAAAATTTATCTTTTCAAAAAGAAGACAATGTAGTGATTTGTTTGAGTGGCCGCGGTGACAAGGATATGGAAACGTATATGCAAAAAATTGTTGAAGTTTAATAAATATTTTATGTATAGGCTGATACGCATCTTGTTTCAAATTAAAAGTAAAAATATACTGAGTGTGTATTGCACGGCAGGTTTTCCTGAATTAGATAGCATCTTAAAAGTCATGTCGTCCCTTCAGTTTAATGGTGCTGACATGATAGAAATTGGTATGCCATTCAGTGATCCGCTTGCAGACGGCCCGGTGATTCAAAACAGTTCAGCAGTTGCTTTACAAAATGGAATGACCATTGAAAAATTATTTGAGCAATTGCAAAACATGCGGCAGAAGATTGATATCCCTGTTGTCCTGATGGGTTATTTGAATCCTATCCTGCAATTTGGTTTTGAAAATTTTTGCATACAGGCAAAAGCTGTTGGAATAGATGGATTAATTATTCCTGACCTTCCGGATATTGAATTTGAAAGAACTTATCGCGCAATCATTCATCAAAATAAACTGGAATTTATTTTTTTAGTGACACCGGAAACATCTGAAAAGCGGATCCGCAGGCTGGATGAATTGAGTAGTGGTTTTTTATATGCCGTTACTGAAAGCGGAACTACAGGTGGTGAAAATAAAAAATTGAATGCCCTGAATTTTCTAAAACGCTTGCAGGCAATGAGTTTGAAAAATCCTGTGCTCGCTGGTTTTGGTATTTATGATAAAAAAAGCTTTAATGAAGTTTGCAGGTTCACAAGCGGCGCAATCATTGGCAGTGCATATATTAAAGCGCTGCGTTCCGATGAAACAATAGATAGCGATACAGAACGTTTTTTGCAAAGTATTGTTAATTGAAAAATTAAATGATGAGATGAAACCTGCTTTTTTTATTTTCAGTTAATTTTGCAATTCATGTTTTCAAAATAACGGAGATTAAATAAAAACGTAATGATCAAATTGAAATATATTCTTCTCACTTTAATTATAGCTTTTCCGGTTTTGAGTTTTGCTCAAAAAGATTCTGCTATCAACGGGTTTATAATTTCTGCAAATATTACCGGACTGAATAATGGCGATTCCGCAAGATTGTTTAATGCAAATAATAAAGAAGTCCTGGCAAGGTCTGTTGTACAGGATGGACATTTTATTTTAAAAGGTAAAGTAGATGAACCTGTCTTAACTGAATTGGAAATTGGTTCTGCGCCAGCACAAAATATTTATGTTGAAAACAGTCATATTGATATGTCAGGAGATGCTGCAAACCCTTCAGGGGTGAAGATTACAGGCTCAAAGTCGCAGGATGACTTTATGGATTTTCAACAAATATTTAACCCGTTGGTGAGTAAATTAAATACAAATGTAAATACGCTCAATCAATTGATGCAGGGTGCAACTTCTGATGCATTGGCTGTGGGAAACCAAAATTATTTGGCGGCAAAGAATAGTGTTGAAAATGCTATTGACCAGTTTGTTTTGGATAAACCCGGTTCGTATGTTACGCCCTGGGTATTGTTTGTAACCATCAAAGTGGATGATAATCCCATCACGATGCGGGATCGTTTTGATAAATTATTACCTGGTATAAAAAATTCTTTTATTGGTAAAAACCTGGAAGAATATATTCAATATTCTGAAGTGGGTTTTATTGGAACACATGCACCGGATTTTACACAAAATGATTTGAGCGGGCAACCTGTTTCTTTATCTTCATTCCTCGGAAAGTATGTGCTGGTGGACTTTTGGGCGAGTTGGTGCGGCCCCTGCCGACGTGAAAATCCGAATGTAGTGCGTGCCTTTAATACTTTTAAAAATAAAAATTTTACCATTCTCAGTGTATCGCTTGATCAGAACAAACAAAGCTGGATGAAAGCTGTTGAAAATGATCACCTCACCTGGACACATGTAAGTGACCTCAATTATTGGGATAATGCTGTGGCGCGTATGTATCATGTCAGCAGCATCCCGCAGAATTTTCTTTTAGATCCCAAAGGAATAATCATTGCCAAAAATCTCACCGGCGAACAATTAAGTTATGAATTGGAGAAAATATTGAAATAAATTTTTATTACAACTTAGCGGGCATACTTAGAATTGATAGGTCATTAATTTTAAAACTATCGAAATTTATTATTTTATACAAAATGCCACCCCTCCGGGCATACGCGTCAACTTAAGCATTTTTATCATTGTCTGCTTGCTTCGATACTTTGACTTTACTTTTTTTTACTCTCTGTAAGGTAAAAGAATTTTTATCTTCTATGATC
>JBBSQL010000061.1:0-14318 GCA_038257845.1 Chitinophagales bacterium
AAGCTAACAGATAACAACTAAAAGATGGAAGATTAAAATCAATAAAGAAAATCAAATCTTATTGACCATATTAGAAAATAGATTCTAAATGAATATCCAACCTTATTTTTAAGGGATCTCACCGGCCCTGATATACGGCGGCTTCGGCTCCGCTCAGCCATCTTGAGATTCAAGGTAAAAGCAAACAGATAACAACTAAAAGATGGAAGATTAAAATCAATAAAGAAAATCAAATCGTATCTACCTTAGTAGAAAATAGATTCTGAATGAATATTCAACATTATTTTAAGGAATCTCACCGGCCCTGATATACGGTGGCTTCGGCTCCGCTCAGCCGCCTTGATACCGCGGTTCTCCGTACCATCTGTGTAACAAAACTTATTTCTTTTTCTTCGAGGCTTTTGCCTTTGTATTGTAATCAAGACAAAGCGAAATGAAATATTCAAAATCTTTTTTGGCTTTGAAACCCACAGGTTCTATATAACAATAACCTTTTAATTCTTTGCCGCGCATGATCATGGGCAGATAACCTTTTTTCATAACTAATTCTTTCTCCATTTCCGGATCAAAACGACACATCAAATTTTCACCACTCGCGCAAATACACATTTTATCATTCACCATAAATGCCAGTCCGCCAAACATTTTCTTTTCATTGACTTTGTGTTTAGAAAATGCCGCAAGATGATTCCTGATGCGTTCTGCCAGTGCAATATTATAAGACATGCTTTTGTAAAATTTTTATACAGCTAAAATACAGCAAAATTTTTGGCAAACAATTCTCACAATGACTGCACTTTCTTCCAATTATTTATAACTACCTTGACAAGCGAAGATTTTTTTAAAATTTATATATATGCACAGAAGAAAATTTATACAAAACTCATTGGCTACTGCAGCTGCCTTATCTATTTCTTCAACACAACTTTTAAAAGCCATGTCCATTGACCCCTGGAAAATAGAAATGCTTACAGATGATATTGGAATCTTCACGGAAAAGGGTGGTACCATTGCGTTCCAGTTCTCTGCAAATGGAATTACTGTAGTGGATGCACAGTTCCCCGATAGTGCACAACATCTTATTGACGCACTGAAAAATCAACATGATGCACCGTATCATTTACTCATCAACACACATCACCACGGCGATCATACATCAGGAAATATTGCTTTTAAAAATTTGGTCACACGCGTGCTGGCGCATGAAAATTCTTTGGCAAATCAAAAACGTGTAGCAGAAGCAAACAATAGCGTGGATAAGCAATATTATCCCAATGAAGTTTTTCAAACGACGAAAAATGAAAAATTACCGAACGAAAATATTGCCTTGTATTATTATGGTGCGGGCCACACAAACGGCGATGCGATCATTCATTTTGAAAAAGCAAATATTGTTCACATGGGCGATTTAATATTTAACCGCCGTCATCCGTTCATTGACAGGAGTGCCGGCGCAAATATTAAAAGCTGGATAAATGTGTTGGATCAATCAGCCAAAAAATTTACTGACAAAACTGTTTTCGTATGCGGCCATTCAGGAGAAAACTATGATGTAAAAGGTTCGATGGAAATGGTCATTGCATTCAAAAACTATTTATCAAATCTTTTGGAACTTGTCGAAAAAGATTTGAAAGCCGGTAAAAGCAAAGAAGAAATTTTGGCCAATACAGAAATTCCGGGTTCACCGGAATGGAAAGGTGATGGCATAGAACGCCCGCTGCTGGCGGCTTATGAGGAATTGAGCGGCACATAGATTCTTAATAAAGTGGAATATATATTTTGAACATGAAAAGAATTATTGCGATAGGAGATATACATGGTTGTAAAATAGCATTGGAAGAAATGCTTTTTTCGAAATTGCAAATCACGAAAGAAGATACCATTTATTTATTAGGAGATTTGATAGATCGCGGGCCGGATAGTAAAGGTGTAATAGACACCATTATTTCTTTGGAAAACGATGGTTATACTATTCACACACTCTTAGGAAATCATGAAGAGATGATGTTTCAATCTGTACTGGATGTAAATTCATTTAATATGTGGATGAGAAATGGTGGAGCAGAAACATTACAAAGCTTTGATGTTAATGACTATTCACAAATCCCGGAAAAATACCTGGCTTTTTTTGACCGCGGAAAATATTGTATTAAAACAGACGACTACGTTTTTGTGCATGCAGGTTTAAATTTTAACGCGGAGAATATTTATTCAGACAGGGAAGCAATGCTCTGGATCCGCGGTTTCAATGACTTTCAGCCGGTTTTGGAAAACAAAATATTGGTACATGGACATACACCGAAGACAATTGATTTTATAAAAAACCAACAAGGGAATTGCATCAACATTGATGGCGGTTGTGTTTATGCTGAAGAACCTATGTTTGGAAACCTCGTAGCAGTTTTATTACCACAATTAGAATATGTTGTTGTTGTCAACAATGCATAATTTCCACAGCGGGCAAAACTTTCTACAAAATAAATTTTAGCATTTTAAATATCGCATAGAAATTTCCATGGCAGGAATTTTGTGCAAATTGCTGTGTTGCTTGTTTTTATCTCCAATAAAAACATCCAGAAAGTTGTTTCAAATCTGCAACAGCTTTTGATAAATCTGCCGTTTTAAAAATAAAAATCATGAGTCAAAAAGTTAGTGATTACATCATTGAACGCCTGCTTTCCTGGAACGTAAAAAGAGTATATGGCTTTCCCGGTGATGGTATCAATGGAATTATAGGTGCATTAAATCGTTCTGATAATGCAGTAAATTTTACACAGGTAAGGCATGAAGAAATGGCCGCCTTCATGGCTTGTGCACATGCGAAATTCACGGGTGAAGTGGGTGTTTGTATGGCCACATCCGGTCCGGGTGCTATTCATTTATTAAATGGTTTATACGACGCAAAGATGGACCACCAGCCGGTTGTAGCGATTGTGGGCCAACAGGCACGTTCTGCAATTGGTGGTTCGTATCAACAGGAAGTTGATTTAATTTCACTCTTTAAAGATGTTGCCGGCGATTATGTACATGTATGTAATGATCCGCAACAAACACGACATTTGATTGACCGCGCATTTCGCATTGCACAGTCTGAACGTACAGTTACCTGTATTATTTTTCCCAATGATGTACAGGAACTTGATTATGAAGAACCTCAGAGAAAACATGGTACGGTACATTCCAGTAATGAATATAATAAGCCTGTAATTATTCCACAAATAGCTGATTTGCAAAAAGCAGCAGACCTTTTAAATGCAGGTGAAAAAGTGGCCATGCTTGCAGGCGCAGGCGCAAAAGATTGTGAAGATGAACTCATGGCAGTCGCGGATTTGTTGGGCGCCGGCGTTGCTAAAGCACTTTTAGGCAAAGCTGTATTGCCGGATGATTTGCCCTACGTTACAGGCTCCATTGGGCTTTTAGGAACGAAGCCAAGTTTTAATATGATGATGGACTGCGATACATTATTAATGGTAGGTTCATCATTTCCATACTCAGAATTTTTACCAAAAGAAGGACAGGCACGTGGTGCACAAATTGATATTGATGGAAAAATGCTGGGCATTCGTTACCCAATGGAAATTAATTTACAGGGAGATAGTAAAAAAACTTTGCAGGCATTAATTCCATTATTAAAAAGAAAAGAAAATAGAAACTGGCGAAAAACAATTGAAGATGATGTAGATGATTGGTGGAAGTTAATGGAAGCGCGTTCTAAAAATACTGCAGATCCAATCAACCCGCAATTGATTTTTTGGGAAATGTCCAAACGTTTACCGGATAATTGTATCATCTCTGCGGACTCCGGTTCTACTGCATCCTGGTTTGCAAAAGATTTGAAAATTCGCAAAGGAATGAAAGCATCTTTATCCGGCAACCTTGCAACGATGTGCCCGGGAATGCCTTATACGATTGCAGCAAAATTTGCATTCCAGGAAAGAGTAGCAATTGGTTTAATTGGAGATGGCGCAATGCAAATGCTTGGTATAAATGGTTTGATTACCGTGTCAAAATATTGGAAGACATGGAGTGATCCACGTTTTATAATTTTAGTATTGAACAACCGTGATCTTAACCAGGTAACATGGGAACAACGCGTGATGGCAGGTGATCCGAAATTTGAAGCTTCACAGGATATACCTGATTTTGCCTATGATGAATATGCAAAATTACTTGGCCTGGAAGGCATTCGGCTGGATAAGGCGGAAGATGTAGAAACTGCACTGGATAAGGCTTTCAATATGAATAAACCGGTTGTTATCAATGCCTATACAGATCCTTCTGTGCCGCCTTTGCCACCACATATTTCCTTTAAAGAAATGAAATCATTTGCATCTGCTATTTTCAAAGGTGATCCTGATTCATGGGATATGATCAAACAATCTTTTAAATCTGTAATTGATGAATACCTGCCGAATAAATAATTTTTTAAACTATGAAAGAAGCAGAAAAAATGCAGGATAAAAAAAATAAAGAAAGTGATAATGATATTCCTATAAAGAAATTAAACATAGCTGCTTATACAATTCCTACGGAAACACCTGTAGAATCTGATGGTACAATAAAATGGCATTCCACAACTTTAGTGCTTGTAGAAATTTCTGGTGGAAATAAAAATGGAATTGGTTATACATACGCTGATAAATCTACTGCAACTTTTATTCAATCAGTTTTAGTAAATGAAGTTGTTGGAATGAACGCAATGGATATTCCCGCAATTTCAAATAAAATGATACAGGCCATTCGTAATAACGGTAATACAGGAATTGCCATGATGGCTGTTTCAGCCGTGGATAATGCGTTGTGGGATTTAAAAGCAAAACTCCTGGAACTTCCGCTATGCAAGCTTCTTGGACAGGCAAGCGATAAAATGTTATTGTATGGAAGTGGTGGATTTACTTCTTATGATAAAAATAAATTACAACAACAATTGAGCATATGGTCAGAAGAAGGATTTGAAAATGTGAAAATAAAAATTGGCCGTGAACCATTGAAAGATGTGGAACGTGTCAATTGGGCAAGAAAAGCAATTGGCGAAAATGTACATTTATTTGTTGATGCAAATGGTGCATATACTATTAAGCAGGCGATTGATTTGGCAAATAAATTTTCACCTTATCATGTAACCTGGTTTGAAGAACCTGTAACATCTGATAATCTTTCAGGTTTAAAAAATATAAAAAATCATGTAGCCGCACCAATGCAAATTGCTGCGGGTGAATATGGCTGTAATTTTTATTATTATAAAAATATGCTGGAAGCAAATGCGGTAGATGTATTGCAAGCTGACGCTACACGCTGCGGTGGCATTTCAAATTTCATAAAAATTGCTTACCTGGCTGAAGCATTTCAAATTCCTTTTTCTTCGCATTGCGCGCCAGCACTGCATTTGCACGCTGCACTCTCTTTACCTGCATTTTATATAGCGGAATATTTTTATGATCATGCACGTATTGAAAATTTATTGTTTGATGGTATTTCTCCTCCCGTAAATGGCTATCTCGAACCCAACCTGCAATTGCCGGGTTTAGGTTTTGAATTTAAATACACAGATGCGAAAAAATATAAATTATAAAAAATAAAATCATGACAACAGACGTCATTGCACCCACACTCAAAAATAAATTTTCAAAAGAACATGCGGAAAACATACAAGCAGAATCACTTCATTTCGAAACTCCTTATTCTTTAAATGTTGATCGAAGTGCACTGCAAAAAGAACTCGAAAAAAATATTAGTGGTGAAGTGCGTTTCGATGATGGAAGTAAAGCTATTTATTCAACAGATGCTTCCAATTATCGTCAAATACCTATAGGCGTTGTAATACCAAAGAGCGAAGAAGATATTTTGCTCACTATTTATTTGTGCAGGAAATATAAAGCGCCACTTTTATCAAGAGGTGGTGGTACAAGTCTCGCAGGCCAGTGTTGTAATGTGGCCATCGTGATGGACATGTCAAAATATTATAACCAGGTTTTGTGGATTGATAAAGAAAAAAAATTGGTGGCTGTACAACCAGGCATTGTATTGGATGAAATGCGCAATGCTACTAAAGAGCAGGCGGGGCTTACATTTGGGCCTGACCCCGCGACGCATAGTCATTGTACACTGGGTGGCATGCTGGGAAATAATTCATGCGGCATTCATTCTGTATATGCAGCGCGTGAAGGAGGTGGTGCAAGAACTTCTGATAATACAGAATCAATTACCATTGTTACATATGATGGATTAAAAATGAAATTGGGAAAAACTTCTGAAGAAGATTTCGCAAAAGCAATGGAAGAAGGTGGTAGGAAAGCGGAAATATTTTCCCAGCTAAAAGCATTTACCAAAAAATATGAAGACATCATTCGTAAAGAATTTCCAAATATTCCACGGCGAGTTTCCGGATATAATTTGCCCGCACTTTTGCCGGAAAATGGTTTCAATATTGGCCGCGCATTAATTGGTTCTGAAAGCACTTGTGTTACAATCATTGAAGCAGAGATGCAATTATTGACAAAGCCTGAATTTAAATCACTCGTCGTACTTGGGTATAAAGATATTTATGAGGCGGGCCATGCGGTTCCGGAAATTTTAAAATATGAGCCAAATGCATTGGAAGGTATAGATCATTTACTCATTGAATACATGCACAAAAAAGGCCTGAATGAAAAAGATATTCCCCTTTTACCAAAAGGAAAAGGATGGCTGATAGTAGAGTTTGGCGGAGATACAAAAGAGGAAGCAGATGCGAAGTCAAAAAAAATGAAAGATGGGCTGAAAGACGGTGACAACAAGCCTTCCATGCATGAATACGATAATGAGGAAGATGAAAAAAAATTATGGGAAATCCGCGAATCAGGACTTGGTGCAACGGCCTGGGTTCCGGGTGAACCGATGAGTGCACCGGGCTGGGAAGATTCAGCAGTTGACCCAAATAAAGTCGGTGAATATTTAAAAGATTTGCGTGAACTTTTTAATAAGTATGGGTACAATCCTTCATTATACGGACACTTCGGCCAGGGCTGTATTCATTGTCGTGTGCAGTTTGATTTGTTTACAAAAGAAGGTATAGAACAATACGAAGCATTCGTGCAGGAAGCCGCGAAACTTGTTGTGAAATATAATGGCTCACTTTCCGGTGAGCATGGTGATGGACAGGCTCGTGGGCCGTTACTCGATATCATGTTTAGCAAAGAAATGATGCAGGCATTTCATGCTTTTAAAAAGATTTGGGATCCGGAATGGAAAATGAATCCCGGGAAAATTATTGATTCATTTGCGATCTCAGATGACTTGCGTATTAGTAATGAATATGCACCACCTGTTTTAAAAACACATTTTCAATTCCCGGATGATGAGTATGATTTTTCACGCGCAACGCTACGCTGTGTGGGCGTTGGCAATTGCAGGCGGCATGAAAATGGAACGATGTGCCCGAGTTATATGGTTACACGTGAAGAAGAAGATAGTACACGCGGCAGGGCAAGAATGTTGTTTGAAATGTTGCAGGGAAATGTGGTAAAAAATGGCTGGAAAGATAAGCATGTAAAAGAATCACTGGACTTATGCCTTGCATGTAAAGGATGTAAAGGCGATTGTCCTGTGAACGTGGATATGGCTACTTATAAATCTGAATTTCTTTCACATTATTATGAAGGCAAATTAAGGCCGCGCACGGCGTATGCATTTGGCTGGATTTATTGGTGGTCGAGGCTTGCTTCGTTGATGCCGGGCATTGCCAATTTTTTTACACAAACGCCCGTCATCAGTACGGTGACGAAAGCAATTATTGGCGTAGCGCCAAAAAGAAAAATGCCCAAATTTGCGGAGGTCACTTTTAAGGAATGGTTTTTTAATCAAAAAAATAAAAGAAAAGAAAGTGATAAAAAAGTGATTTTATGGGCGGATACTTTTAATAATTATTTTTTGCCTGAAACATTAGTTGCCGGTGTTGAAGTATTAGAGGCGGCAGGCTTTGAGGTGATCACACCAAAAAAATCTTTGTGCTGCGGAAGGCCTTTATATGATTTTGGATTTTTAGATACGGCCAAAAAAATGTTGCTGGATATTATGCAAACATTGCAGGAAGAAATTCGTAGCGACATTCCGATTGTTGGACTGGAACCCAGTTGTGTTGCAGTTTTCAGGGATGAATTGCATAATCTTTTTCCACGCAATGAAGACGCTAAGCGATTGCAGCAAAATGTTTTTACATTGGCAGAATTTTTAGAAAAGAAAGCGCCTGATTTTGATATGCCCACTTTCAAAGCGAAAGCAATTATACAAGGGCATTGTCATCATAAGGCAATTATGAAAATGGATTGTGAAAAAGAATTACTCACAAAAACAAAACTGGATTTTGAAATTCTTGATTCAGGATGTTGTGGAATGGCGGGATATTTTGGGTATGAAAAAGGTGATCATTATGATGTTTCCATTAAAGCAGGCGAGCGTGTACTATTGCCGGCAGTAAGAAATGCTGATGCAAAAACAATCATCATTGCGGATGGTTTTAGTTGCCGCGAACAAATAGAACAGGAAACGAATCGTAAGGGCATGCATCTTGCACAAGTTTTGGCAATGGGATTAAATCAAAGAAAGAATGCTGTTGCAAAACCATTTCCGGAGAAAAAATATGTGGATGATATGAAAATTAAAAATCCGCATAAGCAAAGAAACCTGGCTATATCAGTGCTTGCAGGAGTCGCTGTATGTACACTTTTGATTATGCTTAAAAAGAAAAAAGGTAGAAATGCTATTAGCTAAAATTTAAAAATAAAAATAATGGAAAAAATAATTGGAAAAAAAACCTGGGCGATCGCTGAAGGATATATACCTTCCTGGAGTAATGGGCCGGAGCCGCAATTTACAAGTCATGAAACAGCGTGTATTTTAAATACAAATGATTCAGATGCACATATAGAAATTATGATTTATTTTTCTGATAAAGATCCCGCTGGCCCTTACCGGCTATGCGTTCCGGCGAAACGTACAAAACATTTCAGGTTTAATGATTTAAAAGATCCGCAGCCCATCCCTGTAGATACAGATTATTCCAGTGTGATTACTTCAGATATTCCGGTGATTGTTCAACATACAAGGCTTGATTCCAGGCAGGATGCAAATGCATTGATAACGACAATCGCGTATGCGGAATAATTGATTATATTATCCTTTTAAAATAATGCTGCAGCAAGTATGAATTTATTACAGATTATTTCAGTTGTTTCTTTAATTATAGGAGGTCTTTCCTGCATCATAATTTTAATTGATATCATTTCCGGGCATACACAAAAGATGACTATTATGAATATTGTCTGGCCGGTTACTGGTTTGTATGCCGGCCCGATTGGATTACTGGCATATTTTAAAATCGGCAGAAAATCGATAACAGAGAATGGTGTTCATATTCAAGGACATGATATGAAAAAAATGCAAAAACCATTTTGGCAATCTGTTGTAGTTGGAACGCTGCATTGTGGTGCAGGCTGTACTTTGGGAGATATTATTGCTGAATTTGGTTTGCTTATTTTTCCAATTACATTATTCGGCAGCATATTGTATGGTAGTTGGATGGTTGATTTTTTCATTGCATTTATATTGGGAATTATTTTTCAATATTATGCAATCAGGCCAATGAGAGACGGGCCGCCTTCCAAGATTTGGTTGTCTGCTCTCAAGGCAGATACATTATCATTGGCTTCCTGGCAAATTGGAATGTATGGTATGATGGCAATTGCTGTTTTTATTATCTTCAACCGGAGATTGGAGGCTACTGAACCCTTATTCTGGTTTATCATGCAGGGTGGCATGTTACTTGGATTTTGTACAGCATTCCCGGTTAACTGGTGGTTAATAAAAAAAGGTATTAAGGAAAAAATGTAGTTAAATAGAATAAATATTTTTAAAAATAAAACAATATATATGTCAAAAAAACTGGAAGATAAAGTAGTTGTAATTACAGGCGCATCAGCAGGGCTTGGTCGTGCTATTGCAAGATTGTTTGCAAAGGAAGGCGCAAATGTAGCATTGCTGGCCCGTGGTAAAGATGGCCTGGAAGCAGCCTTAAAAGAAGCAGAAGATATGGGTTCGCGTGCAGTGGGTATTCCGCTGGATGTAAGTGACAGCAAGGCTTTGGAAGCTGCAGCGGATTATATAGAAGAAAAATTAGGCCCCATAGATATTTGGATCAACAATGCAATGGTGAGTGTTTTCGGTCCTTTAAAAGATATGGAAGCCATGGATTTTGACAGGGTTACACAAGTCACTTATCATGGACAAGTATATGGTACCATGACAGCTTTGAAAAGAATGATGCCGCGCAATAAAGGAAAAATTATTTTGATTGGTTCTGCGTTGGCTTATCGTGGTATTCCATTGCAGAGTGCGTATTGCGGGGCGAAACATGCGATACATGGTTTCTTTGAATCGCTTCGTGCAGAATTAATTCATGACCATAGTCATATTCAATTGAGCATGGTACAAATGCCGGCGATGAATACCACGCAATTTGGTTTTGTAAAAAGTTATTTGCCGAATAAACCCAAACCAATGGGAACCATTTATGAACCTGAAGCTGCAGCACGTGCTGTTTTATATGCTGCATTAGAAGATGAACGTGAAATTTTTTATGGTGTATCAACTTATAAAACTGTTTTAGGTAATAAAGTTTTGCCGGGATGGCTGGATAAATATTTAGCGGATAATTGTTATGACGGGCAGCAAACTGACGAACCAGAATCTCCCGGCCGTATGAATAATTTGTATCAACCTATTCCTGGGGATCATGGCGCCCGCGGGCCTTTCGACAAAACAGCAAAATCATTCAGCCCTGTGTTCCAGGCAAAAAAACATCCCTGGTTGGCCATGGCGTTGGCAGGTGCCGCGGCTTTTGGTGTGTATAAATTATTCCAAAGGAATTCTTGTGATTGCGATGATCGGGAAAAATAAATAAAATTTTTGTGGTGATTCTATATGAAAAATAAATCTCCTTTTATGTAATGCCAATTTTTTATTCGCATATCATACATGTTTTCTTTTGCCAGTCTATGCTGAATCCTTCATCAACACAGGCACATGATATCTATGCGCTATTCCAAAGTTTTCATATTGCAGCTTTTGGTATGCTTGCACTCATTATATTTCTGTCTTTTTTTATTTCCATCAAATACCGGAAAAAGAAAAATGATGATTCGATTCCAAAACAAACGACCGGGAATAAAACACTGGAAGTTTTTATGATCAGCATTCCAACATTGCTACTTATTTATTTTTTTTATCAGTCATTCAATGTGATGAAAGCTGTAGAACCCGCTGTGGCAGGGGATGCTACGCCGGATATTATTATTACTGGCCATCAATTCTGGTGGGACGCAAATTATACAAATTCCAAAGTTGTAACTGCGAATGAAATCCATTTGCCTGCAGGGAAAAAAATTTTATTAGAACTTCGTGCTGCAGATGTGATCCATAGTTTTTGGGTTCCCGAACTGGGGAATAAAATGGATATGATTCCCGGTAAACCAAATTTTATTTACCTGGATATTGATAAGCCAGGTTCTTATGCCGGTCTGTGTAGTGAGTTTTGCGGTGCTGAACATGCATGGATGCGTATGGACATCGTCGCACAAAATGAAAAAGATTATGCGGACTGGCTCGCACAAAATTCAACAGACGCAACCCTTCCAAAAGATAGCCTGGCAATGGAGGGAAGTGAAATATTTCAAACAGGAACTTGCGCCAGTTGCCATCGCATTCGCGGGACAAATTCATTGGGTGTTGTTGGTCCGGATCTTACACATTTTGATTCCCGCAAAAAAATGTTGGGTGGCATGATGAATGTAGATTCAATGAATATTTATAAATGGATCAGCGATCCGCAAAAGGTAAAACCCGGATCAAAAATGCCTGATTTTATTTTTAATAAAGATACACTGCAAGCATTAACAGCATATTTGTTACAATTAAAATAGCATGTCCGAAAAAAATATTATACCCGAACCTCAACAATCATTGCCCAATACAAACGTGAGCAATGACCAGGGTTTACTGCAATGGATATCGTCTGTTGACCACAAGCAAATAGGTATTATGTATTTGTTGATGGCACTACTTTTTTTTATTGTTGGTGGCGCATTTGCATTATTGATGCGCGTACAACTGGCTGTTCCTAATAATCATTTTTTGAGCCCTGAAACGTATAACCAACTCTTTACCATGCATGGCACTACGATGATATTTTTTGTGTTGATGCCGGCAATATTTGGTTTCTCTGTTTACTTCACACCGCTCATGATCGGTGCGAATGAAATGGCATTTCCCCGCTTGAATGCATTCAGTTTGTGGATGACTTTTTTCGGTGGTTTAATTTTATATTTCAGTTTTGCAGCAGGCGGTGCACCGGATGCGGGCTGGTTTAATTATGCGCCATTAAATGAACATAATTATTCTTCAAGTAAAGGAATAGATTATTACTGCCTGGGTTTATTGCTTTCGGGAATTGGAAGTTTAACTACTGCGATTAATTTGATCGTTACTGTTTTGCATTATCGCATAAAAGGTATGCGTTTAAATAAATTACCGCTTTTTGTATGGATGGTTTTTGTAAATGCGTTTTTAATTGTTGCTGCATTACCGGCTTTGAATGCGGCACTTTCCATGTTGATATTAGATAGACAATTTGATGCACATTTTTTTACCGCAGCCGGTGGATCCGCATTATTATGGCAACATTTATTCTGGCTCTTTGGCCATCCGGAAGTATATATCGTCGTGCTGCCTGCTTTTGGAATTTATTCAGAAGTGTTTCCGGTTTTTTCCGGCAAGCCAATTTTTGGTTATAATATTGTTGCGGCATCTTCTGTAGCCATTGCCCTGCTTGCGTTTGGCGTATGGATGCACCACATGTTCGCCGTTGGATCAGGACTTGTTGTAAATAGTTTTTTCTCAGCAAGCAGTATGCTCATTGGCATTCCCACAGGTATTAAAATTTTCAACTGGCTCGCAACGATGTATGGAGGAAAAATTCGATTCACGGTGTCCATGTTATTTGCAATTGCTTTTTTAATTGAATTTACCATTGGTGGTTTAACGGGGATTGCATTTTCCATTGTACCGATTGACTGGCAATTAACTGACACTTATTATGTAGTGGCGCATTTGCATTATGTGTTTATAGGTGGAAGTGTTTTTGGAATGATGTGCGGTTTATTTTATTGGTTCCCAAAAATGACCGGGAGAATGTTGAATGAAAAATTGGGTAAATGGTTTTTCTGGTTATTCGTGATTGGTTTTAATGCAACTTTTTTTGTACAACATATTTTAGGAATTCTTGGAATGGCGCGGCGTGTTTATACATATCCTGATTATAAATGGTATGGTTTATTAAATTTTATTTCAACAGTTGGCGCAATGCTAATGGGTGTTGCTGGTTTGTTATTAGTGTATATTATTTTTAAAGGTTTACGAAAAGGAAAGAAAGCACCTGCGGATCCCTGGGATGGATTTACATTGGAATGGACGACTTCATCACCGCCGGGGTTGAAGAATTTTGATACGATTACAGAAGTAACGGGCAGAAGGCCGCTATGGGATTTGAAGCATCCGGACATGCGCGACAAGATGTAATAAAATTAATTTTTTATAAATGAAAAAGCATAATGAATAAAACAATGATGAAATTACTCGTAGGGACGGAAGCGATGTTTTTTTTATCGCTCATCATGGCATTTATTTATTTGTCTGTGATTGCGGGTTATGTGCCAGCGGAACAAAATGCGCTGAACATCACGTCTACCGGTATTTTCAGCATTTTCTTAGTGGCGAGTAGCGGTACATTCATGCTGGCTGAAAGAGGATATAAAAAAAGCAATATCAAATCCATGAAAGTCTGGCTGATAGTAACGATCGTGCTGGCAATTATTTTTTTATTTGGCCAGGGAAAAGAATATGTACACCTCATTCATGCAGAGCAAATCACAATTAGCAGCAGTTTATTTGGTACCAGTTTTTTTACACTTACCGGCTTTCATGGATTACATGTATTCATTGGAATTATTTTATTGAGTATTTTATTGATCATGGCGTTCCTGGGTGATTTTAAAAAACCCGGTTCCAATTTATTATCAACAGCAGGTATTTACTGGCACTTTGTAGACATTGTATGGATCGTAGTTTTTACCGTGGTATATGTTTTACCAAAATTTAATTTGATAAAATAAAAGATATGGAGAATTTAATTTTATATAAAAATGAAGATCTTTTAAGCGTGCTGTTTTTATGCATGTTGATTTGCTTATACATTTATATGAATGGATTTTCTTTTAAAAAAATTAGTA
>JBBSQL010000062.1:0-13127 GCA_038257845.1 Chitinophagales bacterium
AAAAAGCGTCAATGCTTGCTTCGTCATTGCCTCAGCTACTTCCGCGACATCCCTACCAGAATAATCATCAAACAATATTTGGAAGTTGGCCGGGTCTATATCCAATAATAAGATAGAAATCCCTTCATGGCTGATGTCGCTATCTGATATCTCACCTCCAGTTGTGGCTCCAAAAATCTGAATATTTTTTCTATCAAGTATGCTGATAATGGAAGGGCTGTCTTGCTTAACCGAAATAAAAACAAGAGCGAGTGTCGGCTTAAATCCGTCGGCCATACTTTCAGTTAATGCAGCATTGATTTCTTCCGTTGATTTTCCTTTGATTGATTTTGCTTTCATTTTTTTTCAAAAATTAATTTTCTATAAAACCTGTAATAATTGTTGCGCCGCCGGTAGCAAAATTAGACAGATCGGCTGCCATGGCTTGTCCTTCGGCAGATAGCATGGTTTGTTGCATTGCTTCAGGACTTGTAAAATAGAGTTCTGCCATGCGGTAATATGCAGATGCTGTACCATCAGGGTTTGGAAGAAATTTTGTGTATTCCTGTTTCGCTATTCCAGTAACTTTATTTATTTTTTCAAAATGCGTTTCAGCATAATATTTCTCGAATGCTTCCGGGTCTGTTGGATGTCCATAAAGGACTGTTGCTTTGATCATGTTTATATAGTTTTTATTTTGTGAGAAAAAATTTTATTTAAGTTATTATTTTTCTTTCAACACTTTCTTATTGGTTGGTGTCACCAACCATGTTTTCGTTGACTGAGTTTCGGTTGGTGGGGACACCAACCGATAAGGCGGTTGATGAAGCCAATGACCAATAAAACTATTTTTCTTTCAACACCACCACACAACAGGTATTATTATGAAATTCATGTTTACCTGTTTTCGATTTCCCATATTCACCGTAAGTGAAGAAACCTGCCATGGGTGCACCCCAAACCTGTTTTACCTGCTCAATTTCTTCTTTCATCAATATGCCAAAAGATAAATGCCGGCTTATGCAGGAGAACATGATTATTGCATCAGCTTCATGCTGACTTTCATTTTTTAAATCCTGGCATTCTTCCACCACTTTTTCAATGGCATCAAAATCGGGAGGTAGCGAAAACTTTACTTTGGCACCCTGCGGAACATTTCCGGCACAAATAAGTGAACGGTCTTGTCTGTTGGCAAACATTGCAGTACGCATTACCGGTGCAACACCTTCACGCTCCATTTGCAATGGATAATAAGCCCCTACCTGTGTAACTATTTCTTTACCCGAATCAAAATCATATTCCAAACCCAGGTACTTCAAAATCATATCCAGTGCAGGTTTATCATCAATAGTATATACAATATTGCCTTCACTCTTTGTAATAGTTTTTGAAGTTCCGATAGGTTTCCAGCCGCAGGTAGCAATTCCATTTATCTTCACTTTATCTTCATCGATAATGAGACCAAGAAGTCCTTTATCTCCGCTACTTTTATTTGTAAATACAGTTGGGCTTACCAATGCAAGATCATCACCGGCCATACCGCCAAAAATGACAACGTCTCTGCCAGCTCCTTGTGTAATGCCTTCAATAATTTTTTCGCCGTCCTGGTTTAACCACCCGGAAGCGATTATAAATGCCAGATTGGAAAATGTATCTTTTCCTTCCTTGCCCAGTTGAACAGCATTTTCAAATGTTGTTTTTTCACCTGTTTCTAAAAAAATTATTTTGAAATATTCCGGTTTCAGGTCCAGCAACATAATAACACAACTTCCTTCCTCAATTTCTCCGTCAATAAATTCCCCGGAAGTAGTAGCACCGAATATTTGAATATTATTTTTATTCAATAATTCAGTGATTGATGCTCTATCTTGTTTGATAGAAATAAATACTATTGCCAATGTTGGTTTGAAGCCATCACTGGTGCAGTCAGCAAATGCCGCTGCAATATCATCTATAGATTTTCCTTTAATTGATTTTGCGTTCATAAAGTATTTTTTGAAAATAAGCAATTTGTAATAATGAAATGAAAAAAATTTGAACTGCTTAATTCAATATACAAAAATTTTGGTTGTACTTCTCTTAAAGCAAATCAACAACAATTTGACAGGCATTTCTAAATTATTTTAATATGCCTGTAGCTTTTTGTGATTGATAAATAACAATTTTGATGCATGTATTTTTTATTCCGATAAATATAACTCTTTTAAAACTTCATCTAAATATTTCACCAATCCCTTCGCGTTTTCTACGCCGAAAACCATTGGTGGCTTTATTTTTAAAACATTGTGCAAAGGACCATCAGTACTTAATAAATATCCCCGATCTTTCATTTTTTCTAAAACAACTTCGATCTCTGGAATGGCGGGCGCTTTGGTTGTACGATCTTTGACCAGTTCAATTCCAACAAACAAACCATGGCCGCGTACATCTCCAATTATCGGATGAACCTGCATCAATTTTTTCAATTCATCAATCAAAATATCTCCAACAATCTTTGCATGTTTTTGTAAATTTTCATTTTGAATCACAGATAAAACAGTAAGGCCAGTTACCATCGAAACCGGGTTGCCCCCAAACGTATTAAAATATTCCATACCATTATTAAATGCATCGGCCACTTCAGCCGTTACAATTACTGCGGCCAACGGATGACCATTCCCGATTGGTTTTCCAAGCACTACGATATCCGGTTCAACATCCTGTAATTCAAATCCCCAAAATTTTTCTCCAACTCTTCCAAATCCCACTTGTACTTCATCTGCAATGCACAAGCCGCCTGCGGCTCTTACTAATTCATACACGTTTTTTAAATAATTTTCAGGTAACGGAATTTGTCCGCCCACACCCAATAATGTTTCGCAAATAAACGCGGCAACACTTTTGTTTTCTGTTTTTAATTGCTCAATGATTTGTTGAATATCTGCTGCATATTTTTCTCCCGCATTTTTATCGCCATACTGATATTTTCCGCGATAAAGATCCGGCGAAATCGCTTTATGGATATAAGGCATTTTTCCCGAACCGCCCTTTGCATCAAACTTGTAGGGACTCATTTCAATGGCCAAAGTAGAATTACCATGGTATGCATGATCGAGTACGATGACGTCTTTTTGTTTTGTAAAATTGCGCGCGATTCGTATGGCTAAATCATTGGCTTCACTGCCGGAATTAACGAAATAACAAACGGATAATTTCTTTGGAAGTGTTGCTGTGAGCGCTTTTGCATACTCCACTATTTTATCATTTAAATATCTTGTATTAGTATTTAGTCTTGCAATTTGTTGCTGCATGGCTTTTACAACAACCGGGTGACAATGGCCAACATGACTCACATTATTGACACAATCCACGAAAGTATTTCCCTTGTCATCATACAAATATTGCAATGCGCCTTTGATAATTTTCAAAGGTTTCTGATAACTAATGCTTAGGTTTTTACCAATATATTTTTTCCTGTCTTCCAGTAGTTTTTTATAATTATTTTCTTCATCTATAATAGAAGAAAAACTGCAGGCTTTTCTGAATTCATTATGTGCTTTTAAAGGATTTATTTCAATCCATTTATAGAGCAATTCCCAGCCCGGTTTTTCAGTGAGAAAGTGATGTTCATTGAATGGATTAACGGAAGCATTCCAGGCAGATTGAGTTACACTAATGCAAAGCCTTGCTGCAATAAGATAATACAATAATTCAATTTCTCTTTCTTCCAAAGAGTAGGCGTGATGATAACCTTTTACAATTAACGTAGCTGACTTTAATGGATCTTCACAATACAGGATTGCATACGTGCAGGCAATCGCCAAATTATTGATGAGTGCTGAATAAACGACATCGCCGAAATCAATAATTCCGGAAACTACATTGTCTTTAATTAAAATATTATAATCATTTGCATCATTATGAATGCAGGCATGCCGCAGTGTGTGCAAAACGGGCAACACTTCTGTTTCAAACTGCATTAGAAAATAGCCGGCAATTCTGCGGCGTTCGGGATCTTTTATACAATGCAATTTCGCATTTGCATCCGCTGCATTACTGATATCCCACAAAAAATGGCGATGCGTCGCCGGGTGTGAAAAATCTTTCAAAGCATCATCCAATTTACCTAACACATTCCCTAAATCAATGAAAGTTTTTTCGGGAAGGTTTTTAGTATCACCCCAAAATTCACCTTCTAAGAAATTGAGCACACGTATAAAATAATTTTTTCCAACATTTGTAAAATGCGTCAAAGCGTGGTCAGCATTGTTTAGGATAAAATGCGGAACCATTAATGCTACATTCGTTTTTGAAAGATGGCTGAGCATTTTTACCTGTGCATCTAAAAATGCAGGCGTAAGTTCATCATTGGCAACTTTGAGAATATACTTTTTCGAATTTTTGTCTTTTAATAAAAAGTTTTGCTCATCGTAGCCATTTAATTTTTTCACTTCAACGGTAAGGTCGTAATTTGCTAATACGATTTCTTTTATAAATTCTTCAGTGAGTTGCATATAATTTATATTGAAGCTTAGTTAAATCTTTTTTTGAAATACATCTAATAAGCGTAACTAAAAATACTTATTTCTTTTCTAATTCCTCTATTGTTTTTTTCGCCGCCGCTAAACGAATCGCTTTATTTTTCTCAATCATTTTTTCTTTTATCCAATGTTCCAAACGATGATGCATGGGAATTAATAATGACGCAATTAATACCAATGCCAATAACATCAATACCGGCGATTCATGCGTGAAAGATGCCAACCAGGGATGAATAAGTAAGTTGATAAATTCAAACACAATTAATAAACCCAATACACCAAAGAAAGAGATCAGTCTTTCATTAGCAACAATGCTGCGGGTAAATAATAAAAACAAAACGATGAAACTGATGATGCCAAAAGCGATCAATGCAAATTGAATATTTTGCCGGCGATCTTCTTCGGTTTTTACTTTTTCAGCATCCATTTCCTGTTGGCGAATTTGTTCGCGGAATGAAGCTGCTTCCAGGTTCCTGGTTTTTTCTGTACTGTATAAAGAATCTTTTGCAATACTTGCGAGACTGAGATATTTTATTAAACTATCTTTTTCATTTTTTTTATTAAAACTCTGATTGAGGTATTCATAAGCGCGAAGCAGTTGATCTTTATAGCCGGAAGATTGCGAAAGTAATTTTGCTTTCTGTGCATAAAAGATGCAACTGTCCAATTGTTTAAGCCCAAGGAAAACTTGTGCAAAATCATTATAACCATACGCCACGGCATAACCATTTTGTTCACCCATTATGACAGACATATAATAAAATGATTTTCTTAAAAACGGTAGTGCAATATCAAATTCACCCGCAGCCATATAGTTTTCACCCAGTGTACTAAGTGAAGTCGAAATTCTTAGGGTATCTTTATTTTGTGTATCAATATTTACGGCTCTCTGCGCATATATTAATCCCGAATCCGGCAAACCACTAGTAGAATAAGTAACCCCAATATCATTACATGCAATAGAAAGAAAACCAGTGGGGTCAACGGTTTCGGCTAGCTTTATTGATTTTTTAGAATATGCCAAACTTTTTTCTTTATCCTTCGCTCCGTCATAAGCCATAGCTATATGATGGTCTGCCTGCATGATGCCATATTGGTCATTTCTTTTTTCGAAACGGGATAAAATGGGCAATGCCATATTTATTGCAGTAGAATAATCTCCCCTGAAAGTGAGTGTGGAAGCAATATATAATTCTATATAATCTGCGCCGTCCTCATCCCTATTTTTTTTAAAATAAGACAATAGATTGATCACTTTACTAAATCCCAAACTATCGACAGAGCTAGGCCTTACGAGTTTAGCGTACAGTATACGCCCTTTCTCTTCACCTGTTTTGGCAAGTTCATATTTAGCTTTTAAACTGTCCGGCATTGATTGACTAAATAACGTTGATGCCACACACAAAAGTGAAAGACAAAAAATGATTTTTTTCATTGAATTAATTTATGGAGGATTTATCAGCACCCAATTTTTCAATCGTCTTCTTAGCCGCCGCCAATCGTATCGCTTTATTTTTCTCGATCATCTTTTCTTTTATCCAGTGTTCCATACGATGATGCATTGGAATAAGTAAAGACGCAATTGCTACCAACGCCAGCAACATTAATACCGGCGAATCATGTGTGAATGATGCGAGCCACGGATGAAGGAGTAGGTTGATAAATTCAAACACAATTAATAAACCCAATACACCAAAGAAAGAGATCAATCTTTCATTGGCAATAATACTGCGGGTTAATAATAAAAAGAAGACAATGAATGTAATGATGCCAAATGCGATCAATGCAAATTGAATATTTTCATTGCGTTGCTGCGCTTCATCTGACGACTTTAACTGGTCTTCCTTTTCTTTTATTTGTTGGGCAAATGTGATGTTCTGAATTTGATTGTTTTGCTGCTCATTAAAAACACTATCTGTATAAGCGTCTTTTACATTTGCAAAATAATAAGAGCTATCTTTTTGCCCAATGGCATAATAGGCTTTGCGAAGTAATGAAGCTGCTTCAATAACGCTTGCTTTATTTTTACCATCAATAGATTTATCATAAGCCTCTAAAGCATATTGCAAGGCTAAATTATACTCCTTTTTGTCATACAGAAATTTTCCATAATCAGTAGAAGCAGTGACATACGGTAAATTAATATCTTGCTCATCACTAAAGGCGATACATTTTTTATAATAACTTTCTGCAAGGTCATTATCGCCACTTGCTTTATATACACTTGCAAAAATGTACAACATTCTTGCATAACCATAAGGATCATTTTGCTTTGGTGTATTCTCATTGGTAAGTTGTACATAACGTAATGCCGAATCGATTTTACCTAAGCCTAAATATGTTTCTGCAATGTGAGAATTTGTTCTGCTTGAATTAGTTGGATCCTGCAGGTTAGCAGCAGCCAAAAAAGGCTCAGACTTTTTTAAATATTTTAATGCTTCGGGGTAATTTTTTATTTCTTTATAAAGTGCACCAATTTCTTTGTTTGCAAACCATTTACTTTGGTCTGACCCGGAACTTTCTGCAAAAGCCAAACTTTTAAAATCGTTTTCTAATGCCTGTTTGTAATCACTTGTCAGGAAAAAATAATAAGCGATATCGATATACGCTTCTGCGAATAATGAATCGTTTTTTGCTTTTGTTGCTATTTCAAGCATTTGTTTACTTACACTTCTTACGCTATCCGTTTCTCCGTTATAACCATAGTCAGAGGCAATGTCACTAAGGATATCTATTTGTTTTGCCGGCGTTTGTTTTTGATTTAATAAATTTCTCAGGCTATCAATCTGGGCATTTATATTTTGTGCAAAAGCCGCAGCACAATTTAAAAATAATAACAGGCAAATTATTTTTTTCATAATTAAATTACTTGGTTTTTATCACCTCCTAATTGCGCTATCGTTTTCTTCGCCGCTGCCAATCGTATCGCTTTATTTTTCTCCACCATTTTTTCTTTTATCCAATGTTCCAGGCGATGATGCAGCGGAATTAATAATGCCGCAATACATACCAAAGAGAGCAACATCAATACCGGTGAATCATGCGTGAAGGATGAAAGCCAGGGATGAATCAATAAATTCGTGAATTCAAAAACAATCAATAAGCCAAGTATTGCAAAGAAGGAAATCAGTTTCTCGTTGGCTACATGCGTTCTGCTGAAAACTAAAAATGCAGTAATAAATATAATAATTCCTAAAGCAATTAATGCATATTGAATGTTCTGTTCGCGATCTTCTTCCACTTTTAATTGTTGGGAAGCCGCTTCCTGTTGCCGTAGTTGTTCATGAAAAGTAAGGGCTTCGATATTTTTAATTTTTTCCAGGTTAAGAAGAGAATCTTTGATGAGCATAGATAAACGGAAATATTTATTGAGGCTGTCTTGCTGGTTCGTTTGTTCAAAACTTTTATACAGGTATTCATAAGAACGCCTGCTCTCATCTTTCACATCATAAGGGATTGATACCATCAATGCCTGGCGGGCATAATAGTTCGAACTGTCATAGTGTTTTGTTGCCAGGAACAATTGCGCGAAATCATTTTTAAGATAAGCATCCAGGTAAGGTGAAGAAGCCCCATTTTCTTTATAAAAGTTGGCGGCTCGTCTTAAAAAAGGCAATGCAATATCGTATTCCCCTGCAGCAATATAATTTTCACCAAGCGTGCTTGTGGACAGCGCCAACTGTTTATAATTCTTTAATTCACTGGCAATGTTTACTGATTTTTGAGCATATACCATTCCTGAATCAGGCATATTCCCTTCACCATAAACACACGCTATTCCATTGTACGCCCTGGATAGTAAATTCTTGTCATTACTTGCCTGTACAATTGAAATTTCCTTTTTAGAATAGACCGCTGCATTCAGGTAATCTTTTGCAGCCATATAAGTAGCAGAGATGAATCCGTAAGTAGTCAGAATTCCAAAACTGTCTTTACGCTGTTCAAATTGTGGCAATACCGAAAACGCTAGATTTAGAGCTCCCGGAAAATCACCATTATTTTCTAAGACCATTGCCAGGCGCAGGTTAATATAGTTAATACCTGTCGCATCTTTTTGTTTTTCAAACCAGCTTTTTAATTGTAGTGCATTTGCTTTTGTTGTTGCATCATTTAATGGCTGCTGCTTAAAGTAAGCCACCAGGCACTGCCCTCTTTCTTTTTCATTTTGTGCAGCAGCATATTGTGCTTTAGTACTGTCTGGTAAGGGCTGGCTATTTGCTTTTGAAAAGCACAGAAAAAGCAATAAAAAGAATAACAATTTATGCATGATGATCAGTTTTATTTTTATTAATATCTAATTTTTCAATTGTCTTCTTCGCCGCCGCCAATCGTATCGCTCTATTCTTCTCAATAATGTCTTTATCCAATGTGTCAGCCAAAGATCTATAGACGTTTTTAGTAATTAAAAAAAAGTTTTTATTTAATGAATTACTTTAAAAATGTCCTGAAATTTTCCCGTGTTAAAACTTCCACTTCAGTTGAATACGTTTCTTTAAAAACCACTGGAATTTTCACTTTAGCTTTTGCATTCCATTTTATTTCATAACCAGTAATTTTTCCAGCTTTTTCTTCTACATAATCTATTTCCTGTTGCTGAACTGTTCTCCAGAAAAAAGATTTTGCCAGGTTACCCTCATAATTATTTTTTTTCAATCTTTCAACTATCAAAAAATTCTCCCACAATACACCTTTATCCGGGCGAAGATCCAGCTGATTTAAATTTCCAATAACCATATTCCGGATACCTGTATCATAAAAATAAATTTTCTGATTCGTCTTTATTTCATTTCTTAAATTTCGGCTAAAGCTTTTTAATTTAAAAATTACAAAAGCTTTTTCCAGGATATCAATATAATTATTAACGGTATTTTTATCTATGCCAATTAACTGCGAAAGTTCATTATAACTCACTTCACTTCCAATTTGTAAAGCAAGTGCCTGCAATAATTTCTCTAAGATCTCCGGCTTTCTTATACCGCTGAACGCTAAGATATCTTTGTAGAGATAGCTGTCTGTTAACTGTTTCAATACCTCCGCTTCATTACCGATGCTACTAATTACATCAGGATACATGCCATAAATAATCCTCAATTCTAACTGCTGCTCCGCTTTTACAAAACCAATATTATCTTCCAGTTCTTTCCATGAGATTGGGAAAAGTTTGTATTCCCATTTTCGGCCGGTAAGCGGTTCATTTATTTTATTATTTATTTCAAAGGCTGATGAGCCGCTTACTATTAGTTGAACATTTTTAAACTGGTCAGTAATTATTTTTAAAGTGATACCAATATTTTCTATGCGTTGTGCTTCATCAATAAATACAATTTTATTACTACCAATGATACTTTTGAGTTGCTCGGTATTTGGATTGGTCAATAAATTTCTTACAGTCGGGTCATCACCATCTAAGAACAGAAATGCTTTCTTATCCAAAATATCTTTAATCAAAGTAGTTTTCCCAACTTGTCTTGGGCCTAAGATAATGATGGCTTTTCCACTTCCGATTTTAGCCTGTATTCTATCTTTAATTGCTCTTGCTATCATAATACCAGTGATTGTATTCACCAAAAATAATGATATTTAGTGAACAAGTTCTTTAAATTTGTTTTGATTATATGTTATAAACCTTGATATTTCCACTTGTCTAAAAAAAGTGGATTTCCAATCTTTCAACTCTTTTCCAGGTTTTTAATCGTCTTCTTCGCCGCCGCCAATCGTATCGCTTTATTCTTTTCAATCATCTTTTCTTTGATCCATTTTTCCAATCGGTGATGCATAGGAATAAGTAAAGACGCAATTGCTACCAACGCCAGCAACATTAAAACCGGCGAATCATGTGTGATAGAAGATAACCATGGGTGAACTAAAAGATTGATGAATTCAAATACTATCAACAAACCTAGTACTCCAAAAAATGAAATCAATCTTTCATTCGCAACAATGCTGCGACTGAATAATAAAAAGATAATGATGAATGTGATGATGCCGAATGCGATTAAAGCAAACTGAATATTTTGTTGGCGTTGTTCTTCCGCGGCTTTTTGCTTCGCTTCTTCATCAATATTTCTTATCTGTTCATTAAAAGCAAGTGTTTGTATTTTATTAATATTGGTTTGATTGAAAACTGAGTCTTTCAATGCAGATTCCATACTTAAATAATAAAAAGCACTGTCGGACTGATGCAACTTATTATAAGCCTGGCTTAGAAAACCGGCTGCATTCATTTTAGATAAATTGTTATCAATCTGTTTGCCGAGGTTCAATAATTGGAATGCCTGCTGCCTGGCTTTTTCAACCTGGTTTGTTGTAAGCAGGTAAGGGATATAATCATAATTAAAGAGGAGTATAAGCAATGGCGAAACTATTGAATCGGAAAGTTGATAAGCTTTTTTAAAATATACTTCTGCCAAATCATTTTCTCCAAGTTGTGTGTAAGCCACACCATTTTGAAGAAAAGAATACAAGAGATAATTAGGTTTTTTTAACCTGCTAATTTCGTCTTCCAACTGATGTACCTCTTTCAACGCAGAATCAGGCATATTTTTTTTGAGATAGTAATTTCCCATCGTGCGGTGATATTGCATTGCCATAAAATCATACATCGGTGAGTTTTTATCAGGTAAATTATTTGCACCCATATTGGCGTACTTATAGCATTCATCAAGGTTCTGCAGGTTATAGTAACATTCTGCTATATCAAAATAAAGGGAACTTATTCTTCGCTTGTCTTTTGCTTTTTCCGCCAGCGGAATAGCTTTGAAAAAATATTCCAGGGCTGTAGGAAGGTCACTTTTACCCCTAAAATAATTGCCTACTACATTTGTACTGATGGCAAGCAAAGAATCATTTTTTAATTGCTGTGCTATGCGATGCATTCGAAGACCTATAGCCGTATCCTGAAAATTTCCCTGGGTGCCATCGTTATAATCAACCATTTTATTCAGCAAATCAAACTGTTCTATTGGTTTGGTTGTATGTGCTAAAATTTCTTTTATACTATCAACATAATTTGATTGTGCATTGCTGCCATAAACAAGTAAACAAATGAATATTATAAAAAATAATTTTTGCATGTTATTTTGGTTTATTTCTTTCCTAATTTCTCAATCGTTTTCTTCGCCGCAGCCAATCGTATCGCTTTATTTTTCTCCACCATTTTTTCTTTAATCCAATGTTCCATTTTGTGATGAAAAGGAATTAATAAAGATGCAATTGCCACTAATGCCAGCAACATCAGCACCGGTGATTCATGCGTGATGGAAGACAGCCATGGATGAATGAGCAGATTGACAAATTCAAATACAATTAGTAAACCCAGTATACCAAAAAAGGAAATCAATCTTTCATTGGCAACAATACTTCTGCTGAATAATAAAAAGATAATGACAAATGTGATGATGGCAAAAGCGATGAATGCAAATTGAATATTTTGCTGGCGTTGTTCATCCGTTTTTATTTTTTCCTGCGTCAGTTGTTGCTGCCGCAAATCTTCATCAAATGTCATTAATTGTATTTGCTGATTTGTTTTGTTATTGAACAAAGAATCGTTGGCTATTTTAAAAATCTTTGCATACTTCAACGTGCTATCGCAATTGGTATTTACATACATGTCTGAAAGTAGTTGTGCAGGGGCACTACTTAAGTAAAATAAAGGCGAATTATTCACAATGGCAATTGCCTTTCTGGCGTAATATTCTGCAGAATCTTTTTGATGTTGACTTTGGTAATGCTGCGCCAAACCGGTATAGATTACATTAAGGTATTTTAAAGATGTGGAAGAACAATTAGCGAGGGCCATATTGTAATAACTGATAGCCAATTGAGAATTACCCAATTTACTTTGCACGTTGGCCATGTTTCCATATATAAAAGGAAGTGCTGTTTGTAAAACCGCTTCACCGGAGATGTGTCTATAATATTCATACGCTTTTTGCGAAAACATCATAGAAGAATCTAAGCTATTTATAGAAAGATATACATAGCCTAAATTAGAATAAGCAGCAGCCTCAAAAAATTTGTTATCACCCTGTTTGGCATGTGCTTCGGAAGATTTATATAATTCAATAGCTTTCTCAGACTCATTTCTATCTTTATAAATATGCCCCATTTGATTTTCTACAATAGCCAGCAGGGAAGGATTGTTGATCTGCTCTGCAAGCGCAAGTGCTTTTTGGTGGTACGATAAAGCTTTTACATAATTTCCTAATAGGCGATAGCCCTGGCCGAAAAAACTATAGGCAGTTGATTCTTCGATGCTATTTTTATCCACTTCAGCTTGTTTTAAAAGCTTCAGGCCGATACCTATTACATAGTCAGCGTTATTGTTGGCTTCAGGTGTAAATAAACTTGTAACCAGCGCTATTTTCACACTATCATTTTTTGAAACTGAGATAGCGTGAATGACTGAATCAACATTTGCTTTTTGCGCAAAAAGATTTTGGGCAATTATAAAAAGGGAAAGGATTATTAATATTTTCTTCATTGATTATTTTGTTTGGTTTTATCAACTCCCAGTTTCTCTATCGTATTTTTCTCAGCATCTAAACGTATCGATTTATTTTTATCAATCACTTTTATTTTCTTTACTATTTACTTTCAAGAGTCAAAAGGAAAGGAAATTTTATTTTG
>JBBSQL010000063.1:0-12643 GCA_038257845.1 Chitinophagales bacterium
GATATTTGTTTTGTGGATCATCCAAAATATTATGCAACCTGCCTGAACAGTGCAGCCACGCATATTATTATTAATTCAAAAGACGAACAGATGCCGGAAGGGAAAACAATTTATTTTTCAGATAATCCTTTCGAAGCATATCAAAAAATTGTCCATCATTTCCGGCCTTTTGAAGCGACGAAAACGATGATGCATTCTGCTGCGATCATTGGTGAAGGAACAGTCATCATGCCAAATGTATTCATTGGTAAAGAGGTAACGATTGGAAAAAATTGTATCATTTATCCCGGCGTTTGTATCCACGATTATACAAAGATCGGGAACAACGTAACAGTTCAATCGAACACAGTTATTGGCAGTGATGCATTTTATTTTAATACCAAAAAAGATAAAGAACAATGGTATAAACGAATGAATAGTTGTGGTGATGTGATCATCGAAGATGATGTGGAAATCGGCGCGGGATGCACAATTGCGCGTGGTGTAACGGCTTCAACAATAATTGGAAGAGGAACAAAACTGGATAATCTCGTGCATCTTGGCCATGATGTGATTACTGGGAAAAATTGTTTGTTTGCTGCACAAGTTGGTATAGCAGGCGCAACAATTATTGAAGATGGTGTTACTTTATGGGGACAGGTCGGTGTAAGTAAAACACTTACGATTGGTGAGAATGCGACGGTGCTTGCACAGTCGGGTGTACCTTCCAGTTTAGAAGGAAATAAAGTTTACTTTGGTACGCCTGCAATCGAAGCTTCAGTAAAAAGAAGGGAACTGGTTTGGATCAAAAGAATACCGGAAATATGGGAGAAAGTAAAAAAACTTTAACTGACTAAATCGGTTTCCTAATAACCATTTTCTATAAAACAATAAATTTTTTTAGCAGATGTATTTAGGTTGAAATTGCTTTTGCAAATCAACGTATAAATTTTTTTCATTAGCACATTTAACTGCTCTCCTTCCAGAAAAGCTTCCAGGCAATTTTTACTATTTTTATAAATCGAATCTAAAGATTCATATAAAAAAAATCGGGTCATTTCTACATACTGTTCGTATGATTCTGCACCAGGTTTTCCCTGCATCGCTAAAGTTCTCAACGCTGCACTTTCTGTATGATAGATCAACGTGAACATGTTTGAAAGTAAAATGATCATTTCCTGCTGTTTGGATAAAACATTGTTATAGGAATTCAATGCAGACTGAAAAATTTCTATAAAAATTTTCTTAGAGTTTTTTATTAAATCCATTTCGATAGATAATTCATTTTCTAATATATTTTCCCTGTTCCCGGTTTTAGAAATGAATGCTTCTTCACTAAGTAATAGCCTGCCCGAAATATATCTTTTTGCCAGGGTTTCTATCATAAAAATACGATTGACCTCATTGGTGCCTTCATATATTCTGTTGATCCTGGCATCTAATAAATCCCTGTATGCATCGGTCGTTCCGGGCAAAGGATTTGCAGCATACATATTAAAAACAGCATCAACCGTTTCATCGAGTAATTCTGAGGCATAAATTTTCATCATCGCACATTCCATGGAATATTCATCTGCCGCTTTTAATAAAACTTGCTGATCCTGTTCATCCGCACCGGATTGCATAGTTTGAATAAGTGAAGCTGTGCGATAAATGGCCGATTCGCAGGCAAATATTTTTACAGCAGTTTTGGCAATTTGATGTTTTAAAAGATTGGCTGCTGTTTTATTAAGCGAAGGCAATTGCTTCATCATTTTATTGAATGATTTTTTAATTGCACCCAAATTGAATTGTGCGAGTTTAAGCCTGCCAATATTTAAAATATTGAAAGCAATGATATGGCCTTTTCCCGGCTCACCAAGTAAATTGCTCACCGGAACTTTGCAGTCATTAAAAAATAAGGCAGTGGTGGAAGACCCTTTGATGCCCATCTTTTTTTCATCCGGCCCCTGCGTAAAACCTGCAAAGTTTTTTTCAATTATAAAAGCGCTGAGACGTGCGCGGCCATTCTTATCCACATCTCCTTCGATCTTTGCAAATACAGTAAAAATGTCTGCAAAACCACCGTTGGTAATCCAGCATTTTTGCCCATTTAAAATATAGAAATTTTTATCTGCATTTAGCGTAGCAGTGGTAGATGCAGCCATCGCATCGCTACCACTGTTTGGTTCTGTGAGGGCATATGCACCAAGGCATTTACCTGAAGATAGTGTGGTTAAATATTTTTGTTGTTGGTATTCATTACCGAAATAAAGAATGGGTAAAAAACCAATCCCTGTTTGCACCGCATAAGCAACACTAAAAGAATTTCCGGCGCCTAAAATTTCCGTCGCGATGCCTGCATCAATAAATTTTTTCCCCAGGCCGCCCCATTTTACGGGCGTAGCAATGGCGAGCAAATTTTTCTGCCCGGCTTTCTTCAATATTGCCGGCATCAGTGTTCTCCCGGCTTCATCTATTTCTTTAATGAAAGGCAAAACATTTTCCTGTAAAAAATTCGTGCATTTTCTTTCAAGCGCTGCATTATCTGCATCCTGGTCTTCCGGGAAGTAAAAACTTTCCGGACTTGATTCATGGATAAGCCAGCCGGCTCCCGGAGTGATGTTTTGGGTAAAGGGTATATTCAATAAAATTTATTTATTAGTCTTCAATAAATCAAGTTAAATATACGTGAAATTCCTATATGAAAAAAGTAATATTTTTATTTTTTTATTTGCGCTATAAGCGTATCACAAATTCGTTGAATAGTAGAAGGCATGCGCCTGTATTGGAATGCAGGAAAAAATTTTAAAAACTTGCTGTTGTCAAAGAAAACTTTTGCCATAGCAGTATGCGCAGTTTCACTTGTCAGTAGCGGTTTTTTATTCGATAAGCGGGACTTAATTAATTCCATGCGCCAGACAAGAGAAGCTATAAAGGGAGTCACTTTTTTATACGGTGGCCTTTTATGAAAAGCAGCAGCAATTTGTGTAAATAAATCTTTATATAAAATATTCTCAGCACTAATAATAAAACGCTCTTCACTTATTTCACTGTTCATTAAAAGTTGCATGACATCTACTAAATCCAGTACATCCACAACGCCGGTGATACCGGGTGTGTACCAGGGAAATTCTTCATAAGCTTTTTTGAAAATGGCTGTAGATCCTGTATCCCAGTTGCCCGCTCCAAGTATGATGGAAGGATTTACGATGGCGGCATTCAGCCCTTCGCCAATGCCACGCCACACTTCCATTTCCGCCAAATATTTCGTGCGGCCATATTCACTGTTACTGGTTTCCTGGGTCCATTCCATGGATTCATTTACCTGTTCTTTTTCACGCAACCGGCCCAGCGCAGATACCGAACTTACATACACTATTTTTTCAATGGAAGAATTGATGGCAGCATTCACAACGTTGGCCGTTCCTTCCACATTCGTTTTGAATAAAGCAGTTTTATCTTTTGGATCATACGACACCAAAGCGGCGCAATGATAAACTTGTTGAACATCCTGCATTGCATTTTCTAACGATGAAATATCTAATATATCAGCCTGCACCCATTCCACATTTTTCGTTTCTGTTTGAACTGGTTTTGCGTGATGAAAAAGCGCTTTGACCGGAATATTTTTTTGCATCAATGAATGAAGCAAATGGTTACCGACAAGCCCGGTAGCGCCGGTGATCAACACTTTTTTTACTTCATTCATGCAAGGAGAGTTTTCTAATAATTATAAAAACCTGTACCCGTTTTTTTACCGAGCTCATTTTTTTCTACTTTACTTTTTTGTACCGCAGAAGGTTTTAGTCTTGCCGGTTTATCCAGTGCATTCCAAACTATATTGCTCGTTGCATAATTGATATCAATACCAATTAAATCCATGAGTTTAAATGGACCCATGCGGAATCCGGATGCTTCCATAATTGCATCAATATTTTCAACAGGTATATTTTCATTTTCCAATAAAAATAATGCTTCGAGGTAATAATGCCGGGCCACGCGATTGACAATAAAGCCCGGTGAATCCCTGCAAACAACTGGTGTCTTTTTCATTTGCTTAGCCACTGCGACCAATTCATTGATGGTGGCTTCGCTGGTATTTTCTGCACGAATAATTTCGACCAGTTTCAGTAAAGGCGCGGGATTAAAAAAATGCATACCTGCCACGCGTTCCTGGTTGTTGAGCCCTGCAGCGATGTCGCTTACAAATATGGAAGATGTGTTGGTCGCAAAAATGGTATTTGTATCATTGATGGCTTCTATTTTTTTGAATAAAGAAATTTTCGCTTCTTTATTTTCAATAATGGCATCAATGATAAGACCCCCTTTGCAGTCTTCAATATTTGTGGTAAAATGAAGTCTTTGTAAAGTGTCGTTTTTTTGCGCGGATGTAATCTTTTCTTTAACGAGAAGCATTTCCAAAACCTTTTCAATTTTTGTTTTGGAAGTATCGAGATATGATTGCGCTACATCATATACAATCGTTTCAAAACCGGATTGTGCAGATACTTGTGCGATTCCAGTTCCCATGGTGCCCGATCCGCAAATACAAATAGTGTGAATTTTACTCAAGGATTACTTTTTAGCAAACATACAATTTCTCCCTTCATTTATAAAACGATTGCATTTAAAAAGTCATCATTCAATCTTTAATTTGACTTGCCCCTTTGCCAATATCTACATTTTATCACCATTCATAAAATAGGTATTGCTTTTTAACAATCTAACAATTAGTTTCGTAGCATGATGCAACTCGATATTTTTAGTGGCGATGAAGAAAAGAAGCATTCATCCGAAAAAAAAGTTGTTGATGTAAACAAAGATGTCAACTTACCGAAAAAGGAGGAAGATCTTTTGGATACTAAAAATGAGATTTTAAAAGAGCCAACTGTTGAAGAAGATGAACCTCAATCAAAGGAAAACCGGCGTGGCAGGAAATCGTATAAAGAAATGGATGCCGCTATTGTTCATGTAGAGATTCCCGCCGATAAAATTTTATTTTCCAAAAGTTATTACCCGATCAGTGAAGTGGCGCAATGGTTTAATGTAAATACGTCTTTGATTCGTTTTTGGGAAAATGAATTTTCCATTTTAAAACCAAGAAAAAATAAAAAAGGCGACCGGCTTTTTCGCCCTGAAGATGTGAAAAATCTGCAATTGATCTATCATTTATTGAGGGAAAGAAAATTTTCCATTGAAGGTGCGCGGCAATATTTAAAAGACAACCACGCGAAAGCCATGGCAGAATTAAAAACCGTACAATCCTTGTCAAGAATAAAATATTTTCTGCTCGAATTAAAAGCAAACCTGGATGCAGAATAAGTCATTGCTTTTTAAAAAATCCTTTTAAAAAATTTTATGCAAATAAAAAAACTCATTGTTTTTGTTAGTATATGTTTGTCGCTGAACGCCTGTTCTGTTCAGAAAAAAAGTTTTGGTGTAGCGCCACCTGCATATCAAATAAAAACGGAAGGGAACGAAAAAATCCTCGTCGGAATTTTAGAGCGGAGTATGCTGGAAAAAAATGCTGCATTTCCCTGGTTCAAAAAAAGTTATGAAGAGAAAACCCCGGATGCTTCTGCTGTAGCGGCTTTCAGGCAACATGCCGCGGAGTTTCAACTGGTGGTTTTTGCCGGTACCTGGTGCGAGGATACACATAACCTTTTAGGTGGGTTTTATAAATTAATTGATATGTCAGGATTCCCTCCGGAAAATATTACGCTCATTGGAGTGGATCATGCACATCGTTCTTTATTTGATCTCGCGCATGTTTTTAATATCACCAATGTGCCCACTTTTATTGTTATGAAAAATGGGAAAGAAGTTGGCCGCGTGGTGGAATATGGCGATTCCGGCGAACCGGATAAAGATTTGGGGAAAATAGTTCAGGGTATGAAATAAGGCAAGGAATTAATTTAAGAATTAAGATTTAGGATTTTTTTGAGTTGAACAAAAAATGAAAATTAATTTCCCATTATTTGATTTTTCATTTATGGATAATAAATCATACTTACACCACTCAATAAAAATCACAAACCGAAATCAAAAAATCTTAAATCACCAAATCCTACATTTCTTTACTAACAATTTATAATTAACCATTAACAATTATTCCTTGATTAATTTCAGTCTTTGCCGTTGATGGTCGCCTGACCAGCAACTTCAGAGGCGAAAAATAAATAGAATTGAGTTTAATAAAATGCCGGCCATACAGGCCTTCGATTTTTTTCCAATATATATTTTCTACCAAAGTATCGCCCTGATTGGGCTTAGGTTTTCAATAAAAATTAACCCATTCCTGATTATTGTTTCTAACAAATAGAAATGAGTTATAATAAAATTCAAATCGCAAAAGAGAAAATAATATCGCCAATGCCAGGTCTCCTGACCAGCATTTACCGAAATCAAAAATCCTACATTTATAATCCTTTCAATATCCGGCTTCGGCTCATTTCGGCTGCGCTCAATGCGGGTCGCTCAGCCGACAACAAAAATTCTTAATTCTTAAATCCCCAAATCCTACATCAATCTACTCTTCTTTTTGTACACCGGGTACAATCCTCAGTTTTGCATAATGCAGCATAATTCTTTTTTCACCATTCAAATCAAATGAAATTGTTGCCGCGGGATTGTGTACAATATTTTCCATTTTTAGCACCGTACCAAAACCAAACTTCTGGTGTTCTACACGTTGGCCAACTTGTAATCCACTTGTGTCATCCGGCATAAAATCTTTAGACGGCACATGCACTGCAACTTGCGGGTTTGTATTTTTTGGAGGCAGGTAAGATGGTTTTTCGTATTTTTTTTCTGCGGGCTTTACATCATTGTATTCACCAAAACCACCTCGCTGCATGCGTTGAAATGCATTGCCCATATTGGTTGAAAAGCCCTGAGGGCGGGAACTTCCACTGGCATAACTATTATCAATATATGCTTCCGGCAACTCTTCTAAAAAACGGCTGGGTTCATTTTGTACGAGGCTTCCAAAACGGTAGCGCGTATTTGAATACGTGATCCAGAGTTTTTGTTTGGCACGCGTAACGGCTACATAAAACAAACGCCTTTCTTCTTCGAGTTCTTCGCGGGTATTAATGCTCATGGCATTTGGAAACAAACCTTCTTCCACACCACCAATAAAAACCACCGGAAATTCCAAACCTTTTGCGGCATGCACGGTCATTAATTTAACCGTATCAGCATCTCCATTTTTATCATTATCTGCATCGGTGAGTAAAGTGATCTGTTGTAAATATGCACCCAAACTTTTATCAACCACTTCGCCATCTTCATTATCCGGCGTTTCCGTCCACTCTTTAATAGAGTTTAATAATTCCTGTATATTTTCATAACGTGCGAGGCCTTCCGTCGTTTTATCGTTGAATAATTCTTTCGTGATCTGTGTGTGTTTCCCAATGAGCGTAGCGACATCGTACGCATTTTTTTGCGTGAGTAAAGTTTGAAAATAACGGATCATGGTTACAAAGTTTTTAATGGATTCCAATGTTCCGCCTTTGAAGCCGAATGCATGTGCTTCCAAAAGAATTTCAAACAAAGTGATTTTATTTTCATGGGCAGCAATGAGCGCTTTTTCAACTGTAGTTTTTCCAATGCCACGAACGGGATAATTGATAATTCTTTTTAATGCTTCTTCATCCTTTGTATTCACGCTTATCCGCAGGTAACAAATAAAGTCTTTGATTTCTTTTCGTTGATAAAAGCTCAGGCCGCCATAAATTTTATACGGAATTGCATGCTTGCGCAGGCTTTCTTCAAAGGCACGGCTTTGTGCATTCGTCCTGTATAAAATAGCAAAATCATTATTGAAATAATGATTGCGCAATCTTTGCTCTTTAATAATATCTGCAACAAAACGGCCTTCATCATTGTCCGTCATGGTGCGCACCAGTTTGATGGTTTCGCCTTCCACATTTTCTGTCCAGAGATTTTTTGGGATCTGGCCTTTATTATTTTTTATGATCTGGTTGGCGACTTCAATAATGCTTTTACTGCTGCGATAATTTTGTTCCAGCTTCACCATTTTCACATCATCATAATCTTTTTGAAACTGGAGAATATTTTCAATGGTCGCACCACGAAAACTATAAATGCTTTGCGCATCATCGCCTACCACACAAATATTTTCATGCACGGCCGCGAGCAATTTTGCGATCTCATATTGTACCGGGTTTGTATCCTGGAATTCATCAATTAAAATAAATTTAAACTTGTGCTGGTATTTATGCCGCACATCCGGAAAGTCGCGCAATAATTCATGCATCTTAAATAAAAGATCATCAAAATCCATTGCGCCATTATTGAAACAACGTTCCGCATACGCCTGGTAAATTTTTCCAATTGCAGGCCGGTTGGCGCGCTGATCTTCCTGTTGTATATAATAATCCTGTTGATATTCAAGTGGACCGACCAACGCATTTTTTGCCTGCGAAATACGGTTGTGTACATTATTTGGCTTGTAATGTTTTTCATCTAAATTCAATTCTTTGGTGACCGCTTTGATAACAGAACGCGAATCATCCGTATCATAAATAGTGAAGTTGGACGGATAGCCAAGTCTTGTTCCTTCCGTGCGCAGGATGCGCGCAAAAACACTGTGAAAAGTGCCGATATATAAATTCCGCGCTTCCCTGGATTGCAATAAACTTTCGATGCGCGATTTCATTTCAGCGGCAGCTTTATTGGTAAATGTGAGCGCGAGTATATTAAAAGAATCAACGCCATTCGCCATTAAATGCGCGATGCGTGTTGTAAGCACTTTTGTTTTTCCACTGCCTGCACCAGCCACGATCATCAAAGGGCCTTCAATATGTGTGGCCGCTTCGAGTTGCGGAGGATTTAAACCTTCTAAATATTTCCCCATGCCTGCAAGGTACAAAATGGTAAAGGGGAATTTTTTTTTGCGTACTTTTTTTGGGAAAAAAATAAAGCTCATTTTTTTGGAAGTACCCATTCCACACTATCAAATTCCAGGTATTCATAAACCGGGTGTTGAATGTGAAGCCTTCCAAATTTATCCGCACGCAAAATGGTGCAATCTATTTGGGTGGAATTTATTTTAAAAGTTGCCGCTTCATTTTTTTTATATAAAACTTCATTGTAGCCTTCGATAATTGCCGATTCATTTTGCTGCAATAATTCATACGCATCATTTAAATAAATACAAAGTTTCCGGGTCAATTCTGCGGGCTTATAATTTTCACCGGTGATTTGTTTCAACGAAATAGGATTAGGAATTTGAGGGTCAAAAATTTCCTGGTTGATATTTATACCAATGCCCGCAATTGCAAATTTCCAGTCCTGCCCGCGGAAAATGTTTTCAACAAGGATACCTGCTGCCTTTCTGTCATTCAAATAAATATCATTTGGCCATTTTATTTTTATTTTTTTTTGAGCATAAAAACTAAAAAAACGCTGCACAGCCAGCGCCATAGCCATACTAAATAGAAAAGGTGTTTTCCCCTGGAATACACTGGTATCAATGATTACAGATAAAATAATATTTTCCCCGGGCGGGGATTCCCATTTTTTTCCACGCCTGCCTTTTCCACCCGATTGGTGGTTCGCGAAAAAAGCAGCGCCATGCCCGGCTTTGCCACTTTTTAATTGTTGCATGGCATAGTTGTTGGAACTATCCACATTCTTTAATTCAATGAATGGCTGACCTAAAGGATTAATGGGAGAAGAATCAGGCAAAGTTTGCTTATTTTTGCGCAAATTTATTTAAGGAAAATTGTAATTAAATAAATAAACTAAGAAAAGCCGGGTAAAATCCAGGGTTATATTTTAAAAAAACATTACATAACAAAAATCATAAAGATTATTGGAACCACAAACCGCCTCCGTTTCCCGTAAAAAAACGACTGTCACAAAGTTGGCAAAGAATGCAAAAATCCTAACGACGATTATTAAAGCTTTGCAGGAAAAAAAGGGGGAAAAAATTGTTTCGCTTGATTTGCGTAAAATTCCCGAATCTGTAGCTGACTTTTTTATTATATGTGAAGCCACGAGCAACACACAGGTAAAAGCTTTGGCCGGGATAGTAGAAGATAAAGTGAAGAATGAATGCGGGGAAATGCCTTATCATCACGAAGGTTTTGGTGCAGTTCACTGGCTGATCATTGATTATATAAATGTAGTGGTGCACATAATGCTTCCTGAAACCAGGAAATTCTATGGGCTCGAAGAACTTTGGAATGATGCTCCTTTAACAGAGCATAATGAAGGATAGGTATTACTTTGCAGAAAAATATGCAAAAAATTTTTATAAAAAAAGTGAAGTTAGAAATATTATGGCACAGGAAGATAAAAAAATGAAACCCATACTCCCGTCTAATGGGAGTTCCCCGAAAAAAACACCTCCCAAATTCAGTGTATATTGGATCTATGCGCTCATCATTATTTTTTTACTGGGATATCAGCTGATGAACCTCGGCAGCGCAGATGCAGTGACAGTGTCAGAGTTAGAGTTCCGTCAAAACATGCTCCAGCAGGGCGATGTAGTAAAATTAGACCTGGTAAAAAATAAAACACTCGTACGGGTATATATTCAAAAGGACAGTTTGGCAAAACCTTTTTATAAGCAAAAATTTAATAGGGAAATTCCTGCTGATGCAAGTGCAAGCCCTTTGTTTGAATTTAAAGTGACCGATTGGCAAAGTTTTAATACTGGCATGGCCAGTTTTTATACGGCACATCCCACTGTGAAACCAGTTCCGGAAAACACGATTGATGAAGGAGAATGGATCGGGCCAATAACAAATACAGTACTTACAATTTTAATAATGATCGGCGTATGGATATTCCTGATGCGTAAAGTTGGCGGCGGTGGCGGAAGTGGCGGCCCCGGTGGAATTTTTAATATTGGAAAATCCAAAGCGCAGTTATTTGATAAAGGCGCTAAAGTAAATATCAATTTTGGTGATGTGGCCGGTCTCGACGAAGCGAAAGTGGAAGTGATGGAGATTGTTGACTTTCTCAAAAACCCCAAAAAATATACAGCGCTGGGCGGTAAAATCCCGAAAGGTGCACTTTTGATTGGGCCTCCCGGAACAGGTAAAACCTTACTTGCAAAAGCCATGGCAGGTGAAGCACAAGTTCCTTTTTTTAGCATCAGTGGTTCTGATTTTGTGGAAATGTTTGTGGGTGTTGGTGCAAGCCGCGTACGTGATTTGTTCAAACAAGCCAGGGAAAAAGCGCCTTGTATTATTTTTATAGATGAAATTGATGCAATCGGCAGGGCGCGCGGAAGAAATGCAATCATGAGTAATGATGAAAGAGAAAATACATTAAACCAATTGTTGGTGGAAATGGATGGTTTTGGTGGAGACACCGGAATTATTATTCTCGCAGCAACGAACCGGCCGGATGTATTGGATTCAGCTTTGCTCAGGCCTGGACGATTTGACAGGCAGATTTCCATTGATAAACCAGATTTGGTTGGGCGTGAAGCAATTTTTAAAGTTCACCTGAAACCCATTAAAGTTTCCCAAAAATTAGATATACATAAACTCGCTGAACAAACCCCGGGATTCGCAGGCGCAGACATTGCGAATGTGTGTAATGAAGCTGCGCTCATCGCTGCGCGGAATGGAAAAAGTGCGGTGGACATGAATGATTTCCAGGATGCGATTGACCGCGTTATCGGTGGACTTGAAAAGAAAAATAAGATCATTTCACCTGAAGAAAAACAGATCATCGCATACCATGAAGCAGGCCATGCAATTTGCGGCTGGTATTTTGAACACGCTTATCCTTTATTAAAAGTAACGATTGTGCCACGCGGAACAGCAGCGCTTGGATATGCACAATACACGCCGAAAGAGCAATACTTATACGATACGGATCAACTCATGGATCAAATGTGTATGACACTAGGCGGAAGAGCCAGTGAACAAATATTTTTCGGAAAAATATCTACCGGCGCTTCCAATGATTTGCAACAGATTACGCGTATCGCTTATTCGATGATTACCGTTTATGGTATGAATGAGAAAGTGGGAAATATTAGTTTTTATGATCCCTCACAGGAAAATACTTTTACAAAACCATATAGTGAAGAAACGGGTAAGCTCATTGACAATGAAGTGCGTTTATTAATTGCATCAGCTTATGAAAGAACGCTTGCTTTACTCACAGAAAAAAAGGGTGATGTCGAAATTCTGGCAAAGGAATTATTGAAAAAAGAAGTCCTTTTCCAAAGTGATGTGGAAGCACTGATTGGTAAGCGGCCTTTTGATGAAAAACGTATCCTCGATGTGGATGATGATGAACATAAGGAAGAACATCATACTGAGCAGGGTGCAGTAAGTGAGGGTGTACCGCCGTATGACAGCGGAGCTATTGTTCCTTCGATTTAATGATTGAAAACATCATGGCATCTTCGAGAGATCAAATACTAAAAAAAGTAAGGAAGGCCACTGCGCAGGCAGTGCCAATCCCTTTCCCTGATGAAGGAAATTATACAGATTATTTTGTGAAAACGGGCATGGAAAATGAAATTGAATTTGCACAAAATTTTGTTTCACTCCAGGGCCGTGTTTGTTTTTTTGTTAAAATTTTTTTGTTTAAAAAACACGGACAAAATTTAAAAAAAAAAAGAGGGTGGGTAAAAAAAATTTTTTGTGTGCCAAAAAAAAATTAAAGTCTGGGAAAAACCATAAAC
>JBBSQL010000064.1:0-12478 GCA_038257845.1 Chitinophagales bacterium
ATGCAGGAAAACTTTGAAGCTTTTTATCCATACCTGTTGATTTATATGATCCTGTATATGCCCACACTGGCATTGGTGAATTCTGTTTCCTTCCGCCAATTATCCAATCCGGAAAAAGAATTTTCCACACTGCGTGTCTGGGGAACGATCGGCTGGATCGTTGCAGGGCTTGTGATTGGTTGGTTTTCCTGGGAAAAAACGAATATGCTGGCCAATACTTTTAAAATGGCCGCAATTGCTTCTGCGTTATTAGGTATTTTTAGCTTCATACTTCCGAAAACACCGCCTGCATCTGCCGGTAAAAAAGTTTCACTGAGTGATATTCTTGGGCTTGAAGCTTTGCGCTTATTGAAAAATAAAAACTTCCTGGTATTTTTTATTTCATCCTTACTGATATGCATTCCACTTGCCTTTTATTACCAGGAAGCGAATTTATTTTTGAATGAAATACACCTGGCAAACGCAGCCAGCAAGATGACACTCGGACAAGCTTCCGAATTCTTTTTCATGATCGTGATGCCATTCTTTTTTAGGAAACTTGGTGTGAAAAAAATGTTGCTGATTGGTATGCTCGCCTGGGTATTACGCTATGCCTTATTTGCTTATGGAGATGCGCAAACGTCATTGGTTTCATTCCTCTATCTCGGTATTTTATTACATGGAGTTTGCTATGATTTCTTTTTTGTTACAGGACAAATTTATACAGATAAATTAGCAGGTCCTGCAATCAAATCTTCCGCACAAGGTTTGATTACTTTAGCAACATATGGTGTTGGTATGTTGATCGGTTTCTGGATCGCCGGGCAGGTAACATCTCATTATAAGATGGGTGAGAATATGCACGACTGGCACACTATCTGGCTCATTCCCGCAGCGATAGCAGCATTTGTATTAGTTGTTTTTATGATCTTTTTTAAAGATGAAAAAGGGATTGCAGAAACGGCGGAGCCTGTTCAATTGGTTTAATAAATTTCATTTTTTATAATTATTTAAATTTCAAAAACTGGATACTTCTTTCTCATTATATGGAAATTTGGTTGATGCATTTGCACAGACTATTTCACCCGCAACAATTTTTGTGAAAAATGGATTGATCACTAAAATTGAAAAAACAAATTTGCCGGTTGATGCAAAACTTTCTTTTATTATGCCTGGCTTTATAGATAGTCATGTGCATATTGAAAGTAGTATGCTGGTGCCAACAGAATTTGCGCGGCTCGCGGTTGTGCATGGCACAATTGCTACGGTAAGTGACCCGCATGAAATCGCGAATGTGTGCGGCATGGATGGTGTGCAATTTATGTTGGATAATGCAAAGCAATCTCCATTTCATTTTTATTATGGCGCACCTTCCTGCGTGCCTGCAACACTTTTCGAAACAGCAGGTGCGACACTCAACAGTAATGACATTAAAAAATTATTGGCTAAGCCGGAAATATTTTACTTAAGTGAAATGATGAATTTTCCCGGCGTGTTACATGGAGATGAAGAAGTGTTGAAAAAAATAGCAGCGGCTAAATTGGCATGCAAACCAGTAGATGGCCACGCACCGGGACTTTCAGGAGATGATGCTAAAAAATATATTGATGCCGGCATCAGCACAGATCATGAATGTTTTAATTTGGAAGAAGCTGCATGGAAATTAAAATGTGGTATGAAAATTATTATCCGCGAAGGAAGCGCGGCGAAAAATTTTGATGCATTAATTCCTTTGTTGAAAGAGCATCCTCAACAAATGATGTTTTGCAGTGATGACAAACATCCGGATAGCCTGGTGGAAGGACATATCAATCATCTTTGTAAACGCGCCGTGGCAGCAGGTGTACCGTTATTTAACGTGATTGCTGCTGCATGTATTAATCCTGTTTCGCATTATAAATTAAATGTTGGTTTATTGCGTACTGGTGATGCAGCAGATTTTATCGTGGTAAAAGATTTGGTTGAATTTGATGTGCTGCAAACTTTTATTCATGGAAAATTAGTTGCAGAAAATGGGCTAACTTTTTTGCCACCTGTGCATGTAGAACCTATTAATCATTTTAATTGTGCGCCAATTTCTATAGAAGATATTATTTATCCTTATTCCGGCCAGGAAAAAATCCCGGTGATCGAAGCGCTCGACGGGCAGTTGGTTACAAATAAAATTTTTGTACAACCTGTCATTCAAAATGAATGCATAATTAGTGATATTGAAAACGATATTTTAAAAATTGTTGTTTTAAACCGCTACGCGAAAGCGCCTCCGGCAATTGCATTTATAAAAAATTTTGGTATTGTTTCAGGAGCCATTGCAAGTTCGGTAGCACATGATTCACATAATATCATTGCTGTTGGTGCAAACGATGAGGACATCATCCGTGCGATCAATTTGATCATCAAACATCGCGGCGGTATTTGTTGCGTGGATAAAAATGAAGAACAAATTTTGCCCTTACCTGTTGCAGGTTTGATGAACAGTGCTGATGGTTATGAAGTAGCTGTGCAATATGCAAAACTGGATAAAAAAGCCAAAGCTATGGGTTCACATTTATCCGCACCTTTCATGACTTTAAGTTTCATGGCCTTGCTGGTAATTCCAGAATTAAAACTTAGTGATAAAGGCCTGTTTGATGGAAAGGCATTTCATTTTTTACCATTCTAAATTATTTTTTAGACTTGGCCACAACGGCGCTCATCACATTCAAATGCAGGCTGTCCGTGCCTTTTGGAAGCCGGTAACGAATTGTGAAATTATTTTTTCCGCCGGGAAGAATGACGCCTGTAATTACATCTTCATGTTCTTCCACCATTTTATTATTTTGAAATGACAATAACTGGATGCGCACATTTTCATAAGAAACCATTGACGCGCTGTTATAGATCATGCCTTTGACAACAGTCTTTCCGAGCAGGTTTTTCTTATCATCACTGGTGATCGTTAGAAAATCTTTCGGGTTATTTTGTTCTTTGGCTAAGATGGTTTCCTTGCTTTGGATATATGCATCATCCTGTTTTGCATCTTCCTTGCTTTTACATGAAAATAAAAGTGATGCTATTAAAAAAGTCAGTATGAGTTTACGCATAATTAATTATTATTGAAGGGAATTAATTTATCCAAATTAAACGTTTTTCTTTTAATAAAATTATATATTACGATGGCTAATTTCGGCAGGTGATGACACCGGCCGATAGTTTAAAATTTCGTTCGGTGAAGACACCAACCGATAGTTCAAAATATTTCACGCATCCTGTCCCATCCAGCATGCACCGCCAATTCCAGGCCTGGATGCGCCTGTTACAGAAGGCAACGTGGTACTTTCTTCCCGCCAGCGCAAAACTGCGAGGAATGCCATGATCAACGCTTCTTTATATTCAATGATCGTGGTTTCGGGTATAACCATTTCCATGGACAATTGCGCGATTTTTATTTTTAAATTTTCGATTAAAAAAATATTGTAAGCGCCACCTCCGGTTACCAATATTTTTTTATTTGCTGTATTAAAAGTACATGATTTTATAGACAACAAAATTTGTTCGCATACATGTTCTGTATAGGTTCTGAGTTTATCCGCATTGGAAATATTAAAACCATTGATCAATGGTAAAACTGTTTCTGTACCAAATTGATTGGATAAGGATTTGGGAAAAACTTTTGCATAATATTCCAGCGCATTTAATTTTGACAACAACGATTCATTTACTTTTCCAACACTTGCTGTCTTCCCTTTTTCATCAAATAATTTTCCGGTTTCCGCAGCCAACAAATCAATTATCCGATTCGCCGGGCAAACATCAAAAGCAATCACTGTTTTGTTTTCAATATCATGAAAACCAATATTTGCTATACCGCCAATATTCAGGAAAAACGGGTATTCGGGGAATAATAATTTTTCTCCCAAAGGCACGATGGGCGCGCCCTGGCCGCCCAATGCAATATCTAAATTGCGTAAATCTGAGATTGTATTAATACCCGTATTTGCAGCTATCACAGATGCATCTCCGAGCTGAACTGAAATGCCTTTTGCAGGCTCATGAAAAACAGTATGTCCATGAAAGCCTATGAATTGCGCTTTATAATGCAACTCATTTTTTTCTATAAATGTATTGACCGTTTTAGCAATATATTTTCCATACAAATGATTTAAATAAAAATATTCTTTCGCTGAAAGTGATTCCGCATTTCGCAATTTTTCTTTCCATGAATCATTATAAGGAATGCATTCAGCATGTTGGATTTCGAAATTCCATTTGCCCTGGTTTTCTTCAAAATTTACCAGCACTATATCCAATCCATCCGTGGAAGATCCACTCATTATACCGATAGCCCTGTATGTCATAAAATGAAAAGAATTGTTATATGCAGAAAATTTTCTGCAAAGATTTCTGGAAAATTATTTCCGGCTATAGTTGGGAGATTCTTTCGTAATCTCTACATCATGCGCATGGCTTTCCCGCATACCCGCGGTAGTTATTTTTATAAAAACTGCTTTCTGTAATGCAGCAATATCTTTTGCCCCGCAATAACCCATACCTGCCCTCAAGCCGCCGGTAAACTGTGCTACCACTTCACTTAGATTTCCTTTATATGCGATCCTGCCTTCAATTCCTTCCGGCACTAATTTTTTTAAATCATCTTCCACATCCTGGAAATAACGATCGCTGCTGCCCTGCGACATAGCACCAATACTTCCCATGCCGCGATACTCTTTGAATTTTCTTCCTTCAAAAATTATTGTACCACCGGGGCTTTCTTCTACGCCTGCAAAAACGCTTCCCATCATTACCACATTCGCGCCGGCTGCTAATGCTTTTACCATGTCACCGGTATAACGAATACCGCCATCAGCAATCAATGGAATCTTGCGTGATTTTAAAACTGAGGCGGCTTCCATAATGGCTGTCAATTGCGGCACGCCTGTACCTGCAATGATTCGCGTGGTGCAGATTGAGCCGGGGCCGATACCAATTTTCACAGCATCCGCACCTGCATCGGCAAGCGCTGTAGCACCCGCTGCTGTGCCCACATTGCCTGCAACAATTTGTAAATTTTTGAAATTCTTTTTTAAAGATTTTAATGCATTGAGTACACCAATGTGATGGCCATGTGCGCTGTCGAGGCCAACTACATCCACGCCTACCTGTTGTAATGCAGATGCACGGTCGAGTAAGTCCGATGTGATGCCCAAAGCCGCGCCCACAAGTAATCTGCCAAAATCATCTTTCACTGCATTCGGGAAATTTCTGATCTGCATAATGTCGCGGAAAGTGATGAGACCAATTAATTTTCCCTGCTTATTTACAACGGGCAGTTTTTCGATTTTATGTTTCTTTAAAATATTTTCTGCCTGTTTCATATTGGTTCCTTCGGGGGCAGTGACAAGGTTTTCTTTCGTCATTATTTTTTTTACCTGAATGCGCATATCAGACTCAAAACGCAGGTCACGGTTGGTGAGAATACCTACAAGCTTTCCTTGTTGATCCACTACGGGAATGCCGCCAATCTTATTTTCACGCATGAGTTTCAGTGCATCACCGAGTGTGGCATCATCATGCAAAGTAATCGGGTCAATGATCAAACCGCTTTCACTTCTTTTTACTTTTCTTACTTGTTCTGCCTGCTTTTCAATGGACATGTTTTTATGTAAAAAACCGAGACCACCTTCACGCGCTAATGCCATCGCGAGATTCGCTTCCGTAACGGTATCCATAGCTGCGGAAAGCATGGGAATATTTAAACGGATGGATTTTGTAAGCTGTGATTGAATATTTACTTCGCGGGGTAATACCTGGCTGAAAGCAGGCATGAGTAAAACATCGTCAAACGTAAGGCCTTCGCCAAAAAACTTTGCCTGGGATGATTTCTTTTCCGGGGGGGTATTTCTTATTGCCATGTGCAAAGATAGTGTACCGGTTAAATTGCATCCAAAATAATTTTGCATAACAGCCAACAATCATACTGGCATTGCATTTCAACTTATATTAAAAAATGAGGGCAGAAGTGTTTATTCCATTTTATACATTTTTCCCGGCATGCTGATCAATACATTTTGAAATTCGAGATTTAAAATAGCTGCTGCAACTGCACTGCTGTTCAGTCCGCTTTGCAGGTAAATATCATCTATATGCAACACTTCTTTTTCTGCGAATAATTGCAGGATCAATTTTTCCTCATCAGAAAATTCGATAAACAATTCTTTCTGGATTTTCTTCTTCGGAACTTTTGCTTCCCAGCTCATAAATTCTATTAAATCCTGCGCTGAAGTCAATAAAACTGCTTTATTATTTTTAATTAAATAATTGCAACCGGCACTTTTGCTATCTGATGTTTTTCCGGGAAATGCAAATACATCGCGGTTATAATTATTGGCCAATTCTGCGGTAATCATGCTGCCACCCTTGATCGCTGTTTCCACTACGACCGTTGCATCTGATATGCCGGCAACAACCCTGTTTCTTTTGGGGAAATTATGTTTATCTGGTTTTGTTGACGAAATATATTCTGTCAATAATCCGCCCTGCGCACACATTTCTTTTGCGATTGCGGCGTGCTGTTGCGGGTAAATGGATTGAAGCCCGTGCGCCAAAACGCCCACCGTGGATAGATTATTTTTTAGCGAAGCTTTATGTGCAATTGTATCAATGCCATAAGCGAGGCCACTCACGATTAAAACATTTATTGCAGCAAGCTCATCAACTAATTTTTCTGTAACCATTTTACCATATTCTGAATTATTACGCGTACCGATAATGCTGATTATTTTTGTTGTATTCAAATCTGCATTGCCTCGGAAATACAGCATGATGGGCGGATCATAGCAATTCAGTAATCGCTTTGGATAATTTTCATCCTGTATAAAAAGTGGTGTAATCTTATTTTTTTCAAGGAATTTTATTTCCTTTTCAATGACAGAGAAATCAGTGAATGATTTAATATTTTTGGCACGCACAGCACCAATATTTTCGATATGGCTGAGTAAGGTTTTTTTTTCTTTGAAAATAATTTCCGGGCTTTCGAAATGTTTCAGTAAAAGTTTTGCCTGAACGGGACCAATACCGGGAATTTGTGTCAATGCGATTTTATATAAAAGTGATTCGCTCATGCAGCCGGTAATTTTTTAAACAAAACAAGATACTCTATTCCCGTGGAAAAATCAATAGCTTAAAACATGCCCAAATGCAATGCACTAAAATTTTGCAGCGAAGCGATCTTCAGGTCTGCTGCAGCCCAGCGCGGATCTTTGATCGCGGAAAGGGAAGGCACGAGCACACATTTCATCCGCGCAGCTTTCACGGCGATCATGCCATTAAAACTATCTTCAAAACAAATACATTCGGAAGGATCCACATTTAATTGTTCCGCACATTCCAGGTAAACCTGCGGGTGTGGTTTTCCATATTGCAGGTCTTCCGCAGAAACATAGGCATGAACAAATTCCGTGATATTGCATAAGTGCATCACTATTTCGATAATAGATGCAGGAGATGAAGAGGCAATGCCGATCTTAAAATTTCTTTCCCTGAAAAAGTTAATAATATAAGGAACAGCGGGCATGACAGCCGGCTTCTTTTTTATTTTTTCTGTGACAAGTTCTATAATTTTTTTTTCTGCAGTTGCATATTCACCTGCAGGTATTTCAAAATAACGAAACCAGTATGAAACAAATTCCCTGGTGCGCAAACCCGTGGTAGTTGCATACAATTCCGGGGTAAGTTTTTTATTATATGACTGCAAAGTTTCATTCGCAGCCTCATGCCAATGCGGTTCACTGTCTATCAGTAAGCCATCCATATCGAAGATTACGGTGTTCATTTGGGTTTGATGTTTGTTGTTTTGAAGGCGGCTGAGCGACTAGCATTGAGCGTAGCCGAAGTGAGCCGAAGCCGTTATTTTGTTTCTTGTTTTGTGTTCTTTTTTTTAACAATATTAGTTAAGTGTTGTCATCTTTTTCTTTAAAAATAATAAACCGCTTCATCAAATTAATTTCCAAACAAATAACGAGTAACAAGAATCACTTCATTTCAAGTACGTTAAACACAAAACATCAAACGATTCCTTTCAGGAACCAGAAAACAGAAATGTTTCCTTTAAACAATTTCCAACACAAACCACTAAACGATTCCTTTCAGGAACCAGAAAACAGAAATGTTTCCTTTAAACAATTTCCAACACAAACCACTAAACGATTCCTTATAGAAAACACCACACCGGCTTCGGCTCATTTCGGCTACGCTCAATGCAAGTCGCTCAGCCGGCATTAGTATCCTAAAAATAATAAACCTTCACAATCTGAAATAAGAAACAAATTCTTTCAAAAAACTCAAACACAAAACATAAAACAATTGCTTTCAGTAACAAGGAACAAGAAACCAGAAACAATTCTTTTCGATAAGTTGAAACCCAAAAGGCTAAACATTTCCTCCCTCCGCAATTTTAATTAAAAAAAATTTGATAACAACATTTGTATAAGAAACAATATCCTGTACATTTATATTTTCCAGGCAAGGTCATTATTATTTTTTTTTAAAAAATAGAACGCTATTATATAATTTCATTACTTTAAATTTTTTTAAAAACCAACTGCATGGCAAATCCTCTTTTTAGAAAAAAATCCCTCGAAAATATTTTACGTGATTACGAGTCCGGTGCGGGTGACGGGCATACTCACAAGCTGGATCGAGTGCTGGGTGTGAAAGACTTAACCTTCATGGGTATCGCTGCCGTTATTGGCGCGGGTATTTTTTCCACCATTGGTACGGCCGCTTTCCATGGTGGGCCGGCCGTTTCCATCCTTTTTGTTATAACAGCCGTTACCTGCGGATTTGCCGCGCTTTGTTATGCAGAATTTGCAAGCCGCGTTCCCGTAAGTGGCAGCGCATATACGTATGCCTATATTTCTTTTGGAGAACTGGTCGCCTGGATCATAGGCTGGGCGCTGATCCTGGAGTATGCCATCGGCAATATCGTGGTGGCAATTAGTTGGAGCAGTTATTTTAATAATTTATTAAAAGGCCTGGGCATTCAATTACCATACTGGCTCAGTACGAATTATTCCACGGCGAGTGATGCATTAGCAGCAGTGAATACGCAGGCAGCAACCGGCATACCCGTCACAACAGCGATGCAGGAAATCATCACCGGATTTAGTGCCGCACCTGAAGTTTTTGGCAGCAAATTGTTTATCAACTTACCCGCCTTTATTATTGTCGTATTGATCACTGCGCTGGCTTATATCGGTATGCAGGAAAGTAAGAAGAGCGCGAATTTTATGGTGATCTTTAAATTGATCGTCATTGTTTTTGTCATAGTACTTGGTTTCTTTTATGTAAGCCCGGCAAACTGGAATCCATTTATGCCTAATGGTTTTACAGGTGTATTGCAGGGTGTTTCGGCTGTATTCTATGCCTATATTGGTTTTGATGCAATCAGTACCACGGCGGAAGAATGCCGCAACCCGCAGCGCGATCTGCCGCGTGGGATGATCTATGCATTATTAATATGTACTGTTTTATATATTTTAATTTCGCTCGTACTCACGGGTATGGTGCATTACAGCGAATTAAAAGTGGATGACCCGCTGGCATTTGTTTTTCAAAGATTGAATATGCCCTGGATCAGTTATATCATTTCTATCAGTGCAGTAGTGGCTACAACCAGTGTCCTGCTTGTGTTTCAACTTGGCCAGCCGCGTATCTGGATGAGCATGAGCCGCGATGGTTTATTACCCAAAAAGTTTTCCAAAGTGCATCCAAAATATAAAACACCAGCGTTTGCTACAATTATCACCGGCATACTTGTAGCCGTTCCTGCATTATTTATACCCTCTTCAATCGTAACTGATCTCACAAGTATCGGAACCTTGTTTGCATTTGTGTTGGTATGCGGCGGCGTATTGATGTTGCCACGCCTGGCTCGTGAAAAAGGAAATCGTTTTCAAATGCCATATATCCGGGGAAAATATATTGTACCACTTTTGGTGACGATTTTTATTGTTGCTTTTCATACTCGTATCCAGGATGCGTTCAGTAATATGGGCAGTGAAGATCACCAGGAAATTTTCTTTTTGGTGTTTGTTTTCCTCACGATCCTTATTGCCATTCAAACGTTCCGTAAAAACTTTTCTTTAATTCCTGTACTGGGCGCATTATTCTGTATGTATTTGCTGATTGAAATTCCTGTGATAAGCTGGCTTTGGTTTTTTGTGTGGATGGCATTAGGACTCACGATTTATTTTTTCTATGGCCGCAGGCACAGCAAATTATCGAAGGAGGAATTATGATGGATTAACTAAATTGCACTTTATGCAAAATCCCATTATCGTTGTAGAAGACCTGGTAAAAAATTATGGAACTTTTGAAGCTGTAAAAGGTATTAGCTTTTCTGTACAGGAAGGAGAGATATTTGGCTTACTTGGACCAAATGGCGCGGGGAAATCCACCACCCTGGAGATCATGGAAACGCTGCGAAAAAAAACCTCCGGTAAAGTGATGATTGATGGCTTGAATCTCGATGTTTCACCCAATGAGATTAAAAAAATCATTGGTGTACAATTGCAGACTTCAGGTTATTACCCCGGGCTAAATTTAATTGAATTATTGTATTTATTCGCAGCCTTATACAATGAAAAGATAGATGCGCGTGAACTCCTGGATTCTGTGAACCTGCGCGATAAAGCAAAAAATAAATTCAAAGAATTAAGTGGCGGACAAAAGCAACGTTTTTCCATAGCTACAACATTGATCAATCAACCAAGAATAATATTTCTCGATGAACCCACGACAGGCCTTGATCCGCAGGCAAGAAGAAATTTATGGGATCTTATTTTAGGAATACGAAAACGCGGCACAACCGTTATTATCACCACACATTATATGGATGAAGCAGAAATTTTGTGTGACCGCGTAGCCATTATTGATTCGGGAAAGATCATTGCATTGGATACGCCCAATAGACTTATTGATCAGTTGGTAAATAAAGGATTTGAGAAAAAACGCGAAGTGAAAAAGGCCAATCTCGAAGATGTATTTATAGAAATGACGGGCCACGTTTTACGGGATGCATAAATTTTTTCAGAAACTAATTTTAATAATCATTTTTTAAAAATATTTTATGACTGATGATTTGAGTTACCCGATCGGGAAGCATGTGCCGGAAGTTTTTTCACATGCATCCAAAGAAAAAAAATTATTAGAAATAGAATATTTACCCAATGATTTGGAAATGTCTATTCTTAACCTGGATGCACATCAATTGCATACGCCATACAGGCCCGGCGGATGGACCGTGCATCAACTTGTGCATCATATTGCAGACAGTCACATGAACGCATATATTCGTTTTAAACTTGGATTGACGGAAGACAATCCCACCATAAAAACGTATGACGAAAAATTATGGACTAACCTGTCGGATGTAGAATCACAGCCGGTAAATGTCTCTATCACATTATTATTTTCATTGCATCGCAGGTGGTTGGCAATGATCAAAGATTTGTCTGAAACTCAATGGGAGCGCACTGTTTTTCATCCTGAACAAAAAAGAGATATGTCCTTATGGGATTTACTTTGTCTCTATGCCTGGCATGGAAAACATCATGTAAAACATATCACCGCGCTGCGGGAAAGAATGAACTGGTAATTTTTTAAAAGCAATCATGAACGAAACAAATAAAGAATTAAAAAAGGAATTTGAACTGGAAAGAATGATCCTTTTTAGTGACGCGGTTTTTGCGATTGGTATTACACTTTTAGTGATTGAAATTAAAGTACCAGAAATTCCGCAGGATGCCACAAGTGCCGAAATTGTGGCTGCTTTTAAGCCTACGCTCATCCATTTTTTTGCTTTCGTCCTGAGCTTTTTTTTTATTGGCATGATGTGGTCACGTCATCTAAAATTGTTTAAATATTTACGCACCTATGATAATGGATTGATCTTCCGGAACTTGATCTTTATATTCTTTGTTGTATGTTTTCCTTTTACAGTAACAGTATTTTCTGAGAATGTTAAGAGCGGAAATGTGTTTCCTATTTTATTTTATATTACGAATATCTGGCTTATAACCTTAGCGCATTTCTGGCTTTGTTATTACTTGTTCAAACAGAAAAAAAGCCTTTGCATTCCAGGATTGGAGGCAGATAAAAAATATATGTTACTCATAAATGGCGTGAATGCAGCTATTTTTACTGTCACAATTATTCTCATGTTAATTGTATCAATATTATTTGGTGGAGAATTAAAACCCGTAATTTTCTGTATTTATTCATTGCCGTTGATGATACTCATTACAAAAAAGAAATTGAAAAAATATAAACCGGTGAAAGAGAAAGAATAATAAAGCTAACAGATAACAACTAACATTGAAAAGTTTAAAAGAGACTATAAAGCAGATTGTGTAAACACTATATTATATCCTGCATCTATTTTGAAAGATAGTTAAAAATTGATGAAGAATAATTCCCCAACTGTGAATACTGCCTGTCCAGTTTTTTTCGATGTTTTGTA
>JBBSQL010000065.1:0-12333 GCA_038257845.1 Chitinophagales bacterium
AAACTGCAGAGTAAGGGAAAATTTTCGCGTGAAATAAAATACGCTAAAATGAAATACAGGATGCAACTAATCATGCAAACTCCTGTTACCAGTGAATTCCGGGCATTTTTCACGAAGCACGCGTTTTAAATGTATAATAAACTACAAATGCGAAACCGGTGAATAACATTGCATGAAAAATAAAAAGACCAAAATCTTTTAAATAAAAAGCGCTTCCCATGCCGAAGGCAAAATAAAGACACAACAAAATTTCCACAATTACTTTCCAGGAGATTTTTTCATTCATGTATCCATTCCCTTTCCAACTGTCGCTGTTGCGCTGAATATTAAATTTTGGTGTTCGGATAAAATCCGTTTTCCTGCCACTGTATGCCTGCACTATGGCCATTGAATTGTGAAAAGAAAATCCAAGCGCAATGGTAAAATAGGATAAAAACATTTTAATATATCCTATTAAAATATGCGGCTCTTTGCCATGCAATTTTTTATACACTACCCAATAACTAATAAAAAATATAATCGTGCTAATAATAAAAACACCATTGATATTAAACAGCCACACAAGTTCCGGGTGCAATTTTTTGATAAATAAAACAGGCACACTTAACAAGGCAATAATAAATACAAATAAAAACATTGAACTGTTTCCCAAATGTAATAACGCATGAATTTTTTTTGCAACAGAAATATTTTTGCAAAGAACAATACGTTTAAAATGATGCACAAAATTTTCAGCGCCGCCTTTATTCCACCTGTATTGTTGCGAACGGGTAGCACTCATTACCACGGGCAGTTCAGCGGGCGCAACTACATCTTCCAAATATTTAAATTTCCAGCCAATCAATTGGGCGCGATAACTTAAGTCCAGGTCTTCCGTAAGCGTATCTCCGCGCCAGTTACCGGCATCCAGGATACACTGTTTTCGCCACATACCGGCTGTTCCATTAAAATTCATAAAATAATCGCGCGCATTTCTGCCGGCTTGTTCCAGTGTAAAATGCGCATCCAACGCAAATGCCTGCACTTTTGTGAGCAATGAATAATCACGGTTCAAATGTCCCCATCTCGTTTGTACCATCCCTGTATGTTCATCTTCAAAATGCAGGATAGTTTTTTTTAACCAATCAGTGGGTGGCAAAAAATCTGCATCAAAAATGGCAATAAAATTTCCCTTCGCTTTTTCCAGGCCTTCCTTTAATGCACCAGCTTTAAACTGGCTGCGCGAAGCTCGGGTTACGTGTTTCATATCAATTCCGGTCACGGCAATTTCATCTACAATTTTTTTGTTTTGAAGAAGGCTGTCATCCGTACTATCATCCAAAACCTGTATTTCAAATTTATCCGCTGGATAATTCATTTCAGCAAAGCGATGCAATAACCTGCTCATCACATATTTTTCATTATACACAGGTAATTGAATGGTAATAAAAGGCCAGTCAGTTTGCGGGATTTCTTCAATTGCTATGCGTGTTTTTTTTTCTTTTTGAAATTTTAAATAACTAAACAATAAACTTAAATGCGACAAGCTATAGCCGAAAATCATCAACAGGCAAAAACTATAAATAATTAAAACACTATAAGAAATAAAGTCTTGCATTATTTTAAACTATATTTTATAATCCAACCAATAATTTTATAACCCGCTAATACCGTGCCTTTCAGCGTTCCGGAAACTTTGGAAATACCAATTCTTTTTCGATAACGCACCGGTACTTCTACATAAGGAATTCTTTGTTTTAAAACTTTCAACTGCATTTCCACGGTCCAGCCATACGTTTTATCAGACATATTCAATGCAAGTAATTTTTCATACCTGATGGCGCGGAACGGGCCAAGGTCTGTAAAGCGTGATGCAAAAATAAGCTTCATTAAAAATGTAGCGAGATTGTTTCCAAAAATTTGTTGCGGTGTCATTGACCCTTTTTCACGTGTTATTTTTACCCGCGCACCAACCACGAAGTCTGCTTCACCCGAAATTATCGGCGCCACAATTTGCGGAAGGTCTTCCGGGTAATCTGAAAAATCGCCATCTAAAAAAACAACGATATCCGGCGGTCCATCTTTTTGCGCGATATATTCCATGCCTTTCAAACATGCAAACCCGTATCCGGGGCGGTTTTCAGTAAGTACTGTTGCGCCGGCTGCTTTCGCTTCTATCGCCGTTTCATCAGAAGAATTATTGTTAATAACAATAATTTCCGACACCATTGCAGGAATTGCTTGTACCACTTTTGCAATTGATTTTGCCTCGTTAAATGCTGGGATAATTACTTGAATATTGGGCAAAGTGAAGCAGGTTTTTTGTAAAATATTTTCAAGGTTATTTTTCTTCTTTCATTAATTTTAAAATGATGGGATCATTTCCCAGCAGTACTGCATCACTGTTGATTCTGCCTTCCTCTTTTCCATTCTCTAATTTTAAAACACCACGCGGACAAACAGCAGAACAGATGCCGCAACCAACACAGGATGAACGTACAATATTTTCTCCCTTCTGCGCATAAGCTCGTACATCAATTCCCATCTCACAGGCATTGGAACAATTGCCACAGGAAATACATTGTCCACCATTTGTTGTAATTCTGAAGCGGGAAAACAGCCGTTGCTGCAAACCAAGTATCGCCGCCATCGGGCAACCAAACCTGCACCAGACTCGGCTTCCAAGGATTGGATAAAAGCCAACGCCAATCACACCACTGAAAACAGCACCAATTGCGAATCCATACCAACTCATCAATTTATACTGATCAATAAAAAATATTTTATCATTTCCAGAAAAAAAGTTGATGAGGATAATAAAGATCATCGCAACTCCTAATGCAAGCATGGTAAAGACTGCATCTTTATCCATATTCTTTCTTTTGAAAAAATATAAACCACCAGTTAATGCAGCAAGAAAAATAACAATGAACCAGGTAAATTCATTTCTGCTAATGATGCTTTTATTTGGTTCATTGGAAAGAAAACCAAATAAAACTGTCACGGTCATGACAAATACAAAAACCAAAACAGTATGGATAATCCATCTTTCAAACTTCCAGGCTTTCGTTGATTTATCAGATAAGTGGCGAAATGAATCACCGGCTGTTTCGGCCAGGCCACCGCAACCGCACACCCAGGAACAATACCATCTCTTGCCATAGAAATAAGTGAGAATGGGAGAAATTAAAAAGATCATCGCGATTCCAAAGAGCAGCATAAACATACCGAGGTGGCCGCCATCCAGCATATTTTTTAAATGCCAGTTTTCAAAAAAAGAGTAATTCAGTGGCCACATATTTTTCAGGTCTTTTGAAAAATACGGTGTATCAGGATTTAATTTAGATAAAATTTCAGGTATTAAAAATGCAAAACCCAATTGGAAAAACATTACTGAAATCGTTCGCAGTATCTCGTATTTATTGTGCCTGTATTTCAAAATAAATTTATAACCAAAACTTAAAATTGCAATTGAATAAAGCGTGCCATATACAAACCATTGCGTCGCTTGTTTCCCATTTAAAAATTTACTCAATGGATCAAAGAGTGCCACCAGGCCTGTATTTTCGCCTTTATCATTAAAACCTAAATACTGCGGGTACCAATATAATATCACGTAAAATAATGTGAGTATAATGCCTGCTGACCAGCCGAGCATACCGCGGCTGCTGATGGATTTAAACCATATACCGTCCATGTGAATGCCTGCAGGTTTATGCAAATACATGGCATTGGCAAAAATGATCACACCGATAATAATCGAAGCAATTGAAATGAAAAGCCAAAGTGTTTTATTGGAGAAATTTACATTCCCCAATGCAAGTACCATGATAAAAAAACCGGCGAGACCAAGACCCAGGCCAATTTTTTGCATTACGGAAGTGCTGTTATTATTGGCTGCTATTGAAAAACTTTTTGGCTGATCACTCATAAAAATATTTTATGCAGTTTGGATTTGTTGATGAAAAGCGCGTTGCACTTCTCTTTCATAAGTCTTGTAAAATTCCGGATCAAAATTCGCGGCCTTAAGTTGCTGTATCACTTCGTCCACCGTCTTTTTCTCCGAAAGCATTTTGTCAAAAAAAGTATGGAGCATACGAATTCCAAAAAGATTTACACCCAGGAAAACGCGTGATTTTTTTTCATAAGAAAAGCGAATTGCCTTTTTACCGGATGCCTGCTCCCAATAAAAATGTGCCTCATTTTCTTTACTTTGATTCCATACCCAGCCATACGTCTGGTATTCTATATCAAAAAATTTTGCAGAGTTGAACCAGTTGCCAGGATTGTATTTCAGGCGGTTTCCACAGATCGTTTGTGCGATGGTTTCACCCATCATTCGGCCTGTGTACCAAACAGCCTCTACGGGTTTTCTTTCACCAATGGCTGTTCGTTGCTGTGCACAATCGCCAATTGCATAAATATTTTTTTCGCTGGTTTCAAGAAATTGATTTACCAAAATACCTTTGTCAGTTTCTATATTGCTGTTTTTTAAAAAATCAATGGACGGAGAAACGCCCGCAGCAAGGCCAACAATTTCACAAGAAATAGTTTCACCGGATTTTGTAACGATCGCTTTCACGCAATCATTCTCATCCGCAACAATTTCTTTTAATTCAGATTCGAGCCGCAGGTCAATACCATGTTCACGGATATGCCTGTTGATCATCTCACTTTCTTCTTTAGGCAAAACACCATTCCAAAAACTTTTTTCACGCACCAGCAGTGTCACGTGAATTCCCCTGGAATGCAGCATTTCCGTGAGTTCTATGCCAATCAGTCCGCCGCCAACAACCACAGCGCGTTTTGTGCCCGGCGTGCAGGCTTCCAAATTTTCAAGATCCTGTTTGCTGTACATGCCCATCACACCTTTAGAGTTTTGGCCAGGCCAGTTAAAGATATTTGATTTGGAACCTGACGCAATAATGAGTGAATCAAATTCTATTTTTTCACCACTATCTAATTCAATTGTTTTTTTTGAAGCATCTATATTTTTGACAAAAGCATTTTTTAATTGCAAATCATTTTTTTCCCAGAAATCATTTTCATAAGGTTGTGTATGTTCAAATTTCATGTGACCCATATACACATACATCAATGCAGTTCTTGAAAAAAAATAATCTGATTCTGCAGAAATAATGGTGATCTTTTTCTTCGACAATTTACGGATATGACGCGCCGCCGTGATGCCAGAAATTCCATTACCAATAATGACTACATGCTCCATGCTGTTTTGATTTTTTAATTATTTTCCGTTCAGGCTCCAGTCATAATCTTTATAGCCAATAGTGGCGCTGGCATTCATTTTCACGTTACTGTATTTATTAATAAATGAAATGACATTTCCAAAATCAGCTTTATACCAGTCAAATATTTTTGATACAGTAGCGGATGATGCGCTGATATCATTCATGTTTGAATTAATAAAGTTTTTAGCCCGCGCATCCAGCATGGAGTTGATATTATTTTCTGTGAATGCTTTATTGGCAAGTGGCGGGCATGATTTTGCCGCGCAGTTTACGGCAAAATGAATACGCGCATCTTTATACTGTGGCCGGATAATATCGTTTTCAATATTATTCAATGAATATGTTTTACCACCAATTTTTATCCATTGCAGGTCCCAGGGTTTTCCATTATTAATATCCTTAATACTTTTTACCGGGTAATTTTTTAAAATTAATTTGATCGTGTTTGCATTATATGCATTGATCCAAAAAGCAAGTGACGCATTTTTACTCCAACTTTTTGACGGCGCTTCCTTTGAAAGCGCTGCCAAATATTTATCGAGTGAAGCCTCATCTTTTTTTAATCCTGCATAGTTCACCACGCCTGAAGCAGAAACATATTTTTGCAAAATATTGTCAAAAGCCTGGTGTGAAAAGCCTTCGTCTTTCGTATTTGAATTTTGCGCACAGGATAAAAGCGAAAAAAATAGAAGCGTGCTTAAAATAAAAGGATATATTTTCATGTGATGAATAATTTTTGAAGATTAATTTCCTACAATGTAAGAATTTGCCAAATGGTTTAAAAATATTTCTTGAATATACGATGAAACTGTGCAGGGGAATTTCACAATTAAATATAAAATGTTGTGAAAAAATTAAACAACTTTGAAATAGATTTACAATGAAAAAAATATTTTGAAAAAAATTCGTCCCTTTATTGATGTATATGTTATTTTTAACATCTGCCTTATTTCACTTATCCTGCCTGCATGCAAACAGCAGAGTTCAGGCATACACAGCGTTTCCAACGAAAATAAAATGAACGGCATAAGCCTTGCGGCCTCACCCCGTGTGATTGATGACAGCACAGTACAATCTATCCGGGATATGCATGCCGGCTGGGTTTGCCTGATGCCATTTGCTTTTGTGGAAAATATTCACGACCCAATTATTTACTATAACAGTGAGCGGCAATGGCATGGCGAAACAATTGAAGGCATTAAAGAAACAATGGATGCATTCAAAGCGAAGGGTATAAAAGTAATGCTGAAACCGCAGCTCTGGGTGGGATGGGGAAGTTTTACTGGTGATATTGAAATGGAATCAGAAGCAAATTGGGATACCCTGGAAAAAAAGTATGCGCATTATATACTTGACTTTGCGAAAGTAGCTGAAAGTGAAAATTGTGATATGCTTTGCATTGGCACAGAGCTCAATAAATTCGTTGTTTCCAGGCCACAATACTGGAATGATTTAATTGACAGTATCCGCAAAATTTATACAGGCAAACTCACTTATGCGGAAAACTGGGATGCATACAGCAAAGTGCCATTCTGGAAAAAGCTTGATTTTATTGGCATCAACGCCTATTTTCCTTTGAGCGATGAAAAAAATGTTTCCTTAAAAACCCTGGAAAATTCCTGGGAAAAATATATAAAAAAATTAAGCGACTTCAGCAGCTCACAGGAAAGGAAAATTTTATTTACAGAATATGGTTACCGCAGTTGCGACTTTACAGCGCGATCACCCTGGGAAGAGAATGAGGAACCGGTAAATTTTTCTAACCAGGAAATTGCATTACAGGCTTTGTATAATAGTTGCTGGAATCAACCCTGGTTTGCCGGCGGTTTTTTATGGAAATGGTATGATGGCAAAAAAAATGTTATCAAAAAAACAAATACAGATTTTTCACCTCAACAAAAACCTGCACAAAATGTGGTGAAAGCCATGTATGAAAAACTGGAAAAATAAATACACAAGATCACTGGTAAACCCGCTCCCCTTTTAATTTCCAGAAGAAAAAGAAATGAGAATCTCCGTGAATTTTTTGTGTGGGTAAATTCTTATTATTTACAATTGTGTAACCATCGTTCAGCCATTCAAAAATACCACCGTATAGATTTTGCACATTTACAAAACCTGCCTTCATCAATTTTTCAGCGACCGCATCACTTCTTATGCCCACTGAGCAATACACGACAATTTGTGTATCCTTTGGCACTGTATCCATATTGGAGATATTGAAATCTTTTGAGCCAACATATTTTGCATTTTCTAAATGACTCACTGCATATTCTTCGGGTGATCGTGCATCCAGGAATAAATATTTATTTTCATCTTTATGCGCTTCTGCTTCTGATATGTTCTGTACGTTCTTATGAAGTGGCACGTAAATGAATAATACTTTCCACCATTTTTCAATACCATAATCCGGGAGCTGCATAGTATAAGTCCTGAGCATTGCAATACAGGCAACAAAAATCAGGAAGCCAATAATAAAGCGGCGCAACATACTTGCAAGGTATTATACAAACAGTGCAAGTGATATTTAAATATTTGACAAATTTATTTTTTGATAAAAGAAATATGACAACGTTTAATACCGAAAGCCTTCAGCAACGCGGCATTCGAAACTTTTTTTACATCACACATTGTTGAGCAACAGAATTTTTCATTCATTTTTTAAAGTGATCAATGCAATTCCCTGTGGCGGAATTTCTATTTCAAAAGAAATCATGTTTTTTGAAAATGTCAAATCAATTTTATTTATTTTTATTTCAGAAGACTTTTCTAATGTACGAACTTCTTCAGGAGAAAGGCTTTGCGGCTTGCCCATCTTTTTCCATTTAGCAAACGCATTCGCGTGTGTCTCATCCACTCTTTGAATGGTGGCTGTATATTTTCCAGGTAAATTTTTTAAATGAAAATAAACGTTCTCCGTTTCTACCGGATGTTCGGGCAATGCTGAATTTGTTATTAGTATCTGAAAATAATTTTCTTTTTTAATAAGCCACGCATCAATTGTCTTTGCTGAAAATTTTTCAGGAAATATTTCATTACCCAATTCGTGCAATAGTTGATATGCGCGATATGCTAGCTTTGGAATGCCATAAATATTCAGTAAACCAAAACCTCCATGAAATGGCACAGATGAAAAATAATTTTCTTCAAAAATATCTGAGAAGGTCCAGTAACTATAGCCTTTCACAAGGCCGCGTGCTTCCATAATTGTTTTGGTAATAAATGCACTTGCATAAGGTTGGTCGTGCATTGGATCAAAGGGATTAGAAGAGGTACTCCATTCGGTATAATACACGGATAAATCGCCCGCTTTCTGTTTTGTTTTCGCAGCTTCTTTTTGTAAAACACTTCGCTCACTGTCTGCTAATTGCGTTACCGTATCATCGCCGGGTTTTCCAAATGCATCCGTGGGATAATGATGTGTAGAAATAAAATCAACAGGTAATTTTTCTTTTTTGCAAAACTGTACAAACGCATCTATCCATGCATTTTTTGCAGTTGCCGGGCCGCCCACTTTTAAATGCTTATCAATTTTTTTAATCGCATGAACGGTATATTTATATAAATTAAAATATTCTTTTTGAGAACCTATCCAAAACGCTTTCAAGTTTGGTTCATTCCAAACTTCAAAAAACCAACTATGCAATTCATCTTTTCCATAACGATCCAGCCAATGCTGAATGAGCCTGGAAATAAGTGTTGCCCATTTGCTATAATCCTTTGGTGGCGTGACATTCGCACGATAGTGAAAAACTGTTGTATCACCTGATGCAAGTGTGGTGGGCATAAAAGATAATTCTACAAACGGCCGCATACCAATAGATAATAAAAAGTCCATGATTTGGTCAGCATTGAAAAATGAATACACCAATTTGTCTTGTTCATCAACAAGCGTACCCATATCATCAGATAAAATTCCATGAAATCGCACATGTTTAAATCCCAATTCATCATGGCAACGCTTTAATTGTTTTTGCCAGTCTGCCCTTAATGCCAGCGTTGCATGTCCGCTGCCAATTGTATGTTCCCAGAAATGAGTGAATACTTCCGTTTTACTTTTTATATCCCATTCGAATTCATTTTTTTTCATTGCATTTTTTTTTATAATCTTTTAAATAATATATTTGAATACGTACATTTTTTTATTTTCTGGTACTTAAAAATTGTACCAATGCATCCAATTCATCCTTCGACAGCATGCCGCCATACGCAGGCATTTCTTTACTGCCATTCACAATTCTTATTTTCATTTCTGGTATGGATAATCTTCTCGCAACAAATGAAAGATCCGGGCCTTTGAGGCCACCATAATCACCAATTTTATGACAGTACTGGCAACCCTTTGTATAAAATAAATGCACACCATTTTGCGTAGTAGAATCAGCATTACTCAAAGAAAGATTTTGTACCGTTAAGGGCTTTGTATCAAAGTGTGGCGACCAGGGAGATTGCAAACCAATCATCAATAAGGCACCCAAAAAAACGACAACGCACAAAACGCCGAAAACCGCCCAGGGCCTGCGTAAGGGGCTACGCTCTCCTTTATTCGAAATAAAAGGTAATGATAACAAAAAAATGATTGTAAGAATAGGCCCGATAAAAATCACATACGATTCAATGTTAGGCGGCATCAATGCAAACAATGCAAAAATTGGCATCATGTACCAGTCCGGTCGGGGATTTGCAAGTACGAGTGAAGGATCAGGGGGCGCAGTTAATTCAGGCGGTCCAATGAATACTGCTAACAACACAATCGCCAGCACAACCAATGATGAAAAAATAGCATCACGCCACGCAGCATTCGGCCAAAATGAAACGCCCTTTTCTTTCAGCATATTTTTATACCACAAACGATAAGTTTTTGGATCTACTAAACGCCCTGCTTTAGGCGGCTCTGAAATTCCATTTCTAAAAACAAGATATATGTGCAAGCCTATAAACATAAAAATTAACGCAGGAAAAATAAAAACATGCAAAGCAAAAAAACGACTCAGGCTTTGTCCGCCAATTGTATCACCGCCAAGTAATAAACGTGCTAAATATTTTCCAATCAAAGGAACTCTCCCCATTTGTTCTGCAACAACTACTGAAGACCAAACGCCATTTGAATCCCAGCGAAGCAATTGTCCTGTGAAGCCCATTGTGATGGTAAAAAATAATAAAAACACACCGGAGATCCATTGCATCTCACGTGGATATTTATATGATGCAGTGATGTACACTCGCATCATATGAACGCCTGCAAAAATAATCATTCCGGATGCGCCAAAATAATGTATTCCGCGCAAAGTGTTACCCAGCGTGGCTTCATGTGTGATGAACTGCAATGAATGATATGCATTTTCTGCTGACGGCTGGTACAAAAATGCAAGCGCTATCCCGGTAACTACCTGCAGCATGAAACAAAATAAAGTAGCGCTACCAAAAACATAAGACCATTTTGCACCCGGCGGAACAGGATGTTTAAGCAATGGTAAAAGTGTTTCCCGAAGACCAGTCCGGTCATCTAACCAATGTGCTATTTTTTTTAATACACTCATGAATTCGTAGCATTAAGATTCGTCAATGGCAATGGCGCTGTTTGAATCTGTACTTCCCCTTTATAAACCCTAACCATATATTGTGTAAGACTTTTTGGTGGCGGGCCAGCCGCAACAGATCCATCTTTATAATACACACCGCCATGACAGGGACACATAAATAAATCTGCATTGACTTCCCAGCGAACCGGGCAGCCCAGGTGTGTGCAGTTGACAGAAAATGCTACAAATTTATTGGGCGTTTCCCGGCGCAACCAGGCAGCAGATTTTGCGGTTGTGCCGGCATAAGGTTCCGGATCTGCATTGATAAATTTTACCAGGCTTGTCGTGCCAATAACAAAATCTTTTTCCAAACCTACGGTACGCCAGGTTTGTTTTTGTGTTTTAAGTAAAGGCGCGAAAATGCCACCTACCACAGGTATCAGCGCAGTAAGTGATGCAATGCCACCCAGCCATAATCCAGTTTTCATTAAAAAATCACGCCTGTTGATTTCTTCATTATTCTCTTCATTCATGCCTTAAAATATTTATCCAGCCAATTAACGCAATACAAAAAATAATAAACCCGGTTAAGGAAATGATCCATGTTGTTAGCAATCCCCACAACATAAAAGTTACTCCAAAGGCCAGGTAAAATGGCCAGTACATTGGCTCAGGTAATTTTTCGGGCCGTGCTTTTACAACTTCCAGATCTTCTATTTTTATTGTTGAGTTTTCCATTTGACGCTATTTTAAAATTATTTTATGTTCCTTTGCTGCAGGAATTTTTTCATTCATCCATTGCATAATTAAAATCATTGCACCACTTAAATAAATAAAACAACAAGGCACCCACATGATCAAACCTGCTGCCTGCTGATCCTGTGACTGCATTTGCACATTTGCCTGCATCGCTTGTGTGGCGTACATTACAGGCATTGATAAATACATACCGATCGGTGCGAATGTGATAATTAAACCAAGTAAGGAACAAAAAACGCAGGCAATTGAAAGATATAAAATGCCATGCAGTCCTTTTAACTTCAAGTTTTTATATGGAGTAATTATGGGCCATGAAAAAATAAATCCCGCAATTAATAAACTTGAATTATGTATCAACATAATGATTTCCGTATTGAAATTATTCTCCATCATTCCATTTACCATGAAATGGTTATAGATATATGGAATATGCCAGAACCACATGATGCCAACGCCTGTTAACCAGGATATAACTGGATGGGCATACATTAACCTTGAAAATTTTATCAGCAAGTTTTTAAACTTGTTATCCGCTTCAATGCCGGCAACCATCAGTGGTGCAGCGACTAGGAGAATCAAAACATGTGAAATCATTTGCGCACTGAATGCATATTTATTTCCCAATAATTGTGCAGGGAAAATAAGTGCAGCATAAAAAACAAGGCAACCAGCAAAAAAATAAATACTAATTTTTTTAAAAGAAAATCCATTCATATAAATGTATAAGCAAATCAACATGCATAAAAACAGCACGCTTAAAAGATCTTCATTTTTATATAAAATTAAATTCTCCATATCTTTTATTTTATCAAATTAAATTTTGG
>JBBSQL010000066.1:0-12222 GCA_038257845.1 Chitinophagales bacterium
AATACAGCATTTGAATATATACAAATGCATATTAAAGAAAATGGGAAAAAATTTCTACACAGAATTTTGCAAAAACAATAAAACCTATTTCATTTTAAAAGTTTCCAGGAACTTGGTTGTAAAATTTCCATTGATGAATTCCTCATTTTGCATGAGCTGCAAATGAAATGGAATAGTCGTTTTTATACCTTCGATCACATACTCACTCAGAGCTCGGTACATTGTATGAATGGCTTCTTCACGTGTACGTGCGATGGCAATTAATTTGCTGATCATTGAATCATAATATGGCGGTATCACATAACCGGCATACACATGGCTATCCACGCGCACACCATGTCCGCCGGGCGTATTCAATTCTGTAATTTTCCCGGGTGAAGGGCGGAAATCATTATAAGGATCTTCCGCATTGATACGACATTCTATCGCGTGCATTTGTGGTAAATAATTTTGACCGGAGATCTTCTCTCCCATCGCGATTTTTATTTGTTCTTTAATGAGGTCAAAATTGATTACTTCTTCCGTTACACAATGTTCAACCTGGATGCGCGTATTCATTTCCATAAAATAAAAATCCCTGTTTTTATCTACCAGGAATTCTACAGTGCCTACACTTTCGTAATTGATGGCCGATGCTGCTTTGATCGCTGCTGCACCCATTTTTTCACGCAATTCAGGTGTCATAAATGGTGATGGTGATTCTTCCACCAGCTTTTGATGCCGGCGTTGAATGGAACAATCCCGCTCACTCAAATGACATACATTTCCATATTGATCACCCGCAATTTGAATTTCAATATGGCGGGGTTCTTCCACATATTTTTCCATGTAGATGCCGTCATTTTTAAACGAAGCCGCAGCTTCCATTTTAGCCGTTTCATACGCTTTCTGCATTTCAGATTCATTCCACACTATGCGCATGCCTTTTCCTCCACCACCTGCTGTAGCTTTTAAAATAACCGGGTAACCAACATTTTCTTTTGCCAATATCTTTGCTTCTTCTACACTTTTCAATAAACCGCCGCTTCCCGGAACCACTGGAACGCCTGCTTTAATCATTGTTTCTTTGGCAGTAATTTTATCACCCATGCCATTGATCATTTCCGGTGTCGGGCCAATAAATTTTATGCCATGTTCATGGCATATCTGGGAAAATTTTGCATTTTCGGCCAGGAAACCATAACCAGGATGCACCGCATCAGCATTCGTGATTTCTGCTGCTGCCATGATGTGTGGAATATTCAAATAAGAATCTGCACTTTGTGGCCGGCCAATACAAACTGCTTCATCAGCAAATTTTACATGAAGGCTATCTTTATCTGCGGTGGAATAAACGGCAATGGTTTGAATGCCCATTTCCCTGCAGGTACGTATGACGCGTAAAGCAATTTCGCCGCGATTGGCTATAAGGACTTTTTTAAACATAGAAATTTTTTTGTTTGGAAAAATGCTGCAATCATTGAATTAATCTGCATCAACTGTGCATTTTACTAAAGGGGTTCTACAAGAAATAAGGGTTGGTCAAATTCAACCGGGCTGGAATCTTCGGCAATAACTTTTACGACGCGGCCACTGATCTCACTTTCAATTTCATTAAACAATTTCATGGCCTCAATGATACAAACAACAGTACCAACGGAAACTTCATCCCCCACTTCCACAAATGAAGGTTTATCCGGGGAAGATTTCCGGTAAAAAGTGCCAATCATCGGGCTTTTTATAGTCAAATAATTATCCTCTTTTGCCTTGGCATCGGGAGCCGGCTGGCCCGGAGCAGGCTGCCCCTGCATGGCAGGCATAGATTGCATTTGCGGCATCATTTGCTGCTGCATCGGCATTGGAGCATATACAGTTTCTGTTTTTTCTTCTTTTTGTTTAATGGTGATCTTAAAATCTCCTTCTTCCACGCTTAGTTCACCAATATTGCTCTTATTCACCAGTTTTACTAATTCCTGAATTTGTTTGAAGTCCATAAAATGCGTTTTTAATTTTTAATGATTTTGCCTGGGTTTTTATTAAAAAGGAAGGGCAAATTAATGATTATTTAAAGAAACGAGGGAAAAATTAATGATTTTTAGAAAAATCGAATTTTGCACTGTCCCGGTAATTATTTCACTCTTTCAATATATTCCCCGCTTTTGGTGTTGATTCGGATTATTTCCCCATCGTTCACAAATAAAGGTACATTTACTGTAGCGCCTGTTTCTATAGTTGCAGGTTTCAACGCACGGGTTGCCGTATCTCCTCTTAAACCTGGCTCACAATAGGTAACCAGCATTTCAATTTTTTCCGGGAGTTCTGCCCCAATTGGTAATTCTGTGTCTGTATTTATAAAAACAAAAACCGGGTTACCTTCTTTCAGGAATTGTGGTGCATCAATCATTTCATCACCCAGGATTATTTGCTCGAAAGTCTCATTGTTCATGAGGTTATAGCCACTTTCATCTTTATATAAATACTGGAATTCCTTTTTTTCTACACGTACGGGGTAGATGGTTTCTCCACTGTTCCAGGTTTTTTCAATGGATCTTTTATTATCCACGCCTTTGAGTTTTGCCCAAATCTTGGCTGCAGCACGGGCTGTTTTGTTTTCCCCAAACTCTACCACGGTATAGAGATTGTTTTCAAGTTTTAAGATCATTCCGCGGGATATATCAGTCGTATTGGCCATAATAAAATTTTGAGCCGCAAAAGTAATGAATGCTGTTTAAAAAATATATTTTAACAGGTTTTGGTACCATGTATTTTAAATACTTGTAAAAAAAACGTTGATTTAATGGAAAGTTCATTACTTTTGCGTGTCCAAGTTTACAGTCGTTCCATATTTCCAGAAACGTTTTAACGTAAAACGTAAATGGTTCCGGGTTTTGGTTGCTGTTTTTTTTGGCTTTTAAATCACATAATTTTTTTAAAAAATGAACATTTACGTTGGAAATTTAAACTGGGGTATGACCAGTGATGATCTGTACAACCTTTTTGCACCTTATGGCGAAGTAGCCTCAGCAAAAATTGTAACAGACAAATTCAATAACAACCGGAGCAAAGGTTTTGGTTTTGTTGAAATGGGCGATGACGAAGCTGCACGCAAAGCGATCAGCGAATTAAATGAAACCGATATCAGTGGCCGTAAGATCGTTGTAAACGAATCTGCACCACGCCAGGAAGGCGAAGGCGGTTACAAGAAAAAAACTTTCGGTGGCGGCGGTGGAGCCGGCGGAGGTCGTAGTGGCGGAAGCGGCGGCGGTGGATTTAACCGTGACCGTGGTGGCTACAACCGTAATCGCGGCGAAGGCGGCGGTGGCGGTGGTTACAATCGTTATTAATCTATTACTTTCATAAAGTAGTTAAGTCCTGCAGAAATGCGGGATTTTTTTATGCAAAAAAAATAAAGGAATATTTTTAGCATGAACAATATTTATTCATCTGTTTGAATATTTAAACTTTAAAAAAAATGCGTTGAAATTTTAATTACACTAAAAAATTCGTTAAACCTGTATTGATTTTCCCTATTCATTAAATCAAATAATACCGTTGAAACAATTTCTTTTTTTTTATATAGAAATCAAAATGATATTTACAACATCCCAATTTCTTGCAAATATTATTGACCATACCAGGTATTATTATTCTCCTCCTGCTGAAGAGTTTTTCTTTAAATATTCAGACAGGAAATTCATTTATTCAACATAGTAAAAAAGAAATAGTTTGCTGCAGGGATAAAAATAACCGGTTACCTGCAAAAACTTTCCACATCGTTTTATTTAATCAAAATGATGATATCAATGGAACTGATGCATTGCTCATGCATACTGATTTTAATTTACAGGAAAAAAACATCAACAGTATTTCGTGGCTGAATTTTGAGAACCTTCCATCAATTCCAGGCAGCCCATTGAATGTATGCTCACACAGCCCACCGGAGGTTTGTATTGGATAAAAATCCGATCTTTTAGAACTTTTATTTTTATACATTCAAATTTTGCAAGTGACCATAGAATTTATTTTACAAAAAAAATATAGCACGCTCATAGGAATAATCCTGTTATTTTGTTTTTCCCAATCAATGGCACAAACTGACAGCACCGCTACCGATTCCGTTTTATTGAAACAAGTGGAATTGCAAATGCAGCAAAATACAGCACCGGAAAATGTACCGCAGCAAACCCGGTCAGGCATCACCAGCAACCCGGATATAGGCGTGATCGGCGATTTCCGCGCAGCTTATACCAGCCAGGGTAATAAAAATTTTGATGCTTACTTAAATGAAACTGAAGTATCCTTTCAATCTGTTGTGGATCCATATATCCGCGCAGATTTTTTTGTTTCATTTTCACGCGATCCTGAAACACATAAGTATGGTGTAGATGTGGAGGAAGGCTTTTTAACTACACTTTCCCTGCCTGCCAAATTGCAATTAAAAGCTGGAAAATTCAGGGAAGCAGTTGGAAGGATTAATCCAATGCACCCGCACGCCCTACCATTTATAGACCTGCCAAATGCCTACGTCAATTATTTCGGTGAAGAAGGCTTGAATGATGAAGGCCTTTCTATTAGTTGGCTTACGCCCGCAAAGTTTTACCAGGAACTGGTCTTCCAGGCAACATCGGGATCCAATGTATCACCGAGTTTTTACCGGGGAGACAATAATCGTTTTTTATACCTCGCACACTTAAAAAACTTTTTTACTTTAAATGATAATGCAACCTTAGAGTTAGGCCTCACGGGTATTTCAGGGCCAAACGATTCTTCCGCCGTTACAAATATTGCTGCAGCAGACATCACGTATAAATGGAAACCGGTACAATTAAACACGTATAAATCTTTGACCTGGCAGAGCGAAATATTTTACAGTAATGCAAAATATGCTGCGGATAAAGCATATAATTCTTTTGGCCTTTATTCCTTTATTGAAGACCAAATTGCCAAGCGATGGTTTCTTACGGGGCGCTTTGACTATGCAGAAAAGCCATATAATAACAGCATCAAAGAGCAGGCATATTCATTGACCACTGGTTGGTTAGCCACTGAATTTCAAAAAATTGAACTCGAAGGAAAATATACAACATCCAATATCGAAACAAATTTTTATCAAATGTGGCTTCGCTGGATTTTTGTAATCGGCGCTCATGGCGCACATCAATATTAAAATTAAAAATGAATCACATGAAAAAATCAATCATCATTTTTCCGCTTTGTCTTCTCTTCATGATGAGTGCAATTGCGGGTCCCATTAAAGTGGTTACCACAACAATGGATTTGAAAAGTATCACTGAACTAATCGGCGGCAATAAAGTGTCTGTACAATCCATTGCTACAGGATATCAGAATCCGCATTTTGTGGATCCGAAACCCAGCTATATAATTAGTTTATCCAACGCAGCACTTTTTGTGACCGTTGGACTTGATTTGGAAACTGGCTGGTCGCCTCAATTATTGGCAAGTTCCCGGAATTCAAAAATACAAAAAGGTTCACCTGGTTATGTAGATGCTTCTTTAGGTATTGGTTTATTACAGGTGCCATCCTCCGTTAACCGTGGCGAAGGAGATATTCATATTTATGGAAACCCGCACTATTGGCTGGATCCATTGAATGGCAAAGTGATCGCCAGGAATATTGCCAATGGGCTGGAACGCATTGATCCATCCAATAAAGATTATTATGAAGCAAACCTGCAGAATTTTTTTACAAAAATAAATACCAAAACAGCAGAATGGGTTACGAAGATGGCACCTTATAAAGACACCAAAGTAATTGCTTACCACAATGAATGGGTTTATTTTGAAAGAAGGTTTGGTTTAAATATCGTGGATTTCATGGAACCCAAACCAGGCATTCCGCCATCACCATCTCAATTGGTAAAAGTCATAGGAGAAGTGAAGGCCAATAATATTAAAGTCATTATTTCATCACCCTATTTCACCACTTCATCTTCAGATGTAGTTGCAAAACAAACTGGTGTAAAGGAATTAACTTTGGCGACATCTGTCGGCGCATTCCCGGAGATAAAAAATTATTTTGATTTATTTGATTATAATATTGATCACCTGATCGCAGTCATAAAATAATTATTCATTAAAATCCAATTATATGTTTGAAATGTTTCACCTGTCATTTATGGTCCAGGCTTTTAGCGCAGCAATTATCACGGGCGTTTTATTGTCTTATTTAGGCGTGCATGTGGTTGGCCGCGGCATTGTATTTGTTGACCTTGCCCTGGGCCAGGTTTCTTCGCTGGGCGTGGCTTTCGCGGCATTTATTGGTACAGGCCTCACTTCGATTCCTTTAATATTTACATTGACCGCTGCATTACTCATGTCATTTATAAACATACGTGATAAGCGATTAAAACAGGAAGCGATCATTGGTATTTTATATGCCTTCACTTCGGCGCTTACGGTATTATTAATTTCAAAAACCGCGCATGGGGATTCTGATATCCAGGAAGTATTATTTGGAAATATTTTATCTGTTAGCTGGGATCAGATTCAAATTACAGGAATTGTTTTTGGCATCCTCATACTCGCTCAAATCATTTTTTACCGAAAGTTTTCTGCCTTAACGGAATCATTTGAAAATGGCGAAAACCATCTCGTGGGTATCTTTAATGTTTGGAATTTTTTATTTTATATCACCATTGGTTTAGCGATCGTTTTTGCAGTAAAAATCAATGGCGTCATCCCGGTTTTTTCTTACCTCATTATTCCCGCGGTGTCTGCGATCATGATTTCCAAAAAAAGATCCAGTGTAATTATTATTGCCATTATTATCAGCATGCTTGGTGGCTTCTTTGGTCTAAACTTTTCCTATCATTATGATTATCCTGCGGGTTCATCAATCGTTGTTGTACTCGGCGTTATTTTTATCATTGCTTCAATATACAGCCTGGTGCGTGGTTCAAAAAATCGTAATGATAAAAATAATAAAGTGATTGTATAAAAAATATTTTTTGCTTTCAGTTAAAACAGGAAATATGATCTATTTTTAAAAAAAATAATCATGCTTCCTGTTTTTTATGTTGTCTATTTTATATGGTTTTTATCAGAAATTTTACTGAACCGCTTGCTGCATTCCAAAGCCGGCGATCAGCAGCAAGCAGATAAAAATTCTTTGAGATTAATTTGGATAACGATTGTGCTTGCTATGTTTGTGGCGACATTCATTTCCATGAAATATTATTTTCCCATATCCGGTTATATACATACCCGGGAAATTGGCTTGATCATAATTATTGCCGGCATTATTTTACGCTTACTTGTGGTTTGGACTTTGGGGAAATTTTTTACCGTGGATGTAACGATCCGGGAAGGACATCAATTATTAAAAACAGGTTTTTATAAAACGCTGCGGCATCCCTCCTATTTTGCTTCTTTGATTTCTTTTATTGGTTATGGAATTTCACTGAACAACTGGCTTTCTTTAATCATCATAGTCGTCGCTATACTCAATGCATTTATGTATAGGATAAAAATTGAAGAGAAGACATTGATCGCATTTTTTGGAAATGAATATCTGGATTATAAAAAGAAAACTTCTGCGATCATTCCTTTTATTTATTAAATACAACTTTAAATTTATTCTTCTTTGTGAAAATCAATTCCCTTCGCCTCAGGGCCTGATAAGATCACTACAACACCGATCAGTAAAACACTTCCAGCTAAAATTTCCATCGAAGCTGAGTAGCTGAGATGCTCTGCCAGCACAGCTTCAAAGTAAACAATACCGGATGCGATGAACACCCCAACCTGGTATGCAAAGCCCGGGAAAAAACCGCGTAACTTACCGGGAGATAATTCATTGATATGCGCTGGAATAATGCCCCATGCGCCTTGTACCATAAACTGCATTCCAAAAGCGCCTAAAGCAATAACCACATCACCACCTTCATATACCCAAATTGGAATAAATAATGCAGCCAAAAAAACGGCCAGTGCCATCATTTTTTTTCGGCCATATTTATCCGACAAATAACCAAATAATAAGCCACCAATAATTGCACCTACCATTGAAATAATAGTAATGACGGATGTTTGTTGCGGACTATATCCGCGTTGCTGCTGGAGAAATGTTGGATACAAATCCTGTGTGCCATGCGAAATAAAATTCATCATGGACATTAATAACACGAGGTATAAAAATAATTTCCAGTGCTTTTTTATTTCCTGTCTATATTCTTTCCAATCTACTGCCCGCGCGCTTTTCCAGGCTTTTGACTCCTGCACCTGCGAACGGATATACAATGTAAGCAACGCAGGCAAGCCTCCAATAAAAAACATAACACGCCAGCCGTAATTCGGGAATACCAAATAATAAACAGCAGCAGCAAGTAAAAATCCAAACGCATAACCTTCCTGTAATAAGCCGGATAAAAAACCGCGTCGTTTTGCGGAAACAGTTTCCATTACGAGCGAAGCGCCCACGCCCCATTCTCCGCCCATACCTACTCCATACAATAAACGTAGTAATAAAAAAATCGTGTAGTTTGGCGCAAGGCCTGAAAATATTTCAATCACTGAATAAAAAATAATACTGATCATCAATGGGCCTTTTCTTCCATACCTGTCTGCCATCAAACCAAATATAAAAGCGCCCACAGGCCGCATGGCCAAACTTGCCGTAATCGTGAGCGCCATTTCCGGTATGGATTTATTGAATTCTTTCGCGACAGTCGCCAGCACAAAAGTGAGTATGAAAAAATCAAATGCATCCAGTGTCCAGCCCAGGAAACCCGCCAGCATTGTATTACGGCGATTACGCGCTTCCTGTTTTTGCAGATTTTGAAGCATGTTAGTAATTGGATTTTTTAAGAAATTGAAAAATTATTTGTTTGGCTTTTTCTCTTTCAGGTTATATTCCTTATCCAGCAATTTAATTAATTCTTCTACTTTTTGTTTCTGATTTTTCATGATTAGTATCTCCCCGTTAAAAGATGATTTACGCTGGTGCAAATAATAAATCAATAAATTAATTTTATCAATATCGTGGTTGCGTAATTGCGGGTTACCACCGGGAGGCAGCGTATAACTTTTTGAACCAGTCGCAAAGTCTTTTTCATTGAATGTGCTGGTATCAGATATGACCAGCATTTTATCAAAAACGGTCGCATCAAAAAGATTCCCGATCAACGGATAAGTCAAATCATTTTCTCTTAATTGGATACTATACAAACCTTCATAACTATCTTTTATTTGTTCATACTCCAGCAATTCATCAATGACATTTTGTTTGCGGATAAGCCGGAAATTTCCGGAATTTTTTAATTCGAGAATTGTATTATCACTTGGTACAAAAGAACCGATGCGCGTGGAAATCCTTGCCAGTAAATACATTTCACTTCCACGATTCGTTGGGCCAGGTACTTCTAAAATTTGAATGAGCGTATCAAAATCACGCATCCGCTGGTAAAGCGCGGGAATCCATATATTTAAATTCACGGTATCGCTCACCAGGTTTTCCCTGATGTGTTCGATGTATTCTTTTTCGGATGAATGATCATTTAGGGTTTCCCGCAAGCTTTCAGCAAAAAAGCCCAGTGTAACCGCCAGGAAGATCATCAGGAATTCAAGAAAATATTCTTTGAATTTTTTTACTTTATGCTCCATGTCCGGGTGGTGATGTACCTCCATAATTTTTTGAGCGTTTTGATATTATACGAATGTAGTTTTCAAAACTTAAAAAATCATCAATGAACACAAAAAAAATTCCTGTTTCTAAGACAGGAATTTTTTAGAGAATATAAAATATTTGTTGTTATTGTTTATTCAGGCTCCAGTCGTAATCAAGATATTGCAGTTCTGCATCATCATTAATTTGAACAGGTGAATATTGATTAATATATCCAATCAGCGATTTTCCACTCCATTTCGTCATATCACTTCCATAAAATTTAAAGATGGAAGAAACCTTCGGGTTAGTAGCAGAAATTTGATTTCGGCTTTTATCGCTCATAAAATCTTTTGCCTGGTCAGTTAATTGTTCGTCTAATTTATTTCCAATATATGCTTCCCGCCTGAGTTTGGGACAACTCATGGATGCACAGTTCAATGCAAAATGTATTCTTGGCTCTGTAAAATCTTGGCGGAGTATCCGGTGTTCAATACGGTTTAACGTCATGGTTTTACCTCCAATTTCAAAAAATTTAATATCCCAGGGTGTATTAATAAAAATGATCTGGTCTTTGGGGCCAAGGTCTTTAATACTTTTCAACGGGTAATGCTCAATGATCAATTTTATTGTAAACGCATTATACGCATTGAGCCAGTATGCAATTTTATCATTATCACTCCAGCTCTTCCCGGGCGGATTGTTGCTTAACAATGTAAGGTAAGTATTCAATTTCCCTGAGTCACTTATGAAACCTTTATAATCAACCAGGCCATCTGCGTTTACATATTTCTTTACAAGCGTCGTCCATTCGTTATGAGAAGGTGGCGGGCCATCCCCGTGAAAATGAATGGAACTGCAACCTGCAAGAATCAATATAATAACAACAGCCGAAAATATTTTTTTCATCTTATCTATTTATAATTAAAAATGGTATTTGCTAAATATAGTAAATCCGAAGCTTGTTAGAAAATAATCCTACCAATATTCGATTTTTTTATGGATAAAGTTTGTCCCTGGAATAATACTTTCCCTGCCGGAATAACTCCCAAAAAAAGAAAACAAAAATTACACCGTATTCAAAGATTAGCAGCAAATTACTTTCATGGAAAGGATTTTGTGAATATGCAAAATAACTTAAGACAACCATGGCACTCCATATATAAGCAAAACGGTAACGCGTAAAAATACTTAATGCAACCAGGGTAACAATATACCAGGGATGAACTGTTGTAGATAAAAAAAAGTAAATGCACAACACAAAAAGCATATTTGTAAAAAGGTTGTTTACGTTTTTATTTTTTTTTAGAAATTGAAAATATAAAAATGTATAAAATAATCACCACAGGCATAATTTTCCCCACTGAATGAATGATATCATAACCTTTCACATAATATCCTATTTCCCTGATCACATAATAAACACTTGCATTGAACTCAAAATTTACAAACCAGAGTGAAATGGTATTAAAATAGTTTTGAAAAAATTCGATGGAAAAAAACGGCAGGAATAAAAGAATCATTGTACCGCCCGTGATTATATAAAAACTGAGTACCTTTTTAAAACCAAGCCACCTCATCAACAAAGGCGCCAGCATGAGCGGAACTAATTTTACAGAAATTGATATCGCAAAAAATAAAGCGGCCGGGATTATTTTTTTACTCAATAAAAAATAAAATGCAATAAAAAGAAAGAAGATCATGATGCCTTCGAAATGCAGGTTGCCCGTGAGTTCTACGATAATCAAAGGATTTAAAAAATACAAAAATATATTTTTTATAGGGAGGTTTAAACGGCTTAATATTTTTTTTCCAAAATAATAAATACCGATATCACAAAACAAAATGATCGCCCTGAAACAAATGACCGCGCCCATAATACTTTTACCTCCAATAAATGCAGCTAATGCATAAATGCCCTGGCAAACCGGCGGATAATTCGTATGGTTAGCCGCACTCAGGCTGCCCATTTTTGAAAATAAAATTTGTGCATTGGGTATTTGAAAGTCCGGGCTGGAAATTAATTCCTGCGGTGTATGCAGGTAAGGATTATAGCCATGCAAAAAAATTTGTCCATCCCAGATAAAGCGGTAGAAATCCGGTGACAATGCCGGAATCGAAAATAAAAAAATTAAGCGAAAAATTATTCCCGCAGTAAAAAGAAATTCATTCGTGACATTATTTTTATACATCACATAAAAATAGCCCACGAAAAGTATGGTGAATAAACTGCAGAGTAAGGGGAAATTTTCACGTGAAATAAAATACGCCAAAATAAAATACAGGATGCAACTAATCATGCAAACTCCTGTTACCAGTGGATTTCGGACATTTTTCACGAAGCACGGGTTTTAAAAGTATAATAAACTACAAAGGCAAAACCGGTGAATAACATTGCATGAAAAATAAAAAGGGCAAAATCTTTTAAATAAAAAGCGCTACCCATACCAAAGGCAAAATAAAAGCACAACAAAATTTCCACAATTACTTTCCAGGAAATTTTTTCATTCATATAACCATTTCCTTTCCAACTGTCGCTGTTGCGCTGAATATTAAATTTTGGTGTTCGGATAAAATCCGTTTTCCTGCCACTGTATGCCTGCACTATGGCCATTGAATTG
>JBBSQL010000067.1:0-11058 GCA_038257845.1 Chitinophagales bacterium
AATACGGTCACTGTAAAGGGTTTAAATAAAAATAGTACAGCTATAATAAAAATTACCGATATGCAGGGCAGAGAAATCAGCAGCCAGAATTTTACACAAAGCAGTTCTGCAATTTTGAATATCAGGGCGCTGGCACTAGGCACTTATTTTGTGCAGGTAGCGCAGGAAGGGAAAGTTGTAAGACTGAAATTGATTAAGGAATAATTGTGAATGGATAATGGTAAATTGTTAATGTCGGCTGAGCGCAGTCGAAGCCGGAGTTTAAAGAATAGTTTATTGTTTTGGGTTTTGGGTTTGGGGTTAACATTCGATTCGGGATTTTATATTCTCTTTTTCAATTTGAATTTTTTATAACTCATTTTTATGTGTTGGAAACAATGGATAGGAGTGGGTTATTTTTTTATTGAAAACGTAAGCCACATCGGGGCGATACTTTGGTAGAAAATATATATTGGAAAAAATATTGAAGGCCTGTAGGGCCGGCATTTTAAAGTAAAGCTAACACAGCTAAAAACGAACAGTGAAAAGTTTTTAACAGGCTCCGTTTTCAACTGTTATCTTTTATCTGTTCGTTTTTAGCTTTCTTTTTCCAAATAAATCATAACAAAAATTTTTACATTTCCATTTTTATTTTCAATACCTTCCTCTCTAAATTTTAATCAAAAAAAAATAATATGGAAATTGTAAAAGTAATCGAAGTAATTGCCTCATCTCCCAAGAGTTTTGATGATGCCATTGCAAATTGCCTCAAAGAGGTTTCAAAAACAGTGAAAAACATAGATTCTATTTATGTAAAAGATTTTAAGGTACATGTAAAAGATGATAAACTACATTCCTATGGCGTGATTTGTAAAGTATCATTTAGGGTGAAATCTTAGTACAGTAAAAGTTTATTGAAAGCGTTTTGCAACTGCAAAACGCTTTTTTATTTTATTAATAAATTCTTTTTTAATTTTATCCACTTTACGTCAAATATATATCGCATGAATTTTATTGATTACTACGAAGCGCTGGGAATAAATAAAACTGCTACCACGGATGAGATCAAGAAAGCATACCGCAAACTGGCCCGTAAATTTCATCCCGATCTCAATCCAAATGATAAAACAGCGCACCAGAAATTTCAACAGATCAATGAAGCCAATGAAGTGCTGAGTGATCCTGAAAAAAGAAAAAAATACGATCAATACGGCAAAGACTGGAAGCACGCGGATGCGTATGAAGAAGCCCGCAAACAACAGGGGCAGCAACGTTACACAAGTGGCGCCGGCAGCCAGTTCCAGGGCTTTGACGAGGATGATATGGGCGAAGGAAATTTCTCCAGTTTCTTTGAATCTTTATTCGGACAAGCAGGTGGGAGGCGTGGTGGCCAGGCGAAATACCGTGGACAGGATTACCAGGCCGAACTGAAACTTAGTATAGAACAAGCTTATACATCGCACCAGCAAACCATTACCGTAAATGGAAGAAATGTGCGCATTACCATTCCCGCAGGTATTGAAAACGGGCAGAAAATAAAATTAAAAAACTATGGCAGCCCCGGTGTGAATGGCGGCCCAAATGGCGACCTTTATATAACTTTTTCAATTATGGATGATCCCAATTTTAAACGCCTCGGCAATGACCTCTATACAACTGTTGACCTGGATTTATATATCGCCGTTCTCGGGGGTGATGTCACCATCAGTACGATGAGTGGAAAAGTAAAAGTGAAGGTGAAACCTGAAACACAAAACGGTACGAAAATAAAATTAACCGGCAAAGGCTTTCCCGTGTATAAAAAAGAAGGTCATTTTGGAAATTTATATATTACCTGGAATTTAAAAATCCCTGTAGATCTTTCCGAAAAAGAAAAATCTTTGTTTGAAGAACTCTCGAAATTGAAACATTAAAATGAACGCTATGGCAAATAATTTCATTCATGCAAAAGAATTCTGCGCGCATTATCAAATTGAATATGCATTTATTTATTCCCTCCACGAGTCAGGCCTGGTACAGGTTTCAGGTCCCGAAGCAGAACCGGTTTTCGATGAAGAAGAATTACCACGGGTAGAAAAAATGGTGCGTTTGCATGAAGACCTCGGCATTAACCTAGAAGGCATTGAAGCCATTGTGCCATTATTGGATAGAATGGAAAAAATGCAAGATGAAATGAACACGCTCCGAAACCGCCTGCGGTTATTTAATTTTGAAGAATAAGGTCATGCCATGACCAATTGCTCCACCGCATTATTTAAAAAGTTCGGAAGAATATGCGCGTTAGTATATAAAATTTTATCCCGGTCATTGAGTTGTTCCATCATGTTTTCCCATTTTGCCTGGCCATGATTTTCGATCACAATTTTTTTCTTATCCTCCCTTTGCAGGTACATGCGCATACCCGTTGCATCCGCTTCCGGGTGAAATTGTGTACCGATAAAATATTCATTAAAACGAATCGCTTCCACGGCTCTTTCGAAAGGCACATGCGGGCGGTTTTTTTCAATGGCTAAAATTTTCGCGCCTAAAAATTTTAACCGGTTATGGTTTGGTTGGATCACCTGGAAATCGCGGCTTTCCACAGCATAAAAAGGATCACATAAACCACTGAACACCATTTCTTCTTTGCCATCCTGCAGCATGTGTACCGGGAAAACCCCGAAGGCAGTGGATTTGCGCGCACACACTTTGGCAATTTGATAATAGCGGCAGGCCAACTGGAAACTGTGGCAAATAAAAAAGAAATGTTTTTTCGGGTAATTGGAAATGTCCTTATTCCATTTTTCCAAATCACCGATCAGGTCAAAAAATTTATTTTCCCAATTCGTTCCAGCGCTTTCCAAAGGTGAACCGGGCCCGCCGCTGGAAATGTACATGTCAAAATCAAAACCAGGGATCTCTTCTTTGCAGCGCACATCAAAAACTTCGTAAAAAAGCTGGTAACTATGGATTTCACTCCATTGATTAATGATCTCTTTTATACATCGCATGCCCTGGTTTTCATGCCCTTCATTCAAATCCAGGATGGCTATCCGTACTTTCATATATTAATTAACAATTTACAAATTTAGTAAATTAAATTTTTATCAAATTACAGATTATTAACAATTGTGGAATAAAAAATGGCTTTGCCATTTGAGTTATTTTTTTATGGGCCCGGCTGAAGTGCATGCATGAAACTTCAGTGGCGATGGCACCGTTCAACTTGAGGAATGCTATGCAACTTTGAAACTTTCAAACTGACGGTGTAATTATTTGAGGTTAAACTAAACTTGGTGATTTAATCAACTTGTTTATGAAAAATTCTTTTTTGCTTTTTTTTAAATTCCTCCATTGCTTTTTTTAAATCCAATTTATATTGATTTTTATCTTGTAAATATTGATTTGATAAATCAAGACGAACATCCCGCATAAATTCAACTGCATGAAACTCAGGATTAAAACCTTTATTCGCTTTTTCCATATATAGATTTTTAAATACCTGTATTTTACAAATAACTCAAATTTGTTTTAGGCGTCAGCGCCAGCAAACTCTCATACATTAATTGAATCGTTGTTTCAATATCTTTTCTATGAATCATTTCTACTGTTGTATGCATATAGCGCAACGGAATGGAAATTAATACCGAAGGGCAACCTTCATGCGCATACGCAAAACTATCTGTATCCGTACCTGTACTGCGGCTCAGCGCGCGTAACTGCACATCAATTTTATTTTTCTTCGCCACGTTTTGTACAAAATCCAATAGCTTATTATGCACTGCAGGTCCATACGCTAAAGAAGGGCCTTTGCCACATGCAATATCACCTTCGATCATCTTATTGATCATGGGTGTTTGCGTATCATGTGTTACATCCGTAACGATTGCCACATCCGGTTTGATGCGCCGCGCAATCATTTCCGCTCCGCGTAAACCGATCTCTTCCTGCACGGAATTGACAACATATAATGCATAAGGCAATTTCTTTTTATTTTCATGTAACAAACGCGCTACTTCAGCGATCATAAAACCACCAATACGATTATCAAATGCACGGCCGATATAAAAGTCATTGGCCAGTGTATCAAAACCTTCTTCATACGTAACTACTGCGCCAATATGTACACCGAGTGCTTCTATTTCTTTTTTATTGGAAGCGCCGCAATCGAGGAAAAGATTTTCCACTTTTGGGTGAGTTTCTTTTTCACCCTGGCCCATGCGTGTATGAATGGCCGGCCAGCCAAATACGGCTTTTACCGGGCCTTTTTTACCATGAATGAGCACCCTTTTTGCCGGCGCAATTTGATGGTCCACGCCGCCATTTCTTTTTAAATAAATAAGGCCTTTATCCGTGATATAATTTACAAACCAACTGATTTCATCCGCGTGTGCTTCTATCACCACTTTGAAAGGCGCATCGGGATTAATGATGCCAACAGCCGTGCCATACGGATCCACGAATTTTGTATCAATATAGGGCTGCAAATATTCCAGCCATATTTTTTGACCACTGCTCTCAAACCCAACAGGAGATGGGTTATTAATATAATTTTTTAAAAATTCCATGGATGTATCCGTGAGGATATGCTTCTTCGTTTGCTTTTTAGCTTTTGCCATCTTTCTTGTTTTAAATTAAATAAATTGCAGTGTGCAAGATAAGCCATTTATTTAGGTATCAGCAGTATGCCGGCGATGCCGCAAGCTGCTTTTATTACCATCAAACCATCAATGATCGTAAGATAAAATAAGATGCTTCTTTTTTTCTGCATTGACCAGGATACAACGATTAATAAAATAAATGGAATGCAGTTGATCAATATCCGCAATGGATGGTAATGCCTCAAAATGGCAAAGGCCATAAATGAAATAAATCCCAATATCGTAAGCGGAATGATGATATAAAAAATAGTTTTTTTCAAACCAATTCGAACGACAAAAGTTTTCAATTTCCTATTATGATCTGCGATATAATCTTTGATGTCAAAAAGTATTGCCAGCAAACTAATGAACATAAAATTTTTCCCCAAAAACCAAAGATTAAACCAGGAAAATTCATAGCGAATTCCATGGGATACTTCGTACCACAAAATAGGTATGTAGGAAACCGCTGTTGCCCAGACAAGCCCGATAATAAAGGGTTTAATCCAACCCGTATCGCGCACATTGATTCGAATATTTTTACCTAAAGGAATACCGTAATATAATAATGCAATGATACCTACGATCGCAACGGGAATTAATTGCAGGAAAGTAATAAAATGCAAATTTTGAAAATATTTGATGAGTAAATAACCACCTGCCAGGGCGCAAAGAAAAATATATGTAAACTGTAATCTTAAAATCCATTTTCGATTGACGGCATACCACTGCGTTCGTTCATTATCATAGGGCGCATCTACTTCACCGAGGTAAGCCATATTATAATAAATGATGGTGCCAAAATAAACCAGGAAATAAAATAAAAATGAATTCAATGCCAGGCCCTGTTGCATATTGGCCTCAATACACAAACTGACGGTGCAAACGCCATAAAAATAATTACCATAAAAAATTGAAGGAATGATCCCTTTTTGCAAACCCATTATTTAAGAATAACAAATGGTGGCGTAGTTACTGTATCGCTTTTGTTTTTCATTTTATCACTCAGTACAAATCGCAATACACAAGTGTCATTTTCCAAACAAACAGGTCCCTTGATCTCGGGGATTGCCTGCCCGGTGAGATAACCGTAAGTGACTAAAATTTCCCCTGCCGAATTCTGTTGCGTGGGTACCTGGTCCGAAATTTTGTAGTAGGCATCAAAGTTACTTTGTTCGCAATTTTGCGTTAATTTTTGTACAAATAAACTATCCTGTATATCGCCTTCCTTATCGGTGTATTTCAGCGTGATCGTGATGGTATTTCCGGGTGCCAGTACTTCTGTACTTAAAGATTCAAAACTAAGTTGCGGGCTGGTGGAATACTGGTTTTTCTTGCAACCGGATATTATTAAGGTTAAACCGCAGAGGATTAATATTTTTGTACGCATGATCTTATTTTCAATTCAAATTTACTTAAAAGAAACCATTTGCTTATGCCAGACGGAAAAATAATGGAAAATATTTTTTCCGCCGCTACATCTTTCAACGATCGGGCGCTGAAAATATTTCACCTGCAAAGCCGGGACAATGGAATTTATCATAATTGGTGCAGGCAAATGTGCATTATTGTTGATGAAGTTTACCGCTCAGATCAAATTCCTTTTCTGCCTATTTCATTTTTTAAAACCCATGAAATCACAACCGGACATTTTATGCCGGAAGTCATTTTCCAAAGCAGCGGAACTACGCAACAAAACAGGAGCCGCCACTTCATTAAAGATACGGCGATTTACAGGAAAAGTTTTTTGACCTGTTTTCAACAATTTTATGGAGATATCAAAAATTATTGTGTGCTGGCATTACTGCCTTCCTATAGTCCCGGTTCTTCGCTCGTAATGATGGCGGATGAATTGATCCGCTTGTCAGGCCACCATTGCAGCGGCTTTTATGCAGGGGGAGAAGATAAATTATATTCTATTTTACAACAAATGGAAGCTGCCGGTCAAAAAACGATTTTACTCGGAGTGAGCTTTGCATTATTGGATTTTGCAGAAAAATTTCCCATAACATTAAAGCATACGATTGTGATGGAAACTGGTGGCATGAAGGGCCGGAAAAAAGAAATTACACGACAGGAATTGCATGGGGTATTAAAAGCAAAATTTGGTTTGGAACAGATCCATTCAGAATATGGCATGACAGAATTATTAAGCCAGGCTTATGCGAAAAAAGATGGGCGTTTTTATTGTCCGCCCTGGATGAAAGTTTTCGTACGGAGTGAATATGATCCACTGGATTTTGCTGAAACAGGAAAAGGGTTGCTGCATATTATTGACCTCGCAAATATCCACAGTTGTGCTTTCATTGCAACAGATGATGCAGGCGAAGTGTTTGATGACGGCAGCTTTGAAGTGCATGGCCGCCAGGATGCAAGTGATATACGCGGCTGCAGTTTATTAATGGTATGAGTCATTTTTTTTACACGCATAAATTTATTTTCAGAAAAGATTTTTCAAAAAATAAATCCAAGTTCTATATTTGCAGCCCCCTGCCCGGGTGGCGAAATTGGTAGACGCACTGTGTTCAGGTCGCAGCGTTCGCAAGGATGTGCTGGTTCGAATCCAGTCCCGGGCACCAAAGTGGACAAATCGAAATTTGACTCGGTTTGTCTATTTTCATTTTCACTATATCAGATGACTTATCTTTTTTGTTTTTCGAAAAACTGTGTCGGAGGCATTCCATTAACTTTTTTGAAGACCCTGTTGAAAGTGGTGACATTCTTAAACCCTGTGTCGTATGCTACGGATGACATACTTTTAAATTTCCCTTCCGATATTTTATTGCATGCTTCACTTATTCGTATTTCATTGAGAAAACTGATATATGTTTTACTTGTTTGTTTTTTAAAATACCTGCAAAAGGCAGGCACAGTAAGATGAGCCACATTAGCAATTTGCCGAAGGCTGATGTTTTCAGCATAATTTGCAATGCTGTATTGATATATATCATTCATCCTTAATCCTTCAAGATCAGATATTGAAAAACCGGGCGTCGTAGTTGAAAGCATCTTCCATTTTCTTATATGAGCCATATTATGTAAGAGCCTGATAAAGTCTGAGAGTAATAATCCTGTCCTGCTTTGAATTAAATGCAGGATTTCTATTGTTAAATTCTTTGTTTCATGTTGTGGAGCCTTTAATCCCCAAATGGTTTTGTTTAAAAAATGTTTTATTTCTTTCATTTCAGGAAGGCAAAGCATATTACCAAAGGATTCGTCCAGGTTGAAAAAAAGGCTTATAGAGTGTATATTATTTTTATTTTTTTTTATAAAATAGGATGAGTCACTTTTGAAAATATGAGGTTGCTCTGAACCAATAATATATATATCGCCGGCCTTAAATCTTTGCATGTAATTTCCAACGACAAGTGTGCCTTCACCTTTAATGATCAATGCTATTTGTATTTCCTTGTGGCGATGGAGATAATTATAAAAGAAAGGTAGCTTGTCTTCCTGAACAATAATTGAGTTATCTGAAGTTTTAGGAATCGTAAATTGAATCACTTTCATTAGGCAAATATTATCATTAAATTTAAGTTATTATATCAATTTAGGGTAATATCGGTAAATAAGATATTAATAATCTGGATAAGTAAGAAAAGATATCTGTTTAATTTTGAAAAAAAATATGCAAATCTCCTGGACTGGAATTTATCCTGCACTCACAACAAAGTTTACCGCTAATGATAAACTTGATTTGCCATTGTTTGAAAAAAACCTCGATGTCCAAATGGCTGCCGGTATCGACGGCATTATATTAGGGGGAACGTTGGGAGAATCGAGCGTTCTTTCAACGCATGAAAAAGAAGAATTGGTAAAGACCTCCCTTAAAAAAGCTGATGGCAAAATACCGGTAATTTTAAATATTGCTGAAGGCAGTACCCGGGAAGCACTTCAGCAAGTTGACTATGCAAATAATTGGGGTGCGCAGGGTTTAATGGTGTTACCACCCATGCGTTACAAAAGTGATCATAGAGAAACGGTGCAATGGTATAAGACTATAGCAAATGCGACAGATATGCCGATAATCGTTTACAATAATCCTGTTGATTATAAAACGCTTATTACATTAGATATGTTTGATGAAATGAGAGAATGTAAAAATATTCAGGCAGTGAAAGAATCCACAAGAGATGTTACCAATGTAACCCGTATGCGTAATCGCTTTGGTGACCGCTATAAAATATTATGTGGTGTTGATACATTGGCAATGGAAGAACTTTGTCTTGGTGCAGATGGTTGGGTTGCCGGCCTTGTTTGTGCATTTCCGAGAGAAACTGTAGCAATATATCGGTTGGTAAAAGCCGGAAGAATAGCCGAAGCCACAAAAATTTATCGTTGGTTTATGCCATTACTGGAATTAGATATTCATGCAAAATTAGTGCAATATATTAAACTGGCAGAAGAACAGGAAGGTATTGGAAGTGAGGCCGTACGGGAGCCAAGGTTGATTCTGGAAGGAGAGGAGAGAGAAGCAATTTTAAAAATAATAAATGATGGAATTGCTTCCAGGCATCAGCTTCCTGACTATTTATCTATAAAATTATAATAAAGAAGGAAAGAATTTATTTAAAATAATCTCATTTAAACTAAAATGCTTTTAACAATCCTATAAAAATATTTCCTGTTAGTTGAATTCACATAGGAAATTGTTTGGGCTAAAAAAAAATACTGAAATGTTTACAGATGCTACTTCTGAAGAAATAAATAATGCAATGACAAATGCCTGGAAGGTGTTTCATCAATACAGAAAAATGCCGTTAAAAAAACGGGCAGATTTTATGCGTGCCATTGGTGTAGAATTGAAAGGCCTGGAAAATGATTTGGTTGAGATCGCAATGAAGGAATCTAATTTGCCTGAGGGAAGATTAAGAGGAGAACTGGGTAGAACAATTCTTCAATTGAATCAATATGGAACTGCAGCAGAAAATGGCGAATGTTTGGAAGCAAGAATTAATACAACTATCCCTGGCAAACAACCGGCTAGTCCCGACATTCGTAAAATGATGATTCCACTTGGGCCTGTAGTTATATTTGGTGCAAGCAATTTTCCTTTCGCTTTTTCCACAGTGGGTGGAGATACGGCCTGTGCTTTTGCTGCCGGTTGCCCGGTAATTGTAAAAGCGCATCCTGCACATTCACATACTTCGCAAAAAGTTGCTGAAGCAATTTTAAATGTAGCAGGAAAACTAAATATGCCTGAAGGAATTTTTGCTCATATTCACGGGGTAAAAATAGAAGTTGGTAAAGCTTTGGTTATGCATCAGCATACAAAAGCTGTTAGTTTTACCGGTTCTCAAAAAGGAGGAAAACAATTGTTTGATTGGGGAAATCAACGGGAAGTTCCAATTCCTGTTTTTGCTGAAATGGGAAGTATTAATCCGGTGTTTTTATTATCCGAAAAGTTGAAAAATGCTTCGGAAGAAATTGCTACAACCTATGCTGGATCTATTACGCAGGGGGTTGGTCAATTTTGTACCAATCCCGGATTAATTATAGGTGTGGAAGGAGATGATCTGCAAAATTTCATTGCTGTGCTTGGCAGGGAAATTGAAAAAATAGCTCCTGCCAAAATGTTACATCAGGGCATATCAAAATCTTTTAATGAAAACAGGGCTGAGGCATTGAAACAAAATAATGTAACAACAGTTTATACTTTGGATGTTCGTGAAAATGAATTTGAGGGAACGCCAACGATTGCAAGCGCAGCCGGGAAAGATTTTTTGAGTAATCCGGTATTACACCAGGAAGTTTTTGGACCTTATTCCTTAGTCATTCGTTGCAAAGACATGGAGGAAATGGTTGAGGTTGCCAAACATCTTGAAGGGCAACTTACTGCTACTTTAATGGCTACAGAAAATGATATTATCTCTAATGACGAATTGGTAGAATCAATAAAAAATATTTGCGGCAGATTTCTTTTAAACGGAGTGCCAACAGGTGTGGAAGTTTGCCTTAGCATGCATCATGGTGGACCATTTCCCGCTACAACCGATTCCAGGTTTACATCAGTTGGTGCAGATGGAATTAAACGTTTTGTAAGACCACTGGCTTTTCAAAACTGGGACAATAAATTATTGCCGGATGAATTAAAAAATGAGAATCCTTTGCATATCTGGAGGACTGTGAATAATGAATTAACGAAGGATGCAATTCAGTAATATTATTATGTAGTATTATCTTAAAAATTTTAACTCCATGGCTTATAACAGAAATAAAAAAAATGTTGATTTATGAATAGTAAGTATGTTGAAAATTAATTAAAATGAGCAAATAAGAACGGAATAAAAATTAAAATAGTCGCGTGAGAAAATGGATGAACAATTCAGCCAGTTAAAAAATATCCGTCAATGTATGTTGCAGCATTTTAAATTAAGTTTTAAAATAAGCAGGACTTTTAAATTATTCTTAAATAGTAATATGCAAAAATCAGTTTTTTCTTTTTTAATGCTGCTATTCT
>JBBSQL010000068.1:0-10912 GCA_038257845.1 Chitinophagales bacterium
ATAGTTTGGATGTCTGATAACAGTTCAAAGCAATTGAAGCCATATAAGGAATTGTCTCAAAACTATGTATTTCATAGTGTTTTAAATTTTTTAGGCATACAAAGTCCTATTTATAATGAGCAATTGAACATTTTTAAATAAATGATGCTTACAACAAAACCAGCTTAACCAGTATTTTGAAAAAGAGAATTTTTATAATTTTTGCAGTCGCCGTTTTAGGACTTGCCTTTTATTACTTCAAAAATATTTATGGCTGGATGGAGTTTCGCAAAAATACTGACACGCCAGACGAATTTCTAAATAAGGCTTTAAACACAAAAGAAAATTACACGAAGGACAGTTTAGTAATATCACTTGAGTTAAGAGCCCTTTTATTGCAACACCATGATTTTTTTTATAGCAAAGAATATTTTGAAGGAACTGATATAATCATTGACACAATCATCTACAGCCCAGACTTTAATCAATTAGCTATTCTTTTTCTTACTAAAAATCCGACGTCAAGGCAATTAATGCCGACTAAAAACGCAGACTTTTATTACGATGCAACAGCATACTTAGGAATTAGACAGAAAGACACTATAAGTTTAAGTTGGCTAGGACCTAATTTCAGCAACTCAACCAATAAAAAAGAATTATCAAAAAATATTAGACGAGCTTGTTTTAGAACTTTTGTTTCTAAAGACACGACTGAACAAAATGCACAAAAGTATAATCTCAATGACATTCGCTTTTGGACAAGTAGTGAATGGCAGAAAATTGAAGAAGATAAAATGAAAAAGAAAGAGTTTGATGAGGAGAAATTGAAACATCCGGAAAATGTTTATGAACCTAAAAACTAATTACAAAGTGGCAATATGAACTATGCAAAAAACCATAGTCTTTCATAACCTTTACTGTTGTTGTCACAGGCGAATTTCTCCCAATAATAATCACACAATTAATTCAAAACTTTTAATAATTGCTGCATGAAAAAAGTAGCGTATATTAGCGTAAATACAATTGTAAGTTGCCATTTCAATTGCAACTTGAAATTAAATTAAACCAAACAATGAATAACGAAATTTTAATTACCACAAGTACTTCCCTGGAAGGATACAGAATTACCAAACAATTGGGGCTCGTTAGGGGCATCACTGTAAGGTCACGAAGCATTGTCGGAAATATTGCTGGTGGCTTTATGACTTTATTTGGAGGTAAGAGTGTTATTTATACGCAGCTCTGTGAAAAAACCCGTGAAGATGCATTGCAAATAATGATAGAACATGGTAGAGCATTAGGATGTAATGCCATTATTAATATGCGCTATGATGCGAATGATGTAATGAATGGCCTGACGGAGGTCCTGGCTTACGGAACTGCTGTAATTGTCGAGAAAATGAATATTAATTAAGCGAATCCCGGGCTTTAGGTAAAATCAACTGCAACTAATAATGGGTTTTGTGCAAAGCTGGACGAGCATCGCTCAGCTTTTCTTTGTTACCTTCAACTTTAGTAATTCTTCCTTGCTGGTTCTATAATTATTTAACACTTATAAAATCATTAAAATGGACAATGCTAAAACAAAGAAAATATCAGGAATAATAATTTCCGCTTTATTGATATTCTTTCTTTCTTCAGGTCTTTTCGGACTAAATAATCACTTTGGACTAAATCCTGAATTTAAATTTTGGTTATCACGATTTGAAATTTGGGGAGCGTTATTGATTGTATTTCTATTTTCTAAAAAAGTTGAGAAAGATGACTTTTTGTTATGGAAAGAACAGAAAAAGAAATTGTTGTTTTATGTATTGTCCATTTTGACAATAATAGTTTTTATAACTATTCTTTTGACGACTCTTTCTTCATTGTTAAAGAATGCAGGTCTGACTTCGAATGACAAGGCGCTCAATACAATGAATGATCTTTTATGCAATAATCTTATTCTTTTAATTTTCACTTGTCTGACTGCAGCGCTTACGGAAGAATTAATCTTTAGAGGTTACATGCTACCAAGACTTGACATTCTTTTTAAAAATAAGTGGCTTTCAATATTTGTTTCTGCATTTTTATTTGGTATTGTTCATATTGGATATGGTGACTTTATAAGAATGCTATTCCCTTTTATTATCGGAACAATTTTCGGAATATTTTATTATAAATACAGAAGTTTGACAGTTCTAATTATTTGCCATTTTCTGATGGACTTTTACTCGTTGTATGGAGCTTGTAAATAGCACAGCAGGCAACAGCGGGTTTAGCTGTAACAGGATTGACGTGCTAACAATCAACAGTGGTGCATATTTCAGCTATATCAGGACTAAAAAAGATCTGTTGAACGATAGTAATTCCGCCTTTGCCGGTGTTGTCACCGGCAATTTTCTCCAAATAAAAATCACGCAATAATTTGAAATTATATAAAAATTGTTTCATAAAAAAAGTAGCGTAGTTTGCATCTGCAAATTCTACCTTGATAAAAAATGAAATTAAATAACCGGGCAAAAATTTTATTGACAATTGCTCTTTTTGGTATAGCATTCATCGGATTTATGATACGGCTCCCACATCAGTTTCATAACTATGATAAGGAGCTACATGCTTTATTTTATTTTCTTGCAGCAGCTTTTTTGAACATCCTTTTTGCAAAAAGAAAAATCATCTGGCATATAGCCATCTTTATTTTCCTGTCCTTATTTGGTGTGGCCATTGAATATGCTCAACACTACGCTAATAAGTTTTTACCTGGTAATCCTCATGGACGTCCTGATATAGCGGATGTCGAAGCAAACATCAAAGGTTTAATTATATTTTCCATTCTCTGGATTGTCTATCTGCTCATCACACGCGGTTCTACTAAATCCAATAATTCCAGTTCCCTAAATCTTCAAACGAGCCGGCTACATTTAAGGCAGGTTTCGAAAAACGATGTAAACGACATTCATGAATTATTATCCTTACCGGAAACGGACAGGTTTAATACATCAGGAATTCCGGAAACAATCCGGGCAACAGAAAAAATTATAACTGATTGGTGCATTGGACAAAATGCAATTCCACAGACTTCGTATATTTTTTGTTTGGACTTAATTGACACAAAACAATTTATTGGACTAATGGGTTTGAACATTGGAAAACCAAATTATAAAACTGCTGAAGTGTGGTATAAAATTCATCCCGGCCAATGGAATAAGGGGTATGCAACTGAGGCTTTGTCAAAACTTATAAACGTTGGCTTTAATGAACTCAGACTTCACAGAATTGAAGCAGGTTGTGCAGTTGAAAATATGGCTTCGGTGAAAGTGCTGGAAAAGGTTGGTATGAAAAGGGAAGGTATAAAAAGGAAAATATTACCCATCAGGGGAGAATGGAAAGACAATTATTTTTATGCGATTTTGGAGGAAGATTTTTTGGGTGTTAAGTAACTTTGCCAGAGAAAAAAAACCATATTAAACTATTTCAAATATTAGCTCTAATTAAAACTAAGATGCTTAAATCATTCTATATATTAGGGATCATCTTTCTGACCTTTTGCAGGGCGTCAGGACAAATTAATGAGGAGGATTACAAAGTTTATTCAAACTTCATAAAATCAGAAATTATAGATTCAACATTATCTGTTATTGTATTTAATAAATTAGAAAATGATACTGCTAAAATTTCCTGGGTGATTGATGCAATTCAATCAAAAAATGCCTCACAACTTGAGTCAGTTCGTTTTATGGCGAGAGACGAAGAAGGAAATAGTATCAGGTCAATTGATACTGCAACACAAAATTTAATTGAAGGCTTTTATCTAAATCACGCTAGAAATGATGCAATAAAAAATTTCTTTGATCTTAAAGTAAAAGTATTTTTAATTACAAAATCACCTTTTAAAAAACATACAAAAAACGGCTGGAAAAAATTTTATAAAAAATACCCTGGCTCAGGAGGACTATTTACGTTTTCAAATATTTATTATTCTCAAGATAGTAAGACCGCAATATTTTATACTACACTTAGTAGAAATGGGCTTAATGGATATGGGGCTTTGACAATTATGGTGAATGTGAATGGCTTATGGAAATTAAAGTACAAGATTTATTTGTGGCAATCGTGAAGGCTAACTGCATCTCAACTTTGCGGATATTGTAATCGGCAAAATTTCGCCCAATATATAAAGACCAACTAAAATGAAAATAATCGAGAATGTTATTAAGATTAACCGATTCTTTTGAAGTTCATATATTTGCCTTATGTTACTCGATGACGCAAAAATAGAATCTATTAAAAATTATTTCAAGACTCAGCCTGTTTTGAAAGCCTATCTTTTTGGCTCATATCTTCATGGAAATGCCCGCCCTGAAAGTGATATTGATATATTAGTAGATCTTGACTATAGTGAAAGAATTGGATTACATTTTATTCAAATGAAAATTGATCTTGAAAGACTTTTAACTAATAAGGTTGACCTTGTTTCTTCAAACGGAATGTCTAAATACATCAAGCCAAAAGTAGTTAGTGAAAAAAAATTGATTTATGCAAAGTAAGCATGGTGATGAGATTCGGCTGAAGCACGACTTTAGTTTGGCAAATTATTAAAAATGATATTCCTGAATTAAAGGACAAAATTAAAATCATTCTACAATCCTTTCCATAAAACAAATTCAGTGAATATTATAAAGGTCAAATTCTTGTTTGACGACATATAAATCAACTTTAGCAATTTCACACATCTGCACCGCCAATTTTGGTCGCCTGACCAAAATTTTATTTAATTTTTATTTTTAAAATTTTTTCATTCGCATTTCTTTTTCATTACTCATAATCATTTGCTAATCTCTTTTTCTTTTGTACATAAATCCCTATTTTTAAGCAAAATAATTTCTTATGCAAATACAGATCAATACAGACAACAATGTCAGCGTGCGCGAATCATTCGGCGATAAACTGGAAACAATGCTTTCAGAAAAATTAAGTAGGTTCAGTGAACATATTACGCGCCTCGAAGTGCATTTGTCTGACGAAAACGGTCCTAAAACCGGCGTGATGGATAAGAAGTGTATTATCGAAGCAAGGCATTCAGGAAGAGCGCCAGTAGCGGTTTCGGCGATTGGCGATAATTATGAGCTGGCATTAAAAGGTGCAGTGGAAAAATTGATGGCTTCATTGACAACCATACAAGGAAAAATGAGTACGCATTAAAACTACATCACTTCATAATCCCCTTTATTATCAATCGTAATACAGGGGAGCTTTTTGTTTTTATCAAAATAATCAAAGGCAGCTTTTAATTCCTTTGAAAAAGTTTGCAGGTAAGGATAATTTTTGGTGGCCGTTGTAAAATATTCAACGCTTCCCGGGTTATCATATTTAATGGGAAAAATATGAACCGGAATAAAATCCTGTCCGTTATTTTTTGCCATGGTGGCTAAAATATAAATTTCTTCGATCTGCGGATCAAGCATAGGAATGCAGCCTACAGTCACGCAACTTCCATGAATATAAATACCGCCACCCAACCTGTTTGGATCACCCAAAACCTTATCGGATTCATTTGGGTAATTGATGCCCAATGCTAAATGGTATTCACTGTTTGGATTAAAGCGATTGATGTAATAAAATCCTTCCGGCACCTGGAAATCACCTTCCATTCTCTTCGGTCCGATGCTGCCCGCCAGTGCACAAATTTTGTATGTTTTGAATAATGAAAAAGTATCAACGCCTTTGCTTTTTACCCACACTTCCATTTGCCCGTCATACTTAAACGAACGGATATAAATCTGTGTGGCCGGCCATTGCAGGCCTTTTGCTTCGAATTGTTTTTTCAAAGTATCTTCCTTCAATTGCATGGCATAAGCAACGCGCGGAAATGAACGCTGGTATTGTACAAATGAATTCTGCGCTTTTGCAAGGGTGGAAGCGCCGAGTAAAAAAATAAGCATTAAATACTTTTGCATAGCTGCGAAATTAAATCAATATAGTTTGAAGAAAGAATTGTATTGGTTAAAAAATTATCAACGTTGCTGGTAAAACGATTTTTTCTGAAAGATATTGAACAATGAAAAAATTTTACATTTCATTGCATAAGAAAGTATAGCTTTTATAAACGTCTTTTAAACACTGGCAGCATTTCATTTTTCCAGGAAGAGAAATTATTTTCTATTATCTGCTTCCGCACTTCTTTCATGAGCCATTGATAAAAGCAGAGGTTTTGCATACTCGCGATCTGCAATGCCAGTAATTCTTTTGCCACAAATAAATGTCGCAGGTATGCTTTTGAATAATAATTACTGAAGTGATTCTGCAAAGAATCATCAATTGGAGAAAAATCTTTTTCCCATTTTTTATTTTTGATATTGATCACGCCCTGCGTAGTGAATAACATTCCATTCCGGCCATTGCGCGTGGGCATCACGCAATCAAACATATCTATACCGAGACTAATACATTCCAGCAAATTCCAGGGATTGCCTACGCCCATTAAATAGCGCGGTTTTTCCACGGGCAAATTTTCACAACAGAGCGCTGTGAATTCATACATCATTTCTTCGGGTTCTCCTACGCTTAGTCCGCCGATGGCATTTCCCACCGCATCTTGTTGAGCAATATATTCACAGGAAATTTTGCGCAGGTCTGCAAACATGCCGCCCTGCACTATGGGAAATAAATTTTGAACAGTGTCATATTTATTTTGCGTTTCTGCAAAACGCACAAAACACCTGTCTAACCAGCGATGCGTGAGTTCCATACTTTTTTGGGTTGCCAGGTATTCAGATGGATAAGGCGTGCATTCGTCAAATGCCATGATGATATCTGCGCCAATACTTCGCTGAATATCCATCACATTTTCCGGGGTAAATAAATGCCGGCTTCCATCAATATGCGACTGAAACCAAACGCCCTCCTCTTTTATTTTCCTGCTCTTTGCTAATGAAAAAACCTGGTAACCGCCACTGTCCGTGAGTATGGGCCTGTGCCAGTTCATGAATTGGTGCAAGCCACCGGCTGCTTCCAGGATTTCAGTGCCAGGCCTTAGAAATAAATGATAGGTATTACCGAGAATGATCGGCGCATTGATTTCTTCATACAATTGTTTTTGCGGAATCGCCTTTACAGATCCGACTGTACCAACGGGCATAAAAACAGGTGTCATAATTTCACCATTACTGGTTGAAATTTTCCCCGCCCGCGCTTTCGTGGAAGGGCAGGAATTTTGTATGTCAAATGCAAGTTTGTCCATGGCCATTCATATCAATAACCCGCAAATATAAGGTTTGTGCCTACTGCGTTTCTTACCGACCCTTGTAAAATTTTTCTTTTAATGACTGGCTTATCTTTCATTCAACAAAGAATACACATTGTGGATAAACCCCTCCCCGCATCATTTATGTAACAATGCGTTGATTATTTTTGCGCATGCTTATCCCGCCCTTCACCTGGACGATTGTATTTTATCTTTTCGCGGCAGTTATATGCATACAAATTTTTTATTACCTATATTTTTTCAGGCGACTTGCATTTTATAAAGCGCCCGAAAAAAGTGATACGCAGGAATACCCTGTATCCATCATCGTTTGCGGACGTGATGAAGCGGCCAATCTCGCCAAAAATCTTCCGGGTGTTCTAGTCCAGGAATATACAACCACGCATGAAGTGATCGTGGTGAATGACAACTCCACGGATGATTCAAAATATATTTTAGAAGAATACCAGCGCACTTTTAAAAATCTCAATCCCATTTCACTTACACAGGAAGCGAAGATGATTCCCGGGAAAAAATTTCCTTTATCAATAGGTATCAAATCTTCGAAATACGAAATTGTTTTACTCACGGATGCGGACTGCATTCCCGCCAGTGAGTTTTGGTTAAAAAAAATGCAGACCGCTTACCGGCCCGGAACGGAGATCGTACTTGGCTATGGCGCGTATCGCAAACAAAAAGGCATATTAAATAAAGTCATTCGTTTTGAAACATTTTTTAGCGCACTTCAATATTTTTCTTACGCTTTGGCAGGCATTCCATATATGGGCGTGGGAAGAAATTTAAGCTATCGCAAAGAAATTTTTTATCGTGTCAAAGGTTTTTCTTCACTCAATCATTTACCCGGAGGTGATGATGATTTGTTTATAAATAAAACTGCAACACGCACCAACACTGCCATCGTTATTGATAAAGATGCGCATACCATCAGCACGCCGGCGAAAACCTGGCAGAGTTGGAGAAAACAAAAAAACAGGCATTATACCACGTCAAAATATTATACCGGCAAACATAAAACCTGGCTGGGTTTATTTTCTTTAACGCAAGTAATGATCTATCCTTTACTCGCTGCCAGCATTATATTTTATTCCTGGTGGCTGGCGCTTTCCGTGTACGCATTGCGACTCATCATACAAGCCATCATTTTATATAAAACCATGCAGAAGCTGAATGAAAAAGACCTTTGGCCATTCTTTCTTTTCTATGATATCTGGATGTTTTTTTATTATATATTATTTTTTCCATCACTTTGGAAGAAGCCAAAAAAAACCTGGAATTAATGGAAATAATTTTAAAATACTTTTCGGATTTTTCGGAAGAACAAATTTTCCAATTTGAAAAACTGGAAGAATTATATGCTGAATGGAACAGTCAAATAAATGTGATCTCGCGCAAAGACATTGGCAGCTTATATGACAAACATGTGTTGCATTCCCTCGCCATTGCCGCGGCAATTGATTTCAGGCCGGGTACAAAAGTCGTTGATATCGGCACAGGTGGCGGCTTTCCGGGAATTCCGCTGGCGATATTTTTTCCGGAAGTTCAATTTACATTAGTGGATAGTATTGCAAAAAAATTAAAAGTTGTTGCGGCTGTTGCAGAAGGGATCCATTTAAAAAATGTTCAGGTGGTACATGCGCGCGCGGAAACACTTGCAAAGAATTCTTTTGATTTTGCTGTGTCGCGTGCTGTTGCACCCATTGGTGAATTATGGCATTGGGCAAAACCTTTACTGAAGAAAAAAAATTCGAATGAAATTCCCAATAGCCTGATTTGTTTGAAAGGTGGCGACTTATCCAAAGAAATTTCGGAAAGTTTATTGAGGCCAAAAAAAATTGATATACAATCTATTTTCCCTTTACCCGTTTTTGAAGAGAAATTTATTTTGATCGTTGAAAACAAATAATAAAATATTCCCATACTTTTTTTATGAAATGCTTTTACAGAAGATATTAGTTTTGCAATAATAATATGATACAAAAAGAAATTTTAGAAGGCATTAAAAACCTGTATGTACAGTATGCGGGGAGACAACCAGAAGCCATTGAAAAATTAGCGCCTGGTGGCGGAGACCGCGAGTATTACAGGGTTTGGGGAAATGATACGTCCTGTATTGCCACCTTCAATGAAAATAAGAAAGAGAATGAAACTTTTATTAAATTCTCGAATCACTTTCATGAAAAAGGCATTCCCGTTCCAAAAATTTTCATTTCAGATGAAACCGGGAAAATGTATCTCCAGGAAGATTTGGGAAATACATCATTGCTGAATGTACTTGAAAAAGAAGGCTATACAGACCACGTTTTTTCTCTTTATACAAACACTGCAAAATTACTTGCACAATTGCAGGTAAAAGGTCATGAAGGCATGAATTACAATGATTGTATTACCGCGAAGGAATTTGGAAAGCAGGCCATTTTAAATGATCTCCTGTATTGTAAATATTATTTTATTGATACCTTAAAAATTCCATACGATAAACAAGCCTTGCTGGATGATTTTGAAAATTTCTCCTCTTCACTCACGAATGACAATCAACAATTTTTCATGTTCCGTGATTTTCAAAGCCGCAATGTGATGGTAAAAGATGACGCAATTTTCTTCATTGATTTCCAGGGCGGCATGCAGGGACCTTTGCAATATGATATCGCCAGTTTGCTTTGGCAGGCAAAAGCAGCATTGCCCGCGAAATGGAAAACACAATTGCTTGAAATTTATATGCAGGAAGTTGAAAAATTAATTCCCGGTAAAATAAAAACAGAGAATTTTCATCTACAATTCAATGGGTTTGTGCTCACAAGATTGATACAGGTTTTAGGCGCGTATGGCTTCCGTGGTTTATTTGAAAGGAAAGCGCATTTTTTATCCAGCATTCCTTTTGCATTAAAGAATATGAAACTCTTCTTAGCTGAAAACGGCCTGGCCAAAGGCTTTCCCGAGTTTTATAAAATTCTGGAACGAATTACTTCCGATAAAATCATCAGCACTTTTGTAACACCTGTGGCAAAGCCGGATACAGAATTGCTGGTAGAAATTTCCAGTTTTTCTTATAAGAAAGGCATACCGGAAGATGTTTCAGGAAATGGTGGAGGATATGTTTTTGATTTCCGTGGCATTTTAAACCCGGGGAGAATTGATATGTATAAAACACTTTCCGGTAAAGACAAACCCGTTATCACTTACCTCGAACAGGAAACAAAAATGAATACTTTTTTAAATAGCATTTTTGATATCATTGATATTCATGTAGAAGATTATTTGGCAAGAGGTTTCACACATCTGTCCATCAATTTTGGTTGTACCGGCGGACAACATCGCAGTGTATATGCAGCAGAACAAATGAACCGTCATTTAAAAAATAAATATAAAGTGAAGACCTCACTCAGGCATTTAAATGAACCAGCCTGGGTGACAGAAAAAAGTCCAGCATCATGAAAAATATTTTTGCAATATGAAAGCGATGTTGTTGGCTGCGGGTTTAGGCACACGCCTGAAACCCTTTACAGATCGGCATCCTAAGGCGCTCACCTTAGTAAATGGAAAAAGTTTACTGCAACGCAATATTGAATACCTGCAGCAATTTGGGATTGATGAAGTAGTGGTAAATGTGCATCATTTTGCAAAGCAAATTATAGATGAAGTAAAAAATCAAAATGGTTGGGGAAGTAAAATAGAAATCAGTGATGAAAC
>JBBSQL010000069.1:0-10094 GCA_038257845.1 Chitinophagales bacterium
AGGTTTACAATTTGGTGTGCCTTTAGAAGAATTTGTGGAGAAATTTATTTTTACCAAATTCGAACCAGCCGGTATGGTGGATCATCCAAATATTAAGACAACCACTTCATTGGTGGACTTCATTTTCCGGGCATTGGCGTATGAATATTTAGGCCGGACTGATCTCGTACACGTTTTGGACAAACCGGAGATCAGCAATATGGGCAATGTCAAAGAAAGTATTTCTTTGATGGGAAAACCAGCTTTGAGCAGCATGCACGTAAGCCGGCCAGAGACAAAGCCGGAAATGGCGACAAGGGCTGGCGGACAGAATACTGAAAACCTGGATGCCATGAATACTGCCATGAAAAATATGCAAAGTGATGCACCTCCGTGTAATGTCTGCGGGCATTTGACCATCCGCAGCGGCACCTGTTATAAATGTATGAATTGCGGGAATAGCATGGGTTGCAGTTAGATAATTTCCGGATTAATTTTTATAGACCTATTCAATTATGTCGGTTAATTTTTATTAGTCAATTTTTAAATAAATCCCTCAAAAAAAATAGTCATATAATTTAATTCATTATGAAAAAAGCATTGGTATGTGGCGCCGGCGGTTTTATTGGCGGCCACCTGGTAAAACGTTTAAAAAAAGAAGGTTATTGGGTACAGGGTATTGACCTCAAGGAAAATGAATACGGTAATATGGAAGCAGATGAATTTATCATCGGCGACCTGCGGAATCCAGTTGTTGTGAAAGATGCCGTGACAAAAGACCTGCATGAAATTTACCAGCTTGCCGCGGATATGGGCGGCGCAGGTTTTGTTTTCACCGGTGAAAATGACGCCGCCATTATGCACAACAGTGCGCTCATCAATTTGAATGTGCTCGAAGAAGCGAGGCAAAAAGGTATTCGCAAAATATTTTATTCTTCTTCCGCCTGCATGTACCCGGAGTATAATCAATTAGATCCCAATAATCCGAAATGCAATGAAGAATCCGCCTATCCCGCCGCACCGGACAGTGAATACGGCTGGGAAAAACTCTTTAGTGAAAGGTTGTATTTTGCCTATCACCGCAATCATGGCATTGACGTGCGCGTAGCCCGTTTCCATAATATATTTGGCGTACAGGGTACCTGGGAAGGCGGTAAGGAAAAAGCGCCTGCAGCCATGTGCCGAAAGGTACGTGAAGCTACTGATGGCGGCCAGATCGAAGTGTGGGGAGACGGTAATCAAACGCGTTCTTTTCTTTACGTGGATGAGTGCGTGGATGGTATTCGCAGACTGGTGGAATCCGATTTTATGGGGCCGGTGAATATTGGTTCTGAAGAAATGATCTCCATCAATGATTTTGCAAAAATGGTCATTGATATATCCGGGAAAAATATTTCCATTAAAAATATTGACGGCCCGACAGGCGTACGTGGCCGTAATTCTGATAATTATTTAATCAAGGAAAAATTAAACTGGGAACCACTTCAGCCACTTCGAGCCGGTATGGAAAAAACATACTCATGGATTTCTAAACAGGTGGAAAAGAGAGAGCTTGTTATGTAATATTTAATGATTATTTTGTTTGAAGGTTCGTCCCGTATTGCCGGTTAGGCGACACGGCAACGGCAGACCTGTTGATTTTGATCAACACTTTCAACCATTTTTTGAGAGAGACCTAAGTCATTTTTGGTGGGAGACATCCAGCCATTTTTCATCGGAGAACTAAGTCATTTTTATCGGTGGCGTTCAGCCATTTTTGGTCGCCTGGCCAAAAATTATTTTATTTTACCATTGATTGCCCGGTTAGGCATTTCGATGCTGATTTTTATAAAAACAATTCTCACAATTAGATCGCAAGCAGTTTTAGTTTAAGATTTACCACAAACTCACTCTGCGGGATCTGCGGGAAAGTGTTTCCGCTATTGTTGGTCGCCTGACCAACAATTTCCCTTATATATTTATTGCCCGGGCAAGGAGGAATGTCAAAAAGATTGGGGGTGGGAAAAATTAAATATAATCGTCAGCAACAACGGAGTATAAAAATGAAGAGGCTGTCTTATAAATGGGGCAGCCTCTTTTTTAATGATCAATCATTTTCAATTTATTTTACCAGTATCATTTGTCTCATTACTATGAGTTTAGTATTCACATTCAATGAAACCGGTAAGTATCTCCTTTTAGCATAGAGACATAAAACGGGATCATACTTACAAACAGGCAAACTCATCACCCTTGCCAGTTCTTTTGTGTGCTATTTTGAGAACTCTTTTTGAACCATTTTGGCGTGCTCCAAATGTTGCTTAAAAACAGGAAGTGCAGATTGAAGTAAACTTTTGAGTTCGGCGTTCGTTGCTTCGGGTATTAAAGTTCCCTCCACTAAAGCAATAGCTGCTTCATGATATGCTACTTCATTATCAATATAAGCTTTATCGAAATCTGCGCCGGTTTTGGAATTGAGCATTTCTTTTGTAGTTGCTGCGCCGCTCAGTAGAGATTGAGTAGTAGCATTATCCATTGGAGTAACATTCAATTTTTTAGCAAGCGCAATGGCCTGGTCATTTACTGATTGGTGGTCTTTAGCCATTGTTGCGGCAAATTTTAATACATCCGCATTTTTTGATTTTGCTTTTGCAATATTCGCATAGTCAATATCAATCTGGTCGGCTGTCACGGCAATAGAAGCAATTTCAGGATCAGTTAGCTTTTGCGGAGCTGTTTGTGTAGTCGTATCAACTGCCGGAGCAGTTGTTGTTGAATCTGTAGTTGCAGTTGTGTCACTGTTTGAGTTACAACTACTCAGCAAAAAAATCGCTGAAAATATACAGACACCCATTTTGGAAATACTTAAAAACTTTTTCATTTTGTTTATGTGTTTAATGATTTAATGATTTTGCGATGCAATTTAATCAAATTACCGCGTATCATCTATTAGAGTATTGAAATAACAAAAAGGTTACAAACTTTTTTAATTAGTGGAATATGCTTTTGTAATTTTCTATTCAAAGATACCAATTTTATTTAAATGATTTTGGATCATGGTTTACTTCGTAGTGTTCTTGTTATGTAATTTTAATGACTTTTTTGATTGAGGGTTCGTCTCAATATCTCCGGTCAGGCGACACAGCAACGGCTAAGCTGGTGATTTTAATCAACACTTTCAACCATTTTTTGAACAGAGAAATAAGTCATTTTTGGTTGGAAATGTTCAGCCATTTTTGGTCGCAGGTAGTTTTAGTTTAAGATTTACCTCAAACTCTATCTGCGAAAATCTGCGGGATCCGCGGGAAAGTGTTTCCACGCCTTTATTTGGGGGGTTGTCACCAACAATCCATTCACCTCGCCTTTGTTGGTATTGTCACCAACAATCTATTAACTTGTAAATTTGTTCCTGGAAAAGTCATTCGTTTCTGTAAAGAGTTTAAAATAAATTTGCCTAAAAAAAATAGTATGTCATCCGAGAAAATTTTTACCAGCATAGAAAAGCTACCTCCCACCATCACTGCCCATGGCCAGGGTGAAAAATTTGTATTTCTGAAAAATGGTGATTCGCAAACGGACCTCACACAATTTGCTTACGGAAAATTTCAACCCGGTGAGGTTTGCGAAATACATGCACATGAAACGATGGAGGAATTTTTCTTTTTTCTCCAGGGAACCGGTGAATATCAGGTAGATGGAGAAATGATACTCTTGCAAAAAGGGGTTTTCATGCGCATTCCGGCCAAAACGCCGCATGAATTAAAGGCAACCGGTGATCAATCACTTGAGTTTGTCTATTTTGGCATTACTACCCAATAGTCGGTATTTTTAATGATTTTTTAAAAAAAGTTAGCATTATCTTAAAAATGGTTGTAATATTGTCCCCCGATGGATTTTACGGGCTACCCCTCAACCTATGATTCGTAAATTTTCAAAGTGTTATTCCCATGGGTAAGAAATACTTTTTTTATTATCGCTTATTCCTTTTTTTTGGGGATTATGCTATTATTAATACCGCATATTTCCTCACTGTACTGGTGAAAAGCTACTACTCCGAAACGGGTGTTATTCGCCTGCATTTCAGCGATTTCCTATTTTTCAATTTCGCCTGGCTGCTTTCTACCATCGTGATGAATTTATACACACATAACAACCTGCGTGTGATTGAAAGAACATTGCGTCAGACCATTAAAGCCGGCATCCTGCAATTTATGATCTTCCTGGCCTATCTATATATCAGCAAAGAAATTGTGCCGCTCCGCATCGTATTGTATTGCTATAGCTTTTTCATCGTTTTCTTTATTATGAGCCGTATCCTGGTAACGCATGTTTCGGAAAGGCTGATCGGCAGGGTAAATAAGAAAAAACCGGTGGCCATCCTCGGGCAAAATGATACCGGCAAAGAACTGGCTGAAATCTTTACCAGTAAACGCAGTGATTATACTTTTCGCGGCTTTTTTGAAACTACGGATGACGGCGGCGGGCAAGCGCTTATGCCTTTTAAACCCATTGAAAAATGTATCCGTTTTGCCGCCAATAATCATATTGAAGAAATTTATTCCACCATTTTCCCGACAGATGAAAAATGGGATGAACTGGTTGAATTGGCCGACCGGAAATGTGTGCGTTTGAAGTTTGTTTCAAAAGACTTAACGCCCACCCGCCAGGGCATGGTCAATTATTTTAATGACTTTCCCGTAGTAAGTATCCGGCACGAACCCCTGGAAGCCAAAGTGGAAAACCGGGCCAAAAAAAGATTTTTTGACATACTTTTCAGTTCACTCGTAACTCTTTTCGTGTTGAGCTGGCTGATCCCGATTGTAGGCATAATTATTAAACTGAATTCAAAAGGGCCGGTATTCTTTCTTCAAAACCGTCACGGCAGGAACAACCAGTTTTTTAAGATCATCAAGTTCCGTACAATGACAGTTACAGAAGCGGACGACGAATTTAAACAAGTTACAAAAAATGATGCCCGCATTACTTCTGTTGGCCGTTTTTTACGTAAAACCAGTTTGGATGAAATGCCCCAATTCCTCAATGTGCTGATGGGGCAAATGAGTATTATTGGCCCACGCCCGCATGCTGTTAAACAAAACCTGGACTACCAGGCGCAGATCAATAGTTTTATGGCGCGCCATTTTGTAAAACCAGGTATTTCAGGCTGGGCGCAGGTTAAAGGCTGCCGGGGCGAAACTGAGAACGAAGATTCCATGAAAAAAAGGATCGAGCACGACCTTTGGTATATGGAAAACTGGAGCCTGATGCTTGATATCCGCATCGTATTTCTTACCATCGGTAATATAATTAAAGGCGAACCGACGGCGTATTGATATTTCTTGTTTCGGGTTTCTGGATAAGCGACTGCAGTGATGTACTCATTCAAGGCTTTGTTCGGGATTGCTTATTTCCTGCATTCTTTCGTAGCCTACTTTTGCAAGCCATTGTTTAAATGGTTCGGCTTTGGGTGAAGTGATGGATTGAATAATACGAAGCAGATTTTCGGCGTCTGCTACATCTGTTTCTCAGCTTTTACCATCTTCAGCAAGCATTTTCCACCTACGATTTTATTATACACTTCAATGCCTTCTACTGACAGCTTTTTTTTCAAATCGCTCCAATACCGTTTTGGAATACTGCTTCCGGTTAAAATTTCAATTACATTAATTATAGAAAAATACCACTTTTCATGCTCGGCATCCCAATAAGTGCGGATATGTTTGTGCCAAATAATTTTATATTGCTCACAATTATTCTGTTTTATAGTTATTGTATTTATTTTCTAAGATCCAAAATATTAATCATTGATCTTTTTTTCTTTTCAACTCAACCCATGAATAAAGAGTATTTTTTATTTGCTTTTGAGCAGGTTGCAAACCGATATTTTTTGTATAAATTGTATAGAGTGTAGAGTCTATTAATTTCGTATGAAAATATAATCCGTGTCGTATAAGGATAATATTTCCTTGAATTAGAAGTGTACAATTTGCCAGCTTCAGCGTAAGAATTTAAAATGAAAGAATGAATAATGAATTCCAATTGGATCTTCTCTGTAATAGCGTCAACACATTTTGTCATAAAACACATTTACAATTAATAATTTACCATTAACCTTTATAATCAGTCTTCAAGATTAATCGTAAAAACAATCATCCTCGATTGCAGTTTATCGAGTACACTGGAGTATTTTAAATTGGGATCGCGGCTATGGATATTGGAAAGGCCATAACTTATTTTCAGTTCGGGAGAAACCGTTACAAAAGGCAAATAAAAATTGAAACCGAGACCGGCTTCAACACCAAAATCGCCTTTCTTTAATTTTACAAAATTCTCTGCATTGCGCGCGGAAGAATTGCTGGCGAGATCCAAATCATATTTGATACCGCCAAGCATATACACGCGAAAATTATCAATGCGGTCTGAATTGAATTTTATTTGTAAAGGAAAACTCACGATCGTGGAAGGTAAATTTTGTATAACCGTATCTGCTTCCGTAGCTAAAGGATGACTTAATGTATAGGTGAAAAATTTTGCGCCGCCTACAATGAGCTGCGGATTGGCGCGAAATTCAAATCTTTTATTGATTCGGAATGTTGCCTGCAGGCCCAGCGAGATGCCGCCTTTCGCTCCGGGTTCGACGGAAAGAATACTGTCATTTTCTAAAAAACGCGGGTTCTTGGAAGGATGCAATGTGGCATTATTATACGAAATAGATAAGCCGAAATAATAGGGCATCAAATCATGCCCTTCCCTGTTGAGTTGTTTGAATTGCGCACTGGCATGAAAATTCAAAAATAAACATGCAATGAAAATAAATATTATTTGTATCCGCAATAAATGGCGCATATTCCTAAGCTAAGCATTTTAAAATACGTATCCCTGAAACCTGCTTCCTGCAAGAGTTTTACAAATTCCGCTCTTTCCGGGAAAGCCTGTACGGATTCATGCAGGTAACGATACGCTTTTTTATTTCCAGAAAATAATGACCCCATCCCGCGGGCAAACGATTGCATGTACAAAGTATAAAAAGTTTTCACACCGGGTAAACTGGGTTTTGTAAATTCCAGGATCACTATTTTTCCGCCTGGTTTCAATACCCGCATCATTTCTGACAAGCCTTTTTCCAGGTGTTCAAAATTTCGTACGCCAAATGCAACGGTTATGCCATCAAACGAATTATCAGGAAAATTTATTGTTTCACTATCGCCTCTTTTGAGTTCAATAAATTTTTCCAAACCCTGTGATTCGATCTTCTTTTGCCCGGCTTCCAGCATGCCTGATGAAATATCAATACCTGTTATTTTTTCCGGTTCTAAAATTTTATATGCCAGAATAGCCATATCCCCTGTGCCCGTCGCCACGTCCAGCAAGGTTTTCGGCTGAATGGCTGAAAGTTCCCGGATAGCTTTTTTTCTCCAGCCAATATCAATTCCCGCGCTTAAAAAACGGTTGAGAAAATCATATCGGCCTGCTATGCTGTCAAACATTTCCGCTACCTGTTCCTTTTTTTCACGCCTATCTTCATGGTTAGGAACTATATGATCATGCGCGAATTTTTTCATTGGGCGCGAAGATAGGCTTTGTAATAATTTTTGCTGCAAGCAAAATGTATCGAAAGTTTTTATTGTCCTTAAACATATTTGTTTAATTTGTAGCCCTTCTTTCACCAAATAATGCTTTACATGTCTAAAAAATTTATGTTCCTTTTCATTTCTATTTGCTGCATTGCTACACAGGCATTTTGCCAGCAGGAAAAAATAACCGGCTTCACGCCGCAATCGCAAATAATTCAACAACAGCTGGAGAATAATTTTGATAAAAACCTCAGTGCAGAAAATATTGGTGCGACCATCAAAGAATTATCTGCATTTCCGCATAATCTTGGTTCTCCCGGCAGTAAAGCAGTTGCGGAAAAAATTTATAATAAACTAAAAAGTTATGGCTTTGAAGTACGCATAGACACCTACCATGTTTTATTTCCAACACCACACATTCGTTTGCTGGAAATGATCTCACCCACTTCTTATAAAGCCATTTTGAAAGAACCTGCATTGAAAGAAGATGCGACTTCCGGACAGCTAAATCAGTTGCCCACTTACAACGCATTCAGCGCAGATGGAGATGTAACTGCAGAATTAGTTTTTGTAAATTATGGCCTGCCGGAAGATTATGAAAAACTCGCAGCCATGGGCATTGATGTAAAAGGGAAAATTGTAATTGCAAAATATGGCCATAGCTGGCGCGGCACCAAACCCAAAGTGGCACAGGAACACGGCGCCATTGGTTGCATCATTTATTCTGATCCGAAAGATGATGGTTACGCGCAGGGCGATGTGTATCCCAAAGGCCCGTACAAAAGTGAGTACGGCGTGCAGCGTGGATCTGTGATGGATATGGTCATTTATCCCGGTGATCCTTTAACTCCGAATGTGGGTGCCACTGCGGATGCAAAGCGGATTACCAGTCATAATGATGCGCCGAATTTGTTGAAAATACCTGTGCTTCCAATCAGTTATCATGATGCACTTCCATTGCTCGAAGCACTCGACGGGCCGGTAGCGCCAAATAGCTGGAATGGTTCATTGCCGATCACGTATCATGTTGGTCCTGGAAAAACAAAAGTGCATTTGCAATTGGCTTTTAACTGGGATATTGTAAACTGTTATGATGTAATTGGTATGATCAAGGGCAGTGAATTTCCTGATGAATGGGTAATCCGCGGTAATCATCATGATGCATGGGTAAATGGCGCGAATGATCCTATCTCAGGACAGGCCGCATTATTGGAAGAAGCCAAATCTTTGGGTGAATTAATGAAAACCGGCTGGAGGCCAAAACGCACGATCGTGTATTGTGCATGGGATGGAGAAGAACCCGGATTAATGGGTTCTACGGAATGGGTGGAAGCGCATGCAAAAGAATTGCAGGATAAATGTGTTTTATATATAAATTCTGATACGAATGCGCGCGGATTTCTGGGCGTTGGTGGTTCGCACGCACTTGAAACTTTCATGACAGAAATCGCAGAAGATATAAACGATCCGCAAACAAATGTTTCTGTTTTGAAAAGACTGGAAGCACAACGAATCGTTTCTGCAAATTCCTATAAAGCAAAAAAAGAAGCGATGGAAAATAAAACGATTGACCTGGATGCATTGGGAAGCGGCTCAGATTATTCTTCTTTTTTACAACACCTTGGCGTGCCTACTTTGGACATGGGTTATGGTGGTGAAAGTAATGGCGGCGAGTATCATTCCATTTATGATTCGTATGATAATTATGCAAGATTTAAAGACCCTTCTTTTAAATATGGCGTAGCACTTTCCGAGACTGCGGGCCGTGCAGTTTTACGCATGGCAAATGCCGATGTTTTGCCTTTTGATTTCAGGAATTTATATAAGATCATTAACGGCTACACTGCAGAACTGGTAAGCCTTTCTAATACGATGCGCGATAATACTTCTATGGAAAATGACATGATTGCAAACCATGATTATTTACTGGCACAGGATACTGCCAATCATCTTCAATTACCCCAGTCAAAAGATGCCGTTCCATATCTTGATTTTTCGCCTTTGCAAAATGCATTGGCTGCGTTGCAAATTGCCACGGACAGTCTTAATTCAAAATGGAAAAATAAAATGCAATCACCGCAACATGCGAATACTTTTAACCAGGAATTGTATAAAGCAGAGCAGGAATTATTATTGGCAAATGGTTTACCGCGCAGGGGCTGGTATAAACATTCCATTTATGCGCCGGGATTTTATACAGGTTATGGTGTAAAAACATTACCCGGAATTCGCGAAGCAATTGAGCAAAGAAAATGGACAGAAGCACAGGAACAAATTAGTGTTGTGGCGAATGCTTTAAAAAAGTTTACGGATTATATAAATGGAATTCAATAAAAAATTTATTTTTCCTGGCAAAGTTCCACCAACACACCATGCGTATCTTTTGGATGCAAAAAGCAGATTCGTTTATTATCCGCTCCATCTTTGGGTTTCTCCGATAAAATTTTAAAATCTTGCGAAACAGTTTGCATGCTTTCGAGTATATCATCCACTTCAAAAGCAATATGGTGAAGGCCTTCGCCTTTTTTATCAATAAATTTTGCAATCACGCCATCGGGCGTG
>JBBSQL010000070.1:0-9605 GCA_038257845.1 Chitinophagales bacterium
AAGTCCACCAATGAAGTGGTTGTCTTAATATTTGGATGATCCACCATACCGGCTGGTTCGAATTTGGTAAAAATAAATTTCTCCACAAATTCTTCTAAAGGCACACCAAATTGTAAACCTACAGAGATGGCGATCGCGAAGCAGTTCATCAGGCTGCGCAGGGTGGAGCCTTCTTTGGCGAGGTCAATAAATATTTCACCCAAAGTACCGTCACCATATTCTCCTGTACGTAAAAACAAAACCTGTCCGCCAATCTTGGCTTTTTGGGTAAACCCATAGCGCTTGGTTGGCAGGGTTTTTCTTTCAACAATCTGGGATAACTGGCGCTTCAATACAGTGTCATTGCTTTGCTGCATACGTTGCGTGATTTCTTCCAACAGTTGCTCTACTGTAAGATCCGCCAGGGATGGTTTTGAAACAAGGGTTGCATTTTCTTCCAACGCAGGGGCTGATTCTTCCACTGCTGTTTTCTTCTTTTTCTTATCTGATTTCGTACTGAGGGGTTGTGATAATTTACAACCATCCCGGTATAAGGCATTGGCTTTTAAACCGAGTTGCCAGCTCAGGATGTAGCTATCTGCAATGTCAGCAACAGTTGCTTCATTGGGTAAATTAATAGTTTTGGAAATGGCGCCGCTCAAAAATGGCTGGCAGGCTGCCATCATACGAATGTGGCCATGCGCGTGGATAAAACGCTCGCCCTTTTTACCGCAACGGTTGGCGCAATCAAATATAGGTAAATGCGCATCTTTCAGGAATGGCGCGCCTTCCAGCGTCATCGTGCCACAGATAAAATCATTCGCGGCTTCGATTTGCGCTTCTGTAAATCCGACAGATTCCAGCATATCAAAACCGGGCGCTGTATATTGTGCTGCTGTAAAGCCAAGCCTTTCGAGGCATTCATTTCCCAAAGAATACGCGTTAAAAATAAAACTGATATCAAATGCGGATTTAGCTGTCGCATTTAATTTTTTTATTTCCTCTTCTAAAAAGCCTTTTTCTTTTAAAGTGGCATTATTTATAAATGGCGATGCTTCAAAATTTCCGGAACCAACCGCATATTGTTCAATCGCATTTCTTTCTTCTTCAGTATAACCCAGGTTTTTTAAAGCAGCGGGAACTGACTGATTAATAATTTTGAAATAACCGCCTCCACTGAGTTTTTTATATTTTATCAGGGAAAAATCTGGTTCAACACCGGTTGTGTCACAATCCATTACAAGGCCAATTGTACCGGTTGGTGCGATCACAGTTGTCTGCGCATTTCTATAGCCATATTTTTCACCCATTTGTACAGCATCATCCCAGGCTTTGGTGGCGGCTTTCAATAAATAATCAGGGCAATATGCTGCCTGAATTCCGAGTGGTTTTATTTCAAGGCCTGTGTATGCATCTTCTGCGTCATAAGCTGCTGCACGGTGATTGCGCATTACGCGCAACATGTCTTCCTTGTTTTCTGCATACTTCGAGAAAGGCCCTAAATGTGCCGCCATTTCCGCGGAGGTTTTATAGGCGGTGCCCGTCATGATGGCTGTAATAGCGCCTGCAATTCCACGCGCTTTTTCACTGTCATACGGAATGCCGCTTACCATTAATAAAGTGCCCAGGTTGGCAAAGCCAAGTCCCAGTGTGCGGTAATCATAAGATAATTGTGCTACTTCTTTGGAAGGGAACTGCGCCATTAAAACGGAAATTTCTAATACCGTGGTCCATAACCTGCAGGTATATTCAAAACCTTCCACATCAAATTTATTCGTGTCCTTATCAAAAAATTTCATGAGGTTGGCAGATGCAAGATTGCAGGCCGTATTGTCCAAAAACATATACTCACTGCATGGGTTGGATGCATTGATGGAACCTCCTTTGGGGCAGGTATGCCATTCATTAATCGTGGTATCATATTGCAAACCGGGATCTGCACAGCGCCAGGCTGCATAAGAAATGGTATCCCAAACTTCACGTGCCGGAATTTTTTTCATTACGCGGCCATCGGTGCGGGCTTTCAATTCCCAGTCACCATTTTCCTGTAATGCTTTAAAAAATGAATTTGGGATTCGTACGGAATTATTGGAATTCTGCCCGGAAACGGTGAGGTAAGCTTCACCTTCATAACTATTATCATAACCACCATCAATTAAAATGGCAACTTTTTTTTCTTCCTCCACTTTCCAGTTGATAAATTTCATGATCTCGGGATGATCCAAATCGAGACAAACCATTTTTGCCGCACGGCGTGTTGTGCCTCCACTTTTAATAGCGCCTGCGGCACGATCACCGATTTTGAGAAAACTCATTAAGCCGCTGGAAGTGCCGCCACCACTGAGTTGTTCACCTTCGCCACGAATTTGCGAATAGTTGGTACCTACGCCGGAGCCATATTTAAAAATGCGTGCTTCGCGTGTCCAGAGATCCATGATGCCGCCTTCATTTACGAGGTCATCTTTTACACTTAATATAAAACAGGCATGTGGTTGCGGGCGTTCATACGCATTGGCGGATTTTTTTAATTCGCCATCTTTTGCATCTACATAATAATGGCCCTGCGGGCTGCCGGTGATACCATAACTTTCATGCAGGCCTGTATTAAACCATTGCGGGCTATTGGGCACGCAGGATTGATTGAGTATGCTAAAAACAAGTTCATCATAAAAAACCTGAGCATCTTTTGGCGTAGCAAAATAACCGTAGCGCTCACCCCATACACGCCAGCAATGGGCCATGCGGTGTGCTACTTGTTTAATGGTTGTTTCGCGGCCGAGGCTGCCATCCGGTTGAGGTACACCGGCTTTGCGAAAATATTTTTGCGCGAGAATGTCCGTCGCGATTTGGCTCCAGCCGGAAGGCACTTCTACATTGTTCATTTCGAAAACCACTTCACCATTGGTATTTCGAATGATGCTGGTGCGGTAATCATAATCAAAAAGTTCAAAAGCAGGTTTGTCTTCTGAGGTGAATTGTCGCTGGAATTCCAGGCCTTTTTTGTTTTGTTTTGCAGCCATACTCAAATTATTTTTAAAATATGAAAAGGTATCGTTTTCCTGGTTAACAAATTGTTAAGCGGTTGACGAAAATATCTTTCTATTTTGATAAAACGTTTATAGAAATATACACAAGATGTGGATAAGAAAAAAAAGCCTTACCTGGTTGCATATTGGTGAGAAGGCTCCCGAAAAAAATATTTTTACAAGCATTTGGCATGGCCATTTATAGGAAATATTTTATGTATAAATGAAGTTTTTAAAAATCAAACGGGGTAAAAAAAACAATGGATTTATATATACATTTTAAATTATTCGTATGAATCAAAAAATATTTTGCATTTTTGTAATAAGCACCTTAACCAGAATATGAAGCAAAAGCTATACCAGCAGATCACTGAAAGGAAAAAATTGGGCAGGAAATCTTTTTCTGTACTCATAGATCCGGATAAAGTGGATATACCCAAAACGGATAAACTGATTCGTTTGGCTATGGACGCGAATGTGGATTATTTTTTTGTTGGGGGAAGCCTGGTCATTTCCAATAACGTGGATGAATGTATCAGCCAGATAAAAGCATCCTGCAATATTCCTGTTTTGTTGTTTCCCGGTGCGCCTTCACAGGTAAGCAAATACGCGGATGCATTATTATATCTTTCGCTGATCTCTGGCAGAAACTCTGAATTATTAATTGGTCAGCACGTAATCAGTGCGCCATTAGTGAAGTATAGCGGGCTGGAAGTAATTCCTACCGGATATATGGTGATTGATGGCGGAGCACCCACAACAGTTTCCTATATTTCTAACGCGGCGCCCATTCCCGCGGATAAAAATGAGATCGCTATGTGTACTGCCATGGCGGGCGAATTGCTGGGATTAAAATTAATTTTCATGGATGCAGGCAGTGGTGCGAAAACGCCGGTGACCGAACAAATGATCCAGAAAGTAGCTGCACATATTGATGTACCGCTTATTACTGGTGGCGGTATAACCACACCTGAAAAAGCTTACCTGAATTGCAAAGCCGGCGCGGATATTCTCGTTGTTGGCAATGCCATTGAAAAAGATGTAAACCTGATCCGCGAGCTGAGTGACGCAATACATTCCGTGTCTATCGCTGTGGTATAAGGACATCTTATAAGAACAGGTTTTGGCTTATTTTAAATCCTCTGTTTTTACCCTTGTAGGTGTATCTTTTCCCTGGATAATAGATGTTGAACTAATAGCAACAGACCTTATAATCGCGGCCATATTATCCATATTCAATGTATTGATTTCATCACTTACTTTATGATAATTTGGTTCACTATCCATCTTGGATGTAGAAATCGTATGCGCCGGCACGCCAAGCCTGGCAAGGGTTGCATTATCAGACCGGTAAAATAAATTTTCTTCTGTATAAGGATCGGGATAAAATGTAAAATCAGTTCCGGCTAAATTTTTCTGTAAAATTTTTCCCATATCCGTTTTTTCATAACCGGTGATGTATGCGGAATTCAATCCCCATTTACTATCGGTACCAATCATCTCAATATTAAACATGGCCACCACATCAGCCGGTGGAATATGGTTGGAAAAATAACCAGAACCAAGTCCGCCAGATTCTTCGCCTGTGAATGCCACAAAAATAATGGTGCGATCATTATTGTTTAATGCTTTGAAATATTTTGCCAGGAGGATAACCGCCGTCGTGCCGGAAGCATCATCATTAGCGCCATTATAAATAGAGTCACCGTTGACTGGTTTGCCAATTCCCAAATGATCATAATGCGCAGAAAAAACTACGAACTCATTTGGTTTGGTTTTGCCTTTTATTTCACCCACTACATTGGCTAATTTTTTTTCTTCAAAATTATGCGTGGCTTCAATGGAAAAACTTTTTGGAACGGTTGAGGTTAAAACAAAAATGACATCACCGGCACTTTGATCAAGGCTGCGTTTGAAAAAATTCAGCCGCGGAAAAATTGTTGACATGGAGGTTTCAATCCAGAATATTTTTTTCTTACCGTCTTTAATTGCAGCAGAAGCATTTTTAAAAAAACCATCCATGTTTTTCACCTGCTCCTGTTCAAAGCCAGAATGTTCATTGATTTTTAATTCCTTTTTAGTTGTGACCACAATTAGATTTTTCGCATCCATTTTTTCATTATCCAATACCAGTGAAGCATTTATTTGTATTGGCTTTAGTAAAACAAAATTTTGCATATATGTTTCAAGCCCGGGTAATTTTTGCAAGCCTGTTTCTTTAAATTCATTACTTATAAATGCGGCTGCTTTATCAATGCCTTCCGTAAATATGGCACGACCTTTCATATCATCAGATGAAAGTGTTTTTTCAATCCTGCTTACTTCTGATACATTGATAATTTTATCTAATTGCTGTGCTTTTACTAAAAAGCAAACAAACAATGCGATTATAAAAAAGGTTGATTTTTTAATCATGGAATTTTATTAAAAACTATAGAAAAATTATAATTATAAACTCATCATTTCTTTGAATCGAACTGTTTGCCGGCGGCTGACTTCGATTTTTTCACCACCTTTTAATTCCACCAAAAGACCGCCATTAAAATAAGGTTCTATCTTTTCTATCAGGCGCATATTAATAATGTGTTTGCGGTTGGCACGGAAAAAAATGCGATCGTCCAGCCTTTCTTCCAATGCATTCAATGATTTTAATATGAGGGGTTTATTATTTGCAAAAAACACTTTTGCATAATTGCCTACACTTTCAAAAAGCCTGATCTCATTGAGTTTCACAAACCAACAACGTTCACCATCTTTTACAAAAACCTGGTCGTTTTCTGTGAGCGGGCCACGGTTTGCAGCGTTGCCAAAACCGGCATTTTCTTTACTGATCTCGTAATTCAATTTCTGAATGGCGTCTGTGAGACGGCGGGGTTCAATAGGTTTTAATAAATAATCCAGGGCATTCACTTCAAAAGCTTTCAATGCATATTCATCGTAGGCTGTGGTGAAAATTACACGTGGCGCTTTTTCCAGTTCCTGCAACAAATCGAAACCGGTTTTGCCGGGCATTTGAATATCAAGGAAAATGAGATCCGGATTCAGTAATTCAATTTTCTCCAGTCCATCGTCTGCATTGGACGCTTCATCTATGATTTCAATATCCGGAAATTCCTGGAGTAGTTTTTTAAGTTCTGTCCGGGCGAGCCGTTCATCATCAATAATAATTGCTTTTACAGGCATACTAAAAATTTAAATTGGTTAAGTTAAAAAGGGTATAAGTATACGGGCTTCCACTAAATGGGGTTCTATATTTTTAATTTCAAATATTGCGTCGTTACCATAGATCAGTTTCAGCCTGTTTTGAGTACTTGAAATTCCAAAACCTTCTGCTTCATTCCCGGGTTCAAATTGCCCCGTGTTTTGAACGATGATTTCGTGACCATGATCTTTAAAATTGGAATATACTTTTATTGTACCGCCATCTACTTCACGGCTGATACCATGTTTGATCGCGTTTTCCACGAGCGTTTGCAACATCATGGGAGGAACAGGCTGGTCCAGCGTTTCCTCATCAATATGGTATTCTACCTTGAGGCGGTCTTCAAATCGTATATGTTCCAGTTCGAGATAATCTTTCACTATTTGTAGTTCTCTTTCCATACTCACAGTTTCCAGTGAATCTGCTTTCATGCTGCTGCGCAAAATATTGCTCAGTTCTGTGATGGCCGTCCTTGCCCTTTCAGGGTTTTCATCAACCAGTGCCCGAATGCTATTGAGTGCATTAAAAATAAAATGCGGATTAATATGTGATTTGATGGTTTTGAGTTGCAACTCTTTCACCATACTTTCAAGTCGCACCTGGTCAAATTTCGTTTTTCTTTCCGCTTCAATATAATGCCACACATAATAAATGCTTACCCATACAAATATGATCGGAGAGTCATTGAAAATATTAAATATAAAGCGCTGGTCAACAGTTGCTTTCATCCTCGGGTCATACCATTTCAACATTTCCACCAGGCTGCTGTTTATAAAACTGTATGCGGCACAAGCCAATATAACAGTAAGGAAAAATGAGATCCACTGGTTGCCTGATAAGGGCGGTAAAAGATGTAATCTTTTCCATGCGAAACGCAGTAAATGTGTAAATAAAAGTCCTAAAACGATTGAAAGAATAAGCCTTTGCGTATATAACTCAGAAATCTTATGATCAAATATAAAAGCAAAAAATACCAGGGACAGGCCATAAAAAAGCCAGCCTGAAAATTGGCATACAAGGTATTTTGTATTATTATTTTTCATCTTTGGCAAAATTAGTGTAATGTGCTGCGCCGCAAGGCCAGGCAATGGATTAAAGGTAAATAAGAGCAGCTATAAGGTATTAAAATTTTTTCGGCAATTCAAACCCTGCTTCAAAAAAATACGTTTTATCATTAAACATGGGTTGAAACCTGTAATTTTACATTTCTAAAATATATTTAACTCCTGATGGAAATAACACCCGGGCAACTTTTGAAAAAAATTCATTCCCCCCAGGATCTGAAAAAACTCACACGCGCGCAACTGCCGAAGTTATGCGATGAATTAAGACAATATATAGTTGATATCGTGAGTGTGCATGGCGGCCATTTCGGCGCCAGCCTCGGTGTGGTTGAATTAAGTATTGCCTTGCATTATATTTATAATACGCCTTATGATCAATTGGTTTGGGATGTTGGTCACCAGGCTTATGGCCATAAGATCCTTACCGGGCGCATGGAAAATTTTGCCACCAACCGGAAATATAAAGGCCTGAGTGGTTTCCCCAAAAGAAGTGAAAGTGAATATGATACTTTTGGTGTAGGCCATTCTTCCACTTCTATTTCTGCTGCGCTGGGTATGGCTATTGCGGCAAAAATTAAAAATGAAAAAAGAAAATCCATAGCCGTGATCGGGGATGGCGCACTCACCGCCGGCATCGCTTTCGAAGCGATGAATCATGCCGGTGTTGCAGATGCGGACCTGCTCATCATTCTCAATGATAACTGTATGAGCATTGATCCGAATGTGGGTGCTTTAAAAGAATATCTTACAGACATTAGTACTTCACCAGTTTATAATAAAGTGCGCGATGATATTTGGAATATGCTGGGAAAATTACCTGTTGGAAAAAATTTCAGCAGGGAAATGATTAGCAAATTTGAAGCGAGTGCAAAAGGCATGGTAAGTAAAAGCAGCAATTTGTTTGAAGCATTAAAATTGCGTTATTTCGGTCCAATCGACGGGCACAATATTACCAAACTGGTGGATACGTTGAAAGATCTTAAGAAAATTCCCGGGCCAAAATTGTTGCATATAATAACTATAAAAGGGAAAGGCTATGCACTTGCGGAAAAAGACCAAACAAAATGGCATGCGCCGGGTTTATTTGATAAAGTAACTGGTGAAATTTATAAAAAAACACATGCCATTCCGCAGCCACCTAAATACCAGGATGTGTTTGGGCATACAATGATTGAACTTGCGGAAGCCGATGAAAGAATCATGGGCATCACGCCGGCTATGCCGAGTGGATCTTCATTAAAATATATGATGGAAAAAATGCCGCATCGTGCATTGGATGTAGGTATCTGCGAACAACACGCAGTCACACTCAGTGCAGGTCTTGCAACACAGGGCATGAAAGTTTTCTGTAATATTTATTCTTCCTTTATGCAAAGAGCGTACGATATGGCCGTGCATGATGTAGCTATTCAAAAATTGCCGGTGATATTTTGTTTGGATCGTGCGGGTTTAGTTGGTGAGGATGGGCCAACACATCATGGCGCTTATGATATCGCATATTTCCGGTGCATACCAAATATGGTGATCAGTGCGCCAATGAATGAATCTGAATTGCGGAACCTGATGTTCACCGCGCAACTCGATTCAAATAAAAATCCTTTTGTGATTCGTTATCCAAGAGGAGAAGGTGTGATGCCGGAATGGAAAACGCCTTTTGAAGAAATCAAAATTGGTACGGGCAGGAAATTATCAGATGGAACCAAAAGAAAAGATGGGAAAAATATTGCGATACTTTCACTGGGGCATCCCGGAAATTTTGTTACTGCTGCTATTCGGGAATTAAAAACAGAAGGCATTAACCCGGCGCATTATGACCTGCGTTTTGCAAAACCGCTGGATGAAAAAATGCTGCATGAAGTTTTTGCAAAATTTAAAAGGATCATCACTGTAGAAGATGGCTGCGTACAAGGTGGCGTGGGCAGTGCAATACTTGAATTCATGGCGGAACATAATTATACCGCGGATGTGAAAATGCTGGGCATCCCGGACAGGATTATTGAGCATGGGTCATTGAAAGAATTGCATCGTGAATGTGGCTTTGATGCACAAGGAATTGCCGCGGCAGTACATGACATGCTGGATAAAAAAAGCGATATTGAAATTGTTGCAAAAAATAAAGATGTGAAAGCGGCAACTGTATAATTATATAGATGCATTTATTTATACATTCCTCCCTGGATAAAAATTTTTATTAAAAATGAGGCTGTCTCAAAAGTAGCAGCCTCTTTTTTTATTTTCAAAAAGACAAGTCACTTTATTCACAGTTTTACTGTATAAATTAAATTGAAAAAACTGCAACAAAAAAGGGTAGATTTTTGTTTTATAAGTATGTCA
>JBBSQL010000071.1:0-8899 GCA_038257845.1 Chitinophagales bacterium
TTATGCCCGGTCAAAAAATTGATGGTGGAGAAATTATGACGGAGAATGGAAAATTGACAGGTATTTTAGTGGACAATGCCGGCGATATTTTAAATCGCTTTGTTCCAAATCCAACTGGCAAAGAATTTGAAAAAATGTTATTGGCTGCGCAAAAAAATTGTTTCGAACAAGGCCTGACAACAATTACGGATTGCGGCCTGAATTATCCCGTTGTGGACATGATTGATAGTTTGCAAAAGCAGGGAAAATTATTGATGCGCATGTCCATTTTGCTTAGTGATAATAAAATGAATTATGATCGTTACTTACCACGTGGCCCTTATAAAACAGACCTGATGTCCATTACCGGTTTTAAAGTGTTTGCAGATGGTGCGCTCGGAAGCCGCGGTGCATGTCTTTTACAACCTTATTCTGATCAGCCGGATTGGAGTGGATTTTTACTAAGCCCTATCAGTCATTTTGATTCTGTGGCTGCAATACTTTCCAAAACAAAATTTCAAATGTGTACACACGCGATCGGTGATTCAGCCAACAGGGTAATACTCACTATTTATAATAAATATTTGCAGGGAAAAAATGATCGTCGCTGGCGCATTGAACATGCACAGGTAATAAATCCCGCGGATTTCGCATTGTTTGGAAAAGCATCCATCATTCCTTCTGTTCAGCCAACACATGCCACGAGCGATATGTATTGGGCCGAAGAAAGGCTGGGAAAAGAACGCTTAAAATCTTCGTATGCTTATAAACAATTATTAGCAGAAAATGGGTGGGAAGCTTTAGGAACAGATTTTCCTGTAGAAGATATCAGTCCTTTCAAAACCTTCCTGGCAGCGGTTTTCAGGCAGGATGCCAAAGGATTTCCTGCAGGTGGCTTTCAACCGGAAAATGCATTGACCCGTGAAGAAACTATTCGCGGCATGACGATCTGGGCAGCCAAAGCAGATTTTTTAGAAAATGAAACAGGCAGTTTAGAAAAAGGTAAAAGCGCCGATTTTATTTTACTTACAAATGATTTGATGAAAGTGGAAGCAAATAATGTTTTATCAACAAAAGTGATTGCCACATATTCCCGCGGTAAAAAAGTATGGGGCGAATAATATTAAATTTTAAATCAAATTTTAAAAAAAATCCTTGAATAAAATCCCAAGCAAATTACCCAATGTAGGTACAACAATTTTTACCACAATGAGCCAGCTTGCGCATGAATGCCATGCCATTAATCTCGGCCAGGGTTTTCCTGATTTCCCAATGGATGAGGCGCTCATCAACGCAGTTGCAAAAGCGATGCGTGATGGCCATAATCAATATGCGTACATGAATGGCGTGCCTGCATTAACGAATGCTATTGCAGAAAAAATAAATAAATTATATCATGTAGAAATTGATGCGGCAACGCAAATTACTATTACACCCGGTGCAACTTATGCCATTTATACGGCGCTTACAGCCATCTTATTTCCGGGCGATGAAGTCATTTTATTTGAACCCGCGTATGATAGTTATATTCCAAACATTGAGATCAATGGTGCAATTCCGGTATTGATTCCTTTAGCATTTCCAACGTATAATATTCCCTGGGAAAAAGTAAAAGAAAAGATCAATCCAAAAACGAAAGCTATTATCATCAATTCGCCACAGAACCCGACCGGCGCGGTTTTGAGCAAACAAGATTTGGAAGAATTGCAAAAGATTACAGAAGGCACAAATATTTTTATCATCAGTGATGAAGTGTATGAGCATTTAATTTTTGATGGCCTTCAACACGAAACTGTTTTAAAATATCCCGGTTTAAGGGAACGCAGTTTTGCCTGTTTTTCTTTTGGTAAAACTTATCATTGCACAGGTTGGAAAATAGGTTATTGTGTAGGCGGAACTGCACTTATGAAAGCGTTCCGGAAAGTACACCAGTACAATGCATTCACAACGAATTCATTTGTACAATATGCATTGGCAGAATACTTGCAAAATGAAAATGCGTATTTATCATTGCCCAATTTAATGCAGCAAAAAAGAGATTATTTTTTGAAGTGCATGCAGCAAACGCGTTTCAAACCACTTGCTTCACATGGAAGTTATTTCCAATGTTATAGTTATTCGCACATGAATGAAGAACAAGATCTGGAGTTTGCAAAAAAGTTACGAAAGAATTTGGTGTGGCCACGATTCCTGTCAGCAGTTTTTATAAAAATGGGGTAGATAATAAAGTATTGCGTTTTTGTTTTGCCAAAAAAGAAGAGACGCTTTTGAAGGCAGCGGAAAGGTTGAGGGAAGTGTAAAAAAATTCTTGTATTTATACAATGCTAATTTTGTTCAATATAAAAAATCCCAAAATTTATATTAGAAATTTTTTGGGCTAAAGCCCTAAACTTTTTCTCTAATTATTCCTCCAGCTAAAGCTGGAGGCAATTGAAAAAACTGTAGGCAATTTAAATGTTGAAAACAATTTAGAATAAATCTAAAAGTAGTTCAGCATACACAAGAAGATTCATCAATTGCCACAGGCCTTAGCCTGTGGTCCAAAATGAGTTTATAGGAAAAGGGCTTTAGCCCAAAATTGATAAATCAATAAAAATGCTTTTCCATTTATGTAAAAAATAAATTAAAAGGCCCAGGATCATTTATATTTGAAAAGCAATTATTTTTTTACCCAAAACTTTTTTATGAAAATCATACTCTCTCTTCTTTTATCATTCGCTTTACTCTCCGGGAGTAAAACGGATTCAAAGTCTGTGCTGAAACGCATGCATGACAAGTATGCGGGTAAATGGTACACGAGTTTTACATTTACCCAAACCACGGAACGTTACAGAAACGATTCTTTGATCAATACACAGACCTGGTATGAAGCCCTCCAACTTCCTTATCATTTCCGCATAGATTTTGGAGCTATCAAAGATGGAAATGCTGTGATCTTTAGCCGCGATTCTATGTATATTTTCAGGAATGATTCTTTGAAAAGAACCGATGTGAATGATGATGACCTTACATTTTTATTGGGCGGCATGTACTTCATGCCCTTCGATTCTGTAACTACACATTTCCAAACATTACATTATGACCTTAATAAATTTCATGAAGATAGTTTTATGGGAAATGCCGTGTATGTGATTGGCGCTGATAAAGCCGGTGAAAAAGTAAATCAAATATGGATTGATAAAAACAGGCTGGTGCTGCTACGTTTTATTGAACATAATGATGGTCGGAAATCGGAAGGTGTTTTTGAAAATCACAAGCAGTTCGGTGGTGGCTGGTCCGAACAAAAATGCAGTTTTTATTTTGATGATAAACTCGCGCAGGTAGAATATTATCATGATTGCAAAGCAAATGTGACATTGGATGATGCCATCTTTGATCCAGCCATGTTTGGAAAAGTACATTGGTATAAAGAAAACTAAAAGTAATAAGCCTGGTTCTATTGAAAAGATTATATTAATGGTTTCAAATAATTTGTGAGAAGTTCTGTGTTGCGAAAAGCTGGCACTAAATTTTCACCTTTAAAATAAAAACATATATTATGCAGGACAATAATAACAATCCCAACAAAGACAAACTTTCCTCCAATATAGATTCTGCAAAAGATAAAGCAGAAATGAAACAGGAACCAACATTGATCAATCTCCCCGATGTGGAAGATATTCCCGGGCAGGAAAATTTTATCCCAATGGACCGTGATCTCTCTTCAAATATAACCATCGCTTCCGCGGATGAAGAAGGGGATGATATTTTAGAAAATGAAGATGATCTCATTAATGAAAATTCCGCTTCCAATGTTTCTGACATGGAAAAAAGGGATTTGCAAAAAGCTGCGAATGATATGCCCGGTGATGATCAGAGACTACGCAGGGCTGCATTACAGAGCACAGATGATGATGGCACACCATTGAATGAAGGAAGTTTTGATAAAGATATTTCCGCCGATGACCTCGATGTGCCGGGCGCTTCGCTGGATGATGCCGATGAAAAGATTGGTGAAGAAGATGAGGAAAATAATGAGTACAGTTTGGGTGGCGATAAGCACGACTGATTTATTCCATCATATCCGGGTGGACGTAGGGATTTGTTTTCCAATTGGAATCATATTTTACAAACCAGCTCAGCCAAAGTGTTCGGGACCATCTGATGATCGGTGGTTGTAAAATGACGAGCAATACGGAATTGATACCGAGCCAATAAAAGATCCTGTTGTCATAAATGGAAATGCCAAACAGCGGCCACCAAATAAAAAAAGTAATGATAGAAATTAGCACAGTCACGAAATAACTTACATACCCGGTGCCATAATAAAAACCAATTTCCAGGTCTATCAATTGTCCGCAGGAAGGACAGTGTTCATGCATTTCTCTGTAAACATTCTTTTTCAAAGCGTAGGCATTATTCGATTTAAAAATATAGCCTTCACGACAGCGCGGACATTTATTTGTAAGAATGGTGAGTAAATAAGATGGGCGCGGGCTTTTCATGAATATATATTTTTATGGATTATTTCATAAAAAATAATGGGCAAAGGTAGGGAAAGCGATGAAGATGGATATGGAATTAATTGGCTATTATTTGTAAAATAAATAGCCAGGTTTCAATTATAATAACCTTTGGATTTATACTCCCGGGTTTAATGGTGATAGAACATACAAAACAGGGTAAATTTTCTTCAAATATAGTAAGTGAAGTGTCCACAATTATTGATCATGCAACAGCAGAATAATCCAGCACAGCTTTGAATTTGAAAATTTTTATTATATTCACTCTTATTTGAAGTGAGGTAATGGATAGTTTGTCTTAAATAAATTGTATTTGTCAATTAGGGTTTAAGTGAAAATTATTCATTAATATACTTGTACTGGTAACTATTGTAATACATTTTTTTATAAGTAATATTTGTTATAAATAAAGCAATAAAAAAGTATTTGTATGCCAATTTACATGGACAGGCACGACGTTTCCGAAACTGTTACAGCGGAGAATGTAGCGCAATTGCACCAGGCTGATCTGAAAATACAGGAACAGTTTGGTTGCAGGGGTTTGACTTATTGGTTTGATGAAAAAAGAAAAACCGCCTTCTGCTTAATTGATGCGCCGGATGTGAAGGCTATTGAAAAAATGCACAAACTGGCACATGGCGAGGTTCCCAATAAAATCATAGAAGTGAGTGCTGGAATTGTTGAATCTTTTTTGGGCAGAATAGAATATCCTGAGAAATCAGCAAACACTGCATTAAACATTATAAATGATCCCGCCTTGAGAACCATAATGACGATAGCCATAAAACGATCAACATTATTAAAAAACGATTCTTCCCAACTCAAAACTTTATTTCACAATTTCAACAATGCACTTCTTAAACTATTGAATAATCACGAAGGAACTGTAGTGAAACAGACTAAAAATAATTATTTGGTTTCTTTTAAATCAGTGTCAAATGCCGTTATTGCCGCTTGTGAAATTCAGTCATTGTTTAAAGATTGTAAAAAGAAATTGAAAGAAGAGACCTTGTTTTTAAAAATTGGATTAAGTGCAGGAGTTCCGGTTACAGAAAAGAAGTCATTTTTTGAAGACGCTATTAAATTATCGGAAAGAATCTGTGAATTTATTAATGGTGAAATAATAGTTGCATCGGAGGTTAAAGAATTGTATAATAGCGAAAATCAGGAAACTATAAATGATGTAGGAAATATAATTTCTCTTTCCCAATCAGATGAGAATTTCCTGACCTTGTTGATGGATTACACAGAATCTGCATGGAACAATATAAATTTAAGAGTAAATGATTTTAGTAAGCCGGTGATGTGCAGCAAATCCCAATTATATCGTAGATTGATGGCACTTACCGGGAAATCTCCTAATACATTCATAAAGGAATACCGGCTAAAGGAGGCTTTAATGCTACTAAACAAAAATAAAGGAAACATTTCTGCTATTTCATTTGAAACAGGGTTCAGCAGCCCATCTTATTTTTCGAAATGCTTTCTAAAAAGATACGGCTTCATGCCTTCTGATTATTTCTCCTACCAGGCTATTTAACTAAACAGCGATTAGATTTTTAAATTATTTGAACCAAAATTACTCGCATTTGAACTAAAAATTACAGCCTTCCCTTTTATCATAGTTTAGATTTGTAGAGCAGAAAGGCGCATGAGTTATCAGTCCCAATAGACTATAATTTCAATATGTGGTCTTCCTAATCCAAGTACCTAAGCCATAACCACTTTTAAAATCAAATATCTTTTTTTTAAATTTCTAAACATTCATATTATGTCAAAAGCAATTAAAGAATTTGCATCACAGGTCAGCGGTAAAATCATTCTTCCCAAAGACGTTGACTATGATCAGTCACGCAAGGTTTATAATGGGATGATTGATAAGCATCCAGCAATGATTATAAAATGTGTGGATGTGGCTGATGTAATCTATGCTGTAAATTTTGGGAGAAAAAATAATTTGTTAGTTGCCGTCAGAGGTGGCGGACATAATGGTGGCGGACTGGGAATATGTGATGACGGAATGGTGATTGATCTGTCGGGTCTTAAATTCGTAAAAGTGTACCCCGAAAATAAAACGGTAAGAGTTGGTGGAGGAAATACCTGGGGCGAAGTAGATCATGCCACCCATGCATTTGGACTTGCCATCCCAGCGGGTATTGTTTCCACAACCGGTGTCGGCGGCTTGACACTTGGCGGTGGTATTGGATATCTTGCACGCAAACACGGGCTTACGATTGATAACTTACTGGAAGCGGATATGGTGTTGGCAGATGGAAGCTTTGTAACGGTAAATGCAAAACAACAGCCCGATCTTTTCTGGGCAATCAGGGGAGGTGGTGGAAATTTCGGTATTGTTACCTCTTTCCTCTTTCAGGCGCATGATGTGGATACAGTTTACGGTGGCCCTTCTTTGTGGCCGATTGAAAAAACTGAGGAAATCATGGCATGGTATCATGATTTCCTTGAAAAGGCACCTGATGAATTGAATGGTTTTATCGCTACGATGGTAATTCCAGGGCCACCATTTCCGGAGGCATTGCACCACAAAAAATTCTGTGGAATTGTATGGTGTTATTCAGGCGATTTAAAAAATGCTGAAAAAATGTTCGAGCCTGTAAGAGCTATGAATCCTGTGTTTGAACATATAGGGCCAATGCCTTATCCTGTGATCCAATCGTTGTTTGACGGAATGCTACCTCCCGGATTACAATGGTATTGGAAAGCTGATTTTTTCAAAGAACTGGGACCCGATGTTGCCGCACAATATTTGAAATACGGATCGCAAATTCCGACACCGCTTTCACAGATGCATTTGTATCCAATCAGCGGCGCTGTGAACAGGGTAGGCAGTACCGAAACTCCCTGGGCTTATCGCGATGCAAAATATGCAGAGGTGATTGTAGGTGTGGACCCCGACCAGGCAAACGATGAAAAAATTATTAACTGGTGTAGAGATTTCTGGAACGCGGCACATCCTTTCTCTTCTGGTGGCGCTTACCTAAACTTCGAAATGCATGAAGATGGCGATGACAGGGTTAAAAAAAGTTACGGGAAAAATTATGAACGCCTAAGCAATATTAAGAAAAAATATGATCCTGATAATTTTTTCAGGGTAAATCAAAATATTAAACCTGCTGAAAAGGGGTAATATCTTTCTTCGAAAGATTTGTTACAGAGAGGAGCATTCATTTATGTTTAATGATATTAATGCTTAGTAAGTAAGATTAGGCTGAAAATTTATATTTTAAAAGGAATAATGAATAGAGTTATGTAAAGACTCTTCATATTAACCAATTGTACGCTTTACTCTACAAGTGAAATGCGAAAGGTTAATTGAAGTAGGAACTGTGCAAACTCTTTTCAATATTCCGCATCTTCAAAATAAATACTACCCTTCCAAACCCTCCAACACCTTCTCCATTTGTGTTGCCCTGGAACCTTTAACAAGCAAATAAGCATTCGTAATATTTTTTTCATACAGCCATTTTCCCACTTCTTCTGAGTTGGGAAAAAAATGAAAATTGTCAATGGGTATTTTTTCAAAATCACCACCAACCAATACCACTTCTTTCCAGGAATATTTTTTTATTTCTGACAATAAGTTCTTATGTTCTTCCAAACTTTTTTCGCCCAACTCCTTCATCGCACCAAGCAATAAAATTTTATCTTCATGTTTTATTTCAGCAAAATTTTGAATAGCTGCCAGCATGCTGTCCGGGTTGGCATTATATGCATCAAATAAAATAGTGTTGCTGTTTTTTTGAATGATCTGCGAACGGCTATTGGAAGGAAAATAATTTTCTATTGCCGCTTTGATCATCAGCCCGGGCACTTTAAAATAATGCGCGATGGCAGCCGCACAAAGCACATTTGGTAAATTATATTTTCCCGCCAGGTTTGTCTGAATAGTTTCAATACCGTCAATTTTTTGCACAGAAATCTGAAGAAAAGGATTCACCTCTTTTATTTGCCCGGTGATAAAACCATCTATCGTTCCATACCTGTAAATTTTTTCAATCCCTTTTGACATTGATTCTAAATATTGCAAATCACTATTCACGAAAGCACTGCCACCACTGCTTTTCAGCCAGTCAAACAATTCACCTTTTCCTTTACGCACACCTTCTTCACTGCCAAATCCTTCGAGGTGCGCTTTGCCGCAATTGTTGATCACGCCATGTGTAGGCTGCACAATTGTGCAGTACAATTCAATTTCTTTTAAATGATTCGCACCCATTTCCACCACCGCCATTTCTGCATCATTTTTTATTTTCAAAATAGTAAGTGGAATACCAATATGGTTATTCAAATTTCCTTCCGTCGTGTAGGTCTTAAATTTTTTATTGAGTGCAGCATGAATTAATTCCTTGGTCGTGGTTTTACCATTCGAACCGGTGATCGCAATAAACGGAATAGAA
>JBBSQL010000072.1:0-8714 GCA_038257845.1 Chitinophagales bacterium
GAAACAGAAATTACTTTACCTCCCGGAAAGCATGTACTGACTTTGCAATTTGCTGATGGCGCGCACCGTTCTTATGGAAGTAAACTCGCCACATCAATAACGATTGAAGTAAAATAGTTTTTATTTTTCATTTTTAGAGTTTAAACCCGGCTTTTCCAGGCCGGGTTTATTTTTTGAGCTACAAAAAATTGTGGAATAAATTTTTCTTTTATCTTCGCCGCCCCAACGTTCTTTAACATGATCAACAGAAGAAATATCCGCGTGAAAGTAATGCAGGTTTTATATGCACCCGGTGTAGCCGGCACTGAAAAATCAGTGGACCTGCTCCGGAAGAAATTCGTAGAATCTCATCAATTATTTCTCTATCTTTTATATGTCCTTACTGAGATCATGCGCTATGCAGAGAAAGACGCGTCTGTGCGCGCGGGTAAAAATTTACCTTCCAAAGAAGATCTTGAAGTGAATATAAAAATTTCCGGTAATGATTTGTTATGGAAAATTTTAGAATCTCCTTCATTTAAATCCGGCACTGAAAAATTTGATTTGTATTATCCTGCCACTTCAGCCATGGTAAAAAAAGTATATCGTGAATTGGCTGAATCGCCGATATATATTGATTACATAAAAGAAGCTTCGCGGAATAAACCCGGCGAAAGAGATATTATAAAATATATTTTTACGGATTTAATGATGCCCGGTGAAGACATGGTTTCTGTGGTAGAAGAATATTTTACAAATTGGGAAGATGACGCAGACATGATGTATAAACTTGTTTTAAATTTTCTGCAAAAACCCGGCAATTATTCTTATGAAGCATTCATCACTTCCGAGAAATTGGCTTTCGCAGAATCGCTTTTGCTGACTGTTTTGGAGAAAAATGTTTTACTGAAAGACATGATTATTCCAAAATTAAAGAACTGGGATGTGGAGCGCATTGCGGCCCTGGATATGATACTGATGCAAATGGGTGTAGCGGAGTTTTTATTTTTTGAAAGCATTCCCACGAAGGTTACCATCAATGAATATATTGACATCGCTAAAGAATACAGCACACCACAAAGCGGCCATTTTATTAATGGTATTTTAGATAATATACACAAGGAATTAATCGCGGCTGATAAAATTCACAAAGTAGATTTTAAAGCAAAATCAATGCGTTGATTTTTTATTAAGGTTCAAAATGAACCACTTTATTCTGAATAGGTTTTACAGTTCTCAGGTATAAATAAATGGCTCGTAAATCAGTGCTGTCCATACCCGCATACATAGTCCAGGGCATCACTGTATTGACTTCTTTCGCTGTCATTTTATGAATGTTTTGCGGGTCAGCATATTCTTTAAATCTATCGAGAAAATTATTCACACTCCAGGCGCCAATGCCTGTATTCATGTCCGGCGTTAAGTTGGCGGTGCGAACTATGCCATTGGGCATTTTAAATTCTCGTCCACCACTGAACGACAATTCAGTTTTTATTTTTCCTTTATCAGCAGGTGTATGACATTCCACGCAGCTTGCAGCATTTACGAGATAGGCGCCGTAAGCAACAGAATCTGAAACGGGCGGCTTTTTTGTAAAGCTTGCTTTTTCGGGAATGGTATTTACAATAAAATTCATGGGAAAATCTATTGTCCGAGCAGGAATTTTATTTTCAATTGGTGCCAGGCTCCTGATATAAGCGATAATATCATAGATATCTTCCCGATCCATTTTTCCATAATGTGAATAAGGCATTACGGGGAAAAGCGCTATGTTATTTTTATTTACTCCTGTTGTGATCGTTCTGAAAATTTCCCCGTTTGTCCAATCTTTTAATCCGGCTGGTGTTATATCTTTAGAATAAAAATCTCCGGGGAATCCGGCTTCATGTCCAAAATGTTCCCCGCCTTTACCTAAAGTGCCGGGTTCCAGTGGGCCTGAAAATAAAGTCCAGTCGCGAGTTGAGTGGCAATCCATACAAACCGTAACGTGGTTCGCGAGATAGGCGCCGTGTTGAACATGTTCAGTGGAAGTATAAATTTCCACATCTTCGGCCTCGCCCACATTGGGCATTGCAAATTTGATATACGTTAATCCACTGGCAATAATAATGATTGCCAAAATGAGGATAGTTACCAGGATTTTTTTCATGGCAGTATAGTTTTGAAAAATAAAAGTACAATTTATTTTAAAACTATTCAAACCGATTTCAATGGCTAGGAAATTATGAAATGCAAAGCTGCAAAAATTGTGCAGTGGTTAAAGATATTTATTCCTGTTTTTGTGCAGCTTTCATCATATTCCCCAGCATGATATTGTTCTCCGTTTCGGAATAACCAGCCGGTATTACAAATAAAGAAGCCGGAAGACTTTTTTGTTCCACTTTTGTCAAAAGCATGGTAGAAGTAATATCTTTATTTTTCATTTCCATTTTTATAAAAAAACCTTCTGCGCCTGCCCGCTTCAATGCTTTCATCATGTCAGGTGTGGTTATGGTTTTAGTATTTGCCATCCATTGCTCCAATTTTGTATAACCGGGGACACTCTTACTTGTCCATATATCAATATCCATATCAGATTTGCCTTTTGAAGTCAATTTTGAATGGACACAGGGATAACCATTAATTGTTTCATTGCCAATTTTTGTCACTGTATAATTCATATTCCCTGCATTCAGCATTGCTGTATCAACGATATTCAGAAACCATTTCTTTTCCGTATCATCAAGGAGAATACTATAAAGTGGATTAGCAAGACGGCTTATACTGATCAGGGGTGTGCCGCCTTTCATGCCCATCATCGCGGATAAATCCATTTCCATACGAGCTTCACCGGATGAAGTAAAATAAGTTTTAAACATGCTTTCTACGGTCCCACTTTTAGTGATGACAGATGAGGATGTTTCATAATAAAAACCATCACCACCATTGGCATTTTTAAAAGTTGCAATAGCGGCTGCAGAATCTGCTGCTGAAACACCGTTACCGCGGGTCAAAATGCCCAATGTTTTCATTGTAAGACTGGCGGCAGATGTGTCATTTGGATTTTGACCGGCAGCCTGGGTGAAAGCTTCGAGAATTTTATTAATGGATGCGGAATCTGCAGCCTTGCTTTGTGATTTATTAAAAGCAACACTATCCAAATGATCAAATGCCTTATTTGTCTGTTCGGTCACTTTTTCATTCACCCGGTTTTCTGCGGTACTTTTTACATTGTTCAGGATCTTTTTCAGGATCTGGGCTTGTGCGTGATATGAGCTAAAAAGCAAAAGCATACCCAGCATTGCGGTCATTTTTAAAATTCTATTTTTCATGGCTGTTTTTTAAAATAGTCAACGAAAGGATTGAAGATAACGAATTGAAGAGAGATGGCAAAATGTAGTAATGCAAATTTGAAAATAGTGTAGTTTTTCAATAATAATATTGTATAAGCTTATTACCGGAATATTTTTATAAGCAGTACCAATAAGGGTTTAAACGGAAAATATTTTTGGAAAAAATCAATGTGTATGTCGCCTGTTCAAAATACCGCCGGCTGCTTCCTTAATGGTATTGGCAAATACAAATGCCCGGGGATCCACATCATACACGAGGTTTTTTAATTTGCGCAATTCCATGCGTGTGATCACGGTGAAGATGATATCAACCTCTGAACTTACTTCAAATTTTCCTGGTAAAAATCCTCTTTCCCCTTTATACACGGTGATGCCGCGGCCAAGATTATTCACGAGCTCATATTTGATGGCTTCACTTTTTCCTGAAATAATTGTTACACCGGTATAGGCTTGAATGCCTTCCACCACGTAATCAATCGTGCGCGTTGCAGCAAAATAAGTGAGTATGGAATATAAAGAAGTTTGAATGCCGAATTCAAATGCGGCTACGGTAAAGATCAAAATGTTCAGCCCTAAAATAATTTCTGTGATGGTAAAAGATGTACGTTTTAAAGTGTAAAGGGCAAGTACCTCGATGCCGTCTAATGCAGCGCCGGCGCGCATTACAAGGCCAATGCCCATGCCTAAAAATATACCGCCAAAAACAGCGACTAATAATTTATCATTCGTTAGTGGAAAGTCCGGCAAAAGATACAGGCATACTCCAAATAAGACAACACTGATAAAAATGCGAATGGCAAATTTTTTCCCCATTGTAAAATAACTGAGAAAGATGAGGGGAATATTTAGTATAATCACGAGGCCGGATAAATTGAAATGATACAATTCATGCAACAATAATGAAAGGCCGGTGATGCCACCATCGAAAAACCGATTGGGTACTAAAAAACAGCGCAATGCAAAGCCGGCAATGAATACACCTAATATATTAAGGATTGTATCCTGTATTATTTCACCACTGCTTGTTTTCTGGTTTTTTGGTAATTCTTTAGCCAATGCTGCTTTTAATTTTTTAAGTGTTTCCTGTTTTTTTGCTTCTAATTCTGCAATCGCTGATTTTGTAAAATAATTATGCGCCGTTAAAAATTCTATTTGTTTCATAATCCACTCTGCGTGTGTTTTCACAATTTCATTTTTCCTGAATTCGAGAAACAATCTATTTGAATATTCCTCGTATTCATCAGTGCCCATATAAAAGAGGTCTGCATCGCAAAGTATTTTACTTAAAGAATTGCCTGGAGATTGTGGCAATTGCGTGGCCATGATCATCGTGCAGATACTGTTTATTTGTTCGAGAGAATATTCAAATTCCGGCAGGTATTTTTTGGCAACCTGGCAGGAAATCTTTTCGTGGTTATGATGATTTTGCAAAAAGCCGGCATCATGAAAAAGCGCGGCAGTTAATAATAATGTGCGGTCATCGCCGCTTACATTTTCCAGGTCAGCAAGATAAGATGCAGCATTTATGACATTTTTTGTATGCTCCGTATTATGGTAAGTGGTATAGGATGGCAAACCTTTTTCCAGTTTGGCCATTAGAAAATTATATGCTTTTTCAAATTGCATTGAAAGAATTTATACAAGATCAAGTTAGTTCAAAACTTCATATAGCATCACATTTTCCGTTTTATTTTTGAGTGATGAAGTGCCGATCTTCCTGCAACTAAAAGATTGTTTGACTTTATCATAACAGGTTTCTGTAATGATCACCTGGTTTTTTTCGGCTGCTGCCTGCAGTCTTTGCGCGGTGTTTACAGTATCGCCGATAACAGTAAAATCCAGGCGTTTCAAAGTAGCTGAGCCAATATTTCCGGAGATCATTTCACCGCTGTTAATACCTATTGAAACTTTGGGGCAAAAACCAATTTCTTCGGGTAAAGCATCTATGATTTTTTTAATTGCCAGGCAGGCATCAATGGCGCGGTCCAGGTGATAAGTGCCTTTAAAAACAGCCATGATACAATCGCCTATAAATTTATCAATTGTTCCATTTTGTGCAATGATCTCTTTTACCATCACATCAAAATAACGGTTAAGCATTTTCACCACTGTATCAGGTGTTTCTTTTTCACTGATGGAAGTAAAACTACAAATATCTATAAAGGCAACAGAAGCGGTTATCGTTTCATTTGCGGTTAATGAAGTTTCATATTCGCGTGAACCCATGAAAGTGAGTACGTTTTCATCCACGTACATTTTAAGGATATTATTTTCCTTGATGGCCTGCAAAGTTTGTTTCATCTGCTGCACATGATGAATGGTTTTTTCCATGGTTGTTTCCAGGTCATCAAAATTTACGGGTTTAGTTACAAAATCAAAAGCGCCGCGGTTCATAGCTGTGCGAATATTGTCCATGTCGCCATACGCAGAAACCATTACTGCTTTTATGAGCGGACTTGTTTCGGATAGTTTTGATAAAAGGGTAAGACCGTCCATTTCAGGCATATTAATATCACTAAGCACGATCTCAATATCGGGATTTTGTTTTATTTTATCTAATGACTCATTACCATTTGCAGCAAAAATAAATTCGTAGATATGTTCCCTGATTTTTTGCCGGAACTTTTGCCTGATTAGGGTTTCGAGATCTGCTTCATCATCAGCAACTAAAATTTTGGTCATATCGTTTTAGTTTTCAACTTTTCTTTTAGGGCAATAAAATCAACGGGTTTGGTTAAAAAATCATCCGCGCCCAGTTTCATTGCTTCATTATAATTGTCTTTATCGCCATACGCTGTGATCATCATAACAATGGGTGGTGGTTTCTCAAATTTTTCCTTGATATGTTTTAATAATTCGAGTCCGCTCATACCCGGCATATTTATATCAGATAATATAAGTACCGCTTCATGTTCATTGGCGTTCATAAATTCAAGCGCTTCTTCGCCGGAAAATGCGAAGGCAAATTCAATTTCACCACTTTTTATTTCTTTACGAAACCTTTGTTCGAAAAGCGTTTTTACATCATGTTCATCATCCACCACTAAAATTTTCATGTTGTAGGTTTAAGCCGGTAAGATAATGATAAATGTTGTTCCGATCCCTTCTTTTGTTTGCAAATTTAGTTCACCTCCATGCGCTTTAATAATATCATAACTTAAACTCAATCCCAGGCCGGTTCCCTGCCCGGCTGGTTTAGTTGTAAAAAATGGCTGGAAGATCTTATTTTGCACTGCAAGCGGAATGCCATTGCCATTATCTTCCACCCGAATTTCAATTTTATTTCCCAATTTTTTTGTAGCTATTTTTACAGTGGGCATATAATTTTCATCCCCAATTTTGTTCTTATCATTTATTGCAATTCGGCTCACTTCGGCTCTGCTCTGTGCAAGCCGCTCTGTGCAAGCATAAAAAGCATTTGTAAGCAGGTTCAGGATCACGCGGCCAATCTCCTGTGGAATAACTTTTATTTTACCGATGGATTCATCGAATGAAGTTTCCAACGCGGCATTGAAAGATTTATCCTTTGCACGCAAACCGTGATAACTGAGCCTGAAATATTCATCACAAAGTGCATTGATATCTGTTAGTTCTTTCACGCCTGTATTTTTGCGTGAATGCTGCAACATACTTTTCACGATGGCATCTGCTCTTTTACCATGCTGGTTTATTTTGGCCTCATTAGCTTTGATGTCATTTAAAATACTTTCTTCGAAATGTACATCTCTTTCCGCAATAGGTTTCCGCAATTCTGTTTTTAATTCTTCCGCCAATTCCTGGTTGACATCGGAAAAATTATTTACAAAGTTGAGCGGGTTTTGAATTTCATGCGCAATGCCCGCAGTGAGTTCACCCAGCGAAGCCATTTTTTCACTTTGAATTAGTTGTGCCTGGGCATCCTTCAAATCTGTTAATGTATTTTCCAGAGTAACTTTTTGCGCATCAATCTTTTGTTTTTGTTCCTGCAATAAATTGTAATCATCTTGTTTATGCCTGTAAGAAATAACAAAGAAAATAATAAATCCAATGAGTAAAAGGATGATGAGCAGACCAGCCCATACAAAAATGATCACATCTGATGAGGTTAAATTATTCATGTACTGGCAATGGTTTTCTTTTATGCAACACATTTAAAATTATAGCCAGTATATAAACAAGGTAGAGTAATGCACCTAGCAATAAATTGATATTGTAAATAACCATCGGCGGATTTAGAAATTGATATACTTTTAAACCATGAAAACCCCATATTAAAAAATTAAAGGTATAATAAATTAAAGCCATACTGTTAAACCAAAAAACACCTTCCTGTAAAATGTTATCACTCTCATGCAAAGTGCGGATATTGACAAAGAGCATCAGCGACAGAAAAATTAGCAGGATATTTTCAAATATCATGATATTGGTATTGTCCTCATTCAACGGTTGCAGGTATTTAGTATTTAAAAATTCTAAGATTACGAGCACAACAACGCTTGCAATTAAAAAGACATTCCAACTCTTATTTTTTAAAAACCTGCTGAAAATATTTGCGTAAAAAAAATATTCTATGGGTGTAAAAATATGATATACGATACTGTTATTACCCGTTTTAAAAGCCAGGTATTTTGCAATACTTTCACTAGCCAATGTGACGATCACAAGCAATGCAAGCCAACGGAATGGAGCATCCGCTTTATAAAACAATAATAAACACGTGTATGCAGCGACGATCAATGAACTGTAATAAAAACTATGACAAAATTCTGAAAACATTTAAGTTTTTTAATTTTAAGGTATTGGAGGCGGTGGTGGAGGCGGGCAACCCGGACCAGGGCAGGGATCCGCTTTATCATAGATGGAAGATTGCTTCTTATCTGCCCTGGCTGCGGGGCTTTGCGGAATTAGTAATTGTTCGTTTTTAATGCCCACTGCTATAATGTGTATATTTCCGTGCCTGGATGGGATTATTCCCTTTCCCTGCCAGGTTCCTTTCTGGCCCAAATAAAAAATAACTTGATCGGGTATTACTGAATTCCCCATGTTGTCCTTTATCTTATTATAATGAAGGATCGTATCCAGGTCTTCCGCCTTATATCGAAATCCATGCAAGTTTCCATATATATGATTTTGAGATCCTGCCGGATCATTGTACATAAGCGGTAATGGCTTAAAAGAATTATATTCATTAAATAAATCATACATATCATTTGTAGAAATAACTTCACTATGAGATATGGAAAAGATATATTTCTTCTGGTTAAAAAATAAAGAAGTTACTAAAAAAGTAATTACAACAGAGGCGCCAATTTTAAATAAATCTGTTTGATAAAAAGGTTTACGCTGTCTGTTTAGAACGGAGTTTACGGGAGGCATAAAATTAAATTTTGGTGATTAAAACATAAAGCTATATATAATATATAA
>JBBSQL010000073.1:0-7914 GCA_038257845.1 Chitinophagales bacterium
CTTGCCAACGGGAATATCCTGACAGCAGGTACAGTGTTTAGTGGCAATGCTTCGCGTGTATTTATGTTTGAGTGCAAACCGGATGGCACCACTGAATCTGCATTTGGCACAAATGGTATAGTCACAATAAACAACTATAATAAAACAAATAAAATAGTGGAGCAGGATGAAAAAATTTATTTATCAACTATAGATAATATTGTTTTCAGATTTTTAAAAAATGGTAAACTTGATTCTGGTTTTTGTGATAATGGAATATTAACGGTCAACATTGGAACAAATGCTCAAATAAGCGATATGGTTTTGTTGGAGAATTCCGATATGCTCTTAACGCTTTTCTCACAACAACAATATCTTGCAAAATATACTCCTGCAAGTTCCATACTTAAAGAAGCAGGATTTACAAACAATTTAAAACAGGAAAATATACGTGTTTCTCTTTATCCAAATCCAACATCCAACTACATTCATATTTCAGGATTAACTAATGAAAAAGCAGCTATCCAGGTAATTAATAATTCCGGCAAAATAGTAAAATCATTTACTGCTGAAAATGAACCGATGAAAACTATAAGTGTCCAGGATCTTCCTGCAGGAATTTATTTTATACGAATAATTCAGGATAATGATTTGAAGACGTTGAAATTTTTGAAACAATAATTTTTCAATAAAATATACAATTAAAAAAGGATCATAAGGTTGATCCTTTTTTTATTGTCAGTGAAGCATGAAAACCTCATGAAGGGGAAGATGCAATTTTTAATATTACTATTTACCAGCGTGTGCAAATTCCGCAATATCCGCTTTCGTAAATTTTATCAATTCAATAATACTTGCTGTATGTCTCAAAAAAGGTGGCACAACCTGGAGCGCTTCTTCCTTGCTTTTGAAATCATTTATGAACCAGGACTTGTGCACTCCGCACTTACAACCCCAATGCGCATTGGCCAATAAATGCGAGCCGGATTCTACAAACAATTTTACAACCTGCCTGCATTCGAAAGTATTTTCAGAATGAGGAATCTCAATTAAATAAGTGGACATATTTTAAAATTTATAAATGATAAATATCGTAAGTACTTCATTTTATTTTTCAAAAAATAAAATTGAAATGCATTTATTGCTTAGCGGGAATATTTATAAACCTGAAAAAGATTTTCAGGTTTATAAATAAAAACTGCGTGTTTAGTTTATTAGTTTGTACCTGGCTGTGCAGCAAAGCGTAAATAGGGCTTTACGATTTTCACGCCTCCCGGAAATTGTTCGCTCATTTCAGCTTCGGATAATGCCGGGCTTACAACAATGTCTTCCCCGTATTTCCAATTCACCGGTGTGGAAACTTTATGCGTTGCTGTTAGTTGCATTGAATCCAGTACGCGCAATATCTCATCAAAATTGCGGCCGGTACTCATGGGATAAGTAAGCATCAGTTTAATTTTCTTATCCGGGCCAATAATAAAAACAGAACGCACCGTTTGATTGGTTGCAGCCGTTCTGCCATCGGAGGTTCCCGGCTCATCAGCAGGCAACATGTCAAATAATTTTGCAATGGCCAGTGTAGGGTCGCCGATCATTGGATAGTCAACCGCATAACCTTGAGTTTCCTCAATATCTTTTGCCCATTCAGCATGCCTGCCAACAGGGTCCACACTCAAGCCGATGATTTTCGTGTTCCTTTTTTTAAATTCAGGATTAAGTTTTGCCATGTAGCCAAGTTCAGTTGTGCATACAGGTGTGAAGTCTTTGGGGTGTGAAAAAAGAACGCCCCAACCATTGCCCAACCATTCGTGAAATTGTATATTTCCCTGCGTAGTTTCTGCCTGGAAATCCGGTACGATGTCATTTAATCTGATACTCATGTTTTTTAAATTTTGAAGTTTTATAAATAAGAATGAAAAAGAAAAAAGAAATTTTTAATCAAAATAACAAGTGTCTTTTTTTACAGGTTTCGCATTCATAATTCTTAGGTTGAATAGTTCCAAATGAAAGCGCTTGTAAAATGCGGCTGGTAATAGATTTTTTTTTTGCAACCACCAGGTTTCCGCCGCAGTCGCTACAGCGAATTCCAACAATGGTGCGTTTAATAATAATTTTGTCTAAATCCAATAGTGTCATATCGGATGTAAAAATGGATTTGCTTTTATGGAGAAAAAAATAAATGGGATGAATGTTTCCGGTTAGGGATGAATGATAGAAAGTTTGGGAATTAAACTTATCATTCGCTTATTCCAAGTACTTTAAAAAGTTCCTCTTTATAAGATTTTCCAATAGGTATTTTATTACCCTGTATAGATAGCTCTGTTGGGAAAACATCATCAATCATGTAGATGTTTACAGAGTAACTACGATGTATGCGAATAAATATTTTTTGGTCTAATTGCTCAATAAAATCATTGAGCGTAGAACGTATCATTACTTTCTTTTCACTTTTAAGATGAAGCGTAATATAGTTGGCATCGCTTTCAAGAAATAATAATTCACTAAAAAATATTTTCCGGAAAACATACCCATCTTTTACAAACATAAAATCTTTTGCATGATAAGATGTTGCTTGTTCAGGCTTTGCATCAGCACGGTTGCCTGTAAAATTGCTGAATGCAATTTCAATGGCGGCAAACAATTCTTCTTTTGTAAAAGGCTTTACAATGTACGCATGCGGTTTCACTTTTTTTGCCCGGTCAATTGTATCTGCATCACTGTTAGCTGTTAAAAAAATAAAAGGTATTTGGTATAATTCATTTACTTTTTGAGCTACATCAATGCCATCTTTTTTACCAGACAACTGAATGTCAAGCAGTAAGAGATCCGGCTCATTTTCATCCAGCATTTGCATTGCTTCTGTATAATTGATGGCAGGACCGCAGTAAGAATAACCCAATTCATCAAGCGTGCTTACAATCGTGCGGGCTATCACCAGTTCATCTTCTACAATTCCTATTTTTAAAATCGACATATTCAATCTTCTTTTTTGCGCAAATTGCGGTTGGTAAAATTAATGGTAAATGCAGTAAACAATTTCTTTTAACTTAAAGAAATAAGATAATAAGGTTAAATCACCGGAGGCATTTATTTTCTACTAAGGTTTGTTCCTCAAAGTCGGTTAGCGCTTTTCATACTATCTTCAATTTTCACTAAAATAAAAAATAAGATAGTAAAGCAATTCCATGAAAATGATCTTTTTGGCTTTAAACCTTAATAGAAAAACATATCAATAAATACCCCAACCTTATTACCTTTTTCAGCGAAAAGTTTCAAGGGAATCTGTCTCTATTTTCATTTTGGCTTCTAAGTTTTATGAATAAATTATTTAGATATCAATCTTCTTTTTTGCGCAAATTGCGGTTGGTAAAATTAATGGTAAATGCAGCGCCGTTCTTATTTTCATATTGCACATTGCCCCCAATCTGACGGCTCAAATCATTGATCAGTTGTATGCCCAGCGTGGATGCTTTGGTGAAATCAAAACCGGCAGGCAAACCGGAACCATTATCTGAATACAACAATTGATATTTTCCTTCCGTTACAGAACGTATCTCCAAATTTATTGCACCTGCTTCAACATTATCAAAAGCATACTTAAATGAATTGGATAATAATTCATTTAGTATCAAACCCAGCGGAACTGCCGAATCAATATCCAGGCGAATATCCGGTACTGTTATATTCATTATCACCAGCTTTGATTTTTTGAAAACACTTTCTACCTGCCGGCACAAATCATTTACAAATCGTTTCAATTCTATGGTGCTCAGGTTTTCAAACTGGTAAAGATTCTGATGTATCAATGCAATACTTCTAACACGGTTGCGCCCTTCTCTTAATGCATTCTTCGCGGTTTCATCCTGCAGGCTTTTGCCTTGCAATTCCAGCAAGCCTGAAATAACCTGCAAATTATTTTTTACGCGGTGATGAATTTCTTTCATCAACACATCTTTCTCTAATAACAAATCTGACTGCTCTGAAATGGATTGCTTTAACTGTGCCGTTCTTTCATTCACGGTTTGCTCCAGTTTCTTTTTATCCGCTGCCAGGTGTTTAATCCTGAATTGTATAAACCAATAAACAGCCATCACCAGGAGCAAAGCCATCAACGTAATAAACCACCATTGTAAATAAAAAGGTTTTAAAACATTTACGGGAATAGTTAATTCGCTTTTACTCCACGCGCCTTCGCGGTTCTGTGCTTTTACGTGCAGTGTAAATTTTCCATAAGGCAACCCGCTGATGCGAATAGAGTTTTCATTGATGAAATTCCAGTTGTTATCAATGCCTTCAATTTTATACGCATAATGATGCACTTCCTCTTTTGCAAAATCCAGTAATTGAAATTCCAGCGTAAAGAATTGGTCACCTGGTGCCAACGTAATTTGAGACGTATTTAGCAATTCAGTTGTTTTATTAACCAGTTCATTTTTTGAATGGTCAAACTGGTTGAATGCCGTAATGCGCAAAGGAACATTTAGCGTATTCGTGTCCGTTATAAAATCTTTCGGATAAAAAGCATTTACGCCATCAATCCCGCCAAAAAATAATCTTCCGTCTTTTGCATTAAATGAAGATGTACGATTAAACTCATTGTGAGAAATGCCGTCAGCCGCAGTATAAGTATTTACTAAAAATGTTTTTTTATTAAAACGAATCAAGCCATAATCAGAACTGATCCAAAGGTTATTATATTGATCGGGTTCAATGCGGTACAGTACATCCGAAGGAAAACCCGAAGTGATATTGAATTGACGGAATGAATTCGCTTTCCTGTCCCAGCGATACAATCCCTCTCCATTTGTGGCGAGCCATAAAATTCCATCAACATCACTATATGCATCCAATAAACTAAGTTGACGAATGACAGGCGATTGTTCATTCACAATTGACCATGCACCATTTGCCCATATTATTTTGTATAAACCATTTTCAGCAACAGCCCGTAATGTATCATCATTGCTTTTAAAAAAGCGGTAAACAAATTTTGCTTCAGGAATATTTTTATTTGAATAAGGAATGGAATCGAATGTTTTATTATTGGAGTTGAATAACATAAAGCCGTTGGTTCTTCCTAATAAAAGCATGCTGTCATTCAGTGAAAACATGGACCATATTTCAGTGCCCGGGCTTCCGGGAATTTTTGTAATTGAATTATTGTTTTCATCATAGCGAAACAAATTAAAACCGCCAACATACAAAGATGAATTGTGATGAACAAGCGCATATTTAATTTCATCCCCACCACCTGCGCTTTTCATTTGTATGCCTTGCTGCATAAAAATATGTGTCCAGATATTTGCTATCACCGTTCCTTGTTTATCTGAATATATGCCACGCGCCTGGCTATTCGTTTCAACACTTTGTTGTTCGTTTGTAAAGTATTGTTGAAAACGATTTTTTTCAGCTTTTACCTGTAAGACACCAAGTGAAGTGCAAAGCCAGAGATTTCCAAGATTATCTGAGAACAACCTGTAAAGAAATAAATTTTCAAACCCTTTCAATTCCGATTTGGAAAGTATTTTCAGAAAAGTATTTTCGTTCCACAGGTACAACGCATCTGTGCCAATATACAATATGCAGGATTCCCCATCTGTTGAGTTTGCAGCCTGGTACCAGTATTTTTTATTGATACTGTCGGCATTCATTTTTTTTGTATCGGCAGGAATATCAACACTACCCGAATGCGATATCATACCTACATAAAACTCATTGGGTTTTGTTTTTGTATTGTAAGTAATTAATAGATCGTTTTGGCTGGTAAAACCCATTGGCAATGACCTTAATGCATCGTTCTGTATAAACGCAGTTACCGTATTTTTAGAAATTACATATTGTGTCAACTGGTTGGTTAATTTCAACAATGCTTTCTCTTTTCCGAACATACACATTGGACCCGAACTGCGATAGTCGGAAAAAGAAAGAGAATCCTTTTTAAGCCAGTCTGTAATTTCATATCTCAATTTAAATCCATTTTTGCTGGAATATTTCCAAAGCCTGAATGGATAGGTTGTGAGAATATTAATATCATCCGTGCCATCATTGGCAATCCAGTAAACATCCTCCTCTTTGAAAGGCATGTTGGGAAAAGTAGCAGAAAGACTTTTTACCTGTTGCGTTATGGCATTCATCACATCAATCTTTCCGTTCGTAGTAAGCTGAAAACCGGTGCTGCCATATTCTATAAACAAATTATTCGCATCATCTTTTGCAAGTTGTACTACTTTATTATCCTGGAGATTATTTCTTTGCCGTGTAAAGAGTAAACAATTTTTTCCATCGTAGCGATTCAATCCGTTACGCGTACCAAACCACAAAAAGCCGGCATTATCCTGCACACCGCAAAACACTTCATGTGAAGCCAGCCCGTCTTCAATGGACAATAATCTTTTCGTAATCGTGTATGCAGAACCGTTAGCAGATTCGCTCTGCGCAAATAAAGACAGGTTGCTTAATACAAAAGCAACAATTATAAAATAGCGAAAAATTGTTTTTCGGTTCATTAGGTGTACAAATATAAAAGGAGTTTTTTGAGGAACGGGTGACAAGTTTTGAAATGCTATAAATTGGATAGAAAAAATATTTATTTTTTTCCGTTTTGTGGACACAAACCGGTAGATAATTTTTCCTTTCAATTGGTGCGACAACAACTCAAAATTATATGTGTCAATTTCTATCGGTTGGTGTCTCACCAACCGAAACTTTCGTATTCCCTCTTTGTGGAAACTCTAACCGTAAGATAATTTATACCAAAGTTTTTTCTTTCAATTGCCACTGCTTTTAAGCAGTGGCTAAATAATATTTTAGGGAATGGGCTTTAGCCCAAATTTATAGTGAAGCATCCTCTCCAACAGGGGACGATGCGATTCTTAAATATCGTATTTTCAATCAATGGCTATGGAGTTTCCCAGCGCATCGGCCGCTTGGGCGAGACGTTCATAAACAATTGTAAGCTTTATCTTTTGTTTCAATTGCCACTGCTTTTAAGCAGTGGCTAAATAATTTTTAAGGAAATGGGCTTTAGCCCAAAAATATAATGAAGCATCTTCTCCAATCGGTGTCAATACAATCATTCATTAAATATTGTATTTTTTCCTATCGGTTGGTGTCTCACCAACCGAAACATTCGTATTCCCGTTTTGCGAAGTCACAAAATAATAGATAAATATCTTTTAGTGGATTCTCATCTTCCTTAATAGACAATACAATCAATCTTTAAATATTGTATTTTTATACTTTCCAACTGCAAAAGAATATTAAATTATCCATGGAATTAAAGGAATTGAAACCGAGAAAGGCACTCAATAAAGCTTTTTTAAAAGTAAAACCTAACAGGTCTGACATTGAAAATTTCAAAGCCAATCTTATCCAGTTGCTGGATCGCAGCAACGATACCGAAAGCGAAGAGTTTCATAAAAACCTCATCATTGATTTTTTGAAGAAAACCTATTATGAACCCAATCATTTTATCAATACTAAAGGTAGAAATGATTTGGTCATTCATAATGGCAATTCGGCTAAAACAACCGTCGGCGTTATCATTGAAGCAAAAAAGCCGACCAATAAAGCGGAAATGATCAAATCATTTTCCGGTGGCGAAAGCCAGTCGCAAAAGCTTGCTTCACTCAATGTAAAAGCTTTCCAGGAACTGGTGCTTTATTATTTAAGAGAAAGAATTACCCATAAAAACCTGGAAGTAAAACATGTTGTGGCTACCAACATCAATGAATGGTTTATTTTTGATGCTACGCTTTTCGACAGGCTTTTTGCGCAGAATAAAAATCTTGTCAAACAATTCACCGACTTTGAAAGCGGGCGTTTGGCAGATACCAAAACAGATTTTTTCTACAAACAAATTGCCGAACCCTTTATCGCCGGCATTTCTGCAGAAATAGAATTTACCCATTTCAACATTCAGGATTATCAAAAACC
>JBBSQL010000074.1:0-7127 GCA_038257845.1 Chitinophagales bacterium
AAAGTTAATTACGTTATCTGCCTTCGGCTTCGCTCAGGCAGCATTAAATTTCACAAAAGTTAATTACGTTATCTGCCTTCGGCTTCGCTCAGGCAGCATGAATTTTCTCAAAAGTTAATTGTGTTATCTGCCTTCGGCTTCGCTCAGGCAGCATTAAATTTCACAAAAGTTAATTACGTTATCTGCCTTCGGCTTCGCTCAGGCAGCATTAAATTTCACAAAAGTTAATTACGTTATCTGCCTTCGGCTTCGCTCAGGCAGCATCAAATTTCACAAAAGTTAATTACGTTATCTGCCTTCGGCTTCGCTCAGGCAGCATTAATTTTCTCTAAAGCTAATTACGTTATCTGCCTTCGGCTTCGCTCAGGCAGCATTAATTTTCTCTAAAGCTAATTACGTTATCTGCCTTCGGCTTCGCTCAGGCAGCAATAATTTTCTCAAAAGTTAATTGTGTTATCTGCCTTCGGCTTCGCTCAGGCAGCATGAATTTTCTCAAAAGTTAATTGTGTTATCTGCCTTCGGCTTCGCTCAGGCAGCATTATTTCCCCTCTTTGAATTTTTTTCAATTTAAAATAATAATCGTGTACGATTTGAAATAATAAAAAACCCGCAATCGTGCGGGCTTTTATAAATTGTTTTTATAAAAAGATTAGATCCTGAAATGGGAGAACGCTTTATTCGCTTCTGCCATTCTGTGTGTATCTTCTTTCTTTTTGAAAGCAGCGCCTTCACCCTTGCTTGCTGAGATCAGTTCATTGGCGAGTTTATCTGCCATTGTACGGCCATTGCGTTCACGGCTGTAGCGGATGATCCATTTTATACATAAAGAAATTTTCCTGTCTGCACGAACTTCAGTTGGAATCTGGAATGTAGCGCCACCGATTCTTCGGCTGCGTACTTCTACAGATGGCGTAACATTTGCCAATGCACGTTTCCATATTTCATAGCCTTCCTCACCAGTTTGTTTGGTGATCTTGTCCATGGCTGTATAAAAAGAACTGATCGCTGTGCTCTTTTTCCCGTCCCACATAATATTATTGATAAACCGGGTAACCAGTTTGTCTTTGTACCTGTCATCAGGAGCTAAGGGTAATTTTTTGGCTTGCGCTTTCCGCATATTTCAATGAATTAATTGACGAATTATTTTTTCTTTGCTTTTTCTTTCTTGGTACCGTATTTCGAACGGCTTTGTTTACGGTCTTTTACACCGGCAGTATCCAGGCTTCCGCGAACGATATGATAACGCACACCCGGTAAATCTTTCACACGGCCTCCGCGAATCAACACGATGGAGTGTTCCTGTAAATTATGGCCTTCACCCGGAATATAAGCGATCACTTCAATCTTATTTGTCAGCCTTACTTTGGCCACTTTCCTCAATGCGGAGTTTGGTTTTTTAGGCGTAGTTGTATATACCCTTGTGCAAACGCCCCTGCGCTGCGGGCAGGAATCGAGTGCCCTTGATTTGCTTTTGGCCCTGATAATTGTGCGGCCTTTTCTAACTAATTGCTGTATTGTTGGCATTATAAACCTTTAATTTTTCGGACGGCAAAGGTAGAAGCAGATACTGAGAAAACAAAATAAGTATGGAAATTTATTATTAGGCAATAAAACCGGGCATTTTAAGGCGAACAAAATGGATGTTTTGGAGAAAATCAGGTTGCATTCCTGTTTGCTAAAATTTGCTGCGCAAATAAAAGATCCGACGGTCGGGTAATTTTTATGTTCTCAAATTCCCCATCTGTTAGAGAAATATCCCGGCCCATGGCTTCTACAACGGATGCTTCATCGGTAAAATTTTTGGAATATGTCTGTGCAAATGCGGGTAAAATAATTTCACTCAGAAATACCTGTGGCGTTTGAATAATCTTAATTTCTTCCCTATTGGCGATGGTATATTTTCCGTTTTGCAAAATGCGCATACTGTCTGTAGATGTGATTGCCGGAATTGCGCTGCCATTTTTTAATGCATCCTCATAGCATCGCTGAATCAAACCGGGTGAGACCAAACACCTTACTGCATCGTGTACAAAAATCATGGATGCTTCACTGATCAATGAAAGGCCGGCTTTCACTGAGTCAAAACGGGTAATACCACCTTGTATTATTTGAATTTTTTTTCCTTCAAAAGTGGCCGCTATTTTTTTTCCTTCCTCTAAATGTTCAGCGGGACAAACCAATATAATTTCAATCTCCGGGTAAGCCTGGAAAAATGCATTTACGGAATACCAAAGTATAGGTTTGTTGTTTATGGGTAAAAATTGTTTGGGCTTTTCGCTACCCATTCTTTTCCCTGAGCCACCTGCTACAATTACTGCAATTTTTTTCATCCTCAGGGGAATTTTTTATTTATCATAAATCAAAACAGTTTCTTCCCCATCACTGTTTTTAAATGCGCGGTACATACCGGCACTGTTGAAAACCATGGCTGCATTGCCTTGTGCATCCACGCCGATCATGCCACCTTCACCATCAATTTTCACTAATTTATCTTTCACAACAACATTCATCGCTTCCTGCAAACTCATGCCTTTATATTCCATTAGGCAACTTACATCATGCGCGGCAACAACCTGGATAAACATTTCTCCATGACCTGTACAACTGATGGCACAGGTATTATTATTGGCATACGTGCCTGCACCAATTATGGGGCTGTCACCAATTCTTCCAAACTTTTTATTGGTCATGCCACCCGTACTTGTACCTGCAGCAATATTTCCTTTTTCATCACAGGCTACCGCACCAACTGTACCGAATTTTTTTTCACGCATGAGTTCATCTAAACGCTGATGCGTGTGGTCTAAAGAATAATTATCTGAATCCCTGATTTCTTTCCATTGATCATAACGGAACTGGGAAAAAAAGTATTCATCAGGTTCGAGTTTTATACCTTGTTTTATGGCAAAATCATTCGCCCCTTTTCCACTTAAAAAAATATGGTTGCTATTCAGCATTACCTCAGCAGCCAATTCTATCGGGTTGCGAACATTGCGCACACCGCAAACTGCGCCGGCGGCCAGGTTTTTCCCATTCATAATTGCAGCATCCATTTCCTGTAACCCTTTTTTTGTAAAAACCGCACCTCGCCCTGCGTTAAAAAGCATATTGTCTTCCAGGATTACGATCGCGGCTTTCACTGCATTCACGGCTAACCCGCCTTCTTCCAAAACGGCGTAACCTGCGTCACGTGCTGCTTTCAGCCCAATTAAATAAGCTTCTTCCAATTCGGGTGTCATATCTTCTTTAAGAATTGTACCTGCGCCTCCATGAATGACCATTGTAAATTTTCCCATCTTATTTTTTACTAAAAATGATTAATTGAATTTGTATTTATCTATAATAATTTTAAACATTCTTCCTGCAATTTTTTTTTATTTATAGAAATTGTACCTGCTTCTTCACAAACCAAACCACCGGCGATGTTGGCAATTTTTGCTGCTAAAATCATATCGTTGCTGGCTGCAAACACCAATGAAGCAATAGCGATTACGGTATCTCCGGCGCCACTTACATCCGCTATATCGCGGTTATGTGACGGAATGAGCACACTTTGTTCGCTGCTTTTTGCAAAGATGCCTTTTTCTGATAAAGTGATCAATGAAATTTTATGTGAAAGTATTTCCTGTAACCGTGTATGAATTTTCTCCAGGCCATTTATTTCAAGCTCATCATCGGTGAGATGCAATGCTTCTTTTACTTCTTTCAGGTTGGGTTTAAAAATGCCGGATTGAGCGTATTCAAAAAAATTCTTTTGTTTGGGATCAACAGTCGTAAGAATATTTTTTTCACGGCAGGCTGCAAGCATTTCATGAATACAATTTTTTGTCAGTACACCTTTATTATAATCTTCAAAAATGACTACAGAAACATTTTTCTCTGCTATAAATGTTTTAAAATTTTCCACCAGTCTTTTTTCAGTATCCGCATCAACATCTTCCGTGACTTCATCATCAATGCGCATCATTTGCTGGTTGCGGCCCATGATGCGGATCTTATTGGTAGTAGGCCGCTCATCACTGCGTAAAATATATTGCGTAACAATATTTTCTTTTTCTAATTTTTCCAAAAGCAGGTCACCAGTTGCATCATTGCCTGTCACTGAAAATAAAGTCGTGTGTGCACAGAGCGCAATAGTATTCAAAGCCACATTGCCCGCGCCGCCGATCCTGTATTCTGTATGTGTGCGGGAAAGTACTGGTACCGGTGCTTCGGGGGAAATGCGTTCTACATTTCCCCACCAATAAGTATCCAGCATAATATCTCCAACGATCACAACCTGTAACCGTTCAATATCCGCAAATAACTGATCCGTATTTACCATTACTCTGTCTTAATATTTTTTCTGCCGGAAGCAATTGTAATATAATAAACTGGTATGCCCGCCAGTACTATTCCTAAACCCCATAAAGTATATTCCGGTTTGAATATGATGAGGAATACACAAAATATTATACCCAGGATAATATACAATGCCGGTAATACAGGATAGGCAAATGCTTTATAAGGCCTTTCCGCATTTGGTTCTCTTTTCCGGAGTACAAAAATACCAATTATGGTAAGTACATAAAAAAGAACTACTACAAATGCGATCATATCCAACAGGTCATTATAACCTCCACTTAAACATAAAATACATGCTACCGTTGCCTGTGCCCATAAAGCCCATTGCGGCACAGCATTTTTATTAAGCTTAGCTGCCTGTTTAAAGAAAAGTCCATCCTGTGCCATGGTATAATATACACGTGCTCCGGCTAATATTAATCCATTATTACAACCAAAAGTTGACACCATGATCATCACTGCAATGATGATAGCGCCTGCATTTCCAAATATAGCTGTGGATGCGGCAACTGCTACGCGGTCACCTTCGGGATAAGCGATCTGATCCAGTGAAAGTGCGTTGAGGTACATCAGGTTCATCGAAATATAAATCAATGACACGATGAGTGTGCCCAGGAATAAACTCAGTCCGATGTTGCGCTTTGGGTTTTTTATTTCTCCCGCAATAAAAGTTACATTATTCCAGGCATCGCTGCTAAATAATGAACCCACCATAGATGCAGCAATGGCACCAATTAAAACGGTTCCGCCTATCGGCAGCCAGTTGCCGTGCAAGACAAATGATCCGTCCTTTTTTTCGAGTTGCAGGGCATTCAAACCAGTTTGCCAGTTGTCTCCCCAGAAGCTGTGTTTTACAAATAAAAATCCGGCGATGATGAGGCCGAATAATGATAAAAGTTTGACCGTTGTAAAAATATTTTGAATAATTTTTCCTCCTTTAATGCCGCGTGTATTGGTATATGTCAAAAATAATATTAATGCGATGGCGAGCAATTGCGCGGCAGAAATATTCAACTGGCCGAAAGTAAAGAGGATATTATTTTCACCGACTTCCGGTACAAGGTATGCGGTGAATCTGCTGAAAGCCACACCCACAGCGGCGATTGTGGCTGTTTGAATAACAGTGAATGAGCTCCAGCCATATAAAAAACCGGCGAGGGGATTAAAGGCTTCTTTTAAATAAACATATTGACCGCCGGCTTTGGGATACATGCCACTGAGTTCACCATAACTTACCGCAGCCATGATGGTCATCAGTGCAGTGATCAGCCAGACAACGATGAGCCAGCCTGCACTTCCCACATTACGGGCGATATCAGTACTTACAATAAAAATACCCGATCCGATCATAGAACCGGCAACGATCATCGTTCCGTCTATAAGCCCGAGTGAAGGTTTGAATTCAGTTTTGTTTTGGTTCATGTATGGTTGGTTTTATGCGATAAAGGAATAAAAAAATCCCGGTTTATTAAAACGGGATTTGAAGATAGGTGAATTTTAAAAAACCAATTATTTTTTCTTTGAATTTTTATATTCATCGTTCAGTTTGCCGACAATGTCTTTGGTAATATTGTTGATGGTATCCTTATAATAAAGATAGTCATTATCATTAGAAGCAAAAATATAGGCGAAGCCTTTATCTGTGCTATAGGTTTTCAAAAACTCCTGGATCTTTTGTTTTACGCCCTGCATTTTTTCCATGGCTTCGGACTGCATTTCCTGGCTCACACTTTGTTCTTTCGCCTGATAATCATTTTGCATTTGCATTAAATCCTGTTGATATTGACCCTGTTCGGCCTGGGATAAATTAGGACCTTTTTGGTTATACTCTTTCAATTTTCCCATATAATTATTCCGCAGTTTATTGAGATCGCGGGTATTATCATCATCTTTTCCTTTCAGGTAATCGCGCACTTCAATGAAGTACTGGTATTGGTTTTGAAGGGAATCGAGATCAAAATAGGCGATCTTACCGCGTATGCTGTCACCTGTATTTTTATGATTGATCACAGGGCCGGTTTCATTGCCGGAATTATAGGAACGGTAAAAAAGAAATACCACTGCGGCGAGCAAAATAAAATTGGAAACTATTAAAAATTTCTTCATGCAATTTTTGATTAGGGGGCGAATATAAAAATTATGGCAAAAAGGGAATTGTTAAAAGAAAGAGAGAGATGAAGGGTAGATTCCTTATTTGCATTTTTGGCTCTAAGTGCAATTATAAATTTTCTTATTTGCACATAAGGTTGGGTTTTGAAATAGAAGCGCTCTTAAATTTATCACCAAACATATTTTTTTAATAAATATTTCCCCCAAAAAATCCCGACCTTTACACCGCTTTTTTCTTTCCGTTCATGCTTAAAAAATTAATACAATGAAAAATTTAAAATGGCTGGGTGTTTTTTTGATCACTGGTTTCCTGGCTTGTAATTCTGGTGAAAATACTTCTACAACAACAGATACGATGACTGCTGTCACGGACACATCGCATGCAATGACGATGGATACAACCGCTGCCATGAAACCTTTGCCTGATGTTCCGGATGGCGCTAAAGTGTTTTTTAAAAACCTGAAAAACGGGGAGGTAGTTTCCTCACCCTTTAAAATTAAAATGGGTGTGAGTGGTATTTCTATTCAGCCCGCAGGCGAAATCAATGAGGGCTTTGGCCACCACCATTTGCTCGTTGATGCAGGTTTTTCTTTCCCGGAAGGAGATGTTATACCAGCAGACGCACAACATATTCATTTTGGTAAGGGCCAAACAGAAACAGAAATTACTTTAC
>JBBSQL010000075.1:0-7003 GCA_038257845.1 Chitinophagales bacterium
ACATTTATTCCGCATATCGAATTTAGTTTTGAATTCTTTTTTATAATCACGGGAGTTTTAGGAACAACGATTTCACCCTATATGTTTTTTTGGGAAACGTCACAGGAAGTAGAAGAAGTCAAAGAAAAAAAATGGCTTAAAAATGGAGTGCCACAAATTAGCAAGGGGAAAATTCGTGCGATGCGCATTGATAATAATTCAGGCATGATCATTTCTGAAATCACGACCTGGAGCATATTAGTAGTTGCGGGAACAGTGTTGCATAATAGCGGCATCACAGATGTGAAAACCGCGGCAGACGCGGCGAAGGCGCTGGAACCATTGGTCCATTCGTTTCCACATGCGGGTTATTTATCCAAACTTATTTTTTCCATAGGCATTATCGGCCTGGGTTTTTTAGCAGTTCCCGTACTTTCAGGTTCTGCCGCTTATGCAGTTTCTGAGGCTGTGAATTGGGAATCCGGTTTGAATTTAAAATTAAAAAAAGCGCATGGTTTTTATGGCGTTATTACTATTGCCACGCTGATTGGTTTGATCATCAATTTCATTGGCATCAATCCTGTCAAAGCATTGGTGTATGCGGCTGTACTGAATGGTGTCGCTGCAGTTCCGCTCATTTTTTTTATTATCAAAATTTCTGCCAGTGAAAAAATTATGGGGAAATATAAAAGTGGCCTGCTCTCCAAAATAATTTTATGGACCACTTTTTTAGCAATGGGCTCAACAGTCATCGCGATGTTTTATATGATGGTGAAATAACATACAACCAGTTTAATTATATATGCAAATTTTTTTGAAATATTCGAAAAACTCATCGGTTAGTGTCGCCACCTAACGGGCAGAGAATATGTACAACCTGCTTCTCCTTTTTTATGTTCATGATAAATGAGGCATTGTATTTGTAAATATGTGCATGATGCAACTTATTTCGATAAGTGTATAACATTTACCGGCATTCATCAAATCATCTTTACATTTGAAATATGGCTTCATGCCTGAAATTCAAATTTCAGGGTAGTACAAGCTTTTCAAAAAAGGAAAAATTTAATCATCATAAAAAAACAAAAAAATGAAAAAGAAAATTATTGCTAAAATAAGTTTTGCTGCCATCGCATTTGCAGCAATAGCTACATCCAGTTCATGCAAAGCTCCACACAAAATAAGCCGTCCGAAATTAGAACGTCCTGGTGCTTATGTACAACCTGTGCTTCCATTACAAACTTCCGTTGCAATACTTCCTCATACAGTTACGGTAGATAATGCATTCGTTGTTACCCGCACACAATAAAATTAAAATCATAAAAGAATTATTTAAATTCTTTTAGTGAAGCATCGTCCCTTGCGGAACGATGCGATTCTTAAAGTATCTAATTTTTTCAGCACAATTTCCACTTATGCCGGACAAGGCTGAGGGATAAAGATTTATTCTACTCATTTTATTACCTGGCGTGTAATATTAATTCCACCGCCGGATAATCTTAACTGATAAATTCCTGCTGCAAGGGAACTTGAAAGCTCAATAGTTTCATTTGATAAGCCACCTGCATACGTTATTACTTTATTCATAACTTGCTGCCCAAGTTTATTATACAAAGCAATCGTATAAGTACCTTCTGGCAGGTTCATTTGTAAAGCAATCATATTACCCGCCACCGGGTTTGGATAAATAGTTAACACATTTTCATAGCTATTATTTATGTTTACCTTTAATACCTGGCTATACGTTTCATGCCCTGGTTCTATTATTTTTATCCTGTAAAAATTTGTTCCGGCATAAGGATTTGCATCAAAGTAATTATATTGGCTATTTGTATTGCTATTTCCTTTTGCTTCAACACTTCCAATTTTTTCAAATTGCTGTCCGTTTTGTGACCGTTCTAATTCATACCTGTCTATATTAATTTCCTCTTGCGCTGTCCATTCTATTTGCACGCCTTTATTTTGTTGGTATGCTTTTACATTTGTAAGGGTAACGGGTAAAATGGAAAGATCAACCTGAAAAATAGAAACTGAATTTGACGCGGCATTCCCATTAGCTGCTACAATTTCAGGAATTCCATCTCCATCCAAATCGCCGATTGCAACAGATCGTGGATTAATACCTGTGGTAAAATCTACCTTAGGCGCAAAAGATGACGCATCAATGATGCCTGGGGTAGAAGTATTGCGAAATACTGATATAGAATTGGTAATAGCATAGGAATTACTCACCACAATGTCGGGTTTAGCATCTCCATCCAAATCACCAATAGCCGCCCCCTGTGGATTATTGCCTGTAATAAAATCTACTTTGGCTGCAAATGAACCTGCATTAATAGTGCCTGAAGTAGAAGTATTGCGCAACACCGATATTGCAAACTGACCTGAGCTGGTAGGAACTGCGAGATCTGGCTTGCCATCTTGATCCAAATCCCCAATCGCAACCGTGTAAGGTGAATTACCTACGGTAAAATCTACTTTAGTGGCAAATGATGATGCATTGATAATTCCTTTAGTGGAGGTATTGCGCAGTACAGATAAAGTGGTGCCAGTTAAATTAGAAACAACTATATCTAATTTACCATCTCCATCTAAATCGCGGGTAGCAACAGAAACTGGTTCGGTACCCGAACCAATTGTAAAATCTATTTTAGAGGCAAAAGATGAAGCATTGATGACTCCCTGGGTGGAAGTATTTCGTAGAACTGACACATTAAAAGTGGTTGAATTAGCAACCAACAGGTCCGGCTTTCCATCTCCATCCACATCTGCAATTGCAACCGAAATAGGATTAGTGCCTACGGTAAAATCTATGGGAGCGGCGAAAGAAGAGGCATCGATGTTGCCCGCTGTAGAAGTATTGTGCAGTATAGAAATAGTTGTCGTATTCGTATTAGTTACAACTAAGTCTGGTTTACCATCTCCATCCAAATCCCCGATAGCAACAAAATAAGGGTTACCAGTAGCGAAATCAACTTTAGCGGCAAAAGAAGATGCATTAATATTTCCCGTTGTGGAAATATTTCGCAATATGGATATATTAATTGCACCCGAATTAGCAGTGACGAGATCAGGTTTGCCATCACCATCCAAATCGCCAATTGAAACTGAATTTGGGCCAGGGCCTGTCGCAAAATCTACTTTAGGTTTGTAATAATTAGCAGGTATGCCGATACCATTGGTAAAAGTAATTATAAATGGCCTGGAGGAATAACCCGTTAATCCTGTAGAATTATTAAGTACTGATATGGGCTGAAAAGTGCCGCCCGGAGGCACTTTAACCGTTAGGCTGGTTGTATTACCTGCTGTAACAGTTGCTTTTACCGCGCCAAAAAAAACAATGTTATTTGCCGCAACAGCATTAAAGTTAGTTCCTGTTACAGTAACATTTGTACCTACCGGCCCGCTTAATGGTGCAAAAGAACTGATAGTTGGCTGAGCAGTTGCTTTTAAAGAAACCAGGAGAAGTAATGCAAATATTGATTTGCAGATAGCATGTAAATGTTTGAGCATAATGTTTAATTTAAAGTAAGCCGGATTAAATTGAATAAGGATTAAAAATATATTTAATAAAATTAATAATTTTTCTGTTCCCATCCAAAACTTTAAAAAGAATGACATTGAAGGTTTCATAATTATGCCAAATCATTTATAATATAACTTTGATTTCATTCCAACTGCGAAAAGAATTTAAAGTGTAGCATTAGCTCCCCAAAGGACGATCTGATCTGATTCCTAACGGCTGGTGTCTCACCAACCGAAACAATGGAATTTCCGTTTTGTGTGAACACAAACCGGTAGATAATAAAATACATTTTTTTCGATGCAGGATCGTCACTCAGGGGACGATGCGATTTTTAATATTTTATTTTTTTACAACGTCTATTGTTTTCAGTGTATCGTCGGATCGGGCGTGACGATGGCGGGCAGTAAAATCTTTTAATATAAAATAAATGCAGTTATTCCCGTGTATAATTTCATACTTTAATAGTTTCACTTATGTTTGTAATTAACCAGGTTTGATTTCCTTTTAATTTACTAATCCTGTTATAATCCATGAAAATCAAAACGATCTTAATTATATTTTTTTCCTTTCTGTTCCATTCAGCAAATGCTCAACAAACCACTGACACTAGCATCAGAGCAATTTATTCAACTTCTGTTAAAAAAGATTTTGTTTCAAACAATTTGTATTTGCTTGGTAAAATTTGGGGCTTTCTAAAATATTATCATCCTCAAATTGCTTCAGGGAAATATGACTGGGATAAAGAATTAATTGAATTTCTTCCCAACTATACAAATGTTTCATCTATTAAAGAAAGAAATGATTTACTTGAATCCTGGATCAAAAAGTTTGGAGATGTTCCCGATTGTGAATCGTGCAGTGAAAGCATTTTAAACAATGCGAAATTGAAGCCTGATTTTGATTGGATAAATAAAAATGAATTGTCTTCTTCATTAGTTACAACGCTGCAACATATCAGAAAAAACAGGATTCAAAATGGCCAGTATTATATCAAATTTTATCCGGAAGATGACGTAAATTATGCTGAATTTCAGCATGAACCTGGCTATAGCAATATGCAATTTCCGAATGATCGTTATGCCCTCTTATCTGTTTTCAGGTTATGGAATATTATTGAATATTGGTATCCGTATAAATATGATTTGACTGTTCCCTGGGATTCAGTCTTAGCACAATTTATTCCAAAAATAGTCATGCACAATGATGCACTTCAATACACCGCGATTATTGAAGAACTCATGACAACAATTCATGACAGTCATGTATTTTTCACAAGTGCTTTAACGGAGAAATTGTCCGGTAAATATTTTATGCCTTTTACAATTAAAGTCATTGAAAATAAAATATTGGTCACATCAATATTAAATGATTCTCTTGCCACTCTTTCCAATATACAAGTTGGAGATGAGATTGAAACTATTGACAATGCATCAATGACTTCCATCAAAGAAAAGTATGCAAAAATTATTTCGGCATCCAATGAAGGTTCTTTCCTGCAAAAATTATCTTATCAAATTACCAGGACCAATAATGAAAATAGTACTGTTACTATTGCAAGAAATAATACAACTTTTAAAACCAAAACATACAATTTTATACCCAATCTTTTTCAGCCGGTAGATTTAGATCCACCTTATTTTGCGTACGCAAAAGATTCAGCCTTTTGCATAATTGATAATAATATTGGCTATATAAATGTAGGAAAATTTAATAGAAATGACAGCCTGGAATTAGGGAAAATGATGGCGAAAATTTCAAAATTAATTATAGATAACAGGCAAAACCAGGATGAACAAAAGGGAACCGGCGGTGGCGATATTATTGCCAACCTGGTACTACCTGCAGATAATAATTTTGTCCGGTTTTCTACCCTGCAACCCGCCTATCCCGGGGTTTTCACCATGACTCCTCCACTCAATATGGGCATGCAATTCAATAAAGATTATTTTAAAGGAGACATCATCATTTTAATAAATGAAAACACAATGAGTGTGGGAGAATTTTTAACCATGGCATTTCAAAAAGCAGCTAACGCTAAAACACTTGGCACTACTACCGCAGGCGCGGATGGAAATGTAATCTACATGGGTTTGCCAGGTGGTATTTCTCTTCAGTTTACAGGACTCGGTGTATATTATCCAGACGGTTCAGAAACGCAACGCGTTGGAATTAAACCGGATATTTTAGTGAAACAAACCATCGAAGGTTATCGCAAAAATACAGATGAACAATTGAGCAAAGCCTTAGTGTACTTACAAAAAATGGAGAAATAATTCGATGGTTTTCCGGATGCAGTTCACATCAAATTTATTTAAATATTTTTTACGTGGAGCATCGTCTTACGCAGGGAACGATGCGATTCTGAAAAATCACAATTCTATTTATACACTTTTACTTTGCAAAAATTGAATGTACTTCTTTCACATAACAAACTTGTATGCTGAAATATTCAAACATTTGAAGATTTCACAACTTTTGTTTTAACGGCTTTCCTTTTTTCTTTGTAACCTTTCTTCATCCATCTTACTCTAATGAATATTGGAAAAGTCTTTCAATTTTATTGATACAGAAATTAAAAACATTTTTCCCTAAACACATACAAACATTTAATATGAAACAAAAATTTATTTTTTTGGCAATGCTAATAACTATATGCAGCCTGGGTTTTAGCCAGGACTACCAATTAGACAGTAGTTTCGGGAAAGACGGCACAACTTCAAATCCAAAATTTGGAGCCGAGAAAATCGCGATTCTTCCGGATGGTCGCATTATAACAGTTGCATCCGGAGATGTTGCCAAACCCAATCTCACCTGCACTTTTCCCAATGGAAAACTGGACCGCTCTTTTGGAAATAAAGGCAGAGTATTACTTCCCGTGGATATATCAAATCCCATCTTGCTGATTCAAAATAATCAAATAGTAGTTGGCGGTATGAGCAATAGCAAAACTTTCATCGTGCGGTATAATAATAATGGAACACTGGACAACAGTTTTGCAAATGGCAGAAAAGGACAGGGAATAACTGCGCCTTTAATGGATATAAAGTTGAGAACCGATGGACAATTAATTCTTATTTTCTTTGCGGAATACTACCCGGAACAATATTCTACCATTTGGCAACTTTGTTTAAATGAAAACGGAACAGTTAATACTTCATTTGGAAATAATGGAACTTCAACAAATACTTTCAGAGACAGGTATTATATTCATTCGCCATCATTTGCGATAGATCAATTAAATAGAATTTTTGCTGCCGGATATTTCAGCACGGAACTTTTTTCTATTGAATTAAGAATTATAGGTTTTAATAACATTGGAAACTTAGATAATAGTTTTGGCAGTAGTGGTTCCCTCTATGTATCTTATATTTATTCCTATCCCGAAGTGGTAACACCAACGCAAATTCAAGTCCTTGCCAACGGGAATATCCTGACAGCAGGTACAGTGTTTAGTGGCAATGCTTCGCGTGTATTTATGTTTGAGTGCAAACCGGATGG
>JBBSQL010000076.1:0-6838 GCA_038257845.1 Chitinophagales bacterium
AAACCATTGCCCACAATGATTAATGTAAGTGAAACATATAAGGCCGTATTTCCCGGGAATGATAAACCGAAATAGCCCAATGCCATTAGCGTTCCGCCAAAGAATATAGATTTAATATAACCAAGATAACGGTCAGCAATTAAACCACCGATAAATGGCGTGAGATATACCATTGCAATGAAACTTCCCACAACATCTGCCCCCATTTTTTGAGACATCCCTTTTCCTCCTGTTTGATTATCTATTAAATATAAAAAAAGGATTCCAACCATCAGATAGTAAGCAAAACGCTCCCACATTTCTGTGAGAAAAAGGATGTATAATGCTTTAGGATGTTTGCCGGTTTTGGGAGTTATTTCATTCATACAAAATGGGGTTTTTTATTTATGTATTTGAAAAAGAAGCCTCAAAATAGGAATAATTTTTAAATAGCAATGCTTATTTTATCAAACGAGGTTACATTCGTTTTTTTTTAAATGAAGTAGGTATGAATATTTTGATCCTGGGATCGGGTGGCCGCGAACATGCATTTGCATGGAAAATCAGGCAAAGTAATTTATGCAACCAACTTTTTATAGCACCCGGAAATGCAGGCACAGCGCAATGCGGAACAAATGTAGATCTTTCTGTAAATGACTTCGAAGCACAAAAAAAGTTTTGTCTGCAACAGGATATTGATATGCTTGTGGTAGGCCCGGAAGAGCCATTGGTAAATGGCATTTACGACTTTTTCACAAAAGATGAAGTGCTCCAAAAAATCATCGTGGTAGGTCCATCTGCAAAAGGCGCACAATTAGAAGGCAGCAAAGATTTTTCCAAAAAATTTATGCAGCGACATAAAATTCCTACTGCATCTTATGCCACTTTTGACGAATCATCTTTTGATGAAGGGCTTGCATATATTCATGCACATTCAATGCCTGTAGTTTTAAAAGCTGATGGGCTCGCGGCTGGTAAAGGGGTTGTGATCTGTAGTAACCCTGAAGAAGCCAAAAAGGTTTTCACGGAAATGATCCGGCAAAGGCAATTTGGCACTGCTTCTGAAAAAGTGGTGGTGGAGCAGTTTCTCGAAGGTGTAGAGGTTTCAGTTTTTATTTTAACCAATGGAAAAAAATATAAAATAATCGGGCACGCAAAAGATTATAAACAAATTGGTGAAGGAAATACCGGAGCGAACACAGGCGGCATGGGATGTGTTTCACCCGTACCATTTATGGATGCTGTTTTTTTTGAAAAAATTCAAACGCGCATCATTGATCCTACTATTAAAGGTTTGCAGGATGAAAAAATAAATTATCATGGATTTATATTTTTTGGTTTAATAAATGTGCAGGGTGAACCGTTTGTGATTGAATACAATTGCAGGATGGGCGATCCGGAAACGGAAGTAGTGTTACCACTTTTAAGGAATGACCTGGTTGCTCTTTTCCGCGATATGCATAATGATAAACTGGATGAAGTAAAAATTGAATTTGATGAAAGCGCCTGTGCAACAGTTGTCGCGGTGAGTGGAGGTTACCCGGGTACTTATCAAAAGAATAAAGTGATAAAAAATTTACCTGCCGAAACAGGGGATGAGAGCATTATTTTTCATGCCGGGACTTTGGAGGAACAAAATGGAAGTATTCTTACAAACGGTGGCCGGGTACTTGCTGTGACTTCTTTTGGAAAAACAATTTCAGGCGCCGCGGAAAAATCAATAAAAATTTTATCCGCAATTCATTTTGAGGGTATGTATTTCAGGAAAGATATCGGTTTTGAATTTTTTTAAAATAATCCGTTCAATTATAAATAAAAAAAATTACTTTCAGGTTTTCCCGGTAAGAGAAAATTCAATGTTGTTAATACTTGGCCAAACAAATCATGAGCATATATCTGCTTTGTTATTTCCAAATTTTTCACACAACTTTGCGGGCATTAATTACACTTTAAGGAATCACAAACATAATGGGCATATTTAATTTTTTTACACAGGAGATTGCAATGGATTTGGGCACTGCAAATACCTTAATTATTCATAATGATGAAATAGTGGTGAATGAGCCGTCTATTGTTGCATTAAACAGGAACAATCCAAAAGAAGTTATTGCTGTAGGCAAACGTGCATTACTGATGCATGAAAAAACACATGAAAGTATTCGAACAGTACGTCCCTTAAAAGATGGTGTGATTGCAGATTTTAATGCTGCCGAACTGATGATCCGGGAAATGATCAAAATGATCTATCCCAAAAGGCCATTATTTCCGCCCACCTGGAGAATGATGATCTGCATTCCTTCAAGTATTACTGAAGTGGAAAAAAGAGCGGTTCGCGACAGTGCAGAACAGGCTGGCGCTAAAGAAGTATATCTTTTACACGAACCAATGGCAGCAGCAATCGGAATTGGTATAGATGTGGAAGAACCCGTTGGAAATATGATCATTGATATAGGTGGTGGTACTACAGGTATTACTGTTATTGCCCTGGCTGGAATTGTTTGTGATCAGTCTATACGCATTGCAGGCGATGAATTTACTGCAGACATCATGGAAGCTTTACGCCGGTATCATAGTCTTTTGATAGGAGAAAGAACGGCTGAGCAAATCAAAATTCAAATTGGCGCTGCCATGAAAGACCTGGAAGATCCGCCTGAAGACCTGCCGGTAAATGGAAGGGATTTGGTAACTGGTATTCCAAAACAAATCATGGTGAGCTACCAGGAAATTGCCGAAGCATTGGATAAGTCCATTTTCAAAATAGAAGAAGCCATTTTAAAAGCGCTTGAGACCACACCTCCGGAATTGGCGGGTGATATTTACCGCAGGGGAATTTATATTACAGGCGGCGGTGCATTATTACGTGGTTTGGATAAACGTATAAGTCAAAAAATAAAATTACCTGTTCATATAGCAGATGATCCTTTGAAAAGTGTTGTTCGCGGAACCGGTATGGCATTAAAAAATTACCAGCGTTATCCATTTGTGATGCGTTAAAGGATTCTTCAAAAAATCCCGGTATTTTTATAACTTGAAAAATGTATATCCAGGATTTATTTAACCATCTATGCGTAATATTTTTCTATTTATAAAAAGATTTTTTATTTTCTTTCTCTTCCTGGTATTACAGGTTATTTCCATATCTATCCTGGTTTCTTACAATAAAACACACCAGGCTATTTTTTCCGGCATTTCCAATGAAATGACTGGCTGGGTCAGCAGCAAGTATAATGGCGTGGAATATTATTTCCGTTTGAAAAAAACGAATGAAGACCTCGCAACGGAAAACAGCCGCCTGCGCACAATCCTGGCAACGCAACTGGATGACCCGGATACTACAAAAATTTCAAGAATTGATTCGCTGTTGAAAGATACGTTGGGAAGAGTGCGGAAATTTAATTTTTTACCCGCTAAAGTGGTGAATAATTCAGTGAACCAGGAAAATAATTATATCACTTTATTCCGAGGTTCCAAACAAGGAGTCAATACCTATATGGCTGTTTGTGGGCCGGATGGTATTGTGGGCCGTGTTGTTTCTGTAAGTGAAAATTATAGTGTGGTAATGAGCCTGCTCAATCACAACAGTAAAGTAAGTGCTATGATGCTTCATTCAAATTATACCGGGATTGTTGAATGGGATGGTAGCGACCCGCAATACCTGGAAATGCATGGAATTCCTAAAGGTGCTAAAATAAAAATAGGCGATACTGTAATAACCAGTAATCTTTCCGGCAATTTCCCGGAAGGTTTGATGGTGGGAACGATTACTGAAAATGCCATTGATCAGTCAACAGGATATTATAATTTAAAACTGAGATCAGCCACTAATTTTCTCACCATCCAATATGCTTACCTCGTGGAAAATTCTATGTGGACCGAACAAAAACAACTTGAAATAAAATCAGCAGTCAATCCATGAGTTCATTGCTAAAAAATATTATTCGTTTTGTATTATTTATTTTGGTGCAGGCTTATGTACTTGATAAAATTCCGCCAATCCAGGAATACCTGAAACCTATTTTATATTTTTTATTTATTCTCTGGCTGCCGTTTAATATTTCCCGCCCTGCATTATTAATTATTGCATTTATTTTTGGCTTATGCATGGATTATTTCAGTGGTACACCCGGCTTACATGCAGCTCCCTGTGTATTGATCGCATACCTGCGACCATTTATTTTAAACATTTTACTGCCGCGTGAAATTTCGGGAACGAGTTATGCAGAACCCAGTATTAAAAGTATGGGGTTTGCTGCTTATGGCGTTTATATTCTCATTCTTACTTTTATTCATCACGTTTACCTTGTATTCATTGAATGGCTTCAGTTTGGCGACCTGCTCTTTTTTATAGGAAAAGTTACGCTTACAACTGCCTTAAGTTTATTATTAATTCTCATCACAGAAATGCTGTTTTACCGAAAGGCAAAATACAAAACAAACACTGCATAATATTTCGCGGAATATTTCTTAAATTTAGTTTTTTTAAAATACTTTTTTTTAAGTTTCATTCAGCAACTTTGCATAGGGTTTTCACTACAAAAATATTTCTACAAAATGCCGGTATATAACCAGTCCAGGAGCAGGATCATCCAAATTATTTTTTTGGTTGTTTTTCTTGTCATCATTGTGCAGTTGATGAACCTGCAGCTTTTCTCCTCTGATTTTAAGATCATGGCAGAAAATAATGCACGTTACCGGAAAGTTATTTATCCCAACCGCGGAATTATTTATGATCGGAAACACCGGGCTATTCTTGAAAATACCATCATGTATGACCTGATCGTAACACCTTCCGAAACGAAGGGACTTGATACTTCACTCTTGTGCAATATCCTGGGCATTGATACAGCAGATTACAGGAAAAAGATCATTACGGCAATTATCAAAAATAGCAGTTACAAACCAAGTGTTTTCGCACCATTGGTAAGCCCCGAAGTGTATGCAAGGCTGAATGAAAACATGTATAAATTTCCCGGGTTTCTCCTTTCGGAAAGGCCCATCCGCACCTATCCTTATCACGTAGCAGCAGGCGTATTGGGTTACCTGGGAGAAGTGGATTCCGGTTTTTTACGCCGGCATGAAAGTGATGGTTATGAACCAGGTGATTATGCCGGCATGACGGGACTGGAAAGGAGCTATGAAAAAGTCTTAATGGGCCAGCGTGGTATCCAGTATTTTATCCGGGACAATCGTAGCCGGTTGCAGGGAGCTTATGAAAATGGAAAATATGACACGCTTGCTGTTGCCGGGCGAAATTTATATACCAGTATGGATGTGGAATTACAGCAACTTGCCGAAAAATTATTTACCAATAAAATTGGCAGTGTTGTAGCAATTGATCCGAGAACAGGTGGTATCCTCGCCATGGCAACCAGTCCTACTTATGATCCAAATGTATTATCAGGTGCAGCAAGAAGGAGCAATTTTGGAAGATTGATCATGGATACAGCGAGGCCATTATTAAACAGGGCCATTAAAGGACAATATCCTCCCGGTTCTACTTTTAAACCGATGGGTGCATTAATTGCCCTTGATGAGGGACTGATTACTCCATCTTTTGGATATGCATGTTATGGCGGTTATTATGCATGTGGCAGGGGCGTAAAATGCACGCACTCCAATCCAGGCCATGCAGCAAATCTCCGGCTTGCCCTCGCCAATTCCTGCAATTCTTATTTCTGCCAGATATTCAGGATGGTCATTGATAATCCGAAATATAAATCTACCGCACAGGGATATTTGGTTTGGAAAAAATATATGAACGATTTTGGAATGGGGGTTCGTTCTGGTATAGATTTACCCAGCGAGGATAAAGGAAATATCCCGGATACTGCACAATACAATCGAGACTTCGGTGGATTTGCACGGTGGAATAGTTGTAATATTCTTACGCTTGGAATTGGCCAGGACAGGATGCTGGTAACCCCTTTGCAGATGGCGAATTTAATGGCAATCATAGCCAATAAAGGTTCTTATTTTGTGCCTCACTTTGTGGATAGTATTGAAAACCAGGAAACAAACGATTCTGTTTACCTGAACAAGTATAAGATCAGGCACACAGTTACACATATTTCTGATTCAGACTATAATGCCGTACAATTGGGCATGCTGGATGTTACAGAGTTTGGAACAGCAACCAATGTGCAAATCCCGGGCATTGAAATCTGTGCAAAAACCGGAACTGCGCAAAATCCGCATGGAAAAAATCATTCTATTTTCGTTGCCTTTGCCCCCCGTAAAAATCCGAAAATTGCCATTGCAGTTGTTGTGGAAAATGCCGGGTATGGCGCTACCTGGGCCGCGCCGATTGCTTCGCTGATGATGGAAAAATATTTAAATGATACGATCGCCACAAACAGGTTGCCTGAAGTGGAAAGAATCTCAAAAGCCGATCTGATTCCTGCGGAAATAAAACATTGGTATTATATGAAAGATTCAATCAAACAGGAAAAACTGACTAAACAAATTGACCTGGATACCGTTCCTGTTTTTCAAAATAACCTGGAAAATAAAAAAATAACTTTTGATCCTGAGGCCGAACCAAACAGGAAAGAGTCTGGTGGAAATGATACGATAAAGATCAAGCAGGACATGATCAAACCGCAAAAGAAAATTAATAAAAAGCCCTGAAACTAAAATGGCTAAAACGAACTCAATAAATATATCGAAAGGAGTGGATTGGTTGATTATCGGACTGTATATCACTTTGGTTGCGATTGGTATTTTATGTATTTTTATGGTAGAATATAAACCGGGTAATGCAACACTGGAAAGCTTTTACGCCAGGGATACCAATTATAGTAAGCAATTATTTTTTGTAGTGATTTGCATTTTCACAGCGGTTTTCATCCTGCTTAGTGAT
>JBBSQL010000077.1:0-6382 GCA_038257845.1 Chitinophagales bacterium
GATAAAGTCGCTATTGAGTTTGGTTTATTAGCCCTGGCACAAAAGCTCAATGGAAATTTTTTCCCCTGGTCTTAATTTTCAATTAGAGGGTTCATAAAAATGAAAAAGAGACTCAATCAAATTTTATTTTGAGACAGCCTCATTAAAAAGCTAATTATCATTCAGGGCTTTAGCCCAAAAAATTATATTACCGCCACTGTCGGCGTCCCCGCCGGCAATTTCTAATTCAAAAAAATAATGAAATTTTCCATACAGTAAATTGATCTTATATTTTATCACAGCTTTCTATCCTGCAAAAATTTACAATCTTACCTTTGCAACTTCTTAAAATCTAATTATGATAAAAATAGCTGTAGCAAAAGGTGATGGTATCGGCCCGGAAATCATGAGCGCTGTGTTGCATATTTTCAACAAAGCGAAGGTCCCGCTCGAATACGAAATAGTGGAAATGGGTAAATGGGTTTTTGATAAAGGATTTAATAATGGTATGACACCGGCTGCGCAGGTAACCATCGAAGACCTGGGTATTTTATTTAAAGGCCCCATGGAAACCCCCAAAGGAAAAGGTGTCAAAAGTGTGAATGTTACTGCGCGCAAAACCTGGAACACGTATGCCAACAAGCGCGTATTTCAAACATTGCATGGCGTAGATACGGTCTTCAGTAAAGCGGGCATTCCCATTGACATTACTGTTGTTCGTGAAAATATTGAAGATACCTATGGCGGAATTGAACACATGCTTACGCATGATGTGGCACTGAGCAGGAGATTCATCACCCGTCCCGGGAGTTTGCAGGTAATTAAATATGCTTTTGAAATGGCGCGGAAAAAAGCCGCGAAACGCATTACCTGCGGGCATAAAGCCAATATCATGAAAATTACCGATGGGCTCTTTCTCGATATTTTTTATGAAGTGGCCAAAGATTATCCCGATTTGAAATCTGATGATGTAATCGTGGATGACCTTTGTATGAAGCTCGTAACCCGCCCGGATATTTTTGATGTGATCGTACTTACCAATTTGCAGGGTGATATTGTTTCTGACCTTTGTGCAGGCCTTATTGGCGGACTTGGTTTTGCGCCTTCGGCAAATATCGGCGACCATATTTGTATTTTTGAAGCAGTACATGGAACAGCGCCGGATATTGCAGGCCAGGATAAAGCAAATCCTACAGCGCTCTTATTGAGTGGTGTTACCATGCTTCGCCATCTTGGATTGATGAAAGTTGCAGCTATGATTGAAAATGCGTTGCTCTTCACTTTAGAAAGCGGGAAACATACCGGCGATTTTGGAAATAAAGAAATACCATCTCTTGGCACCAAAGAATTTGCAGAGGCCATTATTGAAAATTTTCATAAACAACCGGCCCAGGGAGCAAAGCCATTATTGGAGGATCAGCCACCGACTCCAACGAGATTTAAACTCGAAAAAAACCCCATGCTTGAAAGTATTGAAATGGAAAATGAAGTGATCGTAGGCGTAGATTTATTTATCGAAAGCAATGAACAGCCGGAAGCTATTGCCAAAAAATGCCTGAAGCATGCAGGCATAAAATTTTCTTTGGTCAGCATCAGCAACCGGGGTACACAAGTTTGGCCCACAGGTTCTGTTTATACAAACCTGGTGAATCAATATAATGTGCGTTTTGAAAGTATTGATGGTGAACCTTTGAATCAGCAGGATATTATTGGCCTCTACGTAAGCCTGAGTGGAAATTTCAAGATCTGTTCCAGTGAATTATTGAATATGTGGGGCAATAAAAAAGCCTATAGCATGGCACAGGGTCAATAAATTTTATGACTTCCGCATTATTTTTTATAAAAAATTTTCCTCATTTTTTGGCTGTATGGAAATTTTCCTTTTATATTTACAATTCCTATTGGATTAATAGGAATTAAAAGAATAAAAGAATTTTATATGACAGCCACAAAAAGTAAAGAGAACAGCCTGCGCGTGATCATTAAAGCAACAACCTGGAGAGTGATCGGCACGGGTGATACAATTCTTCTTTCCTGGTTGTTTACAGGCCAGATTACTTCTGCTTTAAAAATTGGCTTCACAGAAGTTTTTACAAAGATTTTTTTATTTTACCTGCATGAAAAATTATTATGGAGCCGGTTGAAATTTGGTCAAACGTATTCTGCCGATGGCGTTTTAATTGCAGAAAAAAGTTACAGGAGCCTCATCAAAGGGATTAGCTGGCGTTTTTTTGGAACACTTGATACCATTGTTATTGCCATGTTCTGGACAGGAAACTTTGCCCAGGCTTTCGCCATCGGCGGCACAGAAATAATCACCAAAGTCTTATTGTATTGGATACATGAAAGATTATGGTTGAAAGTAAAATGGCAAAATCCATTGAATCAAAAAACAGAAGTTGAGCAAACTGAAATTGATACTTCAAACATTCATTTGGTGAATCCAACTGTATAAAAAACGCCGGCATTGGAAGTTCAATAAATGCTTCTCTACAATTTTACCGCTTTATTTTTTACACCTGCTTTATAGCCTGAAACTGCGAAATATAGAATAAATAAATAGCAGGGAATCATGATCCAGAATGCTTGCTGATAACCGAATTCTGCACCAATATTTGCCCATATTTTTGGTAGAACAGCGCCGCCCGCAATACCCACAATCAATAATGCAGAACCCGTTTTAGTGAATCTTCCCAGGCCATGAATCGCTAAAGGCCAGATTGCCGGCCATACCAAAGCATTGGCCAACCCGAGTAGAGCAATAAATAAAATGGAATAATAACCGGATGTGAAAATGGCAGCTACTGTAAATAAAATACCCAGTATCGCCGAGCCTTTTAATGCAGTGGTCTGACTCATATATTTTGGAATCGTGACAATACCAATTAAATAACCCGCTAACATTCCCAACATCGTATATGTTGTAAAATGTTTTGCAATATCTAAAGGAATACCAATGGATTTTCCATATACCTGGATAATATCACCGGCCATTACTTCTACGCCCACATATAAAAACAGTGCGATAAATCCCAGCCATAAATATGGGAAACTAAAAATGGTTTTACCATCCGGTGCCGCGCCATTAGCCATATCATCCTCGCCTTCCGCTTTCACTTCTGGCAGACTGGAAAATTTTATAAAAATCGCCAGCGCGCCCAGTACACAGGCAATAATAATATACGGCACAATCACGCGGGATGCAAGTATATCCAGTTCTGCAGCCTTTTGAACTACATCCATGGTCTTAATTTTTTCAACCAATGCATCGGCATCTTTCAGCATAATTGCACCCATAATTAATGGAGCAAGTGCACCCGCCAGTTTATTACAAATGCCCATTACACTAATGCGTTTTGCAGCGCTTTCAATTGGCCCGAGAATCGTGATGTATGGATTCGATGCGGTTTGTAGTAATGCCAACCCCGTTCCGATCACAAATAAACCCGTGAGAAATAAACCAAAGGTCCTGCTGTTCGCAGCGGGAATAAAAATCAATGCGCCAATCGCCATGATGATCAATCCCAGCATCATACCAGTTTTGAAACCTGTTTTTTTCAATACCCAGGAAGACGGAAATGCCATCACCGCATAAGAAATATAAAATGCAAATGTGACCAGTACAGCTTGCGCAGTTTCCAGTTCGCAGGCGATCTGCAGATATGGGATCAGTGTACTGTTCAGCCAGGTGACAAAACCAAAAATGAAAAAAAGAATGCCGATAATAATCACCGGCGTGGTATAATTTTTTTTCTCTAAAGTAGCGGCCTGGTTCATTGTTTATTTTTTATATGCTTTGAAAATAAGTTTCTAAAAATTGAAAGTAAAACATATTCTGCTGAAAAAGGAAATTTCATTTTACCTGTTTTAAGAGTGCCGGTTCCTGGTTTTTTGTAACAAAAGAAAAATGAATAATGGTTTGATAAAATAATTGAATCATGAACACATTTTATATTTTATAAATACCTTTAAAAAAAAATTATGACCGCAATTCGTTTAGATAAAATAAGTACGCGTGCTCCAAAAGGAGTGAACAAAGACAAAACAAAGCAGAAAACAGAAAAGCTACTCGAAGAATTAGATGAAATGCAAAACATGTTATATGCAGAATCAAAACATTCTGTTTTGATTGTGTTGCAGGCACTGGATGCGGGCGGGAAAGATGGTTTGGTGCGCAATGTGTTTGGGAAATTTAATCCGCAGGGTGTACTTGTTGAGTCTTTTAAAATACCCACTGCAGAAGAATTGGCGCACGATTTTCTCTGGCGCATTCACAAGCATACCCCGGCCAAAGGTTATATCCAGGTATTTAATCGTTCGCATTATGAAGATGTTTTGGTGACTCGCGTGCACAAAATAATTGATGATGAAACAGTCATGGAAAGAATGCAGGCCATTAATAATTTTGAGAAATTATTGATGCAAAACAATACACATATTTTAAAATTTTATTTACACATTTCCCCGGAAGAACAGGCGGTGAGGCTGGAAGAACGGATTCATGATCCCCGTAAGCAATGGAAGTATAATGAAAATGATTTTACAGAAAGAAAATTATGGAAGGAATATATGGCCGCGTACCAGGACGTATTTAAACATTGCAATGATGTACCCTGGACAATCCTGCCTTCTGATCAAAATTGGTATAAAGAATATGTAGCCGCAGACACTTTGCATAAACTTTTAAAAAGTTTAAATATGCAATATCCCGGCATAAAAAAGTAAGTTTGCTTTGTATATATTTTTTAACCTTTATGTAAAATTAAATCTATGGGATTTGTAAAAGAATTTAAAGTGTTTGCCCTCAAGGGAAATGTAATGGATCTCGCAGTCGGTGTGATCATCGGTGCGGCTTTTGGAAAAATTATAGATTCTGTCGTGAATGATCTTATCATGCCTGTTGTGGCAGCGATTATCGGGCAACCCGATTTTAGTAATCTATATTTAGTACTCAAAGGAGATGTCCCGGCTGGCTTGCCACTCGTTGAAGCCAGGAAAGTCGCGGGTGCAGCGATCTTTGCATATGGGAATTTCATTACAGTTATGATCAACTTTTTACTGCTTGCATTTGTAATTTTCTTAATGATTAAAGGCATGAATAATCTTAAGAAAAAAGAGGAAGCACTGCCTGCTGCCCCATCATCAACAGACCAGTTGCTTATGGAGATCAGGGATCAACTGAAAAAATAATTGAATCTTTTTCCACACTATTTTGCCGCATGTTTTCTGCCTGCGGCAAAATAGTATATTTGCCTAAATCATTTTTGTGGATCAAAACGGTTATCAAATAAAACTCGATCAATTCGAAGGTCCATTCGACCTTCTATTATTTTTTATTGAGCGGGACGAACTGGATATTTATAATATCAACATCACCAAAATTATCAATGATTTCCTTGCCCACATTCATGAACAGGAGAAATTAAATATTGACCTGAGCAGTGAATTCATTCTTTTTATTTCCACACTCATGCGCATCAAAGCCAAAATGCTCATTCCCAGGAAAGAGCTTGACGCAGCCGGAAATGAAATTGATCCGCGCCAGGAACTGGTGGACAAGATCCTGGAATACCGTCGCTTTAAAGAAGCCGCCATCAGCATGGCAACACTTGAAGCAGCCCGTTTGAAAATGGCGCGGCGCGGTAATCTTCAAAAAGAATTGTACCTCATTGGCGAAGAATCTTCAGAAGGCACAGAGATACAAAACGTCACATTATATAAATTAATGAAAGCGTTTGACAAAGTGATGTTGCGCATGCAGGAGCGGATCAACAAACCAGTACATACAGTTGTAGCGTATAATTATACGATGGAAGAAAGCCGTGAAACCGTTGCGCAAATCGTTCGCTCGGAAAAAACAGTTGCTTTCGAAAAATTATTCAGCAACTGTGAAAATAAATTACATGCGATCTTTCTTTTTCTTTCCCTGCTTGAAATGGTGCAACAAAAAATGATGTTTTTATTGTTAGGCCAGGGCATGAATAATTTTATCGTCGAATGGAATGAAGAATATAAGGAAGAAGAAAAAGAAGAAAATATATAACGTTCGTATTTGATGGGGAAACGCAACCATATTCCGGAGATTACAAATTAATAGAAAAGGGTTCCGACCTGGCGATTTCAGAAAAAGATCATTTTCCGATTTATGTAATAGTTGACTGGAAGGTTTATGCAACAGGCGCCTGCAGGGATATTATTTTTACAAGATTCGAAAGGAGGTAACCGGGAATAAATTTACAAAACATATTTTTGATATTCCGTAGAGGCTGTCTCAAAATAAAATTTGATTGAGTCTCTTTTTCATTTTTATGAACCCTCTAATTGAAAATTAAGACCAGGGGAAAAAATTTCCATTGAGCTTTTGTGCCAGGGCTAATAAACCAAACTCAATAGCGACTTTATC
>JBBSQL010000078.1:0-6368 GCA_038257845.1 Chitinophagales bacterium
AAAATTTTTATGTGGCGGGCATGCTATAAAAATTGAAGGACGATGTGCCAATGGCTATTTTATTGAACCAACAGTTATTGAAAATCTTCCTGCATCCTGCAGTACCAACCAGGAAGAAATTTTTGGCCCGGTTGTAACGTTACAATCTTTTGAAACAGAAGAAGAAGCCATTGCGCTTGCAAACGATTCTAATTATGGACTTGCGGCAATGGTGTGGACTGAAAATATTTCTGTAGCGCAGCGTTTTGCAAGAGAATTGGAGGCTGGAATTATTTGGGTGAATTGCTGGTTGCTGCGCGATTTACGCACACCTTTCGGAGGTATGAAAAACAGTGGTGTCGGGCGTGAAGGAGGTTGGGATGCATTGAATTTTTTTACGGAGGCGAAGAATGTTTGTATTGCTTCATTTTAAGTTTTATTGAGAGGAATTGTTTTTTGTTTTGTGTTTGGTGTTGTTGAAAGGAATTGTTTCTTGTTTTATGTTTCTTGTTGTGAAGATTTTTCTTTAAGATGATAATGCCGGCTGAGCGACTTGCATTGAGCGCAGCCGAAATGAGCCGAAGCCGGTGTTAATTTGATGATTTTGATTCTTGAAAAAAAATTGTTTCTGGTTTTGTGTTTGGTGTTTTTGAAAGGAATTGTTTTGTGTTTTGTGTTTTGTGTTTGTTGTTTTTTAGAGGAATTGTTTGTTGTTTTATGTGTGGTGTTTTTGAAAAGAATTGTTTGTTGTTTTGGGTTTGGGGTTCTTGAAAGGAATTGTTTTGGGTTTTGTGTTTGTTGTTTTTTAGAGGAACTGTTTGGTGATTGTGTTTGTTGTTCTTGAAAGGAATTGTTTGTTGTTTAATGTTCTCATCAATAATTAACCAATACCATTAAGCATTTACCATTAACAATTTATTATGTCCACGGTAAAAAAATTTACAGAGCTTGAAATTTGGCAGCTTGCAAATGAGTTGGATAAAAAAATTCAGCAACAAATAAATACCGGTTCACTTGCAAAAGATTTTTCCTTAAAAGATCAGATCAGCAGATCGGCAGGATCAATATCGGATAATATTGCAGAGGGTTTTGGAAGAGGCGGAAGAATAGAATTTATTCAATATCTCAGTATTTCCAAAGGCTCTGTATTTGAATTGCAATCACAGTTAGTCAGGTGTTTAAACCGAAATTATATTTCTAAAGAAATATTTGAAGAGATTAATATGCTGGCAGACAAAACAGGAAAAAAAATTGGCGCTTTTATAAAATATTTAAATCAATCAAATTACGCCGGCACAAAATTTAAAGACAGGAAAATGATCAGCAATAAGCAATCTCTTATAAACAATGAGCAACCAACGCCAAACCCCAAACCCCAAAATCAAAACCCCAAACACGAAACAATAAAGAGCAATGAGCAATCAGCTTTGAGCAATCAACACATAAGAACCCCAAACCCCAAACCCCAAACTCAAAACAATATATCCGAAACAGTAGTTACAAAATTCGCTGCCTCTCCCCTCGGTTCCTATCCCCATGCGAGACGTGTCGGAAATTTGTTATTTCTTTCGGGCATTGGCCCGCGCAGCGCGAAAGATAATGCTGTTCCGGGATTGAAGCAGGATAAGACGGGAAAAATTTTAAAGCATGATATTGAAGCGGAGTGCCATGCTGTTTTTTCAAATGTAAAAGCCGTACTGGAAGCGAGTGGCAGCGCCTGGGAAAAAATAATTGATGTGACTGTTTTCCTGACACACATGAAAAAAGATTTTCCTGTTTATAATAAAGTTTACAATAGTTATTTTGCAGGTGTGCAGGCATGTCGCACAACAGTTGAAGTGAAAAGCCTGCCAACACCAATTGCCATTGAATTAAAAGTAATTGCAATAGTTGATTAAAGATTTTGAATTTTTTGGTCAGGCGACCAAAAAGGGCCTTACGTCAGTTGACAATAAATGGCCTTACGTAAGGCGAACAAAAATGGTTGAGCAGTAGAATTAAATATGAATGAATTGGTTGATTAAATTTTGAAAAAAATGTTTACATGAGTTTAAAAAATTGTTCCATATTGGCTGTTGATGATGATCCGGATGTGCTTACTGCCGTGCGGCTTTTGCTGAAACCGGAAGTGAAAGAAATTGTTATTGAAAAAAATCCGGAAAACCTTACTGCACAATTTGCGGAAAAAAATTTCGACCTCGTTTTGCTGGACATGAATTTTAAATCGTCCATCAATACGGGCAATGAAGGACTATACTGGCTTAAGCGCATCAAGGAAATGAAACCAAATACGCAGGTGATCATGATCACTGCGTATGGACACATTGATTTGGCGGTGCGTTCATTAAAAGAAGGCGCTGCTGATTTTATTGTAAAACCCTGGCACAATGAAAACATGATGAATGCTATCCGTGATGCATTGAAATCAAAAAAATCGTCGCCGGAATCAATCAACAAAACAAGTGCTTACTTTCCTTCTTCAGAGAGTGGATTGATTGGTGAAAGTGACGAGATGAAAGATGTGTTTTTGAAAATTGAAAAAGTAGCCCCTACGGATGCGAATGTTTTATTGCTTGGTGAAAACGGAACTGGTAAAGATCTCGTGGCAAAAGCATTACACCAGCGTTCATTGCGCGCGAAAAAACCATTTATTAAAATTGATGTTGGAGCCATCACGGATACCTTATTTGAAAGCGAATTATTCGGCCATAAAAAAGGCGCTTTTACGGATGCGCGGGAAGACCGGATCGGGCAAATTGAATCTGCCAATACAGGTTCATTATTTTTAGATGAAATAGGAAATATTCATTTACCCCAACAGGCAAAACTGCTGACCGTTTTACAAAACAGGCTGGTCACCCGGCTGGGTACAAATACCCCGATACCTGTTGACATAAGGCTGATAAGTGCTACCAACCTGGATTTCACAGAACTTGCTGATGAAAAACGTTTTCGAAAAGACCTGGTTTACCGCATCAATACCGTGGAAATAAATATTCCGCCATTGCGGAAAAGAGGCAATGATATTATTTTGCTGGCCAAACATTTTGCAAAAATGTATGCACAAAAATATATGAAGCCGCCGGTGGTTTTGGAAGACAGCGCGATTGAAAAATTATTGGCCTATCATTTTCCCGGCAATGTGCGCGAATTGCAATATACCATTGAACGAGCGATCATCATGAAAGAAAATAACAGGCTGGCCGCAGAAGATCTTATTTTTTCCCTTATAGAAAAAGGACAACAAAAAAAAGAAACTGATAACGAAACGGAACTCAGCACGATAGAAAAGCTGACGATCCTGCGAGTGATCGAAAAGAATAAAGGAAATATTACGAAAGCCGCGAAGGAACTGGGCATCACCCGCACTGCTTTATACAGGCGATTAAATAAATATGATATTTAAATTTTTATAAAAGAAATATTTTATATGATACGCCTGAATCAATGGCGCCTTCTTTTACGCATCGCCATTCTCTTAATTGCATTGACCGTAGCAGCTTACCTGGCAGTGTCAGCTTTATGGGTCTATGAATTGATCATCATTCCTTTTATCATTTACCTGGTCATTGATTTCTGGAATTTTAATAGAAAAATTCAGGAAGAAGTAAAGCAATTTGTGGAGAATATTCACTACCGCGATTTCACCCGCTCTTTTAATGTAAAGCACAGCCCGCTTGAATTACAGCCTTTACGAAAAAGTTTTAACGAGATCAACGACGCATTCAAAGTGATCAGTAATGAAAAGGAAACACAATTTCAATATTTGCAGAAAATTTTGGAACTGGTGGATACCGGTATTATTTCTTATGAAGAAGAATCCGGGGAAGTGATGTGGATGAATGAAGCCTTGAAAAAATTATTGCAACTCCCTTATTTAAAAACGATTCATTCATTGTCCAAGCGCGACTGGAAATTATACCATGAAGTGATGTCGCTTCCTTTGGGGAAAGTTTCCATTGGCACTGCGCATGTGGATTCGGATTCATTTAAAGTTTTATTGTCAGCCACCGCTTTTCAAACAGGCGAAAAAAGATATAAGCTAATCGCTTTTCAAAATATCAATGATGCACTGGACGAAACAGAAAATAAAGCCTGGCAAAAATTACTGAGTGTGATGACGCACGAGATCATGAATTCTGTGGCACCTATCGTTTCGCTCGCAGAAACACTCGGCAACCAGGTACGGAATACGACGATTGAAACGGTAGAAGGCGAGAATGGAAGAGAAGACCTGGAGCTTGGTATTGAAACCATCAAACGCAGGAGTGAAGGGCTTTTGCGCTTCGCGGAAACGTATCGCAACCTGAATAAAATTACCACGCTTTCACTCACAAAAATATATGCCGCGGATCTTTTTGAAAACCTGTTACACCTTATGCAACCCATGCTCAAACAAAAAAATATCGATTTGGAAATCATTTTAAAAGACACGTCCATAATGATCGAAGCAGATATTAATTTGCTTGAACAGGTACTGATTAATTTAATGGTAAATGCCATGGAAGCTGTGAAAGATACTACAGCATCAAAGATTACTTTATCTGCTTTTATCAATCAATATAACCGAACCATCGTAAAAGTTTCCGATAATGGCGCGGGTATGCCGGAAGAATTAATGGATAAAATTTTTGTGCCTTTTTTCAGCACGCGCAAAACCGGGAGTGGTATTGGTTTGAGCCTTTGCAAACAAATCATGTTGCTTCATAAAGGAAGTATTTCGGTACATTCAATAGTAGGACAGGGCACTTCATTTACATTGCTATTTTAAATGATGGTGAAGGCAATAGTATTTTTGTAAATTTGGCCAATGAACAGGCTTCGCAGAAAATTATACATTATTGTTTTTGGCACATCTACGAAAGGTGGACGGCTCTTTGATGTTTTTTTAATATGGATAATCCTTTTTAGTGTAATGGTGGTGATGATTGAAAGTGTTCCGGAAATCGGCAACAATTTCCACCAGGCATTTTTATTGATGGAATGGATATTGACGACCATATTTACCATTGAATATTTATTGAGAATCTGGATCAGCCCCAAACGAATGAAATATATTTTCAGCTTTTGGGGCGCTATAGACCTGCTGTCTATTTTACCTACTTATTTAAGTTTATTTTTAGGGGGCTATCATTATTTATTGGTAGTTCGAATCTTCAGGTTACTGCGCGTGTTTCGAATTTTTAAAATGGCGAGGTTTAGTGCAGAGGCAAAAATATTACGTGAAGCGCTCAGGTCAAGCCTGCATAAAATTGGAATTTTTTTAATGGCCGTTATTGCTATCGTTGTTATCCTGGGTACGATCATGTATGTAGTAGAAGGAGGGAAGGAAGGGTTTACCAGTATTCCCCAAAGTATTTATTGGGCCATCGTTACTGTAACAACGGTGGGTTATGGCGATATGGTGCCGCATACGATCGTTGGAAAATTTATTTCTTCCATTGCAATGATCACGGGATATGCGATCATTGCAGTGCCCACAGGTATTGTAACTGTGGCAATGGCAAGGGCAGGTGAGCAAAGAAAAAAATGTACTATTTGCAGGCATGGTAATGAATTAGCGGCAGCATTTTGTAATAAATGCGGCAATGAGTTTGAGGTGGTTGATAAATAAAAATTATTTGCTTAATTAAAGATTAATATTTTTACCTCTTCCTAAAATTTTTTTTATTTTGAAATTATAATTTCAGCAAAACCAAACCACTCAATTGTATGAAACCAGCAATCCGTTTTCAATTGTCTTTTATGATGTTCCTGGAATTTTTTATCTGGGGCGCATGGTTTGTGACCATGGGCACTTACCTGAGTAAAAGCCTGCAGGCTGGCGATGTGCAAAATGGCCTTGCGTATGGCACACAGTCGCTCGGCGCCATCATTGCACCATTTATTATCGGTCTTATAGCAGACCGCTTTTTCGACGCACAAAAAATTCTTGGCTTCCTGCATATTGCAGGAGCCATTTTATTATATACTCTTTCCATGCAGGAAAACTTTGAAGCTTTTTATCCATACCTGTTGATTTATATGATCCTGTATATGCCCACACTGGCATTGGTGAATTCTGTTTCCTTCCGACAATTATCCAATCCGGAAAAAGAATTTTCCACACTGCGTGTTTGGGGAACGATCGGCTGGATCGTTGCAGGGCTTGTGATTGGTTGGTTTTCCTGGGAAAAAACGAATATGCTGGCCAATACTTTTAAAATGGCTGCAATTGCTTCTGCGTTATTAGGTATTTTTAGTTTCATACTTCCTAAAACGCCTCCAGCATCTGCCGGTAAAAAAGTTTCACTGAGTGATATTCTTGGGCTTGAAGCATTGCGTTTATTGAAAAATAAAAACTTCCTGGTATTTTTTATTTCATCCTTACTGATATGCATTCCACTTGC
>JBBSQL010000079.1:0-6079 GCA_038257845.1 Chitinophagales bacterium
CTACATTTTTACCATTAAATAAAATGATGGCATCTGAAGGCGCTTGCCCAACTTCTTTTCCTGGTGTCACGATTACCGGTACAGGTGTCCACACTTCCGTTTTAGCTGCTTCCTTTTCTTCATCAGACTGATTTTGGGAAAATGAAACAGCGGAACATGCTATACAAACAACAGCAGTTAAATACATTTTTTTCATACAAATTGTTTTATTAAAAATTCAGGAAGCTTTTTTGTTTTCAACATATTTCTTAAAATATTTACAGCAATGTGTAATTCCACATTCAGCACATTTTGGCTTTCTTGCGACGCAAATATAACGACCGTGCAATATCAACCAATGATGTGCTTTATGAATTAATTCTTTCGGTATATATTGTACGAGTTGTTTTTCCGTAGCCCATGGTGTTTTGGCATTCAATGTAAGACCGATCCGCGCGGAAACCCTGAAGACATGTGTATCTACAGCCATATTAGGCTGCTGATCAATGACCGAAGTGATCACATTGGCCGTTTTTCTCCCCACACCTGGCAATTTCATGAGATCGGGAATATTCATGGGAACCTTCCCGTCAAAATCATTCACCAGCATTTTGGCCATGCCAATTAAGTGCCTCGTTTTGCTATTGGGATAAGAAATACTTTTTATATAAGGAAGCAGGGTTTCAAAATCAGTTGCGGATAAGCTTTGAACATCCGGGAAATCACTGAAAATTGCTGGAGTCGTTAGGTTTACACGTTTATCCGTGCATTGTGCGGAAAGAATAACTGAAACCAGTAATTGAAAGGGGTCGCGGTATTTCAATTCGGTTTCTGCCACGGGCATATGTTCTTCAAAATACGCGATTACACAAGCATAACGTTCTGTACGTTTCATCTGTAAAATTACAGTAAAATTGAGCTGGAATGTAGGAGAAAATTATGCCTCCACTTTTTTGGACGCATAGTCCATAATGCTTTGCAATGTTTGCGAACGCGGAGAACATAACCTCGTTTTTTGCAACCGCGAGATGGTTTCCACCAACACATTGAATTTTTCCTGGAGCGCCCAGTTGGATTGGATATCCCGCAAAATTGTTGCTGATTCGGTATCGTTTTTTTCTTTGTAAATGACCTGAAGCATGTCTTCTAATGTAGAATTACCCATAAACCTGAATTTGGATTGAAGTAAAAAAATACTTCATAAGATATTGGAGCAAGCGATCTTTTGTAGAAACGGTAAACTTATTTGAATATTGTAAACGCAATTACTTTTTTATCAACACGCTGTCCAGGTCGAGAATAAATAAATCTTCATTATCTTTTTTCATGTAAAAATGCTCCCGGGAATATCTTTCGATCGCTGCCGGGTTGTTTTCCAGGTCCGCAAGTGTAGTTTTCGTCTTCTCTATTTCCTGTTCGTAATAGGCTTTCTTTGCCTGGAGTGTATGCAATTCCTGTTTTCTTTGCCACTGGCCGACGAGGTTGTTATGGTCGGAAAATAACATAATGACTGCAAACACCAGCAATGAAACAAGGTATTTGTTTTTCAAAATTCCGACAATAAACCTGGAAGCCTTTTTCATACAAGTTTTATCTGGAATAAAGATACATACTTATTCAGCAGTTAAAAAAATTATTGGCCAAATTTAATTTTACCCTTTGGGTAAATGCCTGTATTACCAAGCATTTCTTCAATACGAATCAACTGGTTGTATTTTGCCAGCCTGTCGGTGCGGCTTGCTGAGCCGGTTTTAATTTGCCCGCAATTCAATGCCACTGCCAGGTCAGCGATCGTGGTATCTTCTGTTTCCCCGCTTCGATGGCTCATGATCGTTGTATAACCCGCATGCTGCGCCATTTGTACGGCATTGATCGTTTCAGTAATGGTACCAATTTGATTTACTTTGATAAGAATGCTATTGGCAATATTATTATCTATACCTCTTTGAAGGATCTTTGTATTGGTCACAAAAAGATCGTCGCCAACTAACTGGCATTGATGACCAATTGCTTCAGTTAGTTTTTTCCAGCCATCCCAATCCTCTTCTGCCATGCCGTCTTCTATGGAAATGATCGGGTATTTATTCACCCAGGTTTTCCAGTATTCCACCATTTCATCAGCAGTTAATTCTTTCTGGCTGCTTTTATAAAAAACATATTTGCCATTTTTATACATTTCACTGCTTGCGGCATCCAATGCAATACCAATATCTTTTCCAGCCTTGAAACCTGCTGATTCTATTGCCTGCAAAACTGTTTCGATCGCTTCTTCATTGCTTTGAATATCCGGCGCGAAACCACCTTCATCACCTACATTGGTGCTGTATCCTTTTTTCTTCAATACTTTTTTCAATTCATGAAAAATTTCCACACCCCAGCGCAGGCCTTCACTGAATGTATCCGCGCCAATGGGAACGATCATATATTCCTGGTAATCTATTTTATTGTCTGCATGCACACCACCATTTAAAATATTCATTAAAGGCATGGGTAAAACGGTTCCGTTTACACCACCCAAATAACGGAATAATGGAAGCCCGCAATCTTCTGCTGCAGCTTTTGCAACAGCCATAGAAACCGCCAGCGTAGCATTTGCACCCAGTTTGCTTTTATTTTCTGTACCATCCAATTCTATTAAAGCATTATCAATAGCAACCTGTTCATCTACCGGCATTCCCAGCAAATTTTCATTGATAATTTCATTTACATTTCCTACTGCTTTGAGAACGCCTTTGCCACCATATTTGGATTTATCACCATCTCGTAATTCCACCGCTTCATGAATGCCTGTACTTGCGCCACTTGGCACGGCCGCTCTTCCCATAGAACCTGAATCAGTAATTACATCCACTTCAATTGTAGGATTTCCGCGACTGTCTAAAATTTGCCTGGCGTGAATATTTGCTATAAAACTCATAAGGTATTGTTTTTGTAAAGAAATGAATTGTTGTAAAGAAACAATGTTTCCCGAATAAAAAAAATAGCGGCCAAAATTTTTATGAAAAATTATTTTAAACGAAATGAATAATGCCGTTGTGAAAAATAACTAAATGCCACTACGATTACCGTTGTTACCATTAATGATGGCGTGGGATACCAGTTAAAATGTTCGACGAAAATTTTTAATAAAATATAATTCAAAATAACACAAACGATCACCACCATAAAATAACGAAATAACCGGATACGCCTGCGCAGTAATGATCCCGGGAAGACAACATACATGCTCAGGTAAAAACCGATTGGGAATGTGATAAAAAATGAAATGATATACGCCGCGATATGTGCACTTATAGTAATAAATCCCAGGTGCATCATATCCTTTTTTAAAATAAAATTGTACGTGATAAAATAAATGAAAATATTCAATGCCATATTTGAACCGCCACAGGCTGCATAGCGGTATGTCTGCAATGGCATCCATTTGCGGAACAAAGGGTAAAAATAATCCACCGTATGTAAGATGGCGCTTTTTAAGCGCAGGTGCAGTTGCTTCATAAAAGTGGGCAAGTTAGCTGAAAAGATAAAAGCGTTCCCATTATTTCATCATAAAATAAATAGAAGAAAAAAATTGTACCCGGGGTTTATTAAATTTGCCTGGTGAAATAAACAACATGGATATTATCAATACAATAAAAAAATCAACGCAGGCAGCAATCCGGGAATTATACAAAATAGAAATACCTGTGGATGATATTTTAATAAATGCTACTAAACCAGAATTTGAAGGCGATTATACGATCGTGTTTTTTTCAATATGCAAAAAACTGGGAACTTCTCCAATGGATGCAGCGGAAGTTGTGGGAAAATATTTAATCCAAAAGTATTCAGATCTATTTACAGATTTTAATGTGATCAAGGGTTTCTTAAATCTCACCATTCACGAAAATTACTGGCTAGAATTTTTGCAAAAAAAAGCGGAAGACAATGAATATGGCATTCATCCTGCAAATAACAGGACCGTAGTAGTGGAATATTCTTCGCCCAATACCAATAAACCTTTGCACCTCGGGCATTTAAGAAATAATTTTCTGGGCTGGAGTGTGGCGGAAATTTTAAAAGCCTGTGGCTACAAGGTTATCAAAACCTGTGTGGTGAATAATCGCGGCATCCATATTTGTAAAAGTATGATCGCCTGGAAATTATTTGCCAACGGCGCAACACCAGAAAGTACACATACAAAAGGCGATCATTTCGTGGGGGAATATTATGTAAAATTTAATAACGTTTATAAAGAGGAAATGAAGGAATTGATTGCTTCCGGGCACACAACTGAGGAAGCTGAAAAAGATGCGCCTATTATGTTGCAGGCACGACAGATGTTGCTCGACTGGGAAAAAGGAAAACCCGAAGTAATGGAGCTCTGGAATAGGATGAATGATTGGGTGTATGCGGGTTTTGATGCGACGTATAAAAAAACAGGCAGTGATTTTGACAAAGTTTATTATGAAAGTGATACTTATCTTTTAGGAAAAGAATTAGTAGTTGAAGGGTTGAAAAAAAATATTTTTTATGCCAAAGAAGATGGCAGTGTATGGATTGATCTCCGGCCTGATGGATTGGATGAAAAAATTGTGCAAAGAAAAGATGGCACTGCCGTTTACATTACGCAGGATATTGGACTTGCCGTGCATAAATACGAAGAATACGGTTATCAGCAAAGTATTTATGTAGTGGGAAATGAGCAGGATTATCATTTTAAAGTGCTAAAACTGATCTGCGAGAAATTAGGATTGCCTTCATCTGATGGAATTTATCATTTGAGTTATGGCATGGTGGAATTGCCTTCAGGCAAAATGAAAAGCCGCGAAGGAACTGTTGTTGATGCGGATGATATTATTGAAAAAATGGAAGAGATTTCCCAACAAAAAACAGTTGAATTGGGAAAGGTCAGCAGCTTTGATGAAGATGAATTAAAAACTTTATACGAAACCATTGGCATGGGTGCATTGAAGTTTTTTCTCCTGCGTATTGATCCGAAAAAAAGAATGGTTTTCAACCCCGAAGAAAGTATAGATTTTCATGGTTTCACCGGGCCATTTATTCAATATACTTATGCGCGGATATGCAGCATTTTGCGCAAACAGGAAGCGCCGGAAGGTAAAATGAAACCCAATCAGTCACTGGAAGTTTTAGAGAAATCGCTCATCATACAGGCAGAACATTTTCCTGCCACAATCCAGGAAGCCGCTGATACTTTGGATCCTTCGAAAATGGCAATATATATTTTCAATATAGCAAGGACATATAATTCCTTTTATGCAGAACATTCTATTGCAAATGCAGAGAATGATGAGAAAAAATTATTGCGTTTAAAAATTTCTTCCCTCACTTCAAATATTATCCGTAAAGGAATGCAGTTATTAGGTATTCATGTACCTGAAAAAATGTAGTATTATTCCAGCGTTCCTTTGGAGACTTCTTCCATTTTTACTTTGATCAGGCCTTTTACGATAAAGTCGAGGATTGTCGCGCCTTTCCGGGAAAGATCCACTACCCTGCCTTTTTTTGCCATACTTGGATGCATGCGGTCATTGATGCGTACAATTATACTTTTTCCGCTGCGCAAATTCGTAACGCGCACCCAGGTGTTTAATTTAAAAAAATTGCTCGCCGCTGTCATGCCTGTTTGCCTGAAAGTCTCGCCGGTAGCGGTTTTCGTGCCATCGAGGCTACGGCTATAAAAGCTGGCAATACCATAAACGATCTTGGGATTTTTGATACTGGAAATAAGCGGTTTGCCTGCGTCGGCAACCACATTCATTGCAGAATCCTTCGTTTTTTGTAAAACAGTGTCCGCACTTTTGCGTGCGGTTGTATCTGTTTTTTGCGCAAATACATGCAATGTAGAAAATATAAGAAAAGCAATTAAGAAAAGTCTCGGCATTCGTTGGTATTTTGTATTTTCATTTTATTTCATAAGCATTATGTTTAAACTAAGCACCTACTTTATACTTTCAACGTTATTTTTTATTCCTAAATATGCGGCTGCACAATCGTCAATAAATGTGCCGGAGAACCAATATGGTATCCCCGTGGTTGAGCGTGAAGATAATTACTTACAAATAATTGCACAAAACAGTGATCAAAAAATGATTGA
>JBBSQL010000080.1:0-6015 GCA_038257845.1 Chitinophagales bacterium
ACGGAGTTAGCCGGTGCTTATTCATCTGGTACCGTCAGTTGGCCTGGAAAGGCCCATTTTCGTCCCAGATAAAAGAAGTTTACAATCCAGAGGACCTTCATCCTCCACGCGGCATGGCTGGTTCAGACTTGCGTCCATTGACCAATATTCCTTACTGCTGCCTCCCGTAGGAGTCGGGCCCGTGTCTCAGTGCCCGTGTGGCTGATCATGCTCTCACATCAGCTACTGATCGAAGGCTTGGTGGGCCGTTACCCCGCCAACTACCTAATCAGCCGCACGCCCATCTTCAAGTGCCGAAGCTTTAATAATAAGATGATGCCATCTCAAAATTTTATGGGGTATTAATCCGGTTTTCACCGGGCTATTCCCCGCTCGAAGGAAAGTTGCGTACGTGTTACGCACCCGTTTGCCGGTCGCCGCCATTATATTGCTACAACGCGCTGCCCCTCGACTTGCATGTATTAAGCCTGCCGCTAGCGTTCATCCTGAGCCAGGATCAAACTCTCCATTGTAAATGTTGTTTGATCTGACTATCAATCTCAAATAAATCGAAATTAACGTCTGATTTAATGTTTAATATTGCTTTTCCTTACCGTAAACTATAAAAATTTACGTACTGTTATTTCTAATCTTTCAAAGAACTTTTAGCGTTTACCGCTTTCCCTTTTTTTCATCCCGGATATACCGGGTTTTCAATTTGGGGCTGCAAAGGTAAGCGCCTTTTTTATTCTACCAAATAAATCTGTAAAATATTTCAGAATAATTTTTCATGACAACAACAAAATGACATTTTTATTTGTCGTTTTTGCCTGTTATTTCACCGCATTTTATTGCATGAATTTTGTGTTGTAATCCCTTATAAATCCTTTCAATTAACGACCGTTTTTTTACGGGAGTGCAAAGATACATATCATTCTTTTTACTAAAAAATAAATACGCATCAATTTTGATTTTATTTTTTTTTATCTGCTTAAAACTCAATGATCTGCCCGTATTTTTTTTATGGGCTGCAAAGATAAGGCTCATGGCTTTCACACCAAATATTTTGATGGATTATTTTCGATTTTTTTCTAAACCATTGCTATCAATGGCTTGAAATGAAAAAATATCTTTTTCAAATTTTTTCGAAGCTATTGCCGGGATATTCTATGGCAGATAAATATAAGCCATGTGGGGGCGCTGAGAAATCTGCCTGCATATTGTTTTTACCCGCAATAATATGTATGAATTCATCTATGGAAATATTTTTTCTTGCGCCCTGTAACACGGTGGCAGTAAGGGCGCGTACCATACCTCTCAAAAAGCGGTTGGCCTTTACATTGAACATTATATTGTTTCCTTCAAACGCCCATTCAGCTTTTTCAATCTTGCATAAAGTTGTTTTTACATTGGTCCCTTTTTTGGAAAAGGAAGCAAAATCAGCCGTGTTTAAAATGATGGCAGAAAATTCATGCATTATTTCATTGGATATTTTATAGGGAAAATACCAGGACCTCTCATTTAAAAACGGGTTCTTTGCTGTATGAATGTAATATTTATACTCCCTGCTGATCGCATCAAACCTGGCATGAAAATCAGATGAAGTTTTGTATATATGCGTTATGGAAATATCTGCTGGTAAGATGCTGTTGATGTTATAAACCTGTTGCGGGTAAATAATAATGTCGGTATCAAAATGAAAGAAATTTTGTACGGCATGAACGCCGGAATCGGTACGTGATGCACCCACCAGCGAAATGCCTTTCCTGTAATAAATGTGCAGTGCTTTTTCTATTTCTGATTGTATGGTTTGCGCATTGGCCTGCGACTGAGAGCCATGGTAATTTTTGCCAAAATAAGAAACTTCCAAACAATACCGTTGCTGCATAAGGGTTACTTCTGCTGTATTAAAGCCTCAAACCTGTTTTTATAATATGTGTCGAGCAACATGGAAGCAAGCTGGTTATAATTTCCATAGTCATATACACTGGCATAAAATTGACTGAACAAATTATACCGGCTTTCATCATTCAAAAAAAGCCCGGATAATGCCTTCACTTGTGCCGTTGAAACACAACGTTCGCCAATATATTTTTTGGCAGCAGCAATCATTTTTTCATCAGTGGACTGGGAAACCATTTTCTTGCGTAACCTGTCCATGTCTTCATCCTGAAACATATTTGCACAATCATTTCTGAACTGGGTATTCACCGGAACGATCGTAGATTTCGTATCATCCTCAACGATCTTTTTTTCTTGCTGCTCTTTATAAAACGGATTGCCGGATTGATCTGTATTTTCTGCAACTGAAGTTGTGTCTTCAATAATGGTGTTTACTTTTTCTTCCACAACAGGTGGTACAATTACTTCGTCTTTTTTTTCATCAGCAATTTCATCTTTTTTACTTGATGGAATTGTAACGTTAATGGTATCAGTTTTTGTTCCGTCAAAATCAAGGAAAGTATAATGCGTTCCAGCCAGGTCTGTAATTTCTGCGATTTTTGTAACTGTATTATTGCCATTGGTAATACTGGACATAACCTGTGGTGCATTTTGGATCACGGGGCTTTCTATGATAGGTTCAGCTTCTTTATTTTCAATTTCCTTGTTATCGTTTAAAATAGTAGTTTGTACAGGTTTATTTAAAGTACTATCATTCACAACATCTGAAAGCATATCACTGAAAGCGGAGTTTTTATTTTCTTTTGCGGATGAATTGGAAGCAGTAATTAAATCCATCGTTTGAAGGTTCATAAGCGCCCAACCTTTTTCACCATAGTTTTTTAATAAAAACCCCTGGTCATTATTATTCACTTTACATTGAAATGTAAGCGGTGCGTTTGATACATCAGTGAGTGATACTGATAAATTGTACGTATTATTCGGGAGCTTTGGTATAATTACATAGCCAATATCAGATGATTTATAGGTATGATCATTCATATTAACTGTGAAGGCTGACTTTGTATCACTTTGTATATAAATGAAATGATTTTGCTGTGCAAAAGATTGTATTGCTGTAAATAATAGAAAAATTGAAAATGACATTATCTTCATGTGCAACTTATTTTTGGCAAATTTAGGATTAATAAAACCGAATTGATGAAAGATACAACCACAAATTATACCAAATGCTTCCGGGGCTTGTGATGAATTGCAATTTGTTAACCCGGATTTAGTGACAATAATAATTTTTATCTTTTGAACAGCCAGTTTTCAATCCTGTTTTTAACATCTTCTCTGTATGTTTTTCCGATAGGCAGGCGACAGTTTTCCAAATGCACTTCATTTGTATCTACCGATTGAATCGCACTGATCGAAACCAGGAAAGACTTATGTATGCGGATAAAAAGTTGATGGGATAATTTTTCTTCAATGCCTTTAAAGGTCAGGTATGCAATGTATTTTTTTTGACTGGTATGAACGATGATATAATTGGACAAACCTTCAATATATAATATATCTGCTATATATATTTTCTCCATTTTTTGATTGCTTTTTAAAAAAAAGAAATCATCTCCATCCGCCTGTACACTCCCGCCAAGCATGGATAAATGGCCGAGCGCCTTCATGGCAGATTTATAAAAACGGTTAAAACTGATTGGTTTTAAAAGATAATCCAGCACATCCAGTTCAAAGCCTTCAATGGCGTACTGCGGATAAGCAGTTGTAAAAATAATTAAAGGTGGATTCTTCAAGTCTTTTATAAAATCAATCCCGGTGAGTTTTGGCATTTGAATATCAAGGTAAATCAGGTCAATTTTACTTTTTTGCAACAAGGCATTTGCTTCAAATGCACTTTTGCAGGTCGCTACCGGATGCATAAAATCTATTTGGCGGATATGTTCCAGCAAGCCATTCCGCGCGATTGGCTCATCATCAACGACCAGGCAGTTAATCACCATATTGCAGTTTTAAGGTTGTTTCAAAAAGACGGCCGTTTTTATCAATATCCAGTTTAAACTTACCCGGGTATAAAAGCTCCAGCCTGCGTGTGAGATTTTGAACTCCCAGGCCGCCGGATTTCACTACATCTTTTGAGCGTGTAGATCTGTCATAAGTATTTACAATGTGTATTATAAAATATTTACCTTCTTCTTTTATCAGATTTATATGGATCATGTTTTCTTCTGCATTTTTATTATTTGAAATATGCTTGAAAGCATTTTCTACCATTGGTAAAATGAGCAGGGGAGCAATTTTAAAGTTATGCATTCCGTCATCAATATGCATTTTAATATCCGTTCCATTTTCAAGCCTCAATGTTTGAATGGCCACATAACTTTTGATATATTCAAGTTCTTTTGTAATATCAATTTTATCTGTGGTGCATTCATACAACTGGTAGCGGAGCATTTCGGAAAGCTTTTCCACGGAAGCACGGGCATCTGCATTTTTTTTATCAATTTGAAAGTAAATTAAATTGATCACATTAAAAAGAAAATGCGGATTTATTTGTGAACGAAGAAAATTTAATTCTGTACTGATCTTTTCTTTTTCCACTTCCTGCAAGCGTTTCCTCAGCCTGAAACTATCACTCATGATTTTTAGACCACCGGCACCAAATGCTGCTATCATTGCAGTCCAGATGAAAAGATTTAAGTCAAAACGCAGTTTAGATGAATCTTTTGCAATAATAACCAATGAAGGATCAAAATACTGGTCAACAGTGCGAACAGCCAGCATCATTACAACGCCGGATACGATGACTAATCCAACTAGCCTGAGACAGAATGCCCAAAACCTTTTTGCATACAGAAACCTGGGAATGAGTACATACGCCGTGGTATAAAACGGTACGGTAGAAATAATATTTACCATCAGCGCATTACAAAACTGTGGGAGGAATGGTAATGAACTATTGTAATATGCAAAAAAAGAAGTGGAGCATACCAGTGACCACATGACTACATGCAGGCCTTTATATTGAATAAATATTTTTCTGAAGAGTGACATGTTTGAATTGTATAGCTGCAAATTTCAGGTAAGTTTTTGAATTCTGCTTTTACGTTCGTCAAGGAAAAAAATGTGTTGGTCAAGAAAATTGTGTCATTGATAAAAATGGCAAACTTTTTCAGCAAATGGCATCTTATATTAACAGAAATTTTGAATTTAAAGTGGTTTTCACAACCCGCTTTGGTTTCATTTTTTTAAAATTTTATCACAACAAAAACAACGTAGCTATGAAACAGAAAATTTTACTATTACTGGCGACAGTAATATTTTGCTTCTCCGGATTCCGGGCGATGGCAAATGAAACAGAACCCAATGATACAAGGGAAACAGCCAATGTGCTGGATTTAAACGGTAATAACGCAGGCGCTATTAATGTTAGCGGCGATGTGGACTGGTGGAGTATAACTACTACCGGTGATGGCAAACTGAATGTCACCATTAATGTGTCCAACGGGTTGAACTTATGGTGTTATATTTATGACAATAATGGTACGATATTACTCAGCTCTGGTTATTCTGCAACCTCAACAACTGTTTCGGCCGACGGCCTGGCAGCAGGCACCTACTATATAAAACTCATTCCATATTTTAATGGGCAACTACCTGAATATACCATTTCCAATACGCTTGATGAGCCTGCTGAAACGAATGATAATGAGCCCAATAATACACAAGCCCAGGCAAAAGTTCTTGGTGTGAATAAAACTAAAACTGGCCATATCAATTATTATTATAATGACATGAAAGATACTTATGACTGGTATAAAGTAACCACTACTGAAGACGGCCGCCTGCGTTTAAAAATGACTTCGGGTAATGGCCAAAATGTTTGGGCTTACCTGTATGACCACGATGGCACTACACAACTTGCAGCAGGATATACGTCTGGATCGGCTTTCGTGGTTAATGAAGATGGCCTTGCCGCCGGTACTTATTATATACGTGTAAATACATATTATAATTATGAATTTGCACCCTACACAATTCAGGACAGTTTATTTACGCCTGATGAACCAAATGATTTAGAGCCAAATAATATCCCGGCCCAGGCTTTAACGATGCCATTAAATGGCAGTGTAC
>JBBSQL010000081.1:0-5258 GCA_038257845.1 Chitinophagales bacterium
CATTCCAAGACTGATGCAAATGTAAAAGTGCTTAATATGTATAGCGCCAATAAAGAAAACACGGCATCCAATGATGAATAATTTTTATTAGCACCGGATATTTTTCAGTTGCCCTAACTTTCATTAAATTTACCCTTAATTATTTTTCTATGACTGAAGAAATTGAAATGATTTTAGACGATACCAATGGACAAATGGAGAAGGCTATTGCGCACTTCGAAGCAGAACTGGTGAAGATCCGCGCGGGCAAAGCTTCTCCTGTGATGCTGGATGGGATACTTGTAGATTATTATGGCGCGCCAACACCCATCGGGCAAGTGGCTAATATCAATGTGTTGGATGTGCGGACAATCAGTATTCAACCCTGGGAAAAAAATATGCTGCAACCAATTGAGAAAGCGATCATGCAGGCAAATATTGGAATCACGCCACAGAATGATGGTGTGCAATTACGTTTATTCCTGCCGCCATTGACGGAAGAGAGAAGAAAGGAATTATTTAAAAAAGCCGGCAATGAAGGCGAACATTGCAAGATCGCCATTCGCAATATCCGCCGCGATTCCATAGAGCAAATCAAGCAACTTCAAAAAGATGGATTGAGTGAAGACCTGGCAAAAGAATCTGAAAATAGTGTGCAGGAGATCACGGATAAATACATCGCCAACGTGGATAAATTATTGGTGGCAAAAGAAAAAGAAATGATGTCGGTGTAAATAAAATATTTTCTTTTTTAATATATATTTTTTTTTGGTTGCCGGCTGTAGTTTTTCAATTGATCTTTACTTGCGTCGCACTCTTGTACTTTCTGTTCTTTGAGCGGCAATATTTTTTAGCTGAAGACAAATATTCTTTTTGCTCCTTTTTGATGGACAGTTTTTTGCCGCTGCCTTGTCACCCGACAAGCGGCAATGATGAAGCCCGAATATTGGATGAATTTTATAACTTGCATTTCGTCATCAATGATAGAAATTGTAAAATTATTTTATGCAATTACTTAGCCGCTTATCAGGGGACAAGGCGGCGACGTGATTCTTTCGAAATTTTAGAAAGCATACAATGGCATAAAATAATTTATTTCCAATTTACCTTTTGGCGAGAACACCAACAAAGCCCGTTAGAATATAATAATCTGTATGAAATACAAAAGTCTTTTACTTTTAATGTTGAGCAACATATTTTTTATTTCCTGTAATTCTCTTAAGAGTTTTACAGGAAATTATGAAGTTACATCTTCTTCTATAGTAAAAAGAATTACAGTTAATCGAAATAAAACTTTCGTAATTTATGTAAGTACAGATTTGTGTTCAAATAATACTTATGGTGGATATTGGGATAAAAAAGGAAAATTTTTACTTTTAAATTATGTTTGGCCAAGAGTAGCTTATTTAAAAAAAACAGATACGATTTTTTCTGGAAATAATGGGAAAAAAGTTGGTGCAAGTACAACAGTTATTAAAAATGAAATGTTTCCTATGGATAGCACTCAAATTATGATTAATGACTCTAAAGAAATTCTTTATACAAATAATAATGGCAAAATTTATTTTGAAAATTCTATCTCCATAGAAAGTATAAAGATTAAAAAAAATAGCCTTCTTGATCAATGGACAGAATTTCGTGTTGATCCAGCTAGTAATAATTTCTTAATAATGATTTACGATTATGGATTAGAATCTTGCGGGACTTACTATTTGGATTATAAATTAATGATTGGGAAAAATGAATTCCTCGGAGATAATAATGATATCTATAAGAAATATTAAAAAAGTGCGTGAATGAGTATGCAAATAAAAGAGTAAGTGCATTTACCGCCGCTTTGTCTCTTGACAAGCGGCAATTCTGAAATCCGAAAATTAGATGAATATTATAAATTGCATTTATTATTTAATGAAAAAAAAGTAAAATTATTTTTATAATGTTACTTAGCCGCTTGTCGGGAGACGGGCGGCGGTGTGATTTACGCAGTGATTTGAAAAAAAATGAAATAAAAAAAGAAACGATCACTAACAATCATTTCTTTTTTATAAAAATTATATTGGCTAAATTATTTCAAAGGAATATCTCTTACCAGCATGGCATCTCTATTCGCCATATCCCAGGCTGTATAAAAAATTAGCAATTAAAATTCCGTAAAACATTGCTAATCTAATACCTGTTTTTTAAAACCAGGGAATTATTTTTTAGCCCAATCCAAATTCCTGGTGCATGGGAGGAACCTGCACATCCGGGAAACCTTTTTTGATAAGGCTTCTTTGAAAATCAAGTTGTACATCATATTCACCATGAACAATGAATAAAGTCTTTACAAGTTTCATATCCTGGCAGGCAAGAAACTGGCAAAGATCATAATAATCACCATGTGCGCTCATGCTGCGCATACTGCCTACTTCGGCAACCACAGAATACATTTGCCCAAAAATTTTCACATCTTTTTCTCCGCGCATTAACCGGCCGCCGAGCGAATGCGGTTCGCAATAACCCACTAATAAAATTGTATTTCGATGATCATTGATATTATTCAGTATATGATGTTTTACACGGCCGGCATCTGCCATACCGCTTGCAGAAATTATGACACAAGGTGCATTTAGGTCATTAATTTTTTTGCTGTCTTCTACAGATTTTGTAAAAGTTAATCCAGGAAAATCAAACACATCATGATCAGTTTCCATTAGTTTTTGAATGGTCTTATTAAAATTCTCCGGGTGATTTTTTACCACAGTTGTAGCTTCACTGCTTAAAGGGCTGTCTACAAATACAGGTACATGTGGCAATTTATTTTCATTACTCAGGCCGTTTAAAAAGAACAATATTTCCTGTGTACGTCCTACACTGAATGAAGGAATAATTAGTTTACCTTTTTTCTCTACACAGGTCTTTTGAATCCATTGCAATAATTGCCCGGGTGTATCCAAAATATTCTCATGCAAACTATTTCCATACGTACTTTCACAAATAATGAAATCCGCCTGCTCAAACGTTTCCGGGGATTTTAAGATCACATCGCCATAGCGGCCAACATCCCCGCTAAAAGAAATTTGTCTCGTCACATTATTTTCTGTGATTTTTACATGCACCGCAGCACTGCCAATGATATGTCCGGCATCTGTATAAAAAACTTTCACCCCGGGTTCTATGTCAAACCATTCATGGTATTGTACAATATTAAAAAGCCCGAAAGCGGCTTTTGCATCGTCCACTGTATAAAGCGGTTCATAAGGTGGCAGGTTTTCTTTCGCCCTTCTTTTATTGATAAATTTTGTATCATCTCTTTGAATTTCCGCGGAATCCAATAATAAAATTTCCGCAAGATCCCTGGTGGCAGGCGTGCAAAATATTTTTCCTTTAAATCCTTCCTTCACCAATTTTGGAATTAAACCGCAATGGTCAATATGCGCATGCGATAATAAAAGATAATTCACTTCTGCAGCTTCAAAACCAAAAGTTGCATTCAGAATATTCGTGTCTTTTCCTAATCCCTGGAACAAGCCGCAATCAAATAATATTTTCGTGCCGTTTTGCAATGTAAGCAAATGCTTGGATCCGGTAACTGTGCGGGCTGCGCCATGGAATGCTATTTTCATTTGTATGTTTTAAAATGGATTTTTAATAAAAAAAGTTTAAAGAGCATCAAAAATATTTTTTGCAAAATCTTCCAGTGAAGGGTCACGTGCTCCCATCAATAATAACACGGTTTCAACTTCAAAATGTGGCCGTACTGTTTGCAAAAAATCATTCCTGTTTTCCACAAAGTAGGCATTTTTATCTTTTGCTTTTAATTCCTTGATCAAATCAAGCGATGAAATATTTTTTTCCGCCGAACCCCCGGCATAAAAAATTTCACTCATCCAAATTTCATCATTTGGCCTTAATGCTTCCCCGATTTCCCGCACAAATTCATTTTTTAAAAAACGCGTTGGCCCATAACCATGTGGCTGAAACCAGGCAATTACTTTTTTTCCCAATGCATAACAGGCGCGGATGGCGGCAGCACATTTCACCGGGTTGTGCGCATAATCATCAATTAATAAAACGCCATTTTTTTGCCCGATCACCTGGTGCCGGCGATAAATACCTTTATAATTTTTTAAAGCAGTTGCTGAATCATACAGTGTAATGCCCGTTTGAGCCGCTACACAAGCAGCGGCTAATGCATTTTCCATATTATGTTCTCCCGGCTGATGCAGTGAAAACGGCACTTCATTTATTTTAAAATTTGAAATAAATCCGTTTTGCGAAAACCCGGATGCGATAAATCCCGCACCACTATTTTTATCTATACCAAAATCATGCGCAGCATCCTGTGAAAATTTTTTTGCCAACGGATGCGAACGGTTTACAATAAAAAGTTCTTTTGTATTTTTTTTGAAAATAGAAAATAATTCCAGGAGCTGATCAATTTCCTGGTGGTCTTTTTCAATGTTTAAAAGCACACCAGAATATGGCGCATACTGAGTAATGGATCCATCGCTTTCATCTGCTTCAATCACCAGCCATTCGCCCTTTCCTAAAAAAGCATTTCCAATTTTTCCTTTTTCAATCAGGTCAATCAATCCTGCACCGCTGATGATTCCCGGTTCATATCCTGCCGTTGACAATATATGAAACAACATCCCTGTTGTCGTACTTTTCCCGGAAGTTCCGGCAATGGCAATTGTTTTTTTACTTTCCGCCACAAGCGCTAAAAGTGCAGAGCGTTTTAAAATAGGAATTTGATACTTTCTTGCAAGTACTACCTCATTCACTGTCTCTTCAATTGCGGTGGAAACGATGACTGCATCTGTATCTTCCGTCAAGCCACTCCCATCCTGCGGGAAGCATTGAATGCCTGCGGCTTCCAATTTTTCGCGCATGACATTGTATTCTCCCTCTTTAAAAAAACGGTCACTTCCACTTGTTGTGATGCCTGATGCGGCAGCGTATTGTGCAAGTGCGCTCATACCTGATCCCGCGACGCCAATAAAAAAAAGCTTTTTATAATCGTTAAATTTTTTCATGCAAAAATTTATTCTCCATAAAAATAGTAATTTGAATTTTGTAAAAATAGAAAAATGTGCGTACCCTATTTTCTAACAAATGTGCAAAGATTAGTTTAGTATCTTTATATCATTCTATTAAATTTGAAAAGCCATTTGGAAAATTCTATTTAAACATCTAAAAAAACATCCCTTGACAGAAACCATTATCAACCTTGAAAATGTAAACCCCATCGAATTTTTTGGCGTGAATAATATTAAGCTGGAAGTGTTGAAAAAATC
>JBBSQL010000082.1:0-5128 GCA_038257845.1 Chitinophagales bacterium
ACAGGAACAAATTAGTGTTGTGGCGAATGCTTTAAAAAAGTTTACGGATTATATAAATGAAATTCAATAAAAAATTTATTTTTCCTGGCAAAGTTCCACCAGCACGCCATGTGTATCTTTTGGATGTAAAAAACAGATGCGTTTATTATCCGCTCCATCTTTTGGTTTCTCCGATAAAATTTTAAAATCAGGAGAAATGGTTTGCATGCTTTCGAGTATATCATCCACTTCAAAAGCAATATGGTGAAGGCCTTCGCCTTTTTTATCAATAAATTTTGCAATCACGCCATCGGGCGTGATGCTTTCCAGCAATTCAATTTTGGTTTCACCAACTTGAAAAAATGCAGTGCGCACATTTTCTGATTCCACGATTTCTGTTTTATAGCATTTTATTTTTAACAATTTTTCATACACCGGGATCGCTGCTGCTAAACTTCTAACCGCTATACCAATATGTTCAATTTTTTTCATGCTTTAATTTTTTAGAAAAAATTAATTTACCCAATTCATACAACAATATTTTTTGCAAATAAATATTCATTCGTTAGGGATTTGTAAATTAAAGAAAAAAGAGTGTGGAATTTTTTAATTTTGCCGTATATTCAAAGTAAAAGTAAAAAATGATCGCTTCACCTGTATATCTTGACAATAACGCCACTACTGAAACGGATCCGCGTGTAGTGGAAAGTATGCTGCCATTTTTTACAAAATATTTTGGAAATCCAGCCAGCCGCCAGCATGCTTTTGGCTGGGAAGCTGTGGAAGCAGTGGATTTCGCCAGAACACAAATTGCCAGTTTTATCGGCGCAGAACAGAAAGAAATTATTTTTACCAGTGGCGCAACGGAAAGTAATAATTTGGCGATTAAAGGTGTTTTTGAAATGTATGCTAATAAAGGGAATCATATCATTACTTGTGTTACGGAACATAAAGCAGTGCTGGATACCTGTAAAAATTTAGAAAATAAAGGCGCTCAAATAACGTATTTGCCAGTGAATGAAGAAGGCTTGATTGATCTGAAAGAATTGGAGTCAGCCATTCAAACTGATACAATTCTCATTGCGATCATGTTTGCCAATAATGAAACAGGCGTGATACAACCCATTGCAGAAATTGGGGAGATTGCCAAAAAACATGGTGTTACATTTTTTAGTGATGGCGCACAAGCTGTAGGAAAAATTCCGGTAAATGTGTTGAATGAAAATATTGACTTGCTCTCATTTACGGCACATAAAATAAATGGGCCAAAAGGTGTGGGCGCATTATATGTCCGCAGGAAAAATCCGCGTGTAAAATTAGTAGAACAATTAAATGGCGGCGGACATGAACGCGGCATGCGCAGCGGTACACTGAATGTCCCGGGCATCGTGGGTTTTGAAAAAGCGTTGGAATTGTGCCGGCTGGAAATGAAGGAAGATGCAAAACGCATTTCCTATTTGAGGAATAAACTGGAAACTGGAATTTGCAAAATCCCAGGTACTAAAGTGAATGGAAATGTGCAACAACGTTTACCGAATACTACGAATATTTTATTTGATGGGGTAAAGGGCGAAAACATTATGACCGCTATGATCCGCGATATGGCTGTGTCTGCGGGCTCGGCCTGTACGTCTGCAAATCCGGATCCCAGTCATGTTCTAAAAGCCATGGGTTTGAGTGATGATGAAGTACATTCCTCTTTACGTTTCAGCCTGGGCAGGTTTACTACGGAAGAAGAAATAGATTTTATATTAAATAAAATTTCGCAGGAAGTAGAACAATTAAGAATGGGCCATGAAAAAAATATGGCCGATATTCAATTTTAATTTTTAAAAAAATCATTCAATGATCAATACTGAAAACGCAATTATCGTCAGTGATGGTGCAAAAAAAAGAGCGATAGAACTGATGGAAAGAGCGGGCTATAAAAAAGATGATAATTATTTTCTGCGCGTTGGCGTTACCAGCGGTGGCTGCTCCGGCTTGAGTTACCTGCTTGATTTTGACAACCAGGAAAAACCCGGTGACCAGGTTTTTGAAAGCAATGGTATGAAGATCGTAACGGACATGAAAAGCCTTTTATATTTATTGAATACCGAACTGCTTTTTTCTGAAGGCCTGAATGGCAAAGGCTTTTACTTTAAAAATCCGAATGCTTCGCGGAGTTGCGCGTGTGGGGAAAGTTTTGCTGTGTAATTTTTTTCTGTTGGTCAGGGACTAACAGAAGCGAGCGGTGTGATTTTTTTATATAAAAAATTATTCTTTCCCCGGCAAAACCATCTCCCTTATTTTTTCAAAACCTTTTTCATTAATCTCATTATTCAACGCGCCGTCAATATCCAGTTTTTCGGAATTGGTTAAATGAAAACTCAAAGAAGCAGAACGCTCTTTATTCGATGGCACATATTGAAAAAGCACCTTGGTAAAAGATGGCCCGAATGATTGGGAGAAATAATTCAATTCATCCGATTGATGATAATCCTGTAAACGAAACCAGTTGTTTTGCAACACGGCCAATGGCTTTGTAATAAAGCCAAAAATACTTCCCGGATCATACGGCCCGTCCCAGTCGCCGGTTTTCGTATCACGAATTTGTATGAGTACTACTCGGCTTGTATTTTCATGCAGCCAGTCCTTAAATGTATTCATAAAACGCATAGAAATTTCCTGGCCAAAATTATCGCGTAATCCGCCATCCATCACGTCCACAGCGGGTTTCGTGGGCAGCCATACATTCGGTAATACATACGGGAAAGTTGCATTCATGCGGATTGCCGTAAGCATGCGCAGGTTGAGCGGGTTTTGATTTTTGAAAAAAGACACATAATCAATGGCATCAATATCCGTGGAAACAAAACCGGAACTATCCGCAGAAGCCTGCATTAAAAAACGCGCGGGATGTGTACCAATAATCATCTCCCGCGCATCTGTCGTGACGATGGTATTGAAAAATAAAATGGGTGCATTTCCGGAAAATTCATCCTGTTGATAATCACCTAATTTTTTATTTAAAATTCCACGCGTATTAAAATTTAATTTTTCTTCGAAAGAATAACCGCGGTCGCGGATATACTCATAACCATTGATCTTAACTTTTCGTACCGGCCCAATTAAGTCCCGCGAAACAAAGGAAGAAAAAACAGGATTCAAAAGATCTTTGGAAATAGTACCGGCATACTTTTTATCATAAATATTAATGCTTGAATCTTTTTGCTGTGCAAGATATAATGAACGAAAATAGGCTGCGCCCATCATGCCACCGGAAGCGCCACTGATCAAAATGGTTTGGTTCATTAATTTTCCCTGCGTGAGACTATCGAGTTTTTGTAAAACTTCCATCGTGAAAGTTGCGCTGCGTGTGCCACCGCCACTCACATTGATAATGAAAATAACCGGCGTATCTGTTGCCTGCCGGAGTTTCCAGTTATTCAGCATGGTGATAAAATTATTTTTATCCGACTGCAGGTTTTCCGGAGAAACCATGCTGTCAATATTTTCCTTTGAATATGCAGGCGCTTCTTTTTTATTGATGTAATCAAGGCCGTACGCTTTATTACGCGGGTCAATAAAATTACTTTGATACAATGAATTAAGAAAATAATACACCACAAAAAGTATGGGTAAACTCCAGTTTCCGAGGAATAATGAAATGGCTCCGGCGAATGCGATTAGCACAGAAAAAAATGCTGTAATGCTTGCTGCCGCAGGGACCTGGAAAATGGTACTGTCAGAAAAATAACCAATGATAACGAGGAAAATAAATGCAGTGAGCATAGCCAGCACTGCAGAAAAATGATGACGCTTAAAAATAGAATCGAGAAATGACTGGCTGTAATGCTGCACATTTCTTGGTTTGCGCAAACTGAGCCGCGTCGTTAAAAACCAGTCCACGCGGATTTCATGATTGGATGCCACGTTTGTTTTTTTTCGTCGAATCGCCAATTCATAATTTTTATGTGCTGTATCAATCACCGGCCCCATGCGTCGTGAAATAGATTTATCCGCACCAAAAAAATACAACAATGAAATAAGAATAGAAACAATAAAACCACCCATGAAACCGAGGCAAAGCATTAATATTCCTTCAGCGCTAATCAGTTCCTGTATGGAATTATAATCAATGGCATAGATTAAATAAAAAATCAGGAATACCAGCGGAATCACTGAATTGTTGATACAAAATTTAAGGAATGGTTGCTCCGTTGTTGCTAAAAATTGAATATGTTTTGTATGAAGAATAAATGTCGTGATGTTCCAGCTCATAAAAAAAACGCCCACGGAAAATCCCACGAGGCCGGTACTGAACGCGTTCACATTTCCCAAATATTCGGGAGATAAAAAAAGTGTATGGGCGCCGTAAGTATGTAAAAAATTTCCACTGATCGTGGCGAATAAGACATACCAGAAGATCAGTAATACCTGGTAACGGCGAAAATGCAATAGGAATAATTGCACGGGAAGTGAATAATAAAAACCGGACAGGTATTTTTTCATAAATATTTAAAGCAGAAAAGGTAATACAAAATTCATGAATTAATTTTTTTGACGCTTAATAAATAAACGATGGAGACTATGCATAAAAATAAAAGCATGCCTGTAAGTTGATGACATTCCGCCAGCCATTCATACAAACCAAATTTTCCCGGCGCAATATTATTTCCATTCAACACGGTAAAGATGCCCAAACAAACTTGTAAAGCGACAAGAAAAATCAGTGCTTTACGCATGACAGAAAACCATTTTCCGGCAACTATCTTTTTTGCGGGAAGCCACCATACAATTATAAAAATAAAAATTATATAAGCCAGGCTACGATGGATAAATTGAATGGCGATCGGATCATGTAATGCGCGTTGTAAAAAACCTTTATCAAAAATTCCGGGCGGCACAAAACTTCCATTAATCAAAGGCCAGGTTGGCGCTGCCGGCGCAGCACGGATGCCCGCCATAAAACTTCCATAAATAAGTTGCACAACAATTAATATCAACAAATACCAACTGAAAGTTTTTAATTTCTTTTTATATAAAAGTTGAGCGCGCGGAATCAGCAATGCCCAGGCAAAAACCAATGTGTAGGCAATTAAAATCATCGCCGCAATAAAATGAATGGCGAGTTTATAATGACTTACATACAGGTCATCATCATTCA
>JBBSQL010000083.1:0-4360 GCA_038257845.1 Chitinophagales bacterium
ATGGAATGGATCATAGAAGATAAAAATTCTTTTACCTTACAGAGAGTAAAAAAAAGTAAAGTCAAAGTATCGAAGCAAGCAGACAATGATAAAAATGCTTAAGTTGACGCGTATGCCCGGAGGGGTGATATTTTTACTATTGATATGTTTCCGTCACGACATAGTTCATTTGCCTTTCATCAATCTTTTCTTATTTCGTTAAATAGAACTTCTTTATTTTTATTTATTCTTATTTGAATCTCAAAATAATTTAATCATATAAAACCAAAACAAATGATACGAAAAATTGGATGTCTTCTATCGCTGGCTATGCTGGCCGGCTTTTCATCTAATGCACAAATTGATGCCGGACTTTTTCGTTACCCGGATGTTTCCGCTACGAAAATCGTATTTGTATATGCCAATGATATTTGGGTAATGCCGAAAGAAGGCGGCATGGCAGTGAAACTAAGTTCTCCTCCCGGCCTGGAAATTATGCCTAAGTTTTCGCCCGATGGAAATACTGTTGCCTTTACAGGCAGGTATGATGGAAATTTTGACGTGTACACTTTGCCCGTTGCGGGTGGAATCCCGCAAAGGCTTACTGCACATGGATCTGCGGACAGGATCGTGGACTGGACAAATGATGGGAAAAGTATTTATTTTGCTTCCGGCCGCGAAAGTGGTAAGGCCAGGTTCAACCAGTTTTATACAGTTCCTGCGAAAGGAGGAATCGAAAATAAATTGCCACTTGCTTATGCAGAATATGGAAGCTTTTCACCCGACGGAAAACAAATGGCCGTGGTGATCATGTCGGTTGCCGGGCGTAACTGGAAAAGATATCGCGGTGGTATGAGTGGCGATATCCGCATTTATGATTTTGCTAAACAAACACAGGAAAATATCAGTGCGCAAAGTGATGCCGATGATGAATATCCAATGTGGCATGATAATTCAATTTACTTTCTTAGTGACCGTGGCCCTGAAATGCGCATGAATATCTGGCGCTATGATATTCCTAAAAAATCTTTTGAACAAATTACAAAGTTTACTGATTTTGATATTTCCAACCCATCACAAGGCCCGGAGGATATTGTTTTTAATGCCGGTGGAAAATTGTACCTCATGCCTTTTTCTACAAATACTGCGAAGGCAATTAATGTAACTGTTGTTTCGGATGAAACTTTATTAAAGCCCAAAACCGTTGCTGTCAATGACTATATACAACATGCAACCATTAGTCCGGATGGCAACAGGGTAGTGGTAGAAGCCCGTGGTGATCTTTTTTCATTGCCCGCAGAGAATGGTTATGTAAAAGATTTGACCATGACTTCAGGATCTGCGGAGCGTTATCCATCCTGGTCACCCGATGGTAAAAAAATTGCATACTGGAGTGATCAAAGTGGTGAATATGAATTATGGATTATGGATCCCACAAAAGAAAACAGCGCTAAAAAAATAACCAGTTATGGCGCAGGTTATCGCTATGGAATTGTTTGGTCGCCTGACAATAAAAAGTTGGCATTCATAGATAAAGCCGGAAAAATAAAAGTCTATGACCTCGCTTCAAACAGCACAGTGGATGTGGACCAGGGCTTATATTTTTCACATGGTAATATGGAAAATTTCACGTTTAGCTGGTCACCGGATAGCCGTTGGCTGGCCTATAGCCGCGACTTGGAAAACTTGCACAATGCAGCATTTATTTATGACACGAAAAATAATAAAACGGCACAGGTAACTAGTGGTTTTTACAGTAGTACAAATCCTGTATTTGATGCAAGTGGAAAATATTTATTCGTGATTACGTCTCAAACTTTCGAACCATCATACAGTGATGCTGATAATACTTTTATTTATGCAAACAGCAGTACGATCGCTGCAATTCCTTTACAAAAAACAGGTGCATCTTTACTGCTTCCAAAAAATGATACAGTGTCGGTGAAGAATGATATGGATACTAAAAATGACGATAAAAAAAATGGTGATAAGAAAGATAAAGTGAACGACAAAGATTCAACTAAAGATGCCGGAAATGCCGTGGCCATTGACTTTGACGGTATGGAATCCCGCATGGAATTATTGCCAGTTGCGCCCGGAAATATTGGTTCACTCAATGCGATTAAAGGAAAAATTTTATACCTGCGTTATCCCAATACAGGTGTTACTGACGGCCAAAATGTGTTGCAGTTTTATGATATAGAAGACCGCTCGGAAAAAACTATTTTACCAGGCGCAGATTTTTATATGTTGAGTGCAGATGGTGAAAAAATGCTTGTTTCAAAATCAGGTGCATGGGCAGTGATATCTCCGCGTGAAGGCGCAAAGTTTGAGAAACCGTTGCGCATAAATGAAATGCAAATGACAATTGATCCGCGGCAGGAATGGAAACAAATTTTTACAGATGCCTGGCGCATTGAACGCGATTATTTTTATGACGCTAATATGCATGGAACCAACTGGCCGGAAATAAAAACTCGCTATATGAAAATGATGCAGGGTGCAATGACGCGTGAAGATGTTGATTTTGTAATTGGTGAAATGATCGGTGAATTAAATTCTTCACACACCTATCATAGCGGTGGTGATTTTGAAAAAGTGAAAATGATGAACACCGGTTATCTGGGAATAAATTGGGAAGCTGATGGAAAATATTACAAGGTTAAAAAAATCATTCATGGTGCAAGCTGGGATGCAGAAGTACATTCCCCATTGGATCAAATTGGCAATGCGATCAAAGAAGGTGATTATATTCTTGCTGTAAATGGAATTCCTATAACGACTGATAATGAGCCATGGCTTGCATTCCAGGGACTGGCGAATAAAACAGTTCAATTAACCACGAATAGCAAACCTTCCTGGGATGATGCAAAATCTGTGATCGTAGAAACAATGGATGATGAATACAGGTTGCGCAATTTGGAATGGATCGAAGGCATGCGCAAGCACGTGGATGAAGCAACGAATGGCGAAGTTGGTTATATATATGTGCCGAGCACCGGCCTCGATGGACAGAATGAACTCATGCGCCAATTCAATGCGCAATGGAATAAAAAAGCATTAATTATTGATGAGCGTTTTAATAATGGCGGACAGATCCCTGACCGTTTTATTGAAATGCTGAATCGTACACCTTTATCATTTATTGCAACGCGGGATGGCAAACCATGGCAGTTCCCGGCGTATGCAAACTTCGGCCCGAAAGTCATGCTGATCAACGGATGGAGCGGAAGTGGCGGTGATGCTTTTCCATTATATTTCAAAGAAAAAAATCTCGGTCCATTAATTGGAACGCGCACCTGGGGCGGACTCATCGGCATCAGCGGTTATCCTGAATTAATTGATGGCGCAAGTATTACAGCGCCTTCCTTCAGGATTTATAACCCTGATGGAAAATGGTTTGCAGAAGGACATGGTGTAGATCCGGATATTGAAGTGACAGAAGATTTAGGTGCCATGGCGAAGGGCATTGACCCTCAATTGGATCGTGCAATAACAGAAATAAAAAATCTGATAAAAACAAAAGGTTATACAGCACCGCCCACACCTCCGGTGGAGAAAAGGAATTTGTAATTCGTTTTATTTATTAAGATTAAAAGGCTGCCGGTTTGTTCCGGTGGCTTTTTTGTTTTTTGGATTTTTTTGGTTACCGGCTTTAGTTTTTCATAGGATCGTTCCTTGCGTCGCACTCTTGTACTTCCAGTACTTATGGCAACAGTGATTAAGTTTTAATCCCGGACTTAATATTTACATTATTTTTATTTCCCATCAATTGCCAAGGCTTAAATTTTATATTATTTTTGTTCCCATGAATTGCCACGACTTTTAAGTCTTGGATTTAAAAATATTCTGGTGTGTTAATGGCTTTAGCCACATTACATTTTGGGCTAAAGCCCATTTAATATTATTTTCTTTGACCACTGCTTAAAAGCAGTGGCAATTGAAAAGATGATTGATTCAATCAACTTTTATAGATTGATTTTTGTTACCGGCTTTTTGTATTTCATGGGATCGCCTGTTGTGTTATTTTAATCCCGATTTATCGGAACTCACTTGTACTTTCTGTACTTTGAGCAGTAAAATTATATGAAATTTTATATTACTTTTTTTGCAATTTCATTTTTATTGATATTATGTATCTTTTTGAAAAACTTCAACTTAAATATTTCCTCACAAAAAATAGACAGGTAAATAAATTGGCTTGATTTCCAAAAGATAAAAAATAGTAGTAAATTGTGTGACTGCATATCAACTTATAATTATTTAATCCTTGAAGTTTAATGAAAAGATATCTTCCATTTTTATTGCTATTTATTTTCATGGAATTCTTTATTCAATCCTGTCAACCAGGAAAAAAATTAGTTGCCAAAGATACCCGCCC
>JBBSQL010000084.1:0-4146 GCA_038257845.1 Chitinophagales bacterium
ACATCATTGTGTTGTTCGTGCAAAACATTGATGGTATTAATAAATTTATCAATTGCTTTATACTGCAATTTATACGCAAGTGTTTTCATGGCCATAGGCGTATCATTCCTGCGCGCGCGGTCTGCATAATCAATTTCTGTTTGTACCAATAATTTATAATACGCCACATCATCTTTCATCGCTTTTTCAATGTCATCCATAGAAATTTTATTTCTATAAATATTATCCAGGAAAGGAAAAAATTGCCTGCCTGATTTTGACTGCGACATTTTTACAATGATCTGAACCAATGAATCAGGATTGCCTTGAATTTTTTTTGCCAGCGTGTTGGAAGCCGCAGCGAATGTGTAAATATTTTCAGGGCTTCTGCGCGCAATTGCCGTAATCAGGCTATCCGCAAAACTTGCATTCGGCTCTTCAATCAGCATGTTCATAGCCCTGTCAGGATGCAGGCTACAATATTTCAACAGCACAATATCTTTGCATTGAGCAATACCCACGTTATCTGAATAGGCAACGCTTTTGATTAAAATATTTCCCACATCGTAGGAATAAGAAGCAATATTTATTTCAATAGATTCACCACGCATTTGTACGCCGATATTTTCTTTAAATGCAGGCACCAATTTATTCAGCACAACAGCTTTTATTTCCCTGTTTCGAAATTCACGCAGGTACAAACTCAACGCTTCATTCAGGCCGCGCAAAAATTTTATTTTATTATTATTATCAAGCCCGTCATTTTTTTCAATTTCAGTTTGGATACTGTCAACGCCTGCAATGAGTGTATTCGTGAGTTCAATATTTAAAGATTCAGTTTGAGTGGGATTAAAACTTTCATCAGCCGTACCGTCTGAAGCCAGGATTAATTTTTGCGTAGCATCAATCATTTCATGAAAATATTGCCGCATAGGCGGAATGGTGTTTTCATTTCCCGGCTGCGCTTTTGCAAAAAAAGAAAAGAGAGAGAGAAATAAAATGAATGTAAATTTTTTCATTGTGTATTTTTCAAGAAAAACCATGCCAGCAAAAATATAACCATTTAATGGATTGTTGACTTAACAATAAGATAATATATACAGAATTGCAACTATGCCGTTTTAAAAAATTATTTTTGTCAAAATTTTTCATGGATTCAAAGCCAAAAAAGATACTGATCGCGGATGATGAACCGGATATACGGGATATTATTCAATATAATTTAGCGAAGGAAGGGTATGAAATTATTTTAGCTAAAGATGGCAATGAGGCAATTGATTTTGCCCGAAAGGAAAAACCGGATATGATGATCCTCGATATTATGATGCCGTATAAAACCGGCTTCGAAGTATGCCAGATCATTCGTACAAACCCGGAAATGAATGCAATGCTGATTCTTTTTTTAACAGCACTGGATGATGAAACTTCGCATATCAACGCATTGGAATATGGTGGTGATGATTATATCAGTAAACCCATCGGGCCAAAATTATTAGTTAGCCGGGTGAATGCATTATTTCGCAGAACCAATAAAGATGATTTGTCAAAAATTATTGTTTTAGATGAAATGACGATTGATCCGGTAGAATTTATTGTAGAAAAAAATGGCGAAAAAATTAAGCTGGCGAAAAAGGAATTTGAATTATTGTATATGCTTGCATCGCAGCCTGGGCGCGTGTTTCTGCGCAATGAAATATTGTCAAAGATTTGGGGAAGTGACATTATTGTGGGCGACCGAACGATAGATGTGCATGTGAGAAAGATCCGGCAAAAATTGAATACAGATAATATCACTACCGTAAAAGGCGTTGGATATAAATTTGAAAAATAAAATCAGTCAGCAAAATTTCATATAAATCAGTTCAGCAGTTTTATAGAATCATAAACAAATAATTGATTATAATGTATGCTATAGATTATTGAAATTCTTACATTGCATTCCATAAAATATTCAACCATTGGTTACTAAAAAAAATCTATCACCGGGCCAGCTTGCAATGATTGCAGGCATTTTTATTGCGTTGATCGCGGGCATCGCTGTTTATATCATCAGCAGGGAAATAGTGATTGCTGTTGTTTTTTGCATTGCTTTATTCATTTTAAGTTCATTGCTTTTTTACGAGTTGATGCAATCATTTATCAACCGAAAAATAAAACTGATCTATAAATATATTTACCAAACGAAGGCCAGTAAAAAAGAGGAAACGTATTACAAATATGTTTTGCCCAAAAAAACAATTGATGAAGTAAGTGAAGACGTGGAAAACTGGGCCATTCAGCGGAAAGAAGAAATAGAAACATTGCGGCACAACGAAGTTTTCAGAAAGGAATTTTTGCAAAACCTGGCACATGAATTTAAAACGCCCATTTTTGCCATCCAGGGTTCACTGGATACATTAATGGATGGCGCAATCCATGAAGAAGAAGCCGGGAAAAAGTTTTTGGAAAATGCGTCACGAAATACCGGCCGCATGGTAAATCTTTTAAGAGACCTGGATGAAATTTCCAAACTGGAAAGTGGATTACAGCCTTTGAATAAAGAACCTTTTATCATCCAGGATTTAATTAAAGAAGTGTTTGAGGCAATGCCCTTAAAGGGATTTCCGGGTGATATTTCTTACACTATTAAAAAAGGTTGTGAAACGCCGGTGCAGGTTTTTGCAGATAAAGAAAAAATTTTCCAGGTAATCAGCAACCTTGTTGAAAATGCCACGCGTTATGGAAATGCAGGCGGACAGGTAATTGCCAGCGCATATACTACAGATCCCGCACACGTTTTAGTAGAAATCAGTGACAATGGTGTGGGTATTTCCGAAAAACATTTACCCCGTTTATTCGAACGTTTTTACCGCACAGACCGCGGCCGCAGCCGTAATAACGGAGGTACGGGACTTGGCCTTGCAATTTGCAAACATATTATTGAAGCCCACGGGCAAAGCATTCATGCAAGAAGTACGGAAGGTGTGGGAACGACACTCGGTTTTACGCTGGATGCGAAGAAGGAATAAATGTTTGTTTTTTTGGGTTTGTTGTTCCTCGTTTTAAAGCAATTTGAATGATGAAGTTTAAATAAAAAAAAATAAAATCGTAAAAGACAATATAAAATTCGAATCGAAATTTTAAAATCTTAAATCCCCAAATCCTACATCAATTCACTTTCCCAGCAGCCGCGTAGATCTTTTTCTTTTTCCAGTCGTACCATTTTATAGGCGCCGTTTTTTTCATAAGTGTATCTATACCACGCATGCCTAAAATATTCCAGAGGCCTTTTAATTTTAAACCAATAGAAGGATTCAATGCACGCAAACTCATGGCAAATCCGCTTTCCAAATACTCCATGTGATGCCAGTAACCACCGGGCATAAACAAGGTATCACCGGGTTCCAGCGTAATATCATATCCATTTGCATATTCTAAAGCTGGAAATTCATGCAGGTCGATTTTGCTTTCTGCTGCATCATAATAATGGCTGAAATCTGCAATGCTTAAAACTTCAAAAGGTTTACGATATAATTTATGTTGTTCTCCATTCGGGAAAAGCAACACTCTTTTTTTACCCATAAATTGTGTATGCAAAATAGGACTGAGGTCAATATCAAAATGCATGTGCGTGATTGAACCCTGTCCGCCAACAAACAACATCGGCGCGCGTTTTACAAAACCTTTCATCAAATGTTCTGGCCAGGTAAAATCTTTGGACAATTGTGGTGCGTGACTAAAAATATTAAATAAGAAAATGCGCCAGGCTGCCGGACCTTTGCGGATCATATCAATATATTCCCCAAAGGTTGTATAATTATCCGCTTTATTTACCGGCGTATATGCATCACTCTTTACATTATTATAAATGCCTACTTCTTTATGACCGGCAACGCTCTTTAAATAATCCCAGTCCCATTTTTTAAAAGCTGTCCATTCATGCGCCAATAATTTGATCACTACCGGAATCTGCGGTTTATAATATTTATTTTTAAAATCTTCGGGTGAAATATTTTCAACAACATCAACCGGTTTTAATTGCATATATTTTGATTTACTTCAAAATTATTTTTGAATTTTTGTAAAGTATCCGCGAAAATTTTTGAATTTGTAAAAGGATAAAATTATTTTTAACCAAAATCTATTCTTTAAATTTTCATTGCTGCAAAACTATTCAAAAAATGCTGA
>JBBSQL010000085.1:0-3909 GCA_038257845.1 Chitinophagales bacterium
ATCAAAAAATGAAATTGCTTCAAATAATAATTTTTCTTTATCGGCATATTGTGCGATGATAACCTGGTTGTCTGAAATATTTCGGATCGCTTCTGTTGTTTTTTCTCCCATAGAAAACAAGACCGTATCACTAATTATTTTATTTTTTGCAAAAAATCCCGCCACGGTTGAAGGACTTAAAAAAAGGATAGCGTCATAATTTTTACAGGCTTCCCTTTCTAATATCGTTGTTTCATAAACAATGCATTCTTCCACTTGAATGCCCGCATCTTTTAATAAAGCAGGCAAATCGCCGAGTCGTTTATTGCCACTGAAAAATACGATTTGTGATTCTCCATTTAATATAATTTTTTTTGCCAGTTCTCTTGCATTGGGCGCTGTGCCTGCAATAGCGCAACCGGGGAAAAAATCCCCAACTGATTTTTTTGTGGTGTTTTCTATACAATATATTTTCCAGGTTGGTAAACTTTCACTCATTGAAACAACTGCGGAAACTGCTGTTTTACTTGTAAAAACAACAGTTATTTTTTCATGAATAAATTGAGCGACTGCATTTTTAATAGTTGCATCGTGCAATATTTTTTTTTCAATAAAAGGAATAACGTCAATAGAAATATTTTCATGAAGAAAATTATTTTTAGTAATATCCATTTCTGAAGTACACAATATGCTGAATTTATTTGCCGGCATTTTTTATTTTATTTAATAATGAAAGGCCGCCTTTGGAAATAATTTCCGCCGCTGCATCTTCACCCAGCGTTCCAGCATTATTCATATCAACAATTTTTTCTACTTCCAAAAAATTCTTTCCATCCGGTGAAAAAATATTTCCCTTAAAATTTAAGCGTCCATCTTTTTGAACAGCCAATGCGCTTATCGGCGCAGAACAGCCGCCCATCAATGCTTTCAGGAAATCACGTTCTATTGTTACACAGGAAGCCGTTATTGTATCATTCATTTGCATGCAGGATTTTTTTACAAAATGATCTTCTGTTCTGCATACAACTAAAATAGCACCTTGTGCCGGAGCAGGTAACATCCAGTCAAGTTCAAGAGAATTTTCAGGACGTTTTTTTAAACGGTCAAGCCCCGCGGCAGCAAACAAAGCGCCATTCCAATTTTTATTCTTTACTTTTTCCAAACGCTTATTAATATTTCCTCTCAACACTTCAATTTTGTGATTTGGAAACCGGTGCAACCATTGAGCCTGTCTCCGTAAGCTGCTCGTAGCAATCGTTGCAACTGATAAAGGGTTTTCTAAAAATGTACTTTCATTTTTATACACCAGCACATCTTTATAAGAAGCACGTTTTAAAACCGCTGCTTCACAAATATCTTGTGGAAGTTGTACAGGCACATCTTTCATAGAATGTACCGCGATATCAATTTGATCATTCAGTAAAGAAATATCGAGTGCTCGTGTAAAAACACCCTGGACACCCATGGCATATAATGGCGTTTTTAAATCGAGATCGCCGTCACTTTTTATCAAAACCAAAGATGCATCAATGCCAAGTGAAGCCAAATTATTTTGCACTTCTGTAGCTTGCCATATTGCCAATTCGCTATCACGCGTGCCGATTCGTAAAGGTGCTTGCTGCTTCATGTAAATTTTAATTCGCGCGGATCGCCACAAAATCATGTATCGCATTGATGTAATCACATCCCGGAGTAGCATGTGTTTTAATCCGCTTCGCCATAGCATTGATTATTTTTTGCACACATACATCCTGCGTTGTTTTTGAAGAAGAAATATTTTGAACAAAATATTTTTCATCCATATTGATCAAAGTTTCTTTTGCTGCTTTTAATACCGGTACATTTTGGCGCATGGAAAACCATTCCATGAAATCATTAAAATGAGTTTGCAGAATCTCCAATGCTTTAGGTACTTCAGAAATCCGGTTTTGTAATGTTTCATCTTTAATGGCTGATAATTCATCAACATTGATCAATGAAACATTTGCGAAATTTTTAATTGACGGATCAATATTATTGGGAATAGACAAATCAATAAAGATTCTTTTTTTATCATCACTGATTTGTGCTGCGGTAATAACAGGTTTTTCAGAAGCTGTAGCTACAATAATAATATCTGCATCCACTATTTCTTCGTCTAATTTTTCCATGGTGGAAAATTGCACGCCAAGTGATTGAGCCAGTGCACCTGCTTTTTTTTCCGTGCGGTTTATGAGCGTGATCTTTTGGGTATGCAAATAATCCACTAAATTTTTACTGGTACATTCTCCCAGTTTACCAGTGCCAATGAGTAAAATATTTTTTTCTGAAATAGCGGAAATATTTTTTTGCAAATATTTAATGGTCGAAAAGGAAACTGAAACAGTGCCTTCACTCAACGCCGTTTTATTTTTCACTGCTTTTGAAGATTGCAAAACATAATTTCCCAGGCGATCTAAAAATGCATGTGTACAAGCATTTTCCTTACTGCATTTGAGCGCCTGCTTTATTTGTCCAACAATTTCATAGTCACCTAAAATCTGTGAATCAAGGCCGGCACCAACTTTAAATAAATGTTTTATCGCATCTATTCCCTGGAAGACATAACCCACTTTTTCAAAAGTTTCCATATCGCCCGAACTATTGCTGCATAAGAGTTCTATCAATTTTTCAGCATTTGGTGAAAAGCCATAAATTTCAGTGCGGTTGCAGGTACTCAAAATAAATAATTCATCCAGACCTGCATTTTTAGCATCCTTATAGATGCCGGGAATTTTTTCCGGTAAGATGGCAAACTGTCCTCTTGTAATTATATCTGTTTTTTTATAATTAATTCCAGCTACAAAAAATTCTGCTATCTGCATGGTATTATTTCAGGTATTGATAATTCCTTGAAGGAAGTACGCAAAGGTAAAAGCACAGGATTTTGATTCCACACGATTTGAGTCATTTCAATGTCATTTCTCTGTCATGTTTGATAAAATTCATTTAAGAAAACTTTGAAATGTTGTTCAAATAAAATTCGTACATATACGGCAACTACATTTGCAAATCATAAAAATGCTATATGAAAAAACGCGGCATATTATTAATGAACCTGGGCTCACCCGATTCAACAGAAGTAAAGGATGTACGAAAATATTTGATGGAATTTTTAATGGATTCCCGCGTCATTGATTATCCTTATATCTTCAGGCTTTTATTGGTTGGAGGGATCATTGTTCCTTTTCGCGCACCAAAATCTGCAGAAGCATATAAAAAAGTGTGGACAAAAAGAGGTTCACCTTTGATCGTTATTTCTGAAGATGTACAAAATGAATTAGAGAAAATAATTGATCTGCCGGTGGAAATTTCCATGCGTTATGCCAATCCGAATCCTCAAAAAGCCTTTGATAATTTATACAAAAAATCTCCGGACCTGGAAGAAGTGATTGCTATTCCCATGTATCCCCACTTCGCGATGAGTAGTTATGAAACAGCGGTAGAACATGTAAAAAGAATTCATGCAGCCAATAAATATTCCTTTGCATTAAAATTTGTTGAGCCGTTTTATAATGATGCAAATTATATTGATGCGCTTTGTGCAAGCCTACATCCATACCTTCAAAATGAGTATGATAAAATATTATTCAGTTATCATGGCCTGCCCGAACGCCACATGAAAAAAGCAGACCCAACAAATAATCATTGTTTGAAATCAGCGGACTGTTGCAACGTCGCTTCACCTGCGCATAAAACTTGTTACCGGCATCAGTGCTTTGCCACCACGGAATTAGTAAGGCAGCAATTAAATATTCCCAAAGAAAAAATAGGCTTATCTTTTCAATCGCGTCTGGGCAGCGAGGAATGGTTAAAGCCTTACACAGCAAAGCTTCTGGAAGAATTGCCCGCGCAGGGAATAAAAAAATTACTCGTTGTGTGCCCGGCATTTGTGTCGGATTGCCTGGAAAC
>JBBSQL010000086.1:0-3699 GCA_038257845.1 Chitinophagales bacterium
AGAAGAGATATTGTAATCAGAATTTTTTTTGTATTGAATTTCATGACTAAGGTTTTAAATAATAAAGGATGAACTCATGGTAAAGTCCATCCTTTACTTTGAATCAAAATTTTATTTTGTGGCCATTCCTGTGAGCATAGCGATCTTCTTATCCATCTCCTGGCCAATCATTTTTACTTTGTCTCCTTTAAAATTTCCAAGTTCACTGGAAGGAGTAAAGTAGTTGATATAGGTGGCTCCGTTTTCTTCATACACATTAAGCCTTATAGGAATAGCCAGTCCTACTGCCATGTTATCGCTAAAAGCTTGTTTCCCAACAGTTGGATTACCTATGAAAAATGCTTCACCTTTCATAGACAAACCCGTCATAGAAAGTATTTTACCATGATTAATTTCAGCGAGCACCATCATGCCTGCGCCGGCAACTCCTTTTTTGATGCCACTAACGGTTTCATCGTAGCTTTTGCTGGATTTAACTGTTACAAGATTACTTTGTGCATTGGTTTGTTGAAAACTGAAAAGTGAAACTGCAAATAAAGCAACAACCATCTTCAGAAGATTTTTTTTCAATTGTAATTTTTTCATTGTTTAATTTTTTTAATTGTTATTGATACTTAGTAATACCAATACCCAAAAAAAATCACCCAACCTGTACAATTTTATTTTCATGTTGCTCCTCTATGTTCTTTATTTTACGAACCTGCTCAATGCATTTATGCTTTTGGTTTTGAGCATTATGCTTTGATGAATAGCCATATTCCTTTTGTATTTCTTCAATATTTTTATTTTTGAAAAACATGGATTGTAATAAGTGATTACAGTGAGCAGTTATTTTTGTGAGATAAGTTTGTAATTTCTCCCAATAAGATTTTTCGTTTTCAATAGAAGAATCGATTTCACAATAAAATTTGTTTGATTGATAATCTGTAAGCGAAATTTCTTTATAGTAAGAAATATTTCTAAGTTTCTTAAACCAGAGGTTTTTGCTTATAGCAATTATATAGGTTTTCAAAGATGCAGTCAATTCAAAATTGTCTCCTTTCAATTTTGAAAATAATACCAATAGCGTGTCCTGGAAGATGTCTTTGGCATCATCAGCAGTACCGCTATTATTTACAATAAATCTTTCAACAGGGGCATAGTTTTCTTTATATAAGGCTTCATAGGAACTTTTGTTCCCTTTCCTAAGATTGGCAATTAATTGTTCAGGACTATTGTTCATTGTAAAAATTTAAAGGTTAATTTTTTGATAGAAATTATAAATGCCGCTATTGTTATAAATGTCAGCGCCATTTCCTTTAATTAGTCGTGATTAATAGTCATTACTGACAATACAGAAAAATTATTTTTTGAACCATTTTAATTCCAGGCAATTTCTTAATTGAAGTTTTGCCCTGTGCATGATTTGCCAGAAGTAGCTTTTGTAGGGTGTTTAATTCAGAACAGATGATTTCGGTATTAGGTTTTTATAAATATTTTAATTGAACAGCCGCGAACCATTTTTCAGGAAGCTCAAAGTGGTTTATAATATTAAAATATATGATTGCGGTAAAAGATTAAAATACTGCTGCATAAAAAGAGGCTGTCCCTTATTCTGAGACAGCCTCCCGGCGTTCCAATAAAATTATCTTTTGATTATAATTTTACCGGTTAAGCTTGCGATTAAATTCTCTTGATAATTTAATAAACCTTCCAATTCCAATTACATCGTTCTCTGATGTTAACCTTATAAAATAAGTGCCTGCGATCAACTGACTTATATTAACTGAGATTGTTTGTGATCCCTGGTTTAAAAGTATTCTTCCTTTATTTAAAACTACCCTTCCGGAACGATCATAAATTCTTATATCTACATTTTCCGAGTTCATTAATTTAAAGGACAGTGTAACTATATCGGTTGCAGGATTTGGGAATATTTTAATTATCATCGAATGATGATGTTCATCATCACCCTCCCTTGATTTAAACACATGAGTTCCTTCAGCAGCAAATACGAATGGCTTGGTACCACCGGCGATATAGGGTATGCCGTCTCCATCTGAGTCGCCACCTGTTTCGCCGGTTTGTTCTGCCTCCGACAGCAGCATTTTGTTGTAAACAGATTTAAAAACCCTGGTATAGATAGTCACTGCGTCAGCTTGGTTACCTGTTAGCCGGGCTGTCCTCAAGGCTCCCGACAGGAAGGCCAGGTTGTACGGCGTATATGTAGCTAAATTCTTATTAATCTCTGTTTTAAACATTTTTTCTGACGGAACATAAAAATTGTTTATCAGGAAATTGTATGCATCGTTTGCCGCGCGGAGGTATGCAGTGTTATTGGTAAATTTATAAGCTGCATACAGGCCTTCAATTAAAGCAGACTGGGCGGATAATGTTTTAGGATTTTTTTTGGGTCCTGATCCAATTTTGTAACTGTTGTAAAATCCCCCGTCTGCATCTTTTAATTTATCAATAATGAAATCAGCCTGTGATTTTAATGCATTTGCCGCCATGTTCTGTAAGGGTGTGCCGCCAAATTCATTGGCAAACTCAGCCAACACAACTAAACTAAATCCGGCATTTTCCGCAGTGATCGTTTTGACTTGTGCTACCGCTCCATTTTCAAGCTTGGCAATATCAACAAATGTTCCCGCCCCGGCATTAAAATGCATTGCTAATGTATTCAGGAAAATGACTTTGCTTGCGCCTTTCATTAAATCGAAGGGGCCCGGCACGCCTGTTTGAGACATTGGAGCAGGGAAAGGGCTACCATCAAATACCGTATGGTATGCATAATGTTTGGCATCATTAATAGAAGGATCCATCATATTCTTAAATGCCGTAGTGCCCTGTAAATATGATAACTGGTCAAACAGGTAACTGTCTGCATCTGTAACCTTCAAATTCGGATTGGCGGCAGGAGGCAGCATAGGACTTACCAATGATTCTTCGACGGCAATTTTATGGGGAAAATATTTTATTCCGTTGGCAGGATTATAAGTGGCCGGGTCTATAGCCCCGAGTGTTTTACCATTATATGCTAAATTATTAATCAGGAACAATGTTTTATTTATACCCTCCGCGGTAAGTATCTGGCCTATAAATCCATCCGAGTTATTACCCCCATAGAAAACATTATTATTTGGGTCTAAGTTTGGTGAACCGGGATAATCAGGTGTAATAATCCCATCCGCATCTATTGTATTGTCAGTGCTGTCGTGGAAGGCGCCGAGCATATCCTCCGCCCACAAATATTGTTTCATCAAACTTTGCCCCATCGCGGCCGGATTGAGCGTTTTGTCCATTTTGGTTCTATCCCACCGAAGTGTTGAAAAATTTGTTTGAAAATCCGCAGCAACTTTTTGAGGAAGTATCATATTTCCTGAAATAAAATCGGCGAATTGAGGAAAGGGGGCTGTCGGCGCCATTTGATTGGCATTTGCGCTAAACCCTTTTATCATCATCATCATTACATCGTCTTCTTTAAAACCATTTGGCACTCCACCTGTAAACATGCCGTCAATACTTGCCGGCTGCATGGCTGCCATTTGTTTAATAACAGGAGACCACATAATATGCAGGCCCATTCCGGATCGGGAGATAATGGTGCCTAATAAATACCTTGAGTATTCATAATTTTCAATCCCTAAAGTATATGCAGCTGAATCGGGTTGGTTGGGCACCATAGGATCCAGCAAATCCAGGTTATAGCCGATGGCC
>JBBSQL010000087.1:0-3495 GCA_038257845.1 Chitinophagales bacterium
TAGCCGATGCTCTGTCACCATCTCTACGGTCGTAGAGATGGCAGAGTAGGTAGCTGCCATTCTTTTTTAAAAAGCCTGTCTTTACATAGTAGAGATGGGCTTTTTGTTTTTAATAAATTTATTGAATTTTATGGCTAATACACTGTCACAATCTCTACGGTCGTAGAGATGGCAGAGTAGGTAGCTGCCATTCTTTTTTAAAAAGCCTGTCTTTACTTAGTAGAGTCGGGCTTTTTGTTTTTAATAAATTCATTGAATTAAATAGCCGATGCTCTGTCACAATCTCTACGGTCGTAGAGATGGCAGAGTAGGTAGCTGCCATTCTTTTTTAAAAGCCTGTCTTTACATAGTAGAGATGGGCTTTTTGTTTTTAATAAATTCATTGAATTTTATGACTGATCTACTAATATTGAGATTAATATTGAAATCAAGAAGTATTTCATACTATCAATTTGAAAAAAAAATATACAAGTATATTTATTCCTCTTCATACTTCCTAACAAATTCCGCAGCCTTCACCATATCATCATGCAAAATGCGGTCTGCTGTATTAAAGGAAATTTCTTTGCGGAAAGCTGCATGCAATTTTTCTACTGCAACAGAACTTTTTAATGGCCGCCTGAATTCCAGCGCCTGCGCAGCAGTCAATAATTCGATGCCCAATATTTTTTCTACATTCAGCATTAAACTAAAACATTTTGTGGCAGCATTCGCGCCCATACTTACATGATCTTCCTGGTTATTGGAAGATGGAATCGTATCTACACTTGCCGGCGTACATAATTGTTTGTTTTCACTCACCATTCCCGCCGAAGTATATTGTGGGATCATAAACCCGCTGTGCAGGCCGGGATTTTGTACCAGGAAAGCCGGTAAACCGCGCTGGCCGCTAATCAATTGATACGTGCGCCGCTCGGATATACTACCGATTTCACTCATGGCGATGGAGAGAAAATCTAAATGTAATGCCAGTGGCTGGCCGTGAAAATTTCCACCACTAAGAATCATGTCTTCATCCGGGAAAATATTTGGATTGTCTGTAACTGAATTTATTTCTGTAAGAAAAACACTTAACACATTTTCAAAAACATCTTTGGTTGCGCCATGTACCTGCGGCACACAACGGAAAGAATATGGATCCTGCACCTGTGATTTAGCCTGGCTGATGATCTCACTTCCTGCAAGGAAATTTCGCATAATTTCAGCAGTTTTTACCTGCCCTTTATGCGGACGAATTCTATGAATGGCTTCATTCAATGGTTGCGGGGTACAATCAAAAGCATCGAAAGAAAGTGCGGCAATTAAATCAGCCATTTTTAAAACCTGTTCCGCTTTTGCCAGGCAATACAAACCATAAGCACTCATGAATTGAGTGCCATTAATTAATGCAAGTCCTTCTTTACTTTTTAATGTTACCGGCTTCCAATTCAATTGATTTAAAACTTCATCTGCTTCCTGCAATTTTTCTTTATACGTCACTTTTCCCAAGCCAATCAAAGGCAAACTTAAATGACTCAACGGTGCCAAATCACCGGATGCGCCCAAAGAACCTTGTGTATAAATGACCGGTAAAACATTTTCATTATACATATTTACTAAACGCTCCACCGTACTTAGTTGTACACCACTATGGCCATAACTGAGTGATTTTATTTTGAAAATAATCATCAGTCGCACAATTTCCGCAGGTACTTCCTCTCCCATTCCACAGGCATGGGATTTCAATAAATTATATTGCAATTCTTCAATCTGATCCCGGCCAATTTCTACATTTTGCAAATAACCAAAACCCGTGTTAATGCCATAAAAAACGGAACCTGGTTCTTCAATTTTTTTATCCAAAAATTCCCGGCAATGATTTATTTTGTCAATGGCTGACGGGGAAATGGAAAGCTGCGGAGAAAAAGAAATGAGTTGTTTTACCTGATGAAAATCGAGCCAGTTTTCATCGAGAGAAAAGTTTGCTATCATGCAGTTTGCTATTTTTTCAAATAAATAAAGATGCCCTTTAAATGAAATCGCCTTGGTGAAAAGTGATCCGGATTGGATTCGAACCAATGGCCTACTGCTTAGAAGGCAGTTGCTCTATCCAACTGAGCTACCGGACCGTATTTTTACAAAGAAGCAAAAGTAATTTTAAATAAGTTTGCAGCCAAACAAGGAATGGAATGAATGTAAAAATAGAACAAGGCTGGAAGGAAATATTAAAAGAAGAATTTGAAAAGCCCTATTTTCATAAAATAGTTGATACATTAAAAGCTGAAAAGAAAGCCGGAATAACAATTTATCCGCCCGGGCCGCTCATCTTTAATGCATTTAATGCTACGCCTTTTGATTCAATCAAAGTGGTTATACTTGGGCAGGATCCATATCATAATGTTGGACAGGCGCACGGACTTTGTTTCTCTGTACAGGAAGGTGTTCCAATTCCACCTTCGCTGGTAAATATTTTTAAAGAAATTAAAAGTGATATGGGAATTGAACCACCTTCCTCAGGGAATTTAACTGCATGGGCTGAGCAGGGCGTATTATTATTGAATGCCGTTTTAACCGTTCGTGCCAATGATGCTGCAAGTCATGCAAAAACAGGCTGGATGGATTTTACAGATGCAGTCATTAAAAAAATATCTTCAGAAAAAGAAGGCATCATTTTTTTATTATGGGGAAAATTTGCTCAGTCAAAAGAAATTTTAATTGATACAAATAAACATTTTATTTTGAAAGCGGCACATCCTTCCCCATTGAGTGCATTCAATGGTTTTTTTGGATGTAAACATTTTAGTGAAACAAACAGGATTTTAAAAAGTCTTCATAAGACACCGATTGATTGGAATTTAAACAAGAATAAATAAAAGATTTGTATGAAAATATTTAAAGAAATTTTTGGAAGAATTTGGGCGCTTTGGACCCTGGTGTTTTTTATCACCAGTATTTTCATTGCCCTCTTTTTTTATTTACCCTTATTGTTCATGCCCTATAAGAAAGCTGCCGAATGGCATCGCAGCGTATCCAGGATATGGATGATCACATTTTTATACGCGATTGGTTGTCCAATACGCATTAATGGTAAAAATAATTTTTCTCCAAATGAAAATTACGTCATTGTTTGCAATCATAGCAGCTTTATGGATATCCCTGTGACAACGCCTTTCATGCCACAAGCAAATAAAACCATTGCTAAAAAAAGTTTAGCGCAAATACCAGTTTTCGGCTGGATCTATTCCTGGGGAAGTGTGCTCGTGGATCGCAAAAGCGTTGAAAGTCGAAGAAAGAGTTTTGAGCAAATGAAAAAGGTTTTACAACGAAAACTGGATATGTTGATCTTCCCGGAAGGTTCGCGAAATAAAACGGATAAACCATTGCGACCGTTTTATGATGGCGCTTTCAAACTTGCGAAAGACATGCATAAAAGAGTTATTCCTGTAGTGATGTTTAATACAAAAAAAATCCTGCCACCCGGGAAATTTTTTTATGTAATGCCACATCAAATCCGCA
>JBBSQL010000088.1:0-2748 GCA_038257845.1 Chitinophagales bacterium
AAGGCAGATAACACAATTAACTTTTGTGAAATTTAATGCTGCCTGAGCGAAGCCGAAGGCAGATAACGTAATTAACTTTTGTGAAATTTGATGCTGCCTGAGCGAAGCCGAAGGCAGATAATCATTTGCAAAACGATCAGTTCGTTTTTTAAAATCAGCTTCTTTATAAGTTTATCCATTTATACAAATAAATTAATAAACAAAGCTTCCGGAAAAAACTTAGATTTCATAAAATTGTTTTAATCTTTTCAATCAAAATAGTTTCTAAAATATTATCATTTACCCTCATTATTTTTCATTTTATTTAATTACCTTTGCGCCGCTAAAAATACGAATGAGGCGTTTAAAAATTCAATACGCCGGGTATGAATTAGCAGTTATGAGGGTAAAAATCACAGCATAATAAAATTCCGTACTTAAAGGAAATATTCTTTTTATATACACTCAAAAATTCCCTCCCGGGAAGGCTTACATACAAATAAATACAATTAAAAATGGCAGATCTCAGGTTACAAAGAAATTTTGGTATCGCCGCGCATATTGATGCCGGTAAAACCACCACTACAGAACGCATATTACGCTACACTGGTATGATCCATAAAATAGGAGAAGTACACGATGGCGCTGCAACCACCGACTGGATGGAGCAGGAAAAAGAACGCGGTATTACCATCACTTCTGCAGCAGTTAGTTGCCAGTGGAATTTTCCTATGGTGAATGGTAAATCTGATGCAAATACAAAAAATTATTATTTCAATATCATTGATACCCCCGGCCACGTGGATTTTACCGTGGAAGTGGAACGCTCTATGCGTGTACTTGATGGCCTGATCGCTTTGTTCTCCGCAGTTGATGGCGTAGAGCCTCAAAGCGAAACTGTATGGCGCCAGGCAAACCGTTACAATGTTCCGCGTATTGGTTTTGTAAATAAAATGGACCGCGCAGGTGCTGACTTCCTGAACGTAGTAAAGCAGGTAAAAGAAATGCTGGGTGCGAAAGCTGTACCGCTGCAATTACCTATTGGCGCGGAAGATGATTTTACAGGTGTTGTGGATCTTATCAGCATGAAAGGAATTATCTGGGATGAAGAAACCGAAGGTATGACCTACCAGGAAATTGCAATCCCGGAAGACTTGAAAGAAGAGGCGGAATTCTGGCGTCAAAACCTGGTGGAAGCCGTGGCTGAATATGATGATCACCTGATGGAGAAATTTTTTGACGATCCAAAAAGTATTTCCGAAGCAGAATTACATGAAGCCATTCGCAAAGCAACCATTGATTTGAGTATCGTTCCAATGATGTGTGGCTCTTCATTTAAAAATAAAGGCGTACAAACCGCACTGGATGCTGTTTGCCGTTATTTACCTTCACCAAAAGACATTGAAGCCGTAACTGGAATCAATCCTGAAACCGGTGAAGAAGTACAGCGTAAGCCGGATGCAAAAGAACCGTTTGCGGCTTTGGCTTTTAAGATCATGACCGATCCATTCGTGGGAAGGCTGGCATTTTTCCGTTGCTATTCCGGTCATCTTGATGCGGGTAGTTATGTGCGCAATATGCGTAGTGGAAAAAATGAACGCATTAGCCGTATCATGAAAATGTTTGCCAACAAACAAAACCCAATTGATTTTATTGAGGCAGGCGATATTGCAGCAGCAGTTGGTTTTAAAGAAATAAAAACCGGTGATACATTATGTGACGAAGATCATCCGATTGTTTTGGAAAATATGTTTATTCCCGAGCCGGTTATTTCTGTTGCCGTAGAACCAAAAACGCAGGTGGATGTGGACAGGATGGGAATGGCTATTGCCAAACTCGTGGAAGAAGATCCAACGCTGCGCGTAAAAACAGATGAAGATACTGGTCAGACCATTCTTTCCGGAATGGGTGAATTGCATTTGGAGATTATCGTTGACCGTATGAAGCGGGAATTCAAAGTTGAGATCAACCAGGGCAATCCACAGGTTGCGTATAAAGAAGCATTTGGCAAAGCGATCGAACACCGCGAGATTCTGAAAAAGCAAACTGGTGGCCGTGGTAAATTTGCCGATATTCAATTTGAGATCGGGCCTGCTGATGAAGAATGGCTGAAAGAAAATGTTGGAAAACATTTCCAGTTTAAAAATGATATTTTCGGTGGTTCTATTCCGAAAGAATTTGTACCAGCAATCCAGAAAGGTTTTGAGACTTCTATGACAACGGGCGTTCTTGCAGGTTATCCGATGGAATCCATGAAAGTGCGCATATTTGATGGTAGTTTCCACCAGGTGGATTCCGACTCTATGAGTTTTGAATTGTGTGCCAAAGGTGGTTTCCGCGAAGCGGGAAGAAAAGCCAAGCCAACATTGCTTGAACCAATCATGAAGATTGAAGTAGTAACACCGGATCAGTATATGGGAGATGTAACTGGTGACCTAAACCGCCGTCGTGGAATGCTGGAAGGCATGGACACCCGCGGAAATGCACAGGTGATCAAGGCCAAAGTTCCATTGAGTGAAATGTTTGGATATGTAACGCAGCTCCGTTCTTTATCCAGCGGTCGCGCAACTTCCACCATGGAGTTTTCACATTATGCACCTGCTCCGACAAGTATTGCTGAAGAAGTAATTGCAAAAAGCAAAGGCAAGGTGAAGATTGACGATTAATTTTTTTTAAATTATACATCAAAAAGCTCTGAATTATTCGGGGCTTTTTTTTGTTTTGCCATGAAGGTTTTCAGTAAAATCAATATTAATTTTTCCCTTTTAA
>JBBSQL010000089.1:0-1880 GCA_038257845.1 Chitinophagales bacterium
ATAAATCCCTGTAGCGCGCCGAGAATAAATAATATGACCATTGGCCAAATCATCCATTTTGTAAAATATTTTTTATACAAAAAATAAAAGAATGGGATTATAAATACCAATCCCATTAGCCTGGCCCAAACGCGGTGAAACCATTCCCAGTAAAAAATAAATTTGAAATCATTTAAAGAAAAGTGATTGTTCAAATATTTAAACTGCGCGATCTGCTGGTATTTATCAAATGCCTGCTGCCACTGCATTTCATTTAATGGCGGCATGAATCCCATGAGTGGATCCCATTCTGTAATGGAAAGGCCGGAACCTGTAAGTCTTGTAAGCCCACCCAGCAACACTTGTATGACCAGCATTCCAACGCCGATCAATAACCAGTAAGCAATGATTTTATTCTTCCGGTTTGCTGAAACCATATCCTGCATTTTTTGTGCAAAGGTATTTGGATATTAATTTTAAAAATTTTTAAAAGGTTATATTTTCGCCATTGGCGATGAAAAAATAAATATGCTGAAAAAATATTATTCGCGAAAATTTATTGAAGCAGGTTGCGATGAAGCCGGCCGTGGTTGTTATGCCGGGCCGGTATTTGCCGCTGCTGTCATTTTACCGCGCAATTTTTTTCACCCGCAATTAAATGACAGTAAACAAGTTTCTGAAACTGTGCGCAATGAATTAAGGCCGTTTATTGAAGAACGCGCTATCAGTTATGCCGTCGCCTGCGTGCACAATACAGAAATAGATCTCATCAATATTTTACAGGCATCCATTAAAGCCATGCATCTTGCTTTGGATGCACTGCAAGTGATACCGGAAGTTTTATTGATAGATGGAAACAGGTTTAATCCTTATAAAGAAAAAACGCATTATTGCATTATTGAAGGCGATGGAAAATATGCCAGCATTGCGGCTGCAAGTATTTTGGCAAAAACCTACCGCGATGATTATATGACGAAGTTGCATGAAGAATTTCCGCACTATAACTGGAAAAGCAATAAAGGCTATGGTACGCGTGAACACCGCGATAGCATTGAATTACACGGCTTGTGCAAATATCATCGCATGAGTTTTAATATTTCCCCCAAAACCATAATTTACTCATCAGGAGATAAAGTGAACTGCTGATTTTTTTTATAGACTTTCATCCCATTTCCCCGCGCCCATTCTGATTATTTCATAGGGTTCTTTCGTGCAATCAATTACGGTGGAAGGGATGATGCCGCCAATGCCACCGCTTATAACTATATCCACGTCGTTTTTAAAATTTTCATAAATGATATCCGGGTCGGTATAATCTTCCACATCTTCGCCGGGCAGTGAAGTGGAGAGTAACGGATTTCCCTGTGCTTCAATGATAGCAAGTGTTATAGGATTTGCAGGCACACGCAGGCCAATCGTATTCCGTTTACTTTTTAAAATTTTCGGCACTTCTTTACTGGCCGGTAAAATAAATGTGTACGGCCCCGGGAGATAGCTTTTTAAAATCCTGTATAAAGGTGTGGAAATACTTTTAGCATATTTACTCAAATCACTCAGGCTGCTGCAGACAAAGCTCAATGAGGATTTTTCCGGTTGCATTTTTTTTACGCGGTATATTTTTTCAACGGCTTTATGGTGAAAAATATCACAACCCAGTCCATAAATGGTATCTGTCGGATAAATAATAAGGCCTCCATCACTGAGGCATTCTGTAATGATTTTCAGGTCGCGCGGATTTGGGTTGTCGGGATGTAAGGAAATCAGCATTTTTTGAATAGTTTTGCAGCAATGAAAATTTAAAGAATAGATTTTGGTTAAAAATAATTTTATCCTTTTACAAATTCAAAAATTTTCGCGGATACTTTACAAAAATTCAAAAATAATTTTGAAGTAAATCAAAA